>NZ_JBWKEI010000002.1:0-837973 GCF_056435525.1 Streptomyces sp. NPDC043908 | reverse complement strand
CCAGATGTGGAAGCCTCGTAAGGGGTGGAGCTGACTGGTACTAATAGGCCGAGGGCTTGTCCTCAGTTGCTCGCGTCCACTGTGTTAGTTCTGAAATAACGAACAGCTGTGTCAATGCCAGCGTTCAAATTTTCATAGTGTTTCGGTGGTCATAGCGTTAGGGAAACGCCCGGTTACATTCCGAACCCGGAAGCTAAGCCTTTCAGCGCCGATGGTACTGCAGGGGGGACCCTGTGGGAGAGTAGGACGCCGCCGAACAAATTTTAGCCTCAACCCCCGTGCCCTTTTGGGCCGGGGGTTGAGGCATTTTTGCGTTCAGGACCCGTTCGGATCGGGCTCGTACCCCTGTGCTCTCATGCCCTCGCGCTGCCGGTAAGGTCAGGGGGCATCGTTGGCACGTTCACAGGAGGCCCCCGGGTGGAGGTCCAGGAGACTCGCGTTCAGACGGACCGGGTACTCACCATCCCCAACGTCCTCAGCATGGCGCGCCTCGTCGGCGTACCCGTGTTCCTGTGGCTGATCCTCCGCCCCGAGTTCGGCGGGCCCAAGAGCGATGGCTGGGCATTGCTCGTACTGGCGCTCAGCGGTGTCAGCGACTACCTGGACGGGAAGCTCGCCCGGCGCTGGAACCAGATCAGCAGTCTCGGCCGGCTGCTCGACCCGGCCGCCGACCGGCTGTACATCCTTTCCACCCTCGTCGGCCTCACCTGGCGGGAGATTCTCCCCGTTTGGCTGACCGCTGCCCTTCTGGCCCGGGAGCTGATGCTTCTGGTGATGGTGGGAATCCTCCGCAGGCACGGCTATCCGCCGCCGCAGGTGAACTTCCTGGGTAAGGCCGCCACCTTCAACCTCATGTACGCCTTCCCGTTGCTACTGCTGAGCGATGGAAGCGGATGGCTCGCCGACCTGGCGGCGATTTTCGGATGGGCGTTCGCCGGATGGGGTACAACTCTGTATTGGTGGGCAGGGATCCTGTATGTGGTTCAGGTCCGCCGGCTGGTCAAGGCGGACTCAGAGGCCGATTGAGCTCGTCGGCGGTCCCTCGGAGCTGAGGGATCCGCGCTTGATGCCAGGGATCCCACCCGGACGGGTGCAGTCGGCTAGACCGTTGTCTCGTCAAGGAGGACGCTTCCGACATGAAGGCCGTCGTGATGGCCGGTGGCGAAGGAACACGCCTTCGCCCCATGACCTCGAGCATGCCCAAGCCGCTCCTGCCGGTGGCCAACCGGCCGATCATGGAGCATGTGCTTCGGCTGCTCAAGCGGCATGGGCTGCATGAAACCGTCGTGACCGTGCAGTTCCTGGCCTCTCTGGTCAAGAACTACTTCGGTGACGGCGAAGAGCTCGGAATGGAGCTCACCTATGCCAATGAGGAGAAGCCGCTCGGCACCGCGGGCAGCGTCAAGAACGCCGAAGAGGCCCTGAAGGACGATGCCTTCCTCGTCATCTCCGGTGACGCCCTCACCGATTTCGATCTGACGGATCTCATCAACTTCCACAAGGAGAAGGGCGCACTGGTCACGGTGTGCCTGACCCGGGTGCCCAACCCGCTGGAATTCGGCATCACCATCGTGGACGAAGAGGGAAAGGTCGAGCGCTTCCTGGAGAAGCCGACCTGGGGCCAGGTCTTCTCGGACACGGTGAACACCGGAATCTATGTGATGGAGCCGGAGGTCTTCGACTACGTCGAGGCCGATACGTCCGTCGACTGGTCCGGTGACGTCTTCCCTCAGCTGATGAAGGAGGGCAAGCCCATCTACGGCTATGTCGCCGAGGGCTACTGGGAGGACGTGGGCACGCACGAGAGCTATGTGAAGGCGCAGGCCGACGTCCTCGAAGGCAAGGTCGACGTCGACATCGACGGCTTCGAGATCTCGCCGGGCGTCTGGGTCGCGGAGGGCGCCGAGGTCCACCCGGACGCGGAGCTGCGCGGTCCGCTCTACATCGGCGACTACGCGAAGGTCGAGGCCGGGGCGGAGATCCGTGAGCACACGGTGATCGGCTCCAACGTCGTCGTCAAGGAGGGTGCCTTCCTCCACAAGGCCGTCGTCCACGACAACGTCTACATCGGCCAGCACAGCAATCTGCGCGGCTGTGTGATCGGCCGGAACACCGACATCATGCGGGCGGCCCGCATCGAGGACGGGGCGGTCATCGGGGACGAGTGCCTGGTCGGTGAGGAATCGATCATCCAGGGCAACGTCCGCGTCTATCCGTTCAAGACCATCGAGGCGGGCGCGTTCGTCAACACCTCGGTGATCTGGGAGTCGCGCGGCCAGGCCCATCTCTTCGGGGCGCGCGGTGTCTCCGGCGTCCTCAACGTGGAGATCACCCCGGAGCTGGCGGTGCGGCTGGCCGGCGCGTACGCGACGACGCTGAAGAAGGGCGCGACCGTCACCACGGCCCGTGACCACTCGCGTGGCGCGCGCGCCCTGAAGCGTGCGGTGATCTCGGCCCTCCAGGCCAGCGCCATCGACGTACGCGATCTGGAGAACGTGCCGCTGCCGGTGGCCAGACAGCAGACCGCGCGAGGCAGTGCCGGCGGGATCATGATCCGGACCTCGCAGGGCGTGCCGGACTCCGTGGACATCATGTTCTTCGACGAGCGCGGGGCGGACCTCTCGGCGGCCGGGCAGCGCAAGCTGGACCGGGTCTACGCCCGTCAGGAATACCGGCGTGCGTTCCCCGGTGAGATCGGTGACCTGCAGTTCCCGAGCAGCGTCTTCGACTCGTACACCGGATCGCTGCTGCGCAAGGTCGACACGACCGGGGTCGAGGAGGCCGGGCTGAAGGTCGTGGTCGACGCCTCCAACGGCAGTGCGGGGCTGGTCCTGCCCAGTCTGCTCGGGCGGCTCCAGGTCGACTCGCTCGTCATCAACCCGGGGCTCGACGAGTCGCGGCCGACCGAGACCGCCGACGCCCGGCGGGCCGGTCTGGTGCGGCTCGGCGAGATCGTGGCCTCGTCCCGTGCCGCGTTCGGCGTGCGGTTCGACCCGGTGGGCGAGAAGCTGTCGCTCGTCGACGAGCGCGGCCGGATCGTCGAGGACGACCGGGCGCTCCTGGTGATGCTCGACCTGGTGGCGGCCGAGCGGCGCAGCGGGCGGGTGGCCCTTCCGGTGACCACGACCCGTATCGCCGAGCAGGTCGCCGCGTACCACGGCACGCAGGTGGAGTGGACGACGACGTCGGCCGACGACCTGACGCGGGTGGGCCGCGAGGGGTCGACCATCTTCGGTGGCGACGGGCGCGGCGGGTTCATCATTCCCGAGTTCAGCAGCGTCTTCGACGGCGCCGCCGCCTTCGTCCGCCTCATCGGTCTGGTGGCGCGGACGCAGCTGACGCTCAGCCAGATCGACGCGCGGATACCGCGTGCCCATGTGCTGCGCAGGGACCTGGCCACGCCGTGGGCGGTCAAGGGCATGGTCATGCGGCGCGTGGTGGAGGCCGCCGGGGACCGCTCGGTGGACACGACCGACGGTGTGCGCGTGGTCGAGGCCGACGGGCGCTGGGTGATGGTGCTGCCCGACCCCGCCGAGGCGGTCACCCATCTGTGGGCCGAGGGGCCCGACGACGCGTCCGCGCAGGCGCTGCTCGACGAGTGGTCCGCGATCGTGGACAGCGCGGGTCACTGAGGTCCGCACCGGGTGCCGGGCGGCGTCGTGGGACGCCGCCCGGCACACCGGTGGGGCCATTCGGCGGCAGGGGCGCCGACGTGCGACGATGTGCGGCATGTCGCAGCCGCCCCCCGTTCGGAGCACTCCTTCTCCGCCGTCCCGCCCCGACGCGTCCATGTCGCTGCTGACCAATGTGATGGACCACGCCCTCGACGACGGGTACGCCGAGGCGACGGCCCGGCGCCGGGCCGAGGGGCACGAGGGCATGCCCCGGACCCTGAGCGCGAAGCTCGGGCTGGCGGCCGGTCTGGTGCTCGCCGCGGTGGTGGTGACGGTCGGTGCCGCGCAGGCGCGGATAACGGCGCCCGTGGTGGCCAAGGAGCGCCAGGAGCTCATCGGGCGCGTGGAGGCCGAGACCAAGGCGGCGGACGACCTCCAGAAGAGGGTCGACTCCCTGCGCGGCGAGGTCGGTGACCGCCAGCGCAAGGCACTGGAGAAACACGGCGGTGACCAGGGCGAACTGGTCGCTCTGCTGTCCGGCGCCACCGAGGTGCACGGCCCCGGTGTGAAGCTCGTCGTGGACGACGCCAAGAACACCGAGACGGGCGGTGGTGGCGGCCCGCGCGAGAACAGCGGCTTCTCCGACACCGGGCGGGTCCGCGACCGGGACATGCAGCGCGTCGTCAACGGTCTGTGGCAGTCGGGCGCGGAGGCCGTCGCCATCAACGGGCAGCGGCTGACCGCTCTTTCGGCGATCAGGGCGGCGGGCGACGCCATACTGGTCGACAACAGGCCGCTGGTGCCGCCGTACACGGTGCTCGCGGTGGGCGACGGCAAGAAGCTCAGCACCGCCTTCCAGGACAGTGCCGACGGACAGTACCTCCATGTGCTCCAGGAGAACTACGGCATCCGTTCCAGCATTTCGGACCAGACGGAGGTGCGCCTGCCGGCCGCGCCGAGCCTGATCGTACGTACAGCACAGCCGCAGGCCACCGGCGCCGGCAGGGGCGCGGCCGCCAGAAGGAAAGGCACATCGTGATCGCCGTACTTGGCCTCGTCGTGGGAGTCGTGGTCGGACTGTTGGTCCGGCCCGAGGTGCCCGCGGTGGTCGAGCCGTATCTGCCCATCGCCGTCGTGGCCGCGCTGGACGCGGTCTTCGGTGGTCTGCGGGCCATGCTCGACGGCATCTTCGTCGACAAGGTCTTCGTGGTGTCCTTCCTGTCGAACGTCGTGGTGGCGGCGCTGATCGTGTTCCTCGGTGACAAGCTGGGCGTGGGCGCGCAGCTGTCGACCGGTGTGGTCGTCGTGCTCGGCATCCGGATCTTCTCCAACGCCGCGGCCATCCGCCGCCACGTCTTCCGGGCGTGAGGCCGATGAGCAGCGAAGACTCGCCCGAGCAGGGGCCGGGGCGTACGCCGGGGCCCGCCGCCGGAGGCACTCCTTCCACTCCGGAGCGGCCGCGGCCCGACACGCCCGGGGCCTCCGGCCAGCCGAAGTCCGCCGGCACGCCGGTGCCGCCCGGTCCGCCGCCGGTGCCCGAGGCGCCCGCTCCCGGGCCCGAGGAGCCGTCGGGCCCGCAGGTGACGGGCCGCCAGCGGCTGGCCGCCGGGCTGTGGCCGCCGCGGGTGACCCGGGCCCAACTGATCGTCGCCCTGCTGCTGTTCGTGCTCGGCCTGGGACTGGCCATCCAGGTCCGCTCCACCAGCGACAACAGCGCGCTGCGCGGGGCCCGCCAGGAGGACCTGGTGCGCATCCTCGACGAGCTCGACTCCCGTACGAAGCGGCTTGAGGACGAGAAGACGCGGCTGGAGGGGCAGCGCACGGAGCTGGAGACCAGCTCCAACCAGGCGGCCGAGGCGCGCAAGCAGACCCTGGAGAAGGAGCGCCAGCTGGGCATCCTGGCCGGCACGGTCGCCGCGCAGGGCCCCGGCATCACGCTGACCATCACCGACGCCAAGAAGGCGGTCGAGGCGGACAAACTGCTCGACACCATCCAGGAGCTGCGCGCGGCGGGCGCGGAGGCCATCCAGGTCAATGACGTCCGGGTGGTCGCCGACACCTATTTCTCGGACGCGGACGGCGGCATCGAGATCGACGGTCACCGGGCCACCGCCCCTTACGTCTTCAAGGTGATCGGGAAGCCACAGGATCTCGAACCCGCGCTCAACATCCCCGGCGGTGTGGTGCAGACTCTGGAGAAGGAGCAGGCCACGGCCACGGTGGTCCGTTCCGACAAGATCGTCGTGGATGCCTTGCGACCGGCGAAGCGGCCTGACTACGCTCGGTCGTCCTCGCGGTGACGCGGGGCCGCATGCCGGTGACGGCACAAGGGCATGAGCTTGCGGGGGGTCGGCGCACCCAACTCGTGGTGCGTGGTGGAAACTGTTTGGTGGATACGGACGTTGTGAGGATGTCCGGGTCGGCCGGTGTGTTGATTCTGGGTTCGTCCTGCCCCACGGGCGGGTCTGTTTCGGTCAAGGGGAATCGCCCGTGAAGTTGTTTGCGAAGTTGTTCGGCAAGAGCGCACGTGAGGACGGTGCCGCCGGCTCCGCCCGGCACCGTGCCCGGGGCCGTGGACAGGCGGAGGAGCAGGGCGGCGAGCGCCCGCTGTTCCGCGATGAGGTGGGCCGCCCCGGTGGCGACATTCCGGGCGGTCCGGGCGCGTCTTCTGTTGACCCTGCCGGTCCCGGCCGCATAGGTTTCCAGGACCCATCGAGTGCGGGTCCGGGTGGCGGGTTCGCGTCCGATCCGTATGCGACCAGCTCCCACGCGGTCCAGTCGGGGCAGGAGGATCCGTCCATGCCGGTGTGTACGAGGTGCGGGCACAGCAACGCGGCGGCGAGCCGCTTCTGCTCCAACTGCGGGGCGCCGCTGCGCCCGGGCGCGGTCCCCGAGCGTGCCGCGGAGACCACGTCGACGATCTCGATCTCCGGCCTGGAGGCGTACGACTCCGAGGTGACGGGCCAGACGGCGCTGCCGTCGCTGTCGCCGGAGGCGCAGGCCGCGGTGGACGCGCTGCCGCTGGGCTCTGCCCTCCTGGTGGTGCGCCGCGGCCCCAACTCGGGCAGCCGCTTCCTTCTGGACGGCGAGCTGACCACGGCGGGCCGGCATCCGCAGAGCGACATCTTCCTGGACGACGTGACCGTCTCGCGCCGCCACGTGGAGTTCCGCCGCAACCCGGACGGCCGTTTCACCGTCTCGGACGTCGGCAGCCTCAACGGCACGTATGTGAACCGGGAGCGGATCGACTCGATCGACCTGTCCAACGGCGACGAGGTGCAGATCGGGAAGTACCGGCTGGTGTTCTACGCGAGCCAGCACGGCGTCTGACCCTCTCCCAGACTCCGTCCGGGGGGACCCGCAAGGGGGAAGACCCACCAGGGAAGGCCCATGCTGCACACACCGACGGGCGGTGCCGGGAACGGCACCGCCACCGCGGGCGACCGGCTGATGAGCATCGGGACGGTGCTGAACCAGCTGCGCGAGGAGTTCCCCGAAGTCACCATCTCCAAAATCCGCTTCCTGGAGTCCGAGGGTCTCGTGGAGCCCCGGCGCACGCCGTCGGGGTACCGCAAGTTCAGCCCCGAGGACGTGGAGCGGCTCGCCCAGGTCCTGCGGATGCAGCGGGACCACTATCTGCCGCTGAAGGTCATCCGCGAGCATCTGGACGCGCTGAGCCGCGGTGAGCAG
This sequence comes from Streptomyces sp. NPDC043908, assembly GCF_056435525.1. NCBI lineage: Bacteria > Bacillati > Actinomycetota > Actinomycetes > Kitasatosporales > Streptomycetaceae > Streptomyces > Streptomyces sp. NPDC043908. The sequence goes on along the minus strand of NZ_JBWKEI010000002.1, from coordinate 830,669 downwards.
CCCGTGCTGCCCGCCGCGGGCGGAGCGCGCGATCTGGCGGACGGCGGGGGCGAGGGCGACCCGGAGCGCCCCACGGCGTCCCGTGTGGGGCGTACGGAGCTTCTGGTGGCCGCTGAGGTCACCGAGGCGGAGCTGACCGAGTGGGAGTCCTACGGGCTGATCTCGGCCGGTCCCGAGGGCGGCTACGACGCGGAGTCGGTGAACGTGGCCCGCCTGGTGGCGGACCTGGGCCGATTCGGTCTCGAACCGCGTCATCTTCGCGCCATGAAGGCGGCCGCCGACCGCGAGGCCGGGCTGGTCGAACAAGTGGTCGCACCCCTGCGTCTGCACCGCAACCCGCAGACCAGGGCGCATGCGGAGGCCACGGTCAGGGAGCTCGCGGCGCTCACCGTGCGGCTCCACGCGGCCATGGTCCAGACCGCTCTCGGGGTCCGGCTGCACTGACCCCGGGGGTCCCCGACTACCCAAACCTGCCGGGCACGTCCTAGGGTTGCTGTGTGAACGAGCTCGACGTCGTGGGTGTCCGGGTGGAAATGCCCTCCAACCAACCGATCGTGCTCCTGCGTGAAGTGGGAGGCGATCGGTACCTCCCGATCTGGATCGGTCCAGGGGAGGCGACCGCGATCGCCTTCGCCCAGCAGGGGATGGCTCCGGCGCGGCCGCTGACGCACGACCTTTTCAAGGACGTGCTGGAGGCCGTGGGCCAGGAGCTCACCGAGGTCCGCATCACGGACCTGCGCGAAGGTGTCTTCTACGCGGAGCTGGTCTTCGCCAGCGGGGTCGAGGTGAGCGCGCGACCATCGGACGCCATAGCGCTCGCCCTGCGCACCGGAACGCCGATCTACGGCAGTGACGGGGTGCTCGACGACGCGGGGATCGCCATCCCGGACGAGCAGGAGGACGAGGTGGAGAAGTTCCGCGAGTTCCTCGACCAGATCTCGCCCGAGGACTTCGGCACCAACAGCCAGTGAGCCGCGCGCCCGGAGCCCCGTGAAACCCGGCGGCTCCGGGGCATTCGAGTAGCCTTTCCCGGAAGAGGGGTACGCGAAACCACTCTCAGGGTGATTATCACTCGGCGTGCCGAGTGTGGCGATCGTTGACGCACCCCGAGTGACTGCCTACCGTCGTGAGGGCAGTTCTAGGACGGAGGGTCGGCGTGAGAAGCAGCGGCGGCGACAGTACGGCAGGGGAGGCCCCCGGATGTCCGGGGGGGAGCGGGCCGTACCCGCCTCCGAGTCCTCTGCCGGGTACGAGCGGTGGCCACCCCCTTCACGACAGCACGGCCGACACCGGCACCGACACCGTCGGATACCGGGGGCCGACGGCGTGCGCGGCGGCGGGGATCACCTACCGGCAGCTCGACTACTGGGCGCGGACCGGCCTGGTCGAGCCCAGTGTGCGTCCGGCGTACGGATCGGGGACCCAGCGGCTGTACAGCTTCAAGGACGTCGTGGTCCTCAAGATCGTCAAGCGTTTCCTGGACACCGGGGTCGCCCTCCAGAACATCCGCACCGCCGTGCAGCACCTGCGGGAGCGCGGCTTCCGTGATCTGGAGCGGATGACGCTGATGAGCGACGGGGCGACGGTGTACGAGTGCTCCTCGCCCGACGAGGTCGTCACCCTGCTCCAGGGCGGCCAGGGGGTCTTCGGCATCGCCGTCGGCGTGGTGTGGCGCGATGTGGAGACGGCGCTGTCCCAGCTGCACGGCGAGCGGGTCGACACCGGCGAGACGCTGGTCGGGAACAACCCGGCCGACGAGCTGGCCCGGCGCCGCAACCGCGCGGTCTGAGGGGCCGCCGGGCCGCAGGGGGCCGATTGTCAGTGGTGTGAGGCAGCATCGGTGGTGTGAGAGCCGCGCCGACCATCCTGCATCTGGACATGGATGCCTTCTTCGCCGCCGCAGAGCAGGCGTCGAAGCCCAGCCTGCGCGGAAAGCCCGTGATCGTGGGCGGCCTCGGACCGCGCGGTGTGGTGGCCACCGCGTCGTACGAGGCACGGCGCTTCGGCGCGCGCTCCGCGATGCCGATGGCGCAGGCCAGACGGCTCTGTCCGAACGGCGCCTACCTCGTCCCGCGCTTCACGTTCTACCGCTCGATCAGCGAGCAGGTGATGGAGCTGCTGGGGCGGCTGTCGCCCCTGGTGGAGCCGCTGAGCCTCGACGAGGCCTTCGTGGACCTGGAGGCCGGGGGAGTCGCGTGGGACGCCCAGTCGGCCCGTGAGGCCGGTCAGCGGCTGCGCGCGGACATCCGGGCGGTGACGGGGCTGACGGGATCGGTGGGCCTCGCGGGGTCCAAGATGCTCGCGAAGATCGCCTCGGAGGAGGCGAAGCCGGACGGGCTGATGCTCATCGAGCCCGGCACCGAGCGGGAACTGCTCGCCCCGATGCCGGTCAGGACGCTGCCGGGCGTGGGGCCCGCGACGGGCGAGCACCTGCGCAGGGCGGGGATGACCACGGTCGCGGATCTGGCCGAGGCGGGCGAGGACGAGCTCGTACGGCTGCTGGGCAAGGCGCACGGCGCCTCACTGCACCGGATGGCGCTCGGCCTCGACGACCGGCCGGTGGTGGCCGAGCGGGACACCAAGTCGGTGTCGGTCGAGGACACCTTCGACGTGGACCTGCACGACCGGGTGCGGGTGATGACCGAGGTGGGACGGCTCGCCGACCGCTGTGTGCAGCGCCTGCGGGCCTCCGGGCACTCCGGCCGCACGATCGTCCTGAAGGTCCGCCGATACGACTTCTCCACGCTGACCCGGTCCGAGACGCTCCGCGGGCCCACGGACGATCCCGCGGTGGTGCGCGAGGCGGCCGGCCGGCTGCTCGACTCCGTGGACACCACCGGCGGCGTGCGTCTGCTGGGGGTCGGGGTCAGCGGCCTCGCCGACTTCACCCAGGAGGACCTCTTCGCCCAGGCGGCGGGCGAGCGGTCGGCGGGTGATCAGGGCACGGCGGAGCAGGCGCCCGTCGAGGCCGGGACCGGGGCGGAGGCGGCCGCCCCCGAACAGCCGGAGGCGGTGGACCCGGCCGAGCGGCGCTGGCTGGCCGGGCACGACGTGCACCACCGCGCGTTCGGCCCCGGCTGGGTGCAGGGCAGCGGGGTGGGCCGGGTCACCGTCCGGTTCGAGACGCCCACCTCCGCCGTCGGGCGGGTGCGGACGTTCCGGGTGGACGACCCCGACCTGGAGCCGTCCGAGCCGCTGCGGCTGGTGGACGTGGCAGGGGAAGCGGCGACCGGGCAGACGGGTGAAGGGGCCGGGCGGGAGCAGACGGGTGACGGCGGACCGGGGGAGCAGGGCGGCGCGGAGGGTCAGGCGTCGTCCTCCTCACCCGCGAGCCGTCCGAAGTCCCGGTCGCGGTCGGCGCCGGGCAGCGGATCGGGGGCGGCGATGTCGAGACCGTAGTGGTGGTAGAGCTGGAGCTCCTGTTCGGGGGAGAGGTGGCGGCCGACGCCGAAGTCGGGAGCGTCCTTGATCAGCGCCCGGTCGTAGGGGATGTGCAGCGCCTCGTCGACGAGGGCGCTGGGTTCCAGGGGGACGAAGGCGTCCCGGCTGAACAGCCCGGTGCGTACGGCGGCCCACTCGGGGACTCCGGTGGCGTCGTCGAGGTACACCTCGTCCACCGTGCCGATCTTGTTGCCGTTACGGTCGAACGCCTTGCGGCCGATCAGGCTGCGCGGATCGATATCGGTCTGCACGGTCCCTCCAACAGGTCGCAACTGCTCGTAACACTACGAAAGTGCACAACGGGGGCGTCGGCCACTCGAAGGATCAGGGCCGGGCCGCGCTGGTAGGCTGGCGATGGCTGCTGACCCCGTGCGGGAGAGTCCTCCGGAAAGATGTCCGGAGGCGCCGAAGGAGCAAATCCTCCCCGGAATCTCTCAGGCCCACGTACCGCGCGGACGAGGTCACTCTGGAAAGCAGGACGGGGGACGTGCGGGCTCAGGCCTGTGCGCGCACCCCTTCCTCACCGACGGTGAAAGCCGGGACGCCCCCACGCGCCCCGGTGAAGCTCTCAGGTTGAGATGACAGAGGGGGAGGCCGTCCGGGCACCCGCGCCGTGGTGCCCCTCGCAGGTCGTGCAGACCAGGAGGCCTCCGTAATGACCGCCAACCGCATGCCGCTCACCGAGCTCGAGCGTGGCATCCCCTTCGAGCAGCGTCACATCGGGCCCGACGCCGAGGCCCAGGCGAAGATGCTCGCGCAGGTCGGCTACGGCTCGCTCGACGAGCTGACCGCCGCGGCGGTGCCGGACGTGATCAAGAGCGCCGAGGCGCTGGGTCTGCCCGGCGCCCGCACCGAGGCCGAGGTCCTGGCCGAGCTGCGCTCCCTCGCGGACCGCAACCAGGTCCTGGCCCCGATGATCGGCCTGGGCTACTACGGCACGTTCACCCCGCCGGTGATCCTGCGCAACGTCATGGAGAACCCCGCCTGGTACACGGCGTACACGCCGTACCAGCCGGAGATCTCGCAGGGCCGCCTGGAGGCGCTGCTCAACTTCCAGACCGTCGTCGCCGACCTCACCGGGCTGCCGACCTCCGGCGCCTCGCTGCTCGACGAGGGCACCGCGGCCGCCGAGGCGCTCGCGCTCTCCCGCCGCGTCGGCAAGGTCAAGGGCGGGGTCTTCCTCGTCGACGCCGACACCCTCCCGCAGACGGTGGCCGTCATAGAGACGCGCGCCGAGCCGACGGGTGTCGAGGTCGTCGTCGCCGACCTCAGCCGCGGCATCCCGGCCGAGGTGGCCGAGCGTGGTGTCTTCGGCGTGCTGCTCCAGTACCCGGGCGCCTCCGGCGAGGTCCGCGACCTCAAGCCGGTCATCGACGAGGCCCACGAGCTGGGCGCGATCGTCACCGTCGCCGCCGACCTGCTCGCCCTGACCCTGCTGACCTCGCCCGGCGAGCTCGGCGCGGACATCGCCGTCGGCACCACCCAGCGCTTCGGCGTCCCCATGGGCTTCGGCGGCCCGCACGCCGGCTACATGGCGGTCCAGGAGAAGTTCGCCCGCAGCCTGCCCGGCCGCCTGGTCGGCGTCTCCGTCGACGCGGACGGCAACAAGGCGTACCGCCTGGCGCTCCAGACCCGTGAGCAGCACATCCGCCGCGAGAAGGCCACCAGCAACATCTGTACCGCGCAGGTCCTGCTCGCCGTCATGGCCGGCATGTACGCGGTCTACCACGGCCCGGACGGCCTGCGGCAGATCGCCCGGCGCACCCACCGGTACGCGGTGATCCTCGCCGAGGGCCTGCGCGCCGCCGGTGTGGAGGTCGTGCACGGCTCGTACTTCGACACGCTGACCGTCCGGGTCCCCGGCAAGGCCGCCGAGGCCGTCGCCGCCGCCCGTGACGGCGGGGTCAACCTGCACCTGGTCGACGCCGACACCGTCTCGATCGCCTGCGACGAGACCACCGACCGCGACCGCGTCGCCGCGGTCTGGGCCGCCTTCGGCGCCGAAGGCGACATCGAGGCGCTGGACGCCTCGGCCGCCGACACGCTGCCGGGCGCGCTGCTGCGCACCGACGAGTTCCTCACCCACCCGGTCTTCCACCAGCACCGCTCCGAGACCGCGATGCTGCGCTACCTGCGCAAGCTCGCCGACCGCGACTACGCGCTGGACCGCGGCATGATCCCGCTCGGCTCCTGCACCATGAAGCTGAACGCGACCACCGAGATGGAGCCGGTCACTTGGCCCGAGTTCGGTCAGATCCACCCCTTCGCGCCGGTCGAGCAGGCCGGGGGCTACCTCACGCTCATCCACGAGCTGGAGGAGCGCCTCGCCGAGGTCACCGGATACGACGCGGTGTCCATCCAGCCCAACGCCGGTTCGCAGGGCGAGCTCGCGGGTCTGCTCGCGGTCCGCGCCTACCACCGCGCCAACGGCGACGAGCAGCGCACGGTCTGCCTGATCCCCTCCTCCGCCCACGGCACCAACGCGGCCAGCGCCGTGATGGCCGGGATGAAGGTCGTCGTGGTGAAGACCGCCGACGACGGCGAGGTCGACATCGCGGACCTGCGCGCCAAGATCGAGCAGTACCGCGACGAGTTGTCGGTGCTGATGATCACCTACCCGTCCACGCACGGGGTGTTCGAGGAGCACGTCGCCGACATCTGCGGCGAGGTGCACGACGCGGGCGGCCAGGTCTACGTGGACGGCGCCAACCTCAACGCGCTGGTGGGTCTCGCCAAGCCGGGCAAGTTCGGCGGCGACGTCTCGCACCTGAACCTGCACAAGACGTTCTGCATCCCGCACGGCGGCGGCGGCCCGGGCGTGGGCCCGGTCGGTGTGCGCGCGCACCTCGCGCCGTACCTGCCGAACCACCCGCTCCAGCCGACCGCGGGACCGGAGACGGGCGTCGGCCCGATCTCGGCCGCCCCGTGGGGCTCGGCCGGCATCCTGCCGATCTCGTGGGCGTACGTCCGGCTGATGGGCGCCGAGGGCCTCAAGCGCGCCACCCAGGTCGCGGTCCTCGCGGCCAACTACATCGCCAAGCGCCTGGAGCCGCACTACCCGGTGCTCTACACCGGCCCCAACGGCCTGGTGGCGCACGAGTGCATCGTCGACCTGCGGCCGCTGTCGAAGGCGACCGGCGTCAGCGTCGACGACATCGCCAAGCGTCTGATCGACTACGGCTTCCACGCGCCGACCATGTCGTTCCCGGTGGCCGGCACGCTGATGATCGAGCCGACCGAGTCCGAGGACCTGATCGAACTCGACCGGTTCTGCGAGACGATGATCGCGATCCGTGGCGAGATCGAGAAGGTCGCCTCGGGCGAGTGGCCCGCCGACGACAACCCGCTGGCCAACGCCCCGCACACGGCGGCGGCGCTCGGCGGCGAGTGGAACCACGCGTACAGCCGCGAGGAGGCGGTCTTCCCGGCCGGCGTCTCGAAGGCCGACAAGTACTGGCCGCCGGTGCGCCGCATCGACGGCGCCTTCGGCGACCGCAACCTGGTCTGCTCCTGCCCTCCGCTGGACGAGTACGACCACTGAAGTAGGGCCGTCTACGGCTGACATACGTCGGGGCCGGTACGGGGATCTCCTCCCCGGGCCGGCCCCTTCTTGTGCGGTGCTGTTCTCCCGTGCGGCGCGTCGCGGCGTTGTGCCCGCCGGGCCGCGCTAGGCGGCCTTCGCCACCTGGCCCGCGTTCAGCGCCCGGTGCGGGGCGATGATCCGCCCGTCCGGCAGCAGCTCACCGGTGTCCTCGAAGATCAGGACGCCGTTGCACAGCAGGCTCCAGCCCTGCTCCGGGTGGTGCGCCACGAGCTGCGCGGCCTCCCGGTCGGCGGAGTCGGCTGTCGGGCAGGCTGGCTGGTGCTGGCACATGGATGCGTTCTCTCGCTGCGTCGTAGTAGTGAATGTCCTGCGGCTCGATGCGGTGGTCATGGCCGCCCCCCGTTGCTCAGTCGGTCGGTCCGCTCCCAGTGTTGCCCTACGGACGTCAATCCGCAGGGATTTAGCGGCACCACTTCCTACCGCATATTGACGCATCACTCGTGCGGCCGGTTCAACTCAACTGCCCTGCCTCTTCGGGTGGTTCGCACTGGCCGTTACGGACTAGCCCGTACGGAGGAGGGCGCGCGCGGGCGTACGCGAAAGCGCCCCGGGCCGCAGGGGGCTCCGGGGCGCCGGGTGGTTCTCGCAGGCGTGCGACCGCGGTGGGGGCCGGCCGGCCCGGCGGCCCGCCGGCCCGTCAGACCGGCTGGCTCAGCAGCGGCGCGGGCGCGAGTCTCAGGGTCATCACCGGCAGGAGCTCGGAGACCCGGTGCGGCCGGTGGGCGCAGATGCCGGGCGGGGCGGGCGCCAGCGGCACCAGCAGGTCCGCCGGGTCCAGCTCGCCCGAGGCGGGGTCGGCCGTGAGGTCGCGCCGCAGCCACAGGGTGAGCATGTACAGCTCGGGCACCGAGAGCAGCCGGGCCTCGACGTCCATGGTGAGCGCCTCCGCCTGGCGCAACGCGCGCTGGGTGGAGGCGATGTAGGGCCCTTCGAAGAAGTGCGAGAAGGCCCAGCCGTCCGGGGTGAGCATGGTGTCCGCCGCGGCGACCGCGCTCCCCGCGTCGCTGATGAGGAAGCGCCAGCCCGCCAGGCGGCTGTGCGGGGCGCGGGCGCTCGGGGTGATCCGGTCCAGCACATGGACGGGCAGCGGGAGTTCGGGGGTCAGCGGGCCCTGTGCGGAGCGCAGGGCGGGGGTGCGGGCCGCGCGGACGGCGGTGGGGGAACCGAGTGCCGCGAGGACGCTGCGCAGGGCGGGCGCGGGAGCCGGGGGAACATGCAGCGGCATGGTGGGTCGCCTCTCACTTCGGAGACACGGTGATGCGTGGGCGTTGCGGACAGCGCTGTCTGCGGTGACACGGGGTCAGAGGGGGGCCGGGTGACTGGGGCCGGGGCGCCGACTCTCTGCCTCGTTCGCGAAGTTTATACGACACGTGTTCAGGGGGTGTTTCGGCTAGCGGTCCGCAGTATTATGGGCAAGTCGGATTCAGGTCCTGGTGATGCGGCATTCATCCCGGTTCGGGGAACGGGGTACGCGACTGGCCAGGAAAGGTCCGCCGAGGGCGGTCGGCCGAAACGCGTCGGTGTTTCTCACGATTCCCGCAGGACCGGTATCCGCGGGTTGGTGTATGCCGAATGCACGTGCCCGGGGCCGGTTCGTACCAGCTTACTACCCGGGCCCCGCCCAGGGGACGTTATAGATCAGCCAGTCGGGGCATTATCGACCGTGACGCAAGCGGCCGGACCGACCGGCTGCCCATTCGAGGAGGGACGCTTCGATGGGTGAGAAGGTCGTGGCGGCCGAGCTCGACCTGTCCGACCGGCACGCGTACCGGCAGAAGCTCCAGCGGTGCCTGGAGGGGCTGGGGCGGCTTATGACCGAACGGAGGTTCGATCGCCCCAGGAATCTCATGGGTGTGGAGATCGAGCTGAATCTCGTGGGGCCGGACGGTATGCCGCGCATGAGGAACGCGGAGGTTCTGGAGCGCATTGCGAGCAAGGATTTCCAGACCGAACTCGGGATGTTCAATCTCGAAGTGAATATCGCCCCCCACCCGCTCGGCGGGCGGGTCTTCGATCAGCTCTCCGAGGAGTTGCGGACCGGTCTCGGGTATGCCGAGCGCAAAGCCGGCGAGGTCGGTGCCGGGATCCTGATGATCGGAATTCTCCCGACGCTCGCCCAGCGTGACCTCGTTTCGGCGAACCTTTCCGACGCCGACCGCTATGTGCTGCTCAACGACCAGATCGTGGCCGCCCGCGGGGAGGATTTCACCCTCGACATCGAAGGCGTCGAACGCCTCGTCTGCACCTCGGGATCCATCACCCCGGAAGCCGCCTGCACCTCGGTACAGCTGCACCTCCAGGTCACGCCTGCCCGCTTCGCGGCGGTGTGGAACGCCGCGCAGGCCATCGCCGCCGTACAGATCGCGGTGGGGGCCAACGCGCCCTTCCTGTTCGGCCGGGAGCTGTGGCGCGAGTCGCGGCCGCCGCTGTTCGAGCAGGCCACCGACACCCGGCCCGCCGAGCTACGCGCCCAGGGCGTGCGCCCGCGCACGTGGTTCGGCGAGCGCTGGGTGACCTCCGCTTACGAGCTGTTCGAGGAGAACCTGCGGTACTTCCCGCCGCTGCTGCCGATCTGCGACGAGGAGGACCCGCTGCGGGTGCTGTCGGAGGGCGGGGTGCCCAGCCTCCAGGAGCTCGTGCTGCACAACGGCACGATCTACCGCTGGAACCGCCCGGTGTACGGGATCGCCGACGGCGTGCCGCATCTGCGGGTCGAGAACCGGGTGCTCCCGGCCGGACCGACCATCACCGACGTCATCGCCAACGCGGCCTTCTACTACGGACTCGTGCGCTCCCTCGCCGAGGACAGCAGGCCGGTGTGGAACCGGCTGCCGTTCGAGGCCGCCGCCGCGAACTTCGAGACGGCCTGCCGCCAGGGTATCGACGCCGAACTGCTGTGGCCCGTGCCGCGCCGAGGGGGCGGCGTCGCGCGCGTACCGGCCGTCAAGCTGGTCCGGGACGAACTCCTGCCGCTCGCCCACGCCGGGCTCGACGCCTGGGGGGTGGAGCCGGCCGACCGGGACCGCTACCTCGGCGTCATCGAGGAGCGCTGCCGCCGCCGCGTCAACGGCGCCTCCTGGCAGGTCGACACCTATCACCGCGCTCTGGAGTCGGGGATGGGCCGGGAGGCGGCGCTGGCCGCCACCACCCGCCGCTACCGCGACCTGACGCTCCAGGGCGAGCCGGTCCACACCTGGCCGGTGGGGGTCCCGTCGTCGGGGTGAGGGGCAGGGCGCGTGCGGGTGTCTCAGCTTGCGCGTCTCAGCTGGTGGCGCCGCCCCGGCCGACCGTCATGACGGCCTTGAGGATCACCGCCTGGATCTCGGCCGGGTCGGTGACCTGGTAGCCCGCGCCGCCGGTGGCCCGGGCCATCTCCCTCACCGACTCCCCGTCCGCGTCAGGACCCACCGCGATGGCGATCACCGGCACCGGCTTCGCCGGGTCGGAGAGCCGCTGGAGCCGGGTGAGGAGCTCGGCGCGCGAGATGCTGCCCGGGTCCTCGTTGGCGCCGTCCGTGAGGATCACCACCGCGTTGAACTTCCCCGGCCGGTAGCCCGCCGTGGCCTGCCGGCAGGCGGCGAGCATCGTGTCGTAGAGCCCGGTCGCCCCGTCCGGCACCGGGCGGAGCGCGTCGAAGGCGGCGGTCAGCCGCTCGCGCTGGGTGCGCCCGCCCTTGACGGGGTCGCCGAGGCGGGCGGTCGGCACCAGCTCCCGGTAGTCGCGTGAGCCGTCGAGACGGGTGGCGAAGTCCCACAGGCCGATCTCGTCCTCGGGCGTGAACTGCGCCAGCGCCCCGAGCAGGGAGGCGCGGGTGACGTCCATCCGGGACCGGCCGCCCGCGCCCGGGACCGGCGCGGCCATCGACCCCGAGGCGTCCACGACCGTGGTGAGCCGGGCGCTCTGCACGATGATCGTCCACATCCCGAGGGCTTCCTGGAGCTCCTTGGCGGACGGGGCCTCGGCGGTGGAGGTGGCGTAGGGCTGCGGGGCCGCCGCGCCCGCCTTCCGCACGGCCCCCTCGTCCGCCGCCTCGCCGGGGGCGCGGAAGCCGCTCCTGATCAGGGTCCGCCGGGACTCCGGCTCGCCGAGCAGCGTCAGGAACCGCATCGCGGCGCGGCTGCGGTCGGTGCTCAGCCGGTTCTCGCGGACGATGGCGTACGGGTAGTCGAGCAGCGGCGTGCCGTCCTCGGGATAGAACAGGTCGAGCCCCTGCCCGGCGTCCCGGCCGGTGTTGTACGCGTACGCCGCCTGCTCGGACAGGACGACGGCCTGGTTGTGGCGCGGGTCGCCGCTCCCGCCGTCCGCGCCGCCCCGGGCGAGCGTGGCGACCACCTGGGCGTCGGTGTCGGAGGTGCGCTGCGCGAGCGCCTTGGCCACGGCCGCGGCCCCCGTACCGCCGTCCGCGCCCTGGCGGGCGGCGGAGCGCCCTACGCTGCTCAGCGCGAGGAGGCCGGCGGCCGAACGGGCCGGGTCGGCCGCGCCCAGGCGCAGGGTGTCCGAGCGGGTGGCGGCCGCGGCGAGTTCGGCCCAGGTGTGCGTGCGCGAGGGCCAGCCCAGGGACTTGGCGGCGGCCGGCACCAGGGCGAGCGCCACCGGCGAGGCGGCGACATGGCCCGCCGTGGCGACCGGGACGCTCGCGCCGCCCTCCTTGGCGCGGTCCACCCAGAGCGCCGAGTCCGGGATCCACACCGCGAAGCCGGGCTCGCGGCCCGCGCGGAGCGCGGCGGCCACCTGGTACGACTCACGGGCGGTGACCCGGACGTCGATGCAGGAGCCGTCGGAGGTGACCTTCTCGGCGCGCGCCCGCTCGGCGACGGACCGGACGGCCGGGGCGACATCGGGGGAGGCGACGAGATCCAGCCGGACCGCGGAGTCCCGGCACGCGTCGCCGAAGGAGAGCAGTCCGCTGCTCGCCGCGACGGCCGCTCCGCCCGCCACGGCGAGGACGAGCAGGGTGGCGACGGTGACGGTACGGCGGCGCGGGGCGGCCGGGCGGCCCCGGGTTCCCTCGGGCGCGTGCGGGTCGGGCAAGCTGTGACGTCCCATGGCGGTGGTGCCCTCCTTGAATCCCGTACAAGGAAAAAAGGGGGAACGCACCATCGAAATGGCGCTCGCCCCCCGGCCTGTCGCGCGCGATCTTCGTACTTTCATTCGAGACCCTAGCGGGGCAGTGGTGGGCATGGGACGGGTTCGTTCAACTGGAGGCAGGTGTGCAGGTGGAGGCGGGGCGTGTGGCTGATTCTCTTCCCGAACGGGGGGTCTCGCCGCGGATCCTCCGGTCCGAGACGGTGCTCGTGCTGGCCCTCTCGCTCGGCGCGAGCGGTGTGTCGGCGCTGATCAGCTTTGTCGGATCGGTGACCAGGCCGGGCGGCCTCAAGGACCAGGCGGCCAGGCTCAACACCTCGCACGCCCCCGGGCGGCCCTGGCTGGATCTCGCCTGGCAGCTCTTCGGTATCGCGAGCGCGCTGGTGCCCGTGGCGCTCGTGGCGCATCTGCTGCTGCGGGAGGGGGCGGGCGGTCTGCGCGTCCTCGGATTCGACCGCCGGCGGCCCGGAACGGACCTCGGCAGGGGAGCGCTGATCGCCGCCGGGATCGGCAGCGTGGGGCTCGGGTTCTATCTGCTGGCGCGGGCGGTGGGGGGCAATCTCACGGTCGTCCCCGAGTCGCTGCCGGACGTCTGGTGGAAGTACCCGGTGCTCGTCCTGTCGGCGGTGCAGAACGCCGTACTGGAGGAAGTGATCGTCGTCGGGTATCTGCTGCGCCGACTCGGCCAGTTGGGGTGGACCCCGCTCGCGGCGCTGGCGGCGAGCTCGGTCCTGCGCGGCTCCTACCACCTCTACCAGGGCATCGGCGGCTTCCTCGGCAACATGGCGATGGGCGTCGTCTTCGTCCTGCTCCACCGGCGCTGGCAGCGGGTCGGGCCGTTGGTCGTGGCCCATTCCCTGCTCGACATCGGGGCGTTCGTGGGGTACGCGCTGCTCGCGGGGAAGGTGAGCTGGCTGCCGACGGTGTGAGCGGGGCGGCCCACGCGCGCGTGGATGACGGGTAAGGGGCGTACGGCCATGGCGTACGCCCCTTACTCATGCCGTCGGCGGGTTTCCGGTGAACGGGCGGTCGGTGAAGGCGTCGACGATGCGGATCCGCATGGGCAGGACGGTACGGGCCGGAGCAGGCCACCGGCCAAGGCCAATCCGGGATGGCCGGCCTGCTCGGTGGCCCTTCGCGGGGCGTCGCTCCTTCCCGCCTCGGTCGGCTGTCGTATCGGAGGGTTGTTAACCGAACAGTTCCGATATATCGTTGAGGTATCGCGACGGATCACCGATGGAAGGAGCGTAGCGATGCGTTCACATGGACATGGGCACGGACAGCACGGACCCGGCCATCACGGCCGGGGCGACTTCGAGGGGCGGCGTGCCGCCTTCGGGCCGTTCGGTCCCGGCTTCGGCGGCGGCCCCTTCGGGCCCGGCCGCGGCGGTCGGGGCGGTCCTCGGGGCAGGGCGCGGCGCGGGGATGTCCGCGCGTCGATCCTGGCCCTGCTGAAGGACCGGCCGATGCACGGTTACGAGATGATCCAGGAGATCGGCGAGCGCAGCGGCGGGGCGTGGAAGCCCAGCCCTGGCTCGGTCTACCCGACCCTCCAGATGATGGAGGACGAGGGCCTGATCACCAATGAGAGCGAGGGCGGCAAGAAGCTGTTCACGCTCACCGACGCCGGACGCGCCGAGGCCGAGTCGGGGTCCGAGGCCCCGTGGGAAGAGGCCGGGCGCGGGGTCGACTGGGAGAGCATGAACGAGATCCGCCAGGCCGGGTTCGGTCTGATGGAGGCGTTCGGCCAGGTCTGGAAGACCGGCACCGCCGAGCAGCGCAAGAAGGCGCTCGGGGTCATCAACGACGCCCGCAAGAAGCTGTATCTGATCCTGGCCGACGAGGACTGACCCCGCCGGCCGCCGAGAGCCCCGCGACCGCCGGTCGCGGGGCTCTCGCGCGCGAGCGGGGGCGTCACCCGCGGACGGGTCGGAGTACACGAACACCCGGACTCTCGCGCGCGCGGAGTGCGGGACCACGGCCATGATGTTGAGCCCCGGGCTCTCGCGCGCGCGGAGTGCGGCCAGGTGAACCGGACGTCCGCTCGAATCCCCCGCCCGGCACTCTCTCGCGCGCGGACTGCGGAGGATCGTCAGGCCACCAGGGCGCCCAGCTTGCGCAGCGACTCGTTCAGCGCGGCCGTCGCCGAGTCCTTCAGCTTGCCCGCCATCAGCGAGACGGCCGCGCCGGTGAACTCGCCGTCGACCCGTACCACCGTCGCGTCCCCGTCGGGAGTGAGGGTGTAGCGGTTGCCGACGATCACCCCCATCGGCCCCTTGCCCCTGACGCCGAGGAGGCGGCCCGCCTCGAACTCCTCCACGGTCCAGACGACCTCGGCCGGGAAGCCCATGAGCCTCATGTTCTCGGCGTAGGTCGCGCCGAGCTCCAGCCGCGCGGGGCCGCCGTGCGGAAAGCCAGTGTGGGTGGCGTTCCACTCGCCGTACGCGGTGAAGTCGGTCAGCCGCTCCCAGACCTTCTCCGCCGGAGCCTCCAGGCGCGCCTCGGCGCTGACCTCGGCCATACGACCACCCCTTCGAGTCCTTGACGTCCTGCGAACGTGTCGCGGAACGTAGCCGGGGGCCCGTGAACATTCAATACTGATGAACCGTCAGATCATGGAGCCGCTGAGCGGCAGCGCCCATATCCGCGCCGAGTCGAAGAGGTCGGACGCGCGCGGCCGCGAGGACTCGTCATGGCAGTGGAAGGCGGCCCAGAACAGATCGCCGGGCAGCGCGTCCCGCGGGGCGTACACGCGGTACACGTACTGCAGCCCGTCCTCGGCGAGCAGGGCGACCATCCAGCACATCGGGCCCCTCCCGCGGTTGCCGTGGCGGCTGTGTCGTACGGGAGGGGACGTTTTCGGGGGCGGTGCGGTTGCGTGCGGGGCGTACGGCGAAGAGCCGCACGCCCCCGAGGTGTCAAAACGCAGATCTCATCCAGAAGGAGGAGAACCCGGTCATCCGTCCCCACCCAACGTCGGATGCGGAATGCTTCCCGGCGGGGATGTTCCGGGGCGTTCTGCCTGATGGGGTGGGAGCGTGCACCCTCCGATCCCACGGGTCCCGGCCGTCCCGGCTCCGGCCCCCGCCGACCGCGACCTCGAAGCCCGGCTCACCGACGCGATGGCCCCGGTGGTCGCCGGTGCCCGCAGGAGGGCGCTGCGCGACGGCGACCGGCAGATCGACACCGCCCATCTGCTGCACTCGGTGATGGAGACCGACCCCGAGGTGCGGGCCGCGTTCGACGGCGCCCCGCAGGTGGCGCGGGTGCTGGGCTATCTCGTCCAGCGCTCCATCGGATACGGCCTGCGCTGGCAGGGGTCGGTGGAGGACTCGGGGGCGCTGCCGCTGCTCGACCAGCCCGGATGGTCGCCCGCCGCGGTCACCGCGATGGAGGGCGCGCTGGCCCGCGCCGAGGCCCGGGGGGACGTCCGGGTAGGGGGCACCGACCTGCTCGCGGCGCTCGCCGCCGACCCGGAGTCCCGTGCCGTGATGGTCCTCGACCACGCCGGGGTCGACGCCCGGGAGCTCTCCGAACGGCTCGTCGGGGCCCCGCCGTCTCGACAGGTGTCACAGGGGTGACGGTCCTGACTTCTCCTGTCATGATGTGCCGATGCAGGCGTCTCAGGGAAGAAACGTCGGCCTGGGACTGGCCCTGGCCTCGGCGTTCTCATTCGGTGGATCGGGTGTCGCGGCCAAGCCGCTGATCGAGGCGGGCCTGGACCCGCTGCACGTGGTGTGGCTGCGGGTGACGGGCGCCGCGCTCGTCATGCTGCCCCTCGCCTGGCGCCACCGGAGCCTGCTGCTGCGCCGGCCCGCGCTGCTCGCCGGATTCGGACTGCTGGCCGTCGCCAGCGTCCAGGCCTGCTACTTCGCGGCCATATCCCGCATTCCCGTCGGCGTCGCCCTGCTCGTCGAGTACCTGGCGCCCGCGCTCGTCCTCGGCTGGGTCCGGTTCGTCCAGCGCCGGCCGGTGACCCGGGCGGCGGCCATCGGCGTGGTCCTCGCCGCCGGCGGCCTCGCCGGCGTGGTGGAGATCTGGTCCGGGCTGAGCTTCGACCTCCTCGGTCTGCTGCTCGCCCTCGGCGCCGCCTGCTGCCAGGTCGGCTACTTCGTCCTCTCCGACCAGGGCGGCGACACGGACGACGCGCCCGACCCGCTGGGCGTCATCGCGTACGGCCTGCTCATCGGCTCCGGCCTGCTCACGCTCGTCGCCCGCCCCTGGGGCATGGACTGGTCGGTGCTCGGCGGCGGCGCCGACATGAACGGCACCGAGGTGCCCGCGGCGCTGCTGCTCGGCTGGATCGTACTGATCGCGACCGTGATCGCCTACGTCACCGGGGTCATCTCGGTGCGCAGGCTCTCGCCGCAGGTGGCCGGGGTCGTCGCCTGTCTGGAGGCGGTCATCGCGACCGTCCTGGCCTGGGTGCTGCTGGGCGAGCACCTGGCCGCGCCGCAGATCGTGGGCGGCGCGGTGGTCCTCCTCGGCGCCTTCATCGCCCAGTCCTCGGCGCCGAAGGAGGCCTCCGGGCCGGTGGCGGGCGGCGACGGGCACCCCCTGCCGGTGCGGGAGACGCCCGCGCCCGAGGGGGAGTTGTCGGCCGGCCGGACCGCGCCGTAGGGTGGCGATCATGCACGCGACCGTTCTGCCGCCTCCCGCCGCGTAACGCGGGCGGCCGCAACTCCCTGACGAAGACCGGGCTCGGGCAGTTCCCGAGCGGCTCGTCGCTGCCCGCGTACTCCAGGCACGCGACCTTTCCCGTCTTCCTCTCCGGAGTACGTACGTGTCGAACGCATCGACTTCTTCCGCCCTGCCCGTCGGGCGCGGCCTGCTCTACCTCGTCTTCGCCGGTGTCGCCTGGGGCACCGCGGGCGGCGCCGCGGCGCTCGTCTTCGACGCCAGCGACCTCGGCCCGCTCGCCCTCTCCTTCTGGCGCTGCGTCGGCGGGCTCGCCCTGCTGCTCGCCGCCCGCGCCCTGCGGCGGCGGCCCGCGCGCCGGCCCGCCGAACCGCGGAGCAGGCGGGCGGCGCGCGTCCTGGGCAACGGCGTGGGGCTCGCCGTCTTCCAGAGCGCCTACTTCGCCGCCGTGGACTCGACCGGCCTGGCCGTGGCGACCGTGGTCACCCTCGGCGCCGGGCCCGTGCTCATCGCGGTCGGCGCCCGTCTCGCCCTCGGCGAGCGGATCGGGGGCGCCGGACTGACCGCCGTCGCCGGAGCCCTCGCCGGGCTCTCGGTCCTGGTCCTCGGCAACGGCGGCGGCGCCGTGCGCCCCGCCGGGGTGCTGCTCGCGCTGCTGTCCGCGGCCGGATACGCGGGGATCACGCTCCTCACCCGCAGGCTCGGCCGGGACGGCGAGAGCGCCGACCCCTCGGCCACCACCGCCTGGGCGTTCGCCGTGGCCTCGGTCCTGCTGCTGCCGCTCGCCGGGGCGGAGGGCATGGTGGCGCACACCGTCGAGCCGGTGCGGGTGGCCGTACTGCTCGCGTACGTGGCGGCGGTGCCCACGGCGCTGGCGTACGCGCTCTACTTCGCGGGCGCGGCCGTCGTCCGCTCCGCCACCGTCTCCGTGATCATGCTCCTGGAGCCGGTCAGCGCGGCGCTGCTGGCGGTGGCGGTCCTCGGCGAACGGCTGACCGCCGCCACCGTCCTGGGCACCTCACTGCTGCTGGTCGCGGTGGTGGGGCTCGCCGGGGCCGAGGCGCGGCTCGCCGCGCGGGCCCGCCGGGAACCGGTCGCGGCCTGACCCCTCGGGGGCTTCCCCGGATCCTCGCGGAAGCCCCCGCACCGCCTCAGAGCGCGGCGAGATAGTCGGGCAGCGCCACGGACGGGTCGAGGTCGTCGGCCGGCACCGGCGTCCCATGGCCGCGGACCAGCGGGATCACCCCGCTCCAGTGCGGCAGGCCGCTGTCCTCGGGATCGTCGTTGGGGCCGCCGGTGCGCAGCTTCGCCGACACCTCGTCGAGGTCCAGGCGGATCACCGCGGTCGCGGCGAGCTCCTTGGCGTTGGCCTGCCGCGCGTCGTGGGAGCGGCCGGGCACCACTTGGTCGACCAGCGCGTCCAGGGCGTTCCGCCGCTCCTCGGCGTCGGTGACCTCGTACGCGAGGCCGTGCACCACGACCGAGCGGTAGTTGAGGGAGTGGTGGAAGGCCGAGCGGGCCAGCACCAGGCCGTCGACGTGGGTGACGGTGAGGCAGACCGGGAGCCCCGGATCGGCCTGTCCGGTCATGCGCAGCGGGCGCGAACCCGTCGAGCCGTGCACGTACAGCCGCTCACCGATCCGGCCGTAGAGCGTCGGCAGGACGACCGGGGCGCCGTCGCGGACGAAACCGAGGTGGCAGACGTAGCCCTCGTCGAGTATCGCGTGCACCAGCTCGCGGTCGTACGACGCCCGCTCGCGCGAGCGGGTCGGCACGGTGCGCCCGGTGGGCTCGTAGGAAGGGGTGTCGGGCATGTGCGTTCTCCATTGCACTAGTGCATAATGGTGTTTGTGCTAGGAGAATATCGGATCTCGGGTCGGCGCGCGTCGGACATCGCCGCCGACGTGGAGCGCGCGGTGGGCGCCGGACAGCTCGCGCCGGGCCAACCGCTGCCGCCGCTCAGGGAGTTGGCGGGCGAGCTGGGGGTGAACCCCAATACGGTCGCGGCGGCCTACCGGCTGCTGCGCGACCGCGGCGTCATCGAAACGGGGGGCCGCCGGGGCAGCCGGGTGCGCCCGCGCCCCGCCAGCACCGCGCGCGACGCCCGGCGCATCGACGTACCCGCCGGGGTGCGCGACATCTCCGACGGCAACCCCGACCCCGCCCTGCTGCCGCCGCTCGGCGACGCGCTCGCGGCCGCCGCCCGCGACCACGCCGAACGGCCCACCCTCTACGGGCAGGACCCGGTCGACCCGGACCTCGCGCGGCTCGCCCGGGCGGCCCTGGACGCCGACGGGGTGCCGTCCGGGCCGGTCGGCGTCCTCTCCGGCTCGCTCGACGCGATCGAGCGGGTGCTCGCCGCGCATCTGCGGCCCGGCGACGCCGTCGCCATCGAGGACCCGGGCTGGGGCGCGCTGCTCGACCTCGTCCCGGCGCTCGGACTGCGGCCGGTGCCGGTGGCGCTCGACGACGAGGGGCCGCTGCCCGAGGCCGTCGAGAGCGCGCTGGCGGCCGGCGCGCGGGCGCTGGTCGTCACCTGCCGCGCCCAGAACCCGACCGGGGCGGCCGTCGGCGCGGACCGCGCGCGGGCGCTGCGCGCGGTGCTGTCCGCCCATCCGTCCGTCCTGCTGATCGAGGACGACCACGGCCACGGCATGGTCGACGTGCCGCTCGCGCCGCTTTCCCCGGTGGTCCCGCACTGGGCGTTCGTCCGGTCGGTGGCCAAGGCGTACGGGCCGGATCTCCGGCTCGCGGTGCTCACCGGGGACGCGGTGACCCTGGACCGGGTCCGGGGGCGCCAGCGGCTGGGGCCCGGGTGGGTGAGCCGGCTGCTCCAGCGGACCGTCGTCCACCTGTGGACCTCGGACGTCCTCGACCCCGCCGCCGTGGCCCGCTCCTACGGCGAGCGCCGCGACACCCTGGTGCGGGCGCTGCGCGCGCGGGGTGTCGCGGCGCACGGCCGCAGCGGCTTCAGTGTCTGGGTGCCGGTCCCGGACGAGACGGCCGCGGTGGCCCGGCTGCTGCACGCGGGGTGGGCGGTGGCGCCCGGCGCCCGCTTCCGGCTCGCGGCCGCGCCCGGCATCCGGCTCACCGTCTCACGGCTCACCCCGGCCGACATCGGGGCCGCGGCCGACGCGGTGGCGGCGGCGACGGGGTCGTCCCCGGGGCGGCGGTACGACTAGGGCGTGTTGCGAAAGTCCCGCCTTTCGCGACACGCCCTAGCCGCGCCGGGGGCGTATCGGCTTCCGCGCCCTCGCAGGTCCGCCCTGCCGTGCCGCCTTCGGGGCGCGGGTCTGCGTCAGGGCCGCCCCCGCCAGCACGATCGCCGCGCCCACCGGTGTGTTCCAGCTGAGGCTCTCGCCGAGGACCAGGACCCCGGCGGCGGTGGCGATGACCGGGATGAAGTACGTGACCATCTGGGCGGTCGTCGGGCCCACCTCGTTGACCAGGCCGTACTGGACGAGCACCGCGAAGCCGGTGCCCAGGGCGCCGAGCGCGGCGATGGCGAGCAGCGGGACGGGGTGGAAGGCGGTCGGGAAGCCCGCGAACAGCGGGGTGACCAGCGCCAGTTGGAGGGTGGCGACGCCCAGCTGGGAGCCGATCAGCGACAGGTTGGAGTGGCCGCCGCCGGCCAGTGTGCGGCGGACGTAGATCCAGCCGACCGGGTAGCAGAGCGAGGCGAGCAGGGCCATCAGGGTGCCCCGCAGATCCAGGCCGTGGAAGCCCTGCCAGGCACCCAGGACCGTGAGCACCCCGAGGAAGCCGAGGCCCAGGCCCGCCACCCGGCGTCGGGTCGGCCGGTCCTCGGAGAGCGCCACCAGCGAGAGCGCCATGCCCCACAGCGGGGAGGTCGCGTTGCAGATCCCGGCCAGCGTCGAGGGGATGGTCAGCTCGGCGTAGGCGAAGAGGGAGAACGGCAGGGCGTTCAGGAGCAGCGCGGCCACCGCGAGACGCAGCCAGGTGCGGGCGCCGCGCGGCAGCCGCTCCCGCTTGACCGCCATCGCGACGGCGAGCACGGCCGTACCGAAGAAGAGCCGCCCGAAGGTGACCTGGAACGGGGCGTAGCCGTCGGTGCCCACCTTGATCAGGAGAAAGCTGAACCCCCAGACCAGGGAGAGCACCGCGAACCGGACACGCCAGTCCAGGGCCGGGCGGCGGAGGGCGGGGGAGGAGGGGGCCGAGAGGGACCGGGGTGGGGTGGCGGTGGTCATGGCGGTAAGACTGGCCTGTTCAACCTCGTAGCACAAGCGAGAAAAGATGGAGGGGATCGGTTAGCATTCCTTATATGTTGAATCTGGAGCGCCTGCGGACCCTCGACGCCCTGGCCCGCCACGGCTCGGTGGGCGGCGCCGCCGACAATCTGCACGTGACGACCTCGGCCGTCTCCCAGCAGCTCGCGAAGCTGGAGCGGGAGGCGGGGCAGCCGCTGCTCGCCAAGAACGGGCGGGGCGTGCGCCTCACCGACGCGGGCCGGCTCCTCGCCGAGCACGCCGCGCGCATCCTCTCCCAGGTCCAGGTCGCCCAGGCCGATCTGGAGGCCCAGCGCGGCCGGGTCGTGGGCGAGCTGCGGATCGCGGGCTTCGCCACCGCCGCGCGCGGGCTGTTCCCGGCGGCGCTCACCGCGCTGCGCGCCGACCACCCCCAACTCCGGGTCCGCTCGGACGAGCTGGAGGCCGAGGACTCGGTGCGGGGCGTGCAGCTCGGCGACCTCGACCTCGCGGTCGTCCTCGACTGGTACAACAAGCCGCTCCCGCTGCCCGACGGGCTGGCGAAGCGGTCGGTCCTCGACGACCTGGCGGATGTGGCGATGCCGATGGGGCACCCGCTCGCGGGGCGCGAGAGCGTGGACCTGGAGGCGTTCGCCTCGGACGAGTGGATCACCTGGCCCGAGGGCGAGTTCTGCCACGAGTGGCTGATGTTCACCCTGCGGGGCAAGGGGGTCGAGCCGCGCATCGGGCACGTGGCCCGCGAGCACGCCACCCAGCTCGCCCTCGTCGAGGCCGGGCTCGGCGTCAGCGTCGCGCCCCGGCTCGGGCGGGAGCCGGTGCCCGACGGGGTGCGGGTGGTGCCGGTACGGGACGCGATGCGCCGGCATGTGTACGCGGTGTGGCGCGCGGACGCCGACCGCCGACCCTCCATCCGCGCGGCCGTGGAGGCGCTGGCGGCGGCGGGGCGGGGTGTGATGGGGGAGTGACTGGTTGAGGCAGGAGTGGGCGGGGTCGTCCGGGGCGCGGAGGGGGACTGGCGTGCCCGGGAGCCTCGCTTGCCCATGGGCCTCACGCGCCCGGCCTCATGCGCCCCGGCCTCACGCGCCGGGGGGTCTCGCGCGCCCGGCCCTACGCGCTTAGGGGCTCGCGTGCCCGGACGCGCCGAGGGGCTTCACGTTCCCGGCTCACGCGCCGGGGGGTCTCGCGCGCCCGGCCTCACGCGCCCAGGGGCTTCGTGCCCGGACGCGTCGAGGGGTTTCGCGCACCCGGCTCACCCGCCGGGGGTCTCGCGTGCCCGGCTGCGCGTGTCCGGGAGCCACGCCCCCCGGCAGCCTCACGCCCCCGCTGCCCCCGGCAGCCCCAGCTTCCGGAAGTCCCACGACACGATCGTCTCCGGTGTCAGCCGGAGCCAGGCGTGCCGTCCGTCGTGGACCATCTCCGCCAGGCCGAAGTTCTTGCGCGCGAACTCCCGTTCCGGCCGGTCCAGTTCGGGGCACGGCTCGCCCGTCCGGGGTGTCTCTCCCACCGGTACCGCCGTGCCCCGCAGCTCGACGCCGCGCAGTTCCCCGTACGCCTCGCCGGCGTCCACCACCACCGCGATCCTGGGGTCCTGGCGCAGCTGCGCCCAGCGCAGGCTGCGGGTGATCGAGTACAGCCACAGCGCCCTCCCGTCCCAGACGTACCACAGCGCGCCCACGTGCGGCCCGCCGTCGGAGGCCACCGTGGCGACCCGGCAGGTGCGCTGCTCGGCGAGGAACGCGTCGCGTTCCGCGTCCGTCATCATGATCCGGCGGCCCCGGCGCTGTGCGGTGGTCATCGGGCGGCTCCTCCCGCGAGTGGGCCCAGCCCTCCGAGCTGACTGAGTGTCAGAAATCATGGCGTGCCCTTCCCCCCTCGCGCAATGGCCGTTAGCCTCCGGCGCCATGGCGACGAGCGAGCGAGCGGACGGGCGGAGGGAACGGCTGGCGGCGGAGCTGGACCCCGCCTCGACCGTGCTGATGACCGTGGAGTGCCAGCAGGGCGTCGTCGGCGCCGACAGCGCGCTGCCCGAACTCGCCAAGGAGGCCCGCTCCTCCGGCGCCCTCCACAACATCGCCCGGCTCGTCGCCGCCGCGCACGAGACGGGCGTGCAGGTCGTGCACGCCGTGGCCGAGCGCAGACCCGACGGACGCGGGGCTTCCCGCAACGCCCGGCTCTTCCGGGCCGCCGAGCGCCTGCCCGTCCAGCAGTACGCGGGCTCGACGGCGGTACGGATCGTCGAGGGCATCGACGTGGCGGACGAGGACCTCGTGGTCCGCCGGCTGCACGGCCTCTCGCCGATCGCGGGGACGGACGCCGACCCGCTGCTGCGCAACCTCGGCTGCCGCACTTTGATCATCAGTGGCGTCTCGGCGAACGTGGCGATTCCCAACGCCGTGTTCGACGCGGTCAACCTCGGCTACACCGCCGTGGTGCCGGTGGACGCGATCGCGGGGGTGCCCGCCGAGTACACCCCCGCGATGGTCCGCAACACGCTCGCCCTGGTCGCCACGGTCGCCACCACCGACGACATCCTGGGCTGCCTCAGAACGCCGCGCCGGCCCCGGCGGTCCTGAGCACCACCGGGGCCGGCGCCGCGACGAGGGCGGACTCACGCCAGCTTGATCGAGTCACCCTCCACCTTGATCGTCTTCGCGGGCAGCGGCCGAGGCGCCGGACCGGCGGTCACGCTGCCGGTCGCCGGGTCGTACTTGCTGCCGTGGCAGGGGCAGTTGATGGTGCCGTCGGCGACGTCCTTCACCATGCAGCCCTGGTGGGTGCAGGTGGCGGAGAACGCCTTGAAGGTGCCCGCCGTGGGCTGGGTCACCACCACCCCCTGGTCGGCGAAGACCTTGCCGCCGCCCTGCGGGATGTCGGCGGTCTTCGCCAGCACGCCGCCGCCGGCCGCCCCGGCGCCGCTTCCGGCCGCGCCGCCCGTCCCCCCGTCACCGGAGGTCTTGGCGCTGTCGGACGAGTCCGAGTCGCCGCAGGCGGCGAGTGCGGCGGCGAGGCCGACACCGCCGACCGCCGCCACGACGGTACGGCGGGCCGGGCCCGGCTCGGACGGAAGCGCTTGGGTGCTCATACTGGCTTTCCCTTCACCTTGCTCCAGGGGACTGCGTGAAGGGATACGGTCCTGCGCCGCCGGCTGTTCAGGCGCCCAGAGAATTCTTCAGGAACGCGAGATCCAGCCACAGCAGGGTGTCGGCCACACCCTCGGCGGTGACCATATGGCTCTGACCCGCCAGCGGAAGCACACTGTGCGGCCTGCCCGCCGCGAGGAGCGCCTGCGAGAGCCGCAGCATGTGTGCGGGCACCACATTGTCGTCCGCCATCCCGTGGACGAGCTTGAGCGGCCGGGTCAGCTTGTGGGCGTGGGCGACCAGCGAGCAGCGCTCGTAGTTCTCCGGCTGGACGTCCGGGTGGCCGAGATACCGTTCCTTCCAGTGGGTGTCGTAGAGCGTGAGGTCGGTCGGGGCCGCGCCCGCCACGGCCGCGTGGAACACGTCCGGCCGGTGCAGCACGGCCGCCGCGGCCAGATATCCGCCGAACGACCAGCCCCGGATGCCCACCCGGCCGGTGTCGAGGTCCGGGAAGCGCTCGGCGGCCGCCCGCAGCGCGTCGATCTGGTCCTCCAGGACGGGGGTGAGCTGGTCGCCGTGGATGCTGGTGCGCCACGCCTCGCCGCGCCCCGGGGTGCCGCGTCCGTCGACGGACAGCACCGCGAAGCCCTGCTCGGCGAACCACTGGTTCACCGCGTGGTGCCAGGCGCCGGTCCGTACGACGGTCTGCAGGCCCGGACCGCCGTACGAATGGACCACCACGGGCAGCCGGGCCGCGCCCTCGCGGTGCCAGGACGGCAGATAGAGGGCGGTGCGCAGCTCGCGTTCGCCCAGGGAGAGGAAGAGCGGCGCCGGTGTCACCAGCGGCCGTTCGCTCAGCACGCCGATCCGTCCCGCGGGCCGGCCGTCGCGCAGGACGGTGACGGTGTGGTCGTGCGGGGTGCGGCTGTCCAGGACGAGGGTGCCGCCGCCGACGGCCGCCGTGTGCACCCCGGGCTCCTGGGTGAGGCGGGTGCGGCCGGAGCCGGGGGTGTACGCCCACACGTGGGTCTCGGTCGGTTCGTCGCTCGCCGTGAAGTAGACCGTGTCACCCGCCGAGCCGAGGATCGCGCGCACCTCCGGTCCGGGCGGAAGGCCGTCCCCCGGGCAGGCCCCGGAGCGGGTCGATGCCGTGGCGCCGGGTGTGAACTCCAGCCAGTGGTCGTCATGGTGACGGCCCGTCACCTCGGTCGCCCCGCTCACCGGGTCGACGGCGAGGTCGTACGCGGTGCGCTGGTCCCGGGTCTGGACGGTGGCGTACGGGCCCGCGGCGTCCCAGCCGCCCTCCACCAGGTACTCGAAGGCCGGGTCGGTCCACGTACCCGACGGGTGCGTGGCCGGGTCCGCCGAGCGGGGCAGCCGCACCGCGACCCGCTCGCCGTCGACGCGGACGACGACCAGCGACACCACCGCGTTGGCCGTGCCCGCCGCCGGGTACGCCAGCACCCGCGGTGCCTTGTCCGGGTGGGAGGGATCGCTCAGATACCAGTGCCGCACGGGCGACTCGTCCACCCGGACGACCAGGAGCGCCGAGCCGTCCGGGGACCACCAGGAGCTGCGGGCGCGGCCGATGGACTCGGCCGACACGTGGTCGGTGAGCCCGTAGGAGATCTCCGGGCCCTCGGGGGCGAGGAGCCGCCGGTCGCCGGTGCCGTCGGTGCGTACGACGTGCAGGGCGCGCCCGGTCACGTACGAGACGAGCGTGCCGTCGGGGGAGAGCCGCGGGTCGACGGCCGGACCGGCGGTCGGGAGGGGGCGCGGCGCGCTCCCGTCCGTCCCGGCCAGCCAGAGCGCGCCGGAGAGGGCGAAGACGACGGTGCGCACGGCCGCGTCGGTGGCGTAGGAGACGATCCCGCCGCCGCTCTCGCGGGCCCGCTCGCGGCGGACCAGCTCCGCCCGCGGCACCTCGCCCGGCTCGCCGAGCCCGCGCGGGTCGACCAGGACGCGCTCCTCGCCGTCCTCGAACAGCCACAGCGAACCGAGCGGCGAACGCCCGTCGGCGGTACGGACGAACAGGACCCGCTCGCCGTCGGCGGAGACGGTGAAGTTCTTGGGCACGCCGAGGGAGAAGCGCCTGGTGCGGGCGAACTGGAGGGGGAAGTCCTCGGCGGTCCGCGGCCGGGCGGTCTTCTCCCGGGCGGTCTTCTTCCGGGTGTTCTCTTCCATGGGCATGGCGAAGCGTCCCTTCGGGGGCTGGGTGATCGAACAGTCGCATCCGCGCCAGTAGCCTGGCCGGATGCTCAATGAAGTGACAGCGACCCGCTATGTCACGCCCTTGCGTGAGGGCGGCTCGCTCCCGGGGATCGTCGAGGCCGACGATCTCGGTACGTACGTCATGAAGTTCACCGGTGCCGGACAGGGCCGCAAGACCCTGGTGGCGGAGGTGATCTGCGGAGAGCTGGCCCGACGGCTGGCCCTGCGCGTACCCGAACTGGTCGCCATCCAGCTCGACCCCGTGATCGGGCTCTCGGAGCCGGACCAGGAGGTGCAGGAGCTGCTGAAGGCGAGCGGCGGGCTGAATCTCGGAATGGACTACTTGCCCGGTTCGCTCGGGTTCGACCCGCTCGCCTATCAGGTGAGCCCCGCCGAGGCGGGCCGGGTCGTCTGGTTCGACGCGTTGATCAACAACGTCGACCGTTCGTGGCGGAACCCTAACATGCTGGTGTGGCACGGTGACCTCTGGCTCATCGACCACGGCGCCACGATGATCTGGCACCACAACTGGCCGGGCGCGCAGGCCTCGGCCGCCAAGCCGTACAACGCCTCGGACCACGCCCTCGCCCCGTTCGGCCCCGATGTGGCCTCGGCCGCCGCGGAGTTGGCGCCGCTGGTGACCGAGGAGCTGCTGGCCGAGGTCACCGCGCTGGTGCCCGACGAGTGGCTGGTGGACGAGCCCGGGTTCGAGGCGACGGACGCGCTGCGCAGGGCGTACGCGGAGCCGCTGCTGGCGCGCGCCGCCGACATCCACGAGCGGATCACGCTGGACGCGCCCGCCAAGGCCGCCCCGTCGCAGGCGCCCGGCTGGCTCACCGACCACCTCAAGCCCTGGCCGCACCCCACCAAGCACGGCAAGACCGGCCAGTCCGGCGAGAAGGACGGCAAGTGAGCGACCGCGATGTCTTCGAGTACGCGCTGCTGCGCGTGGTGCCGCGCGTCGAGCGCGGGGAGTGCTTCAACGCGGGGGTGCTGGTGTACTGCCGGGCCAGGTCCTTCGTCGCGGCCCGTACGCATCTGGACGAGGCCAAGCTGAGGGCGCTCGACCCGCACGCGGACGTCGTCGGGGTGCGGGCGGCGCTGCGGGCGGTCGAGGGGGTCTGCGGCGGCGGCGAGGCGGCCGGGCAGGCGGCGGGCGACGACGCGGGCAGGCGCTTCCGCTGGCTGATCGCGCCGCGCTCGACGGTCGTACAGCCCGGCCCGGTGCACACCGGGCTCACCGCGGACCCGGCGGCGGAGACCGAGCGGCTGCTCGACCTGCTGGTGCGCTAGGGGCTGGTGCGGCAGCGTGCCGCACGCCGCAGGGCGGTCCTTTCGAACCCTGCGCCAGGGCCGATCGGGCGGGCCGCGCGGGTGTGACCTTCGCCGGGGGATCCGTGTGCCGTTGACACCGGGTGCCAGGGCTTCTAGCGTCTCGTCTGCTGAAGCTACTAAGCGGTTGCTCAGGGACGAGGAGCCGCGGATCCCCAGGGCGAGGAGAACAGCATGTCCACCACCGAGCAGCGTGTCGCCATCGTGACCGGGGCGGCCCGGGGCATTGGCGCCGCGACCGCCGTCCGGCTCGCGGCCGAGGGCCGCGCGGTCGCCGTACTCGACCTCGACGAGGCGGCCTGCAAGGACACCGTCGAGAAGATCACGGCGGCGGGCGGCAAGGCGATCGCCGTCGGCTGCGACGTCTCCGACAGCGCCCAGGTCGAGGCCGCCGTGGCGCGCGTCGCCGCCGAACTCGGGGCGCCCACCATCCTCGTCAACAACGCGGGCGTGCTCCGGGACAACCTGCTCTTCAAGATGAGCGAGTCCGACTGGGACACCGTGATGAACGTGCACCTCAAGGGCGCGTTCCTGATGGCCAAGGCCGTCCAGAAGCACATGGTCGACGCCGGCTGGGGCCGTATCGTCTCGCTCTCCTCGTCCTCCGCGCTCGGCAACCGCGGCCAGGCCAACTACTCCGCCGTCAAGGCGGGCCTCCAGGGCTTCACCAAGACCCTGGCCAAGGAGCTCGGCAAGTTCGGCGTCACCGCCAACGCCGTCGCCCCCGGCTTCATCGTCACCGAGATGACCGCGCAGACCGCCGCCCGGGTCGGCATGGGCTTCGAGGACTTCCAGGCCGCGGCCGCCACCCAGATCCCCGTGCAGCGCGTCGGCCGGCCCGAGGACATCGCCAACGCTATCGCCTTCTTCACCGGCGACGACGCCGGCTTCGTCTCCGGCCAGGTGCTGTACGTGGCCGGCGGACCCCTCAACTGAAGCCGGGAGAGCACATCATGACGAACACCCAGCTCCCGGAGCTCTCCGGACGGGTCGCCCTGGTCACCGGCGCGAGCCGGGGCATCGGCTACGGCGTCGCCGAGGCGCTCGTCGCCCGCGGCGACCGCGTCTGCATCACCGGCCGGGGCGAGGACGCCCTCAAGGAGGCCGTCGAGCGGCTCGGCGCGGACCGGGTCGTCGCCGTCGCCGGCAAGGCCCACGACGAGGCCCACCAGGCCGTCGCCGTGGAGCGCGCCATGGAGGCCTTCGGCCGGATCGACTTCCTCGTCAACAACGCGGGCACCAACCCGGTCTACTCGCCGATGGCCGAGCTCGACCTGAACGTGGCGCGCAAGGTCTTCGAGACCAATGTGATCTCCGCGCTCGGCTTCGCCCAGCAGACCTGGAAGGCCTGGCAGAAGGAGAACGGCGGCGCGATCGTGAACATCGCCTCCGTCGCCGGCCTCGCCCCCTCGCCCTTCATCGGCGCGTACGGGATGAGCAAGGCGGCCATGGTCAACCTGACCCTCCAGCTGGCGCACGAGTTCGCGCCGGACGTGCGGGTCAACGCGATCGCCCCCGCGGTGATCAAGACCAAGTTCGCCCAGGCGCTCTACGAGGGCCGCGAGGAGGAGGCTGCCGCGGCCTACCCCCTCAAGCGCCTCGGGGTGCCCTCGGACATCGGGGGAGCGGTGGCGTTCCTCACCTCCGAGCAGTCCGCCTGGGTGACCGGTCAGACGCTGGTGGTCGACGGCGGGCTCTTCCTCGGCGCGGGCGTGCACTGACGCCCCGCGCGCATGGGGCCCCGCGCACGCGCGCACCGGCACCCCCGCGCGCGTGCCCGGAGTGAGGTGATCTTCATACCGGTGAGTAGCGTTCCGGTTTGCCCCTCCTTGTTCCAAGTGCCCCGCTCGGTCCCCCAGTTGACCGGGCGGGGCGCTGCGGTATGGTCTGCCGACCCATGGCTGAACGAGGAGCGTGCACGTGTTCAACCGGACCATATGCCTGCGCACCACCGCGGCCCTTGCGTCCATGTCGTCGTTGGCCCTGCTGAGCGGCTGCGGGCTGCTCTCCGGCAGCGGTTCGGAGACCGAGCAGACGATCAAGGTCGGCACGGTGAGCGAGCCCAGCACCCTCGATCCGGCCGCCTCCTGGGACGGTTCCTGGGAGCTCTTCCGCAACGTCTTCCAGACGCTCCTGTCGTTCCCGACCGGCAGCAACGCGCCCCAGCCGGACGCGGCGGAGAGCTGCCGCTTCAAGGGCGCCGGCAGCCGTACGTACCAGTGCACGCTCCGCAGGGGCCTGGTCTTCTCCAACGGGGACAAGATCGACGCGGCGGCGGTGAAGTACTCGATCGACCGCATTGTGAAGATCAACGTGAAGGCGGGCCCCAAGGGGCTGCTCACCAGCCTGGACCGGGTCACCGCCGACGACGAGCGGACCGTGACCTTCCACCTGAACAAGCCGGACGCCACGTTCCCCTTCGTGCTGGGCGCGCCGGCCATGTCCATCGTGGACCCCGAGACCTACCCGGCGAACGAGCTGCGCGACGACGGCGGCCTCACCGGCTCCGGCCCGTACACGCTGGAGTCCTACCACGCGGGCGACCGGGCCGAGCTGAAGAAGAACCCCCACTACGCGGGGTTCGCCCAGCTCAAGAACGACGCCGTCTCGATCCGCTACTTCAAGGACTCCGCCGCCATGGTGGACTCCCTCAAGAAGAAGCAGATCGACGTCACCTACCGGGGCCTGACCGCCGACGAGGTCGTGGACGTCCAGAACGAGAAGACCGCGGGCAAGCCGCTCCAGCTGGTCGAGACGGTCGGCACCGAGATCCGCTTCCTGGTCTTCAACCCCAAGGACCCGCTCGCCGCCAACCCGGCCGTCCGCCGGGCCGTCGCCCAGCTCGTCGACCGGGACGCGCTGGTGGCCAAGGTCTACAAGGGCACGGCAGAGCCGCTGTACTCGATGGTGCCCAAGGGCGTGGCCGGGCACACGGTGAGCTTCTTCGACTCCTTCGGCGCCCCCAGCGTCCCCAAGGCCAAGGGCATCCTGCGGCGCGCCGGGATCACCGACCCGGTGCCGTTGAGCCTGTGGTACACCACCGACCGCTACGGCTCCTCCACGGCCCTGGAGTTCGCCGAGATCAAGCGGCAGCTGGAGGCCTCCGGGCTGTTCCGGGTCACCCTCCAGAACCGCCCCTGGAAGGCCTATACGCAGGGGATGCAGGACGGGGAGTACCCCGTCTTCGGGCGCGGCTGGTTCCCGGACTTCCCGGACCCGGACAACTTCATCGCGCCCTTCGTCGGCAAGGAGAACGCGGTCGGCACCCCGTACGAGCCCCAGGAGATCGTCGACCAGCTGATCCCGCAGACGCGCGAGGTCTCCGACCGGGGCGCGGTCAGCAAGAAGTTCGAGCGGGCCCAGGACGTGCTCTCCGACGACGTGCGGCTGCTGCCGCTGTGGCAGGGCAAGCTCTACGTGGCGGCCAGCGACGAGATCGCGGGCGGCGAGCGCGCCATCGACCCCCAGACGGTCATGTGCATGTGGGAGCTGCACCGCAAGACCAGCTGGTAGGAGGCCCGGCGGGGCGGGCGCGGCAGACGTTGTCAGTGGCGGCCGGTAGGTTTTTCGGTAACTCGCACCGCAGGGTGCGGGGCCGGACATCCCACGGAGGTTGTTGACGTGACCGACATCGCCATGCTGCCCGAGTCCTGGCGCGGCGTCCTCGGCGAGGAGCTCCAGAAGCCGTACTTCAAGGAGCTCACCGACTTCATCGAGGAGGAGCGGGCGAAGGGTCCCGTCTACCCGCCGCGCGAGGAGGTCTTCGCCGCCCTCGACGCGACTCCGTACGACAAGGTGAAGGTCCTGGTCCTCGGCCAGGACCCGTACCACGGCCCGGGCCAGGGCCACGGGCTGTGCTTCTCGGTGCGGCCGGGCGTGCGGACGCCGCCGTCGCTGCGGAACATCTACAAGGAGATGCACGAGGAGCTCGGCCACCCGGTGCCGGACAACGGCTATCTGATGCCCTGGGCCGAGCAGGGCGTCCTGCTGCTCAACGCGGTGCTGACCGTCCGCGAGGGCGAGGCCAACTCCCACAAGGCCAAGGGCTGGGAGAAGTTCACCGACGCGGTGATCCGCGCGGTCGCCGCCCGCCCGGACCCGGCGGTCTTCGTGCTCTGGGGGAACTACGCGCAGAAGAAGCTCCCCCTCATCGACGAGGAGCGGCACGTCGTGGTGAAGGGCGCCCACCCCTCGCCGCTGTCGGCCAAGCGGTTCTTCGGCTCGCGGCCCTTCACCCAGATCAACGAGGCGGTCGCCGCGCAGGGCCACGAGGCGATCGACTGGCGCATCCCGGACCTGGGCTGACCCCGCCCGGGGCGCCCGCGCGACGGACCTCGCGGGCGCCCGGCTTCCAGGGGGTCAGGCGCCTTCGAGCCGCCGCTCCAGCCGGTCGAGGGCGGCGCGGATCCCGTTGCCGTACGCGTCGTCGGCCAGGGCGTCCAGGGCGGTGTGCGCCCGGTCCAGATGGACGCGGGCGGCGTCCGGGCGGTGCAGCTTCACGTAGTCCGCCGCCAGGTTCAGATGGAGCGAGGGGTAGAAGGCGCGGACCGCGAGCGAGGCGTGGTGCGCGTCGAGCCGGTCCTGGCCCAGCGCGTCGGCCGCCGCCAAGGCCCGCAGGTCCCAGGCGAGTTCGTCGCCCACGTCGTCCTGCGCGTCCGCCATGTAGTGCGCCAGCGTGCAGCGGTGCAGCGGGTCGCCGTGCTCGCCGATCTCGGCCCAGATGACACCGAAGCGGTTGCGCGCCTCCTCCCGGTCGCCGCCGTGCAGGAGCATCAGTGCCTGCCCGATCCGGGTCATGACGACGTCCTCCGACGCCTCCTGCTGCTCCGTCACTACGGCCTCCGCGAGCCTGTCGTACGCATCCCGTCGCCTCGACGCTAACCGCCCGCACCGACAATCGGGCTGAGGCTCCGGCGCGGCTCCCCGGCCTGTCGTTACCTGCCGTAGGTCCCCTCGCAGATGCGTGCCTCCGGGCTGTCCGGCCGCCAGCCGCCCAGCGACCGGCCCAGGTCGCAGACGTCGTCCCCGATGATCGGCGGGGGAGCGGGCACCCGGGGCACGGCCGGATGCGGCGCGGGACGCGGATGAGGGTGCGGATGGGGACGCGGCGCCGGCGGATGGGCGCGGGGACGCGGGACGGGCGCGGGGGCCGGGTGCGCGGCGGGGGTCCGGGGCGCCGGGTCCGGCGGCAGCGCCGCCTCCAGGGCCTCGCGGACGGGCGCCTGGACGACCTGGGGCCGCACGTTCCGGTCGGCCTGCCCGGTCGCCGGGCGGCCCGGCGTCGGGGGCGGCCCCGGGGCGGGGCCGTGCTCGACGGTGACACATCCGGAAACGGCCAGGGCGGCCACCCCGACGAGGAGCCTCACTGCGGTACGGGTTCGGTGCACCCGCTCAACTCTGCTGGGTGCTAGGCCCCTTGCGCGCGCGTGCGGGCCGGGATTGGCCCGCACGAGTGACGGCGCGGGGTGACGCCGAGGGGCCGGAGCGCCCCGGCTCAGTCGCCGGTGGTGCCGTCGACGCCCTCGCGCAGCAGGTCGGCGTGGCCGTTGTGGCGCGCGTACTCCTCGATCATGTGGGTGTAGATCCAGCGCAGGTTGAAGTGCTGACCGCCCCGGGAGGTGCCGGCGCTCAGCTCGTCGAGGCCGTGGCCCTCGGCGCGGGCGCGGGACGCGGCGATCTCGCCCTGCCAGGTGGCGAGCGCCTCCTCGAAGGTGTCCTCGGGGCCGACATGGAAGTCGCCGTCCGGGTCCTCGTCGGTGAAGTAGTGCGGCGCGCCCTCCCCACCACCGAACACATTGGTGAACCAGTGCTGTTCGACCTCCGCCATATGCCGTACCAGGCCCATCAGGGTCAGCCCCGAGGGCGGCATGGAGGCGGACCTCAGCTGTTCGTCGGTGAGCCCCGCGCACTTCAGGGCGAGGGTCTCGCGGTGGTACTCCAGCCAGCCCACGAGCATCGTCAGCTCGTCGGCGTCGAGGGCGGGTTCCTGGCGTTCGGGCGTCTCAGTCGTCGTCATGGCGGCCATCCTCACGGATCACGCCCGCGACCGCCACGGGTTATCGCCCGTCGGCCCGTCCGCCGCCGCCGGTCGGCCGTGGCCCGGCCCCCGTATGCTGACCAGGCAAGGAAGCAGGATGCCGGACGGCGACAGGAGACTTCGTGAAGGTCGGCTGCATCGGACTCGGGGACATCGCGCAGAAGGCCTATCTGCCGGTCCTGACCACTCTGCCGGGGACGGAGCTGCATCTGCAGACCCGTACCCCCGCCACTCTGACGCGGGTCGCCGACACCCACCACCTCCCGCTCGCCCAGCGCCACACGGAGCTCGACGCGCTCCTCGCCGAGGGCCTGGACGCCGCCTTCGTGCACGCGCCGACCGCCGTGCACCCGGCGATCGTGACCCGGCTCCTCGAAGCGGGCGTGCCGACCTACGTCGACAAGCCGCTGGCGTACGAACTCGCCGACTCCCAGCGCCTCGTGGAGCTCGCCGAGGAGCGCGGGGTGAGCCTGGCCGTCGGCTTCAACCGGCGTCTCGCCCCCGGCTACGCGCAGTGCGCCGAGCACCCGCGCGAACTGATCCTGATGCAGAAGAACCGCGTCGGCCTCCCCGAGGACCCGCGCACCCTGGTCCTGGACGACTTCATCCACGTCGTGGACACCCTGCGCTTCCTGGCGCCGGGACCCGTCGAGCACACGGTGGTGCGCGCCCGGGTCCGCGACGGCCTGATGGAGCACGTCGTCCTCCAGCTCTCCGGCGACGGCTTCACCGCCATCGGCACCATGAACCGGCTGAACGGCTCCACCGAGGAGATCCTGGAGGTCTCCGGACAGGACACCAAGCGGCAGGTGCTGAACCTGGCCGACGTCGTCGACCACAAGGGCCAGCCGACCGTGCGCCGGCGCGGCGACTGGGTGCCGGTGGCCCGCCAGCGCGGCATCGAGCAGGCCGTGCACTCCTTCCTCGACGCCGTCCGGGCCGGCAAGCTGCTCAGTGCACGGGACGCTCTTGCGACGCACGAGCTGTGCGAGCGGGTGGTACGGGAGGCTCTGGAGCAGGCCTCCTGAACGAGCGCCGCCCGACGAGGGCGCCGTACGCGGCGACGACGAGCAGCGCCGCGTACACCGCCCAGTCGCCGAACCGGAGGTAGAGGGTGCTGCCCTCGGCGAGCGGCACGTCGTAGACGGCGGCCGTGCTGCGCTCGGTGCCGAGCCAGTGGCCGATCCGCTCGCCGTCCGGGCCGTACACCGCGCTGATCCCGGTGAGCGTGGCGTGCACGGCCGGGCGGCCCGTCTCGGCGGCGCGCAGCGCGGCCAGCGAGGCGTGCTGCGCGGGGGCCCAGCTGTGCTGGAACGAGGAGGTCGAGGACTGGGCGACGACCAGCCGGGCGCCCTCGCGCACCAGATGGCGGCTCATGTCGGGGAACGCCGACTCGAAGCAGACCAGCGGGCCGATCCGCAGCCCGTCCGGCAGCGTCATCACCACCGGCGTCGTCCCCCGGCGCCGGTCCTCGCCCGCGGCCTTGCCGACGGAGGTGGCCCAGCCGAGCAGCGAACGCGCCGGGATGTACTCGCCGAACGGCACCAGCCGCATCTTGTCGTAGCGGTCGCCGGTCGGGCCGTCCGGGCCGACCAGGACCGAGCTCTTGAAGATGCCGGGCCGGTCGGCGCGGCGGGCGTCCACGTTCACCAGGATGTCCGCGCCCACCGCCCGCGAGAGCGAGGCGATCCTGGCCGCGAGGTCCGGCCGGGCCGTCAGGTCCGAACCGACGCTGCTCTCGCCCCACACCACCAGGTCCACGTCCTGCCCGGCCAGCGACCGGGTCAGCGTCTCGCTGCGGGCGAAGCGGGCGTCGGGGCCCTCGACGACACCCGGCTGCACGACCGCGATCCGCGCCCGGCCCGCCTTCTCCGGACGGGGCGCCCAGGCCCACAGGGCCCCGACGGCGACGGCACCCGCGAGGACCGCGGCCACCACCGGCGTACGAGCCGGCCGGGAGACGAGCAGGACCGTCACCGCGACGTTGACGGCGACCACCACCAGGCTCACCAGCCACACCCCGCCGACCGAGGCGAGGCGCAGGCCCATCGGCACCTGCCACTGGCTGGAGCCGAGCACGCCCCACGGGCCGCCCAACCCCTGCCAGGAGCGGACCAGTTCGACCATCAGCCAGCCGGAGGGCAGCACGGCGAGCGCGGCCGCGGCGCGCCGCGGGGAGGGCGCGCCCGCGCCGGGGCCGCCGAGCAGGGAGCGCACGAGGACACCCCAGGGCGCCCACAGCAGCCCGAGGAGGGCCGCCAGGACGACGATGAAGACCGTCAGGCTCGGCATCAGCCAGTGGTGTACCGCCAGCATGAAGCCGGTGCCGCCCAGCCAGCCGTCGAGGGCGGCCCGCCGTCCGTCGCGCGCCGACCGGATCAGCAGCAGCCACGGTACGAGCGCCACGTAAGCGAACCACCACAGGCCCGGCGCCGGGAACGCCAGCGCCGGGAGCGCCCCGGCGAGCACCGCGGCCGCGCCCCGCCACCACCGCGACACCGTCAGCAGGTGGCGCGGCCCCGTGAGACGGTGTCGCAGTCCGGCCGGTACTCGCATGCAGCGCTCTCCTCGCCCCGCCCGTGAGCGGTGGTTCCCGCCCGGGCGCCTGTCCTGGTGTGCGTCCTTCAGTGTGCGGCACATGGGCGGTCGCGCCCACCGGGGTCCTGCACGCGGCGAGTCTGCCCCCGCCGCGCCGCGGTACGCCCGCTCACCGGCCGGCGAGCGCCCCCGACACATGCCGCCACTTCTCGTGCACGGTCACCTCGCGCAGCCGCCAGCCCGCGTCGGTGCGCAGCAGCCCGAAGTCGTACCGGCCGCCGGAGAAGAAGTTGGGCTCCACCGGGCCCGCGCCGCCGTTCTCCCCGGCGCCGAACCGCATCGGGTTGAGGTAGTCGGCCCGCACCCGGGCCCGGTCGCCGGGGTAGCCGCCGAGGTCCTGGAGGGTGAGCAGCCGGTTGACGATCAGATGCTGGCGGACGGGGAAGAGCCGCATCGTCTCCGCGAGCCAGGCCGCGACCTGCGCCGCCGGCCCCTCTGTGCCGCCCGCGGCGCGGT
Organism: Streptomyces sp. NPDC043908; assembly: GCF_056435525.1. Taxonomy (NCBI): domain Bacteria; kingdom Bacillati; phylum Actinomycetota; class Actinomycetes; order Kitasatosporales; family Streptomycetaceae; genus Streptomyces; species Streptomyces sp. NPDC043908. The sequence goes on along the minus strand of NZ_JBWKEI010000002.1, from coordinate 793,958 downwards.
AGTCGGCGCGCCCGTCCGGGGTGAACAGCTCCCCGTACGCGGACCAGTCGGCGTCGTCGACGGCGGCCGCGTAGCCGGTGACGATCTCATCGATGGCGAGCCGGTCCATCACGGTCGCGAGTTCCACACGCTGGGTCATCGCCACAGTGTCGGGCAGCGGGCGCGAGGGGCCAAGGGCCCCGGCGGCCGCCGGTCCGGCCGGGCCCGCTCTTGTGGGCGCGCGGCGTCGCGTGCTACCCGTGGGCGCCATGACCGTACCCAGCGAAGCCGCCGGTCCCGCCGTCCGCAGTGAGCGCGCCGGTCCCGTCACCACGGTGGTGCTCTCCCGCCCGCAGGCGCGCAACGCGGTCGACGGGCCGACCGCCCGCGCCCTCGCCGATGCCTTCCGGGCGTTCGAGGCCGACGACGAGGCCGCGGTCGCGGTGCTGTGGGGAGAGGGCGGCACGTTCTGCGCCGGCGCCGACCTCAAGGCGATCGGCACCACCGGCGGCAACACGGTGAGCGAGGACGGCGACGGTCCGATGGGCCCCACCCGGATGCGGCTCACCAAGCCGGTGATCGCGGCCGTCGCGGGACACGCCGTGGCGGGCGGACTCGAGCTCGCGCTCTGGTGCGATCTGCGGGTGGCCGAACAGGACGCGGTCTTCGGCGTCTTCTGCCGCCGATGGGGCGTGCCGCTGATCGACGGCGGTACGGTACGGCTGCCCCGGCTGATCGGCGCGGGCCGGGCCATGGACCTGGTCCTGACCGGGCGCCCGGTCGACGCGGCCGAGGCGCTCGCGATCGGGCTCGCCGACCGGGTGGTGCCGCCCGGGACGGCCCGCGCCGCGGCCGAGGAGCTGGCGGCGCGGATCGCCGCGTTCCCCCAGCTGTGCCTGCGCGAGGACCGCCTCTCGCTGCTCGAACAGGAGGGCCTGTCCGAGCCGGAGGCGCTGCGGGGCGAACTCGCGCACGGCCTGCGGTCACTGGAGCGGGCGGCCGAGGGGGCGGCCCGGTTCGCGCGGGGCGCGGGACGGCACGGGTCCTTCGGGACGTGAGGGCCCCGGCCCCGGTCAGCCGCCCGCGATCTCCCCCGCGTGCGGGCTGAGGGTGCCCGCGGCGACCAGGGCGAAGAGGGCGAGGCCGAGCAGGATCCGGTAGACGACGAACGGCATGAAGCTCTTGCTGGAGATGAACTTCATGAACCAGGCGATGACGACATATCCGACACCGAAGGCGACCACCGTGGCGAAGAGGGTCTCGGCCACCGGGGCCTGCCCCTCGCCGCCCGCGTCCTTCAGCTCGAAGACGCCGGACGCCAGCACCGCCGGGATGGCGAGCAGGAAGGAGTAGCGGGCCGCGGACTCGCGGGTGTAGCCCATCAGCAGACCGCCGCTGATGGTGGCGCCCGAGCGGGAGACGCCCGGGATCAGGGCCATGGCCTGGCACATTCCGTAGACCAGGCCGTCCTTGACGCTCAGGTCCCGGAGCGACTTGCGCTCCTTGACCGCGCGGTGGCGGCCGCCCGCCTCGTCGCGGGCGGCGCGGCGGTCGGCGATGCCGAGGACGACGCCCATCACGACCAGCGTCGTGGCGATGACCCGCAGATCGCGGAAGGTGGTGTCGATCTGGTCCTTGAGGACGATGCCGAGCACCCCGATCGGGATCGAGCCCACGATGACCAGCCAGCCCATCCGGGCGTCCTGGTCGGAGCGCATCCGGCGGTCCGTGAGCGAGCGGAACCAGGCCCCGATGATCCGGACGATGTCCTTGCGGAAGTAGATGAGGACGGCCGTCTCGGTGCCGATCTGCGTGATCGCGGTGAACGCGGGCCCCGGGTCCTGCCAGTCGGCGAAGGCCGCGGTGAGGCGGAGGTGCGCGCTGGAGGAGATCGGCAGGAACTCCGTCAGCCCCTGGACGAGCCCGAGGATGAACGATTCGAACCAAGACATGGGGCGAGGGCCATCCCGGATGCTGAAGACGGTTGCGGGCACGACGATCCGAACAGCCGGTATGACCATGTGATCGGCGGCCGGTCGCAGGGCAGCGTACAGGCCGCAGATGAACCGGGAGTTATGCGGTCCTGTCGGGCGCCGGCTGCCCGGCGCCCTCGGCCGTCCGCCCCTGCGCCGCCGCCCGCCCGCCCAGCCGGTGCCGCTTGCGCCACGCCACCGCCGCCGCGCCCAGCCCCGACACCCCGATGAACGCCATCGCGACCAGGAACACCGGCGAGGTCGGGGACGCCGCCCGGCTGCCCGCGACCACGTACGCCGCCGTGTTGGGCACCGAGCCGAGCCCCGTCGCCAGCAGGAAGGGCAGCCAGCCCATCCGTGAGACGGCCGCGCAGTAGTTGGCCGCGGCGAACGGCACCCCGGGGAAGAGGCGGATCGCCAGCATCGAGCGGAAGCCGTGCCGGCTGAGCTGGCCGTCCACCGCCTTCAGCCAGCGGCCCCGCAGGAGGGGGCGGAGGGCGTCCTGGCCGAGCATCCGGCCGAGCCCGAAGGAGATCCCGGCCCCGAGCACCGTCCCGGCGAGCGCGGACGGCAGCCCCGCCTGCGAGCCGAAGATCGCGCCCGCGGCCAGGTTGAGCAGCGGGCGTGGTACGAACGCGGCGGTGCACAGGCCGTACGCCACCCCGAACAGGACGACCGCGGCGCCGCCCCCGATCCGGTGCGGCAGGCCGTCGGCGAGCAGCCGCTGCGGCTCCAGGAGCAGTACGGTCGTGGCGGCCGCCGCGAGCACCAGCACCAGCAGGGCGAGGCGCGACCAGGGTGAGAGCAGGGCCCTGGCGCAGCGTACGGCGAGCCCGGCGGACGGGCGGACGGCGTCGTCGAGCATCCGGGGAGACTAACCGACGCGGGCATGTGATCGCCGTAACGGGCCTCGCGCGACGGCCCGTACGCGAGCCGCCGCGCCCCTCGCGCGGCGGGCCCGGCCCCTGTTCGCCCGCTTCCCCGGCCGGTGCGGCGAAGGCGCTGACCGCGGCCGACCGCCGGGCGGCCCCGGCCGCCCACCGCCGTGCACTGCCGCATGCGCTCAGCCCGGCGGAAGGCCGGCCACCGCGCCCGGGACCCGTCGGAACACGCCCCCCGATCGCCCGCTCCCGCTCGGCCCCGCGGCCGAAAACCATTCGACTCCCGGCCGGGGCCGGGGCACCATCGGCGGCATGTGCCGGCCCGCCTCCCCCGCAGCGCCGTCCGCCGTCGCGGACGCGCCGGAGGCTGTCCTCGTGAGGGCGGCGTTCGTCGTCGCGGTGCCCTTCTGCGGCGCCCGAAGCTGACCCTTCCCGGAGAGACCGGCGGACCCCGCGGGGGGAGGGTCGGCCGGACTCAGGGGCCCCACCTCCGCGCAGGGACACCCAGGGACACAGCCATGCCCAGGACGCCGTACGTACGCACCAAGCCCCACCTCAACATCGGCACGATGGGCCATGTCGACCACGGCAAGACCACGTTGACCGCCGCCCTCACCAAGGTCCTCGCCGAACGCGGCACCGGCACGTTCCTTCCCCCCGACCGGATCGACCGGGCGCCGGAGGAGGCCGCGCGGGGCATCACCATCGCCCTCGCGCACGTCGAGTACGAGACCGACACCCGCCACTACGCCCACGTCGACATGCCCGGCCACGCCGACTACGTCAAGAACATGGTCACCGGGGCCGCCCAGCTCGATGGGGCGATCCTCGTCGTCTCCGCGCTCGACGGGGTCGGGCCGCAGACCGCCGAGCACGTGCTGCTCGCCCGCCAGGTGGGCGTGGACCACATCGTGGTCGCCCTCACCAAGGCGGACGCAGCCGACGACGAGCCGACCGACCTGGTCGAGCTGGAGGTGCGCGACCTGCTCTCGGCGCACGGATACGGCGGCGACTCGGTGCCCGTCGTCCGCGTCTCGGGACTCGGAGCGCTGACGGGCCAGCCGCGCTGGACGGCGTCGATCGAGGCCCTGCTGGACGCGGTCGACACCTATGTGCCGCTGCCGGAGCGCCGCACGGACGCGCCGTTCCTGCTGCCCGTGGAGAGGGTGCTGACCCTCACCGGCCGCGGCACGGTCGTCACCGGCGCCGTCGAGCGCGGCACCGTCCGCGTCGGGGACCGGGTGGAGGTGCCCGGCGCCGGGGTGGAGAGCGTCGTCACCGGTCTGGAGACCTTCGGCAGGCCGATGGAGTCCGCCGAGGCGGGCGACAGCGTGGCGCTGCTGCTGCGCGGGGTGCCGCGCGGCGCGGTGCGGCGCGGCCAGGTCGTCGCGGCGCCAGGCACCCTCACCCCGAGCCGCCGCTTCGCCGCGCGGGTGCACGTCCTGTCGGCGCGCGAGGGCGGCCGCACCACCCCCATCGCCACCGGCTACCGGCCGCAGTTCCACCTCCGTACCGCCGACGTCACCGGGACCGTCGACCTCGGCGAGAGAGCGGTGGCGCGCCCCGGCGACACGGTCACCATGACCGTGGAGCTGGGCCGGGACCTGCCGCTGGAGCCCGGGCTCGGCTTCGCGGTCCGCGAGGGCGGACGCACGGTCGGCGCCGGGACGGTCACCGCTCTCCTGTGAGCGGCGGCCATCCGGACCCGTCTCCTCCGGGCCCCCGGGGGAGACGGGCCGCCGGCGTTCCGTCATGCTTCCGGCATGACGGACAGGGCACTGGTGCTCGGCTCGGGCGGTATCACCGGCGTGGGCTGGGAGATCGGCATGCTGTACGGGCTCGCCGAGGCGGGCGTCGACGTGAGCGGCGCCGACCTGGTGGTCGGCAGCTCGGCGGGCTCGGTGGTCGCCGCGCAGATCACCTCGGGACGGATCGGACTGCGGCAGCTGTACGAGCGTCAGCTCGCCCCGCCCGACGGTGAGATCCCGGCGCAGCTGGGCCCGGCCGCCCTCCTCCGCTTCGCCCGCGCGGCGCTGACCTCCCGTACGCCCGAGGAGTACGGCAGGAAGCTGGGCCGGGTGGCGCTCGCCCGGAGCGCGGGTCCGGAGGCGGCCCGGCGGAAGGTGATCGCCGGACGGCTGGTCTCCCACACGTGGCCGCAGGACCGGCGGCTGAAGATCACCGCGGTCGCGGCCGACAGCGGCGAACTGCGGGTCTTCGACCGGGACAGCGGCGTGGGGCTGGTGGACGCCGTCGCCGCCAGCTGCGCGGTGCCCGGGGTGTGGCCCGCCGTCACCATCGAGGGCCGCCGCTGGATCGACGGCGGGGCGCACTCCCCGGCCAACGCCCAGCTCGCCGCGGGCTACGACCGGGTGCTGGTCCTCGCCCCGCTCGCGCTCGGCGGCGGCCCGCTGGACTCGCCGCGCACCCAGGTGGCCAGGCTGATCGGCGCGGGCGCGCGCGTGGAGCTCATCACGCCCGGCTCCGCCGCCCGCCGCGCCTTCGGCCGCAACTCCCTCGAACCCGCCCGGCGCGCCCCGGCCGCCCGCGCGGGCCGCGCCCAGGCGGCCGCCCACGCGGCGGCCGTCGCCGAGCTCTGGGCGTAGCGGCGCCCGGCCGCCGTCGGCGCACAATGGGACGGTGAACGAGCCGATACCGGTCAGCCGGACAGTGGACTGGGGCACCGCCAAGCTGATGCCCGACGTGGACCGGGAGCGCGCCTGGCTGCTCACCGTGGACGGGGCGCCGCAGTCCTACGTCGACCTCGACGACCCGACGTACATCGAGTTCGAGTACGCCCGCAGGCTCGCCCATGTCGTCGACTGCGCGGGGGAGCCGGGCGCTCCGCTCGACGCGCTCCACCTCGGCGGCGGCGCGCTCACCCTGCCCCGCTATCTGGCGGCGACCCGGCCGGGCTCGCGCCAGGACGTGGTGGAGGCCGACCGGGGGCTGCTCGCCCTGGTCACCGAGCATCTGCCGGTGCCCGGCGGCAGCGGGATCCGGGTGCACGCGGCCGACGCCCGCGCCTGGGCCGAGGCCGCCCCCGCGGACTCCGCCGATCTGCTCCTCGCGGACGTGTTCGGCGGCTCCCGGGTGCCCGCGCACCTCACCTCGGTCGAGTACGCGCGCGTCGCCGAGCGGGTGCTGCGGCCCGGCGGGCTCTACGCGGCCAACCTCGCCGACGGCCGGCCCTTCGACTTCCTCCGCCCCCAACTGGCCACCTTCCGGGCGGTGTTCGAGCACGTCGCACTGATCGCGGAGCCCTCGGTGCTGCGCGGGCGGCGGTTCGGCAACGTGGTGCTGCTCGCCTCGCACGTCCCGCTGCCCCTGGCCCCGCTCGCCCGGCTCACCGCCGGGGACGCCTTCCCGGCCCGGGTCGAGCACGGCGAGGCGCTGCGGCGGTTCACCAGGGGCGCGGCGCCCGTACCGGACAGCGAGGCGAAGCCGTCACCCGAGCCCCCCGACGGGGCGTTCGGCATCGGCTGAGACGGCGGCGACCGCCGCCTGCGGCTCCTGCGGCCCGGCCGCCACCGGCGTGGTGCGGCGCGTGAGGTTGCGGACGTCCGGGACCGTGAGCACCGCGGCGGTCAGGACCACGATCACCGCCGCGCAGCCCCACAGCGCGGAGGTCCGGCCGAAGGAGCTCTCTGCGGGGCCCGCGAGCGCGGTGGCCAGCGGCACCACGGCGAGCGAGCCCAGCCAGTCGTACGCCGAGACCCGCGACAGCTTCTCCTCCGGTATCTCCTGGTGCATCGCGGTCATCCAGGAGACGCCGAACACCTCGATCGACACACCGGTCACGAACATCACCGCGACCAGCACCCCGATCGGCACCGGCACGGCGAGCGCGGCGGAGGGCAGCGCGAGGGGGAAGACGCAGAGCGAGCCCGCGAACAGCAGCCGGCGCGGCTTCCAGCGCGTCATCACCAGGGCGCCGCCGACCGTGCCCGCGCCGAACGCGGCGAGCGCCAGGCCCCACGGCCCCGGCCCGCCCAGATGGTCCCGGGCGACCAGCGGCCCGTACACCGCGTCGGCCGCCACCACCACGGCGTTGACGACCGAGAACTGCGCCACGATCGCCCACAGCCAGGGGCGCCCGGTGAACTCCCGCCAGCCGTCGCGCAGATCGGCCAGCATCCCGCCGCCCGGCGCGCGCCGCGGGAGGTGGCGCACGTCGATGAAAGCGCGCAGCGCGCCCGCCACGGCGAAGGCGGCCGCGTCGATCGCGAGCACCCAGCCGGGGCCGACGGCGGCGATCAGCGCACCGCCGAGCGCGGCGCCGCCGATGCCCGCGCCCTGCATGGCCATCCGGTACAGCGCGAAGGCCCGTCCGGCCTCCTCGCCCTCCACGCTGGACATCAGCATGCCCTCGGAGGCCGGGCCGAAGAACGCCTGGCCCACACCGCCGAGCGCGCTGAGCGCCAGCATCTGCCAGAGCGCCGGAGTGCCGGTCAGGACGAGGAGCGCGAAGGCGCCCTGGGAGAGGAAGTTGAGGGTGTTGGCGGCGACCATCACGTGGTGCCGGGGTATCCGGTCCGCCAACGCGCCGCCGACGAGCAGGAAGAGGACGAGCGGCACGGTACGGGCCGCCGCCACCAGACCCACGTCGCCACTGTCGCCGCCGGACTGGAGCACCGCGAACGCCGAGGCGATGAGCGCGCCCTGGCTGCCCAGGTTGGTCACGATCGCGGCGGCGGTCAGCAGGGAGTAGGTGCGGCCCGCCCAGGCGGGGCGGCGGAAGCGGGAAGCGGCGGCGGCAGATGTCACCTGTGGACTATCGCCGCCGCCGCACCGATGTGCCAAACCGTCCGGCGGTGCCGTGCGCGGTGCCGGGGGTGTCACCGCGTCACGACGGGAGGTCAGCCGGTGGGCGCCCCGGCGAGGCGGACCGTGCTGAGGATCTTCTGGATGGTCGCCTCGTCGACCGCCCCGCTGACGCCGGTGGCCGCGTAGAGGCTCCACGCCACGAAGTCGCCCTTGGCGTTCTTGAACCCGAAGGTGATCGCCTGGCCGTCGGTGTCGCACTTGCTGGTCTTCTTGACCCCGGTCGCCGACGCGCGGGCGACGCTGCCCACGATGCCCGACTTGGTGGTGTACGGGACGGGCTTGGTGGTCTTGATGATGTTCTTGTCCGGCTGCGTGTACGCGCCGTACACCCACCACGGCACCTGGTTCCCGGCCACCTCGTCGGTGTTCTTGGCGCCGTCGGCGCCCTTGGTGCCGGTGCCCGCGAGCTCGGTGTCCTCGGTGTTGCCGTCGTGGTTGGAGTCCTCGCTGCACCACTTGGGCTTGTAGTACGCGGGCGCCGACTGCATGATGATCGGCTTCCCGGTCGGGTTGGCGTGGTCCTCGAACCCGCCGGCCCACGACGGGCCCTTGAACTCCCAGTCCGACGGGACGTCGAAGGCCGTGCCCCACTTGGGGTTCACGATGACCTTCCAGCCCTCGATCGTCGGCTTCATGTCCTCCGTGGAGCCGCCGCGCGGGTTCGGGGCGGGCGAGGAGGCCTGCGGGGGAGCCGAGGAGCTGGACGGCGGCTTGCTGTCGGCCTTGTCGTCCTTCTTGCCGTCGTCCTTCATCACCACGACGCCGGTGACGACGGCCGCGACCACGACCGCGGTCGCCGCGACGATGGCGATCAGGGTCGTCTTCTTCTTGTCGCCGTCGCCGTTCTGCGGAGGCATCGGCGGTCCGGGCGGCGCACCCACCGGGTACTGCGGCACGGTCGGCTGCTGGTACGGGTTGGGCTGCTGCGGATAGCCGTATCCCGGCTGCTGGTAGCCGCCGACCGCGGGCTGCGCGGGCTGCGTCGGCTGCTGGTACGGGTTGGGTGCCTGGTACCCCGGCTGCTGGTACGGGTTCTGGTTAGGGTCCTGCGGATTCTGCTCGCCCCCGGGCGGCTGCTGTCCTTGCCACATGGCGAGTAACCATAGAGGGGCCGAGGGGCCCGTTCGACGTCCGCCCCTGTGAGGGGATGGTCAAGGTCTACTACTCACGGGTAACATCCGATGGCATGAGCGCTGATCAGATGTCCGTCGGCGAGATGCTCGCCGCGACCGTTCCCATGGCCAGGACCCTTGAGCTGGAGTTCCTGGAGACCACCCCCGAGCGGGCCGTGGTCCGGCTGCCCGACCGGGCCGCGTACCACAACCATGTGGGCGGACCGCACGCCGGCGCGATGTTCACGCTCGCCGAGTCCGCCAGCGGCGCCATCGTGATCGCCGCCTTCGGCGACCAGATGAACCGCGCCGTGCCGCTCGCCGTCAAGGCCGAGATCGGCTACAAGAAGCTCGCCATGGGCGTGGTCACCGCCACCGCCACCCTGGGCCGCCCGATCGCGGACGTCGTCGCGGAGCTGGACGCGGGGCAGCGCCCCGAGTTCCCGGTCGCCATCGAGATCACCCGCGAGGACGGCGCCGTCACCGGCGAGATGACCGTCGTCTGGACCCTGCGCCCCAACGCCTGATCCACGCCCCGCCCGCGCGCCGGGAACGTGCGGGTGCCGCCCGCCGGGGCCGGTTCCGGCACGCCGTCGGCCCGGGGCGAGCAGGTAGGCTGCCCGGGGTGCGCCAAGGGGGGCGCACGCCGGGCGTCGGCCCGTCGCGATCGGGAGGAACGGGCGTTGCACATCCAGGAGTGGCTGGAGAACATCCCCGCCGTCAGTGTCTACCTCCTGGTGGGGCTGGTCATCGGCTTGGAGAGCCTCGGCATTCCGCTGCCGGGCGAGATCGTCCTGGTCAGCTCCGCGCTGCTGGCGTCCCAGGAGGGTCACATCAACCCGGTGATCCTCGGCGCCGCCGCCGTGGCCGGCGCGGTCATCGGCGACTCGATCGGCTACGCGATCGGCCGCAAGGGCGGCCGGCCGCTGCTCGCCTGGCTCGGCGCCAGGTTCCCGCGGCACTTCAGCGAGGGCCATGTCGCCATGGCCGAGAAGTCCTTCAAGAAGTGGGGCATGTGGGCGGTCTTCTTCGGCCGCTTCATCGCGCTGCTGCGCATCTTCGCGGGCCCGCTGGCCGGTGTACTGCACATGCCGTACTGGAAGTTCCTCATCGCCAACGTCCTCGGCGGCATCTGCTGGGCGGGCGGGACCACGGCCGCGATCTACTACATCGGTGTGGTCGCCGAGTCCTGGCTGAAGAACTTCTCCTACGTGGGCCTGGGCCTCGCGGCCGTGCTGGGCGTGGTCTCGATGCTGGTCGTCAAGAACCGCGCGAAGAAGGCCTCGGCCGAGCTGGAGACGGCCGCCGCCCCGGCCGAGAACGTGCCCGCCGCGGAGTGACCCGCCCGCCCACCGGGTGAGCGGACCGGTCAGCGCGCGAGGGCCCCGCGTCAGCGCGCGAGGATCCTGGTCAGCGCGCGGCCGAAGACCAGCCGCCCGGCCCGGGCGGTCAGCGCGTCGAGCGCGCGCGGCAGCCCCCGCACCCGCAGGTCCTCGCGCCACACCAGCAGCGCCCCCGCGGATCCCGGACGGCCGGGACGCACCTCGATCTCGGCCCAGCCGGTGACCACCCGCCCGCGCTTCTCCAGCCGGCAGCGGCCCGGCCGCCCCGCCTCGGGCGGCTCCCACACCACGACCTCCATGGGGTCCTCGAACGCCAGGCGCCCCGCGCCCGTGCGCGCCACGAAGACCGTGCCGACGCCGGTGGGACCGGGCGTGACGACGGTGATCCGGGTCAGCGGGACGCTGCCCGAGTGGCGCGGCCAGTCGGTGAGCCGCCGCCACACCTCGGCGGGGCCCGCCTCCGTACACCGCTCGATCCGGAAGAGTGCCATCCGGCGAGCCTACGGGCCACCCGGGCGCACGTCCCGGCGACCCGTCGCCTACCGTGCCCCTGGGTGCGATGAGATCCGTACGAAGGAGTGGCGCATGGCGGAGCGGGCGTTGGTCGCGGCGGTGGGCGGGAAGAAGCCGCGGGTCGATCCGGCGGCCTTCACGGCGCCCACCTCGGTGGTGCTCGGCGAGGTGACCCTGGCCGCGGGGGCGAGCGTCTGGTACCACACGGTGCTGCGGGCCGACTGCGGTCCCATCACGGTCGGCGCCGACAGCAACATCCAGGACAACTGCACGGTCCACGTCGACCCCGGCTTCCCCGTCACGGTCGGCGAACGCGTCTCGGTCGGGCACAACGCGGTCCTGCACGGCTGCACGGTCGAGGACGACGTCCTCGTCGGCATGGGGGCGACCGTCCTCAACGGGGCCGTGATCGGCGCCGGTTCGCTGGTCGCCGCGCAGGCGCTGGTGCCCCAGGGCATGGTCGTGCCGCCCGGTTCGCTGGTCGCGGGCGTGCCCGCCCGGGTCCGGCGCGAACTCACCGCCGAGGAGCGCGAGGGCCTCAAGGTCAACGCGCTGATGTACGTGGGCCTGGCCCGGGACCACCGCGAGGCGCACGGCGGCTGACCGCCCGCGCGCCCGGCCTGAGCGGAAGATCACAGGTCCCGGCGCTGACCGGCGCAGTCGGCGGTGAGTACCGTGTGCGGGTGCCGAAGAACAGAAACACGTTCTCCTCGCTGACCGCCTGGCGGCGCCGGCTGGCCGCGGGCGCGGTCCAGCGCGGCTGGCAGTGGGTGCAGCGGGCCGGAGCGGTCACCGCCGAGCACCCCGGGCGGCTGCGGTTCCGCCGGATCGGCGCCGGCACCCGGCTCGCCTTCCCGCAGGGCACCGTCTTCGGCGAACCCTGGATCGAGCTGGGCGACCACTGCATCATCGGCGAACAGGTCACGCTGACGGCCGGGATGATGCCGGGCCTCGACCTCGGCGCCGAACCGATCCTCACCCTCGGGGACGGCGTGGTGCTGGGCCGCGGCAGCCACGTCATCGCGGACACGACGGTGACCATCGGCTCGAACACGTACTGCGGCCCGTACGTCTACATCACCTCCACCAACCACAGCTACGACGACCCGCACCAGCCCGTCGGCAAGCAGTGGCCCCGGATGGAACCCGTGGAGATCGGACCGGGCTGCTGGCTGGGCACCGGCGCTGTGGTGCTGCCGGGGGCCCGGCTCGGCCGCAACGTGGTCGTCGCGGCGGGCGCGGTGGTCCGGGGCGAGGTGCCCGACCACGCGGTGGTGGCCGGGGCGCCCGCCCGGGTCGTACGGACGTGGGACCGGGAGAACGGCTGGCAGCCGCCGCTGCGCACGCCCGCCCCGGTGCCGATCCCCGAGGGGGTCACCCCGCAGCAGCTGCTCGCCGTCGCGGAGTTGGCGGCCGACGAGGCGTAGGGGCCGTCGGCGGCCACGTCGGCCGGCCTCACGAAGGCGAGCGCGGACCCCGCCTCGTGCCCTCCCCCCGCAGTACAGTGCGGTGAACGGCTCGGTGCAGCGGACCGTAGTTCATTACACTGAACGCGTCATTCAAAATAGTAGCCGGTCGCCCCGGGGTGGCCCCCATGATGGACGGAATGTGTCGGACCTCGATCTGCTGACCCAGTCCCTGGCCCGCAACGTCAAGCGCCGGCGCGCCGAGCGCGGCCTCACCCTGGACGCGCTGGCCACCCGCGCCGGAGTCAGCCGCGGCATGCTCATCCAGATCGAGCAGGCCCGGACCAACCCCAGCGTCGGCACCGTGGTGAAGATCGCCGACGCGCTCGGGGTGAGCATCACGACCCTGCTCGACTACGAGAGCGGGCCCAGCGTGCGGATCGTCCCGCCGGACCAGGCCGTCCGGCTCTGGTCCACCGAAGGGGGCAGCTCCAGCACCCTGCTCGCGGGCGCCGAGGCGCCCGGCCCGCTGGAGATGTGGCGGTGGCACCTGATGCCCGGCGAGGGCAGCGCCTCCGACCCGCACCCGGCGGGCACCTTCGAGCTGATCCATGTCGGCGAGGGCACCCTCACCCTCGTCGTGGACGGCGTCGAACACGCCGTCCCGGCGGGCCACTCCGTCTCCTTCGAGGCCGCCACGAGCCACACCTACCGCAACGACGGCACCCAGCCGGTGGAGATGACGATGGCGATCTCCGTGCCCATCGAGCGCTGACGGCGCCGACCCCGCTGACAGCTCCGGCGGTGCCCGTGGTGCCCGCGGGGCTCCCGTCACGTACCGCGAGGCCCGCCGGATGGCGCGAACCGGCCATCCATGCGCGGGAGTCGGACCGATCGGCGCGGTCCTGTGCGAGAGTGGCCGATGCGGGGAAGACAAGTGCGGAGAGGGTGAGCACCCTCCCGCAACCAGGCACGCCCGCCGGTGGGGGGATTCATGGGACATCTCGTCACGGCCGCCGAACGACCTTGTCCGGCGCCCGACCGTCAGGGCCGTGAAAGGCCATCACTGCACACACAGGCCGCCCGGGCACGCGGCGGGGACCTCCCCGTCGCGATCCAGCGCCTGATCGCCGCCGAGAACGCCTCGACGGTTCCGGTAGCCGCCTTCCAGTCGGCGCTCTAGCCGGAGGCCCCGGCCATGGACCGGTCACCTCCGGTGGTGTCGCAGGTCGTCCTGAAGATGCACAGCCGGTGCGACCTGGCGTGTGACCACTGCTATGTGTACGAACACGCCGACACCAGCTGGCGCGGCCGGCCCAGGGCCGTCTCGCACGAGATCCTGGCCGCCACGGCGGCCCGGATCGCCGCCCACGCCCGGAGCCACCGGCTCCCCGCCGTCCACGTGGTCCTGCACGGCGGCGAACCCCTGCTGGCCCGCCCTGCTGAGACACGCGGCCGAGGAGCTCGGACGCGCCCTGCGCGGCATCAGCACCCTCGACCTGCGCATCCACACCAACGGGGTCCTGCTCGACGAGGAGTTCTGCGAACTCTTCCGGGAACTCGGCGTCCACGTCGGCGTCTCGCTCGACGGCGACCGCGCGGCAAACGACCGCCACCGCCGCTACGCCGACGGCCGCAGCAGCCACGCCCGCGTCGTCGAGGCGGTCGCCCTGCTGAGCCGCCCCCGCTACCGGGAGCTGTTCGCCGGACTGCTGTGCACCATCGACCTGGAGAACGACCCGGTCGCGGTCTACGACGCGCTGGCCGCCCTGCGCCCTCCCCGCGTCGACTTCCTGCTGCCGCACGCGACCTGGGACCACCCGCCGCCGCGCCCCGCGCACACGCCCACGCCGTACGCGGACTGGCTCGACGCCGTCTACCGGCGGTGGGACGAGCAGGGGCGGCCGGTCCCCGTACGCCTCTTCGAGTCCGTCCGGCGCACCCTGCGCGGCGGCGACAGCCTCACCGAGTCCCTCGGGCTCACCCCGGCCGACCTGGTCGTCGTCGAGACCGACGGCACCTTCGAACAGGCCGACAGCCTCAAGACGTCCTACGACGGCGCCCCCGCCACCGGCATGAACGTCTTCGAGCACAGTCTCGACGACGTGCTCACCCACCCCGGGATGCTGGCCCGCCAGAAGGGGATCGAGGCGCTGTGCGCGCGGTGCACCGCGTGTCCCGTGGTGGCGTCCTGCGGCGGCGGCCTCTACGCCCACCGCTACCGGACCGGAACCGGCTTCGACAACCCGTCCGTGTTCTGCCCCGACCTGATGGCGCTGATCATGAACATCCGCAGGCACGAGTCGCTCCCCGAGCCCCCGGCGCACGCCCGGGCCGACGAGCCCGCCACCACCGGCCAAGCCACCCGGCCCGAACCCGAACAGACGCTGGAGGCGGCCGACTTCGACGAGCTGGCCGCCGGCTTCGGCGGCGCCGGAGCCGTCTCCCGGCTCGCCGTCGCCCAGCTCGACCTCAACCGGGGTCTGCTCGCCGCTCTCGGCGGCCGGGTGGACCCGGCGGACCGCCGGGCGGGCGCCGCCTGGGAGCTGCTGCTGGATCTGGACACGGCGGCGCCGCACGCGCTGGAGGCCGCCCTCGCCCACCCCTACTTCCGGCCGTGGGCGCTCGGCGTGCTCGGCGGCCGGGAACCCGCCGCGCTCGCGGGCGGTCTCGCGGAGCTGGCGGCGTCGGCGGCGCTGCGGGCCCGGCGCGCGGACACCGTCGTCGTACCGCTGCGCGACGGCACCCTGCGGCTGCCCGGCATCGGCAGGGCCCTGCTCCCGGGAGGTGCCGAGGAGGCCGAACTGACCGCCCAGGCCTACGGGTTCACCGTACGGGCCGGGGGCCGGCGGATCCGGATGGGCTGGAGCGAGGGCCTGGACGGCCGCACCCCGCACTGGCAGCCCGTACGGCTCTTCGAGGCGGGCGGCTGGACCGTCGCCCTGGAGGACACCGACCCGCTGCGCGACCGCTACCCCTGGCCCCCGGAGGAGCGCCTGCCCGCCTCGGGGGCGCGCGCCTGGGCCGACGCGCTCGCGGGCGCCTGGGCGCTCATCCAGCGCCATCTGCCGGCGTACGCGCCGGGGATCTCCGCCGGGCTGCGCTCCATCACCCCGCTGAGCCCCCGGGCGGGCAGCGACACCAGCGCCACCTGCCGGGACGCCTTCGGGGCCGTGGGCGCGGCCCGCCCCGCCGCCCCCGCCCTCCTCGCCCTCCTGATCGTCCATGAGTTCCAGCACGTGAAGCTGGGCGCGGTGCTCGACAGCTGCGACCTGTACGACCCGCAGGACACCGACCGCTACTACGCGCCCTGGCGCGACGACCCCCGGCCGCTCGGGGCCCTGCTGCAAGGCGCGTACGCGCATCTGGCGGTCACCGACTTCTGGCGGGCGCGGCGCACGGCCGCCGAGACCGCGGCGGGGCGCGCGCGGGCGGAGAGCGAGTTCGCGCGCCGGCGCCGGCAGACGACGGAGGCCATCGACACCCTGGCCCGCTGCGGCGCGCTCACCGGCCCCGGCAAGCGCTTCGTCGCCGGGATGGGGGAGAGAGCCGCGGCCTGGCGGGAGGAGCGGGTGGCACCCGAGGCGCTCGCCGCCGCCGCCGATTCCGCCCGGCGCCACCGGGACGCCTGGCGGGCGCGCAACGCGCCGCGCGGGTGACAGGCCGCCCCCGAAACGGCGCGTACAGGCGGTTCCGCCGCGGATCGCTCGCTTTCTACACTGAGGACCCACCCACTCGGACCGGGAGGGAGCGGTGCTGCACGCAGCCGCGCGGGGCGGGGGGCACGAGCCGAGGCCGTACTTCTTCCTGAGTTACGCGCACACGCCGAAGAACGATCCCCGGGACAAGGACCCCGACCTCTGGGTACGGCGATTCTTCCGCGACCTGTCCGCGCACGTGATGCAACTGACCGCGCTCCCGGCCGGGGTGCCCGCCGGGTTCATGGACCAGCACGTGCGCCCGGGCGAGGACTGGCAGGGCCAGATCACCGAGGCGCTGGCGCACTGCCGTGTCTTCGTCCCGCTCTACTCGCCGCGCTACTTCCTCAGCGAGCAGTGCGGCCGGGAGTGGTTCGCCTTCGCCGGGCGCGAGACCCTCCACCAGTCGCGCAGCGAGCACCGCGCGCCCCCCGCGATCGTCCCCGCGCTCTGGCTGCCCGTGCTGCCGCACCAACTCCCCGAGGCCGCGCGCAGGCTGCGGTTCGACCACGCGGACTTCGGCGAGGAGTACGCCGATGAGGGCTTCTACGGGATGATCAAGCTCACCTACCTCCGCGACCACTACGAACACGCCGTCTACCGGCTCGCCAAGCGGATCGTGAGCGTCGCCGAGCGCACCCTGGTGGCCGACGGCGACCCGTACCAGGACTACGCGACCCTCACCTCCGCCTTCGGGCCCGCCCCCGGGCCCGGCCGCGACCTGGAGGTCACCGTCCTCGCGTGCTCCCGCGACGGCCTGCCGCACGGACGCGGCCCCGACTGCTACGGCCCCCGGCCCAGCGACTGGAACCCCTACCACCCGCTCTCCGCCCGGCCGCTGGCCCGCCACACCGCCGACCTCGTGGTCAACCTCAACTACTCCGTCCACCTGGCCGAGTTCGAGGACCGCGCCGACCGCCTGCTGCGCCCCGGGCCGCCCGAGGCCCCCGGAGTGCTGCTGCTCGACCGCTGGGCGCTCCAGTCCCCGCGCCACCGCGAACTGGTGCGGCTGCTCTGCGCCGAGCCGCGGCCCTGGCTCAGCGTGATGGTCCCGTGGAACCGCGCGGACCCCGAATCCCGCCCGCGCGAGGCGGAGTTGCGCCATGTGGCCGACGAAGTCCTCGGCACGAGACTGCGGCAGAGTCCCGGCCACCTGACGCAGGGCGGCGGTCTGCCTACTCTGGAAGCCTTCAGCCAGGAGCTCCCCAGGGCGGTCCGGTCGGCGGTCAGGCACTACGAGAGCGCCGCCCGCACGGGCCCGCCGGCCGGGCCCGGCAGCCCGCTGCCCCACGTCCTGCCGGGCGGGGTCGGGCTCGGCCGGACGGCCCGCGGCCGCACCGGGGACCAGCCAGAACAGCGCGCCACCGGGAACAGCCAGGCCGAGCGGGTGGAGGGCCCTCCAGATGGCCGAGAACCGTGACGGGACCGTCATCACGTTCTACTCGTACAAGGGCGGCACCGGACGCACGATGGCGCTCGCCAACTGCGCCTGGATCCTGGCGGCCAACGGCTACCGGGTGCTCGCCGTGGACTGGGACCTGGAGGCCCCCGGACTGCACCGGTTCTTCCACCCCTTCCTCAACCTGCGCGACCTGGAGGCCACCCCGGGCCTCATCAACCTGATCACCGAGTACCAGGAGGAGGCCCGGCGCACCGGTGAGCGCGCCCCGGACTGGCACCGCGCCTACGCGCGCGTGCGTCCGCACGCCGTCACCCTCGACTGGTCCTTCCCCAGCGGCGGCAGCCTGGACTTCCTCTCGGCCGGCCGCCGCAACCGCGACTACTCCTCGGTCGTCGGCCGGATGGACTGGGACCACTTCTACGAGCACTCCGGCGGCGGCCAGTTCTTCGACGCCATGGGCGACGACATGCGCCACCACTACGACTACACCCTGATCGACAGCCGCACCGGGCTCAGCGACATCGCCGACATCTGCACGGTCCAGATGCCCCAGGTGCTCGTCGTCTGCTTCACCCTGAGCGACCAGAGCATCGACGGCGCCTCGGCCGTCGCCCGCTACATCGAGGAGCGCTACCACGAGCGCGGCATCCGCATCCTGCCCGTGCCGACCAGGATCGACGAGGGCGAGAAGGAGAAGGCCGACGCCGGGCGGGCGCTCGCCCGGGAGTGCTTCGAGGGCTTCCCCAGCGGACTGCGCGGCGAGGCCGCCGACGTCTACTGGGGCACGGTGGAGATCCCGTACCGGCCCTTCTACGCCTACGAGGAGGTCCTGGCGACCTTCGGCGACCCGCCGGGCCTCGGCAGTTCGCTGCTGGCCGCCTGCGAGCGGCTCACCTCGGTGCTCACCGACGGACAGGTCACCGGACTGCCGCCGATCGACGAGGCCCTGCGCAACGCCCATGTCGCGGCCTTCACCCGGCGCCGGCCCGCCTCGCCCGCGAACATCGTGCTCAACCACGTGTCCGAGGACCGGATGTGGGTGGAGTGGCTGACCGCCGTCCTCGGCACGGCCGGCTTCCGCACCTTCCCCGTCGACGTGCGCTCCCCGCACGCCGGGCGCTCCCAGGAGGAGCCCGGCGAGGAGGCCCACCGCGTGCTGCACATCGCCTCCCCGCCCTACCTCAAGTCCCGGGCGGGACGCGGTCTGTGGGACAGCGGGCCCGCCCCGGACCGGGCGGGCGGCCGCCGCCAGGTGCTGCCCGTGCGCGTCGGCGACGTACGGCTCACGCCGCCGCCGGGCGGGCTTCGCGCGGTGGACCTGGTGCGCGTCGACGAGGCCGAGGCGGCGGCCGCGCTGCTCGGCGCCCTCGGCCGGGCGGAGGCCGCCGCCGCGCTCCCGTGCGCCCCCGACCGGCCCCGCTTCCCCGGGAACGCGCCCCGCGTGTGGAACGTACGGCCGCGCAACACCTGGTTCACCGGCCGCACCGACCTGCTCGACCGGGTGCGCGACCAACTGCGCGGCGACAGCCGCTCCGCCCAGCGCCTGCCCCAGGTCCTCTACGGGCTGGGCGGCGTGGGCAAGACCCAGGTGGCGCTGGAGTACGCGCACCGTTTCCGCGCCGACTACGACCTGGTGTGGTGGATCGAGGCGGAACGCCCCGACCTGGTGGTGGCCTCCCTGGCGCAGCTCGCCGCCGAGATGGACCTGCGGGCGGGGGACGTGGTGGCCGAGGCGGCCATGGCGGCCCTGAAGGAGCTGTGGCGCGGCGAGCGCTATCCTCGCTGGCTGCTGATCTTCGACAACGTCGAGGACCCGGACGCCGCGCTGCGCCGGCTGCCCGACGCCATCGGACCGCTCCCCGCCTCGGTCTACGGGCATCTGCTCGCCACCTGCCGCAACAAACCGGCCACCCCGAAGGTGGAGAGCACCCAGGTCGAGGTCTTCGACCGGTTCGAGAGCGTGGAGCACCTGACCTGGCGGGTGGCGGGGCTGCCGCCCGAGGACGCCGACCGGGTCGCCGACGCCGTGGGCGATCTGCCGCTGGCCGTGGAGGTGGCGGCGGCCTGGCTCGCCGAGACGGCCACACCGGTCGACGCCTATCTGCGCCAGCTCGCGGAGCAGAGCACCTCGGTCCTCTCGCTCGGCACGCCCCAGGCGTACGGGCTGCGGTTCGGCGCCACCTGGGCCATCTCCATCAGCAGGCTGCGCGAGGAGTCCCGGGCCGCCGTGCGCCTGCTGGAGATCTGCTCGTTCTTCTCCGCCGAACCCGTCTCGATGCGGCTCATCGGCAGCGACGCGATGTTCGACGCGCTGCTCCCGTACGACGCCGATCTGCGCGAACGGTACATGCTCGGCCGGGTCATCCAGACGCTGAACCGGTTCGCCCTGGCCAAGGTGGACCCGGCGGACAGCAGCATCCAGGTGCACCGCCTCGTCCAGGCGGCCGTGCGCGACGAGCTGAGCGCCGAGGAGCAGACCGAGGCCAAGCGGGTCGTGCACCGCATCCTGGCCCAGGCGCGGCCGACCGAGGGCGTCGACCGGGACGACCCCGTCAACGACCCCAAGAGCTGGCCCGCCTTCGAGCTGATCTGGCCGCATCTGAACGCGTCCGGCGTCGCCGACAGCGACGACCCCAGGGCCCGTGAGCTGATGATCGACCGGATCCGCTATCTGCTGCGCCGAGGCGAGCTGGAGAGCGCGCGCTCCTTCGGCGCGGAACTGGACCGCGTCTGGACCCGCCGGCTCGGCGAGGACGCGCTCCAGACCCTCAACATCCGCTTCGAGCTGGCCAACGCGCTCCGCGCGCAGGGCCGCTACCAGGAAGCCCTGGCCCTGGACGAGGACATCCTCGCCCGCCAGCAGCGCCTCTTCCACCCCGCCGACGACCACCCCACCGTGCTGGTCGTCACCGGCAGCCTCGCCGCCGACCTGCGCGCCGTCGGCCGGTTCACCGAGGCCCTGGAGCGCGACCTGTGGGTCTACCGGGGCATGCGGGGCCTCTTCGGGGAGACCCACCGCCGCACCCTGACCGCCGCGCACAACCTCGCCATCGACTACCGCCTCACCGGGGACAGCGAGGCCGCGCGGCGCCTGGACGAGCGGACTGTGGAGCGCCGCGGCATGCTGCTGGGCGACGACCATCCCTACACCCTGGTCACCAAGGCGAACCTGGCCCAGGACCTGCGCGAGACCGGCGAGTACGCGGTGTCGGGCGAGGTCCTGCGCGAGGTCGTGGAGGGACTGCGGCGCGTCCTGGACCCGCACGCCCCCGAGGTGCTGCGCGCCGCCAAGAGCCTCGCCGTCTCCCTGCGCAGGGCCGGACATCCGCACGAGGCCATGCGGCTGACGACCGAGGCATACGAGCGCTTCCACGACCGGTACGGACCGGACTCGCCCGACACCCTCGCCTGCGGGGTGAGCCTCGCCGCCGACCTCGCGGCCACCGGCGCACCGGGGCGCGCCCTGGACCTTGCCCGGCGGATGCTGCACGGGTACCGGGGGACGCTGGGGGAGTCCCACCCCTACAGCCTGGCGTGCCGGGCGAACGTGGTCGTCCACCTGCGGGAGACCGGAGGCGCCGAGGAGGCGGTCGAGGACGCCGAGGAGGTCCGGGAACGGCTGGAGCGGGCGCTCGGCCCCCAGCACCCGTTCACCCTCTGCGCGGCCGTCAACCTGGCCAACGTGTACGGCGACCTGGGCCGGGCGGACCTCGCCGAGCGGTGGGAGTACGTCGCGCTGGAGGGACTGCTCGACAAGCTCGGCGCCTGGCATCCGGACGTCCTGGTCTGCCGGTCGAACCTGGCGGTCTCCCTGCGGGCCGCGGGCCGGGGGGAGGAGGCGGCCGGAATGCGGGCGGCGGTGATCGAACCGGCCGCGGAACGCCTGGGCGTGGACCACCCGATCGCGGAGGCGGCCCGCTCCTGGCGACGACTGGACCGGGACATCGAGATCCAGCCGGTGTGACCGGAGGCCGGAGGCGGGAGGCCGGGAGAGCGGTGCGGTCCCGGCCGCCGGGTGGGGGGCGGCGGCTATCGGGCGCGCCCGACCGGCGCCCCAGGGGATGCCACGAGGCCCGCCGCCGAACGACTGCATTTCGCATGCCCGTTCAGGTCGGGTCCGTCGGATGCCGTGGTGACTGCCGCCGAACGACTGCATTCGGCATGCCCGTTCTGGTCGGCCCCGCCGGATGCCACGAGGCCCGCCGCTGGAGGGCTGCATTACCCAGGCCCGTTCAGGCCACCGCCCACCGCAGCGCCCAGGTGAATACCGCGAGCGCGCCGAAGTGCGCCGCGTCCGGCGGCACCTCCAGCCGGGCGCCCGGGATCCGGTCGGCCAGCCAGCGGGTGTGCCGCACGGGTGCGAACACGTCCTGCGCCCCGTGCCACAGCAGCACCGGCGTACGGATGTCCTCCGGCCGGAACTGCCAGGGCGAGCTGAGTGCCAGGATGTCGTCGACCCACCCGTCGGCCGAACAGCGCAGCCCTTCCGCGAAGTTGCGCACCAGCAGTGCCCGGATCGCGGCGTCGGCCAGCACCTCCCGGTCCGGCCCCGGCACCATCGCGTGCATCGCGGTGACCGTCGCCCTCGGGTCCGCCCGTATCTCCGCCGCCCGCCCCTCGAAGGCGGCGGTCACCGCCCGCGGACCGCCCGCCGCGATGGTGTACGCCCGGACGTTGTCCTCGGTCATCCCGTCGAACCAGTCGAGGCCCTCCGCGTCACGCGGCGCGAGCGGTACGAGCGCCACCACCCTGGCCGTACGCCCCCCGAGGCGCGCGGCACACGACAGCGCGTGCGGCGCGCCGCCCGAGCGCCCCACCACGGCGAACCCGTCCAGGCCCAGGGCGTCGGCTATCGCCGCCACGTCGTCCGCCGCGTGTGCGACCCGCCGCCCGGGCCGCCGGTCCGAGTCGCCGTACCCCGGCCGGTCGAAGGTGATGAGGCGGACGCCCATCCGGTACAGCACGGTGCTGCGGGGAGCCGGGCCGTGTCTGCTGCCGGGAGTGCCGTGCAGCAGGAACACCGGCCTGCCCAGCGGGTCGCCCCGGCTCTCCACGGCCAGCCTCCGGCCGTCCGGGGTGCGGATGAACATCGGCAAGGCGCGCCTCCCATGGGTCCGTTCGGGGACTGCTGGGGATGGCGCCAGTATGAGCGCGCCGGGACGACCGGTACAGCGGACGGCGGGACGCGGACGCGGCGCGCCGGGAGCACGCGGGACGCGGCCCCCCGGGCGGGCAGGCCCCCGGGCGGGCAGGCCCCCGGGCGGGCTGCCCCGGGGCGGGGTCGGCCCCCGGCGGGGCTCAGCCCAGCCGGGGCAGCTCGATCGCCGGGCACCGGTCCATGACCATGTCGAGCCCCGCGGCCCGCGTCCGCTCGTACGCCGCCTCGTCGATCACCCCGAGTTGGAACCAGACCGCCTTGGCCCCCGCGGCCACGGCCTGGTCGGCTATCCCTCCGGCCTGCTCACTGTTCACGAACACGTCCACGACGTCGACGTCGAACGGGATCGCGTCCAGCGACGGATAACCCTGCTCCCCGTGGACCGTCTCGGCCTTCGGATGGACGGGCACGATCCGCTTCCCGTACCGCTGGAGCACCGCCGCCACTCCGTACGCCGCGCGGCGCTCGTTGGACGACAGACCCACGACCGCCCAGGTGTCCCCGGTCCCGGTCAGGATCCTGCGGATGGTCTCCTGCTCGCTGCTCACGTCTCGCCTCCCGCGGACCAGAGGCCCGTCAGCTGTTCTTCTCTCCCGCAGAACGAGCGGCGGGCTCCCGGAATTCCCGCTCGCCGGGCACGGTGGCGACGGCCAGCACATTGCCCTCGCTGATGTATCCGTCGGGCGCGTCCAGCGGGTGGTCCGCCGCGTCCGGGTCCGCGAACCGGCGCCACTCCTCGCTCAGCCCGAGCGCCGCCGCCTGTTCGGCGAGCCGGGCGCAGGTCGGCGCGTAGAACGCCCTGGCCTGCGGGGAGAGTGGGGCGAAGTGCTCGATCAGGACGGTCTGTTGCCGCACATCGGTCAGGCCCGCGGCCTTCAGATGGCGGTAGAGGTCCCGGGTGCGCAG
Source organism: Streptomyces sp. NPDC043908 (assembly GCF_056435525.1). Lineage (NCBI taxonomy): Bacteria > Bacillati > Actinomycetota > Actinomycetes > Kitasatosporales > Streptomycetaceae > Streptomyces > Streptomyces sp. NPDC043908. Next base: position 770,760 of record NZ_JBWKEI010000002.1, on the reverse strand, counting down.
GAGCTGGGAGGCGTACCCGGGAGTGCGGCCGGCCGCGCGGAAGAAGTCCGCGAAGAGGTACGGATCGGCCGGCCGGGCGGTGATCAGATGGGCGTCCAGGTCCTTCACCGCTATCGTGCCGCCGGGCCGCACGACCCGGCGCAGCTCCCGCAGGGCGATGGCCAGTTCGCCGTCGCTCAGGTACTGCACGGTGTTCGCGCACCACACGGCGTCGAAGGTGGCATCCGCGAAGGGCAGCTCCAGCAGATCGGCGCGGCGCACCTCCACCGGGCAGACGGGGGCCCAGCGATCCAGCCGTTCCCGGGCCAGCGCGGCGTTCTCCCCGGCCAGGTCCACCGCCGAGACCCGCCCGCGCGGCCCGACCAGATCCGCCAGCCACGGCAGGAAGTCCCCGCCGCCGCAGCCCGCGTCCAGGACGTGCGCGCCGGGCCGGATGCCCGCCTGCCCCAGCAGGGCGAGGTAGGCGTCCCGGCACGCCTCGAAGTGGGCGTCGACGATGGTGTGATGGGTGAATCCCAGGCCGGTGGAGGAGGTGAACCCCCAGGCGCGGTGGTCTTCGCGGCCACGCCGTTCCCCGCGCCCCTCTTGGCCCGTGAACCCCCAGGCCCGGTGGTCTTCGCCCGGCATCAGCGCGCTTCCCCTTCACCGGTGCGGGCTTCCAGCGCCTCCAGCTCGTCGAGCAGCGCGTCCAGCTCTTTTTGAGTCGCCTCCGGTGCCTCCAGGGGCGGCAGATGACCCGCTCGGGGGACGACGACGAGGCGCCCCCGGGGCAGGGCGTCCGCCATCGCGCGCGCGTCCGCCTCGGTCACCAGCTCGTCCTCCTCCCCGATGATCACCACGGCCGGGATGTCGGCGTCCCGCAGGACGTCCAGGGCGTCCTCGCGCGCGGTGATCGCCCGCTGGGCCCAGGCCAGGGACGCGGGGGCGGACCTCGCCGCGACAGCGCGGACGTGGGCCAGCACCCGGGGGTGCTCGGCCCGGGTGGTGGCGCCGACCAGTCGCGGCGCGGTGGCCTCGACGGCCGCCGGGCCCCTCACCGGGTCCTCCATGAGGGCGGCGAACCCCTCCCGGGCCGCACGCGCGGCCCCGTCGTCCGCCTGCGCCCGGGTGGACAGCAGCGCGAGCGCCCGCGTCCGCCCGGGATGCCGGCGCAGGAACGCCATTGCCACGTAGCCGCCCATCGACACCCCGGCCAGCACCGCACGCGCGATCCCGCGCCGGTCCAGCTCGCGGGCCAGGTCGTCGGCGACCGCGTCCAGCGAGGGCGGACCGTCACCGAGCGCGGTGCCCCCGAAACCCCGCTGGTCGAAAGCGATGACGCGGTGGCCGCGCCGCTCCAGGACCTCGCGCTGCGCGTCCCACATGGAGGAGTCGAGGGCGAGCGCGTGCAGCAGCACCACCGGCGCCCGGCCGTCGGCCGCCGTCATCGCGCGGTGCTCCCGTTCTCGGCGTCCGCGATGAACCGGGCCGTGTGCTCGGCCGGTCCGGGGTCGCGCAGCCAGGCGAGGGAGACGGGCGCGGGCGGCAGGTCGACGATCGGGATCACCTTCATCCGGGCCGGCGCCATCGCCTCCAGGGACTGGAACGTCAGATGCACCGCGTCCGTCCCGGAGAGCGTCCCCATCAGGCCCTTCACCGTGCCCATCTCGTAGGCCCGCCGGATCCTGCGGCCCTTGGGGGTACGGGGCGGCACCACCTCGTCCCACACGTACTCGGGGAACGCGCCCGGGCAGCGGAACCCCTCGTACGCGGCCAGCTCCTCCACCGACACGGACGCGTGCGTGGCGAGCGGGTGGTGGGCGCCGACGATCACGGCACGAGGGTCGAGGGCCACGGGCCGGCTCACCGCCAGATCGGGCTCCTCCAGCCCGTACTTGACGATCATGACGTCCAGCTCCCCGGCCCGCAGTCCACGGAACGGGTCGCCCACTTCGTAGCCGACCAGCTCTACCTCGCTCGCGTCACGGCCCGCCGCGCGGATGATCGCGGCGGCGAGGTCGGGCGAGCCGTGGATGCCCAGGCGGACCGGCGGGGTGCCCGCGGGCGTGCCGGGGAGGCGGTCGGCGGGCAGAACGGTGGAGTCAGTCATCGGGGGTCTCCTCGGTCAGTGCGGCAAAGGCGCGAAGGCGGTCGGGGTGGGTGGGGTCGGCATCGACGCGGAGCGCGGCGAAGGGCGCGCTCGCGCCGGTCAGGCTCGGGACGGAGCGCAGGGTCAGCCGGTCGCCCGGCACGATCAGGCCGTCCAGGACGGCCTCGGCCACCAGATGGTTGAGGTGGACGAGCGCCTCGGGCACCCGGACGCCCGAGACGGCCAGATAGAGGTCGCGGTGGATCCCGGCCCTCGGCGGGGGACCGGAACCCGGCGCGGCCGATCGCGCCGGGTGCTGCCGCGGCGTCCCGGAGCCGCCCCGAGTGGCGGTCGGGGCCGGGACCGTGACCGTTCTCGGCGGGCCCACCGGGAACGCGGCCGTGGACAGGAACAGCTTGAGCAGACGGCGCAGCTCCGCACTGCTCGCGGCCGGTGCCGGGCCGCACCAGCCGACCGACCCGTCCTCGGCCAGGTGGTCGAAGGAGTAACGGCCGAGCAGGTTCTCGGGGTTCCCGGCCAGGTACACCGTTCGGGTGAATGACCGGCGCCAGGCCGCCGCGGCGTCGGGTGCCAAACCGAGCGCGAAGGCGGACGCCTCACGGACCCAGGCCGCCGGGTCGAAGTTGCGCACGACCGCTACCGCCTGCACGGCGTCCGCGTCCGGCAGCTCGGTGACCCGGGCGCGCACCGCCCGCAGCGCGGCCGCGTCCGACTCGCCCTCGGCGGGCACCAGTTCGGGCCGCGCCTCGCGCAGCCGCCGCGACGCCTCGGCGTGGAGCCGCCGCTGCGTCAGCGGGACGGGAGCCGTGGGCGGCGAGGCCCGTTCTCCGGTCAGGGGCACAGGAACACCTCCCTCAGCAGATCCCGCGCGGGCGCGGGACGGCGCCGGCCGAGCAGACTGGTGGTGAGCCGGTAGGGATCCACATAGGTGTGGTCGCGGCGGTGGACGCCCAGCCGCGCGGGCAGGTCCGGCTCGGCGGTGTCGGGCGCGCCCGCCAGCAGGCGCTCGGCGCGCCCGAGGCACTGGCGCAGCAGGTCGGGCCGGTGCGACTGGGCCTGGCCCGGCCCCAGCGTGGCGATGAAGTAGAGCCGCATGCCGAGCCGGATCGCCGCCTCGCCGTGGTCGGCGGCCGCGGCGAGGAGCGCGGCGGCGTCCAGGCCCTGCCAGCCGCCCGCCCGGGCCGAACGGATCCGCCCGTCGACCGGCACCCGCCCCACGGTGACCCGGTGCACATCGGGACCCAGCGGCCCGAGCACGCGCGCGAGGAGCTGGTAGTCCGGGTCGAGCTCGCGGTCGTACAGGAACACCAGCTCGTCGTAGTGCGGGGCGAGCGGCAGGAGTTCCCGCAGGGCGCAGGCGAGGTAGTTGGGCCGGCTGTCGGCGGTGACGATCTGGCGCAGCGGCAGGCCGTGCCGTGTGAGGTCGAGGTAGACCGGACCGCCCACCGCCCGGTGGTCCAGGCACAGCCCACGCGCGCGCAGATGCTCCAGCGCCTCCTCCAGGCCGAGGCCGGGCGGCTGGTGGTCGAGGAGACCGGGGTCGTACAGGCCCAGCCGCGCGTAGTGGCCCCGCCACAGTTCGAGGACGCGGGTGGCGGCCGGGTGCACCCACCCGTGGTGCTCGACGGCGTCGGCGTACGGGCGCAGCGCGGCGGCCGGAACCCGGTCCCCGGCCGCCCGGTGGCGTACGTACAGCGAACCGATGTCGTCCTCGGTCAGCTCCGCGTAGCCCGTGTCCCCCTGCGTCCGGTCGAGGAACTCCCAGAAGGCGAGGGTCTGTTCGGTCAGGTGGTACGTGGAGTGGCTGAAGCGGTAGTCGACGTCCGCCAGGCACGCGGTGGCCCGGTACATCACGTCGGTCCAGAACAGTCCCTTGAGGTGGGACGGCATGAGCGGCTTGGAGGGGGTGATCGTGACCGGGGCGAGCAGCACCCGGCGGCGCGCCGCTGTCGCGGGGCGGGGCGCGTCGAGGACGGCGGGGGCGGTCACGGGCGCCCTCCGGGCGGCTCGGGCGCGGGGCGGCGGCACAGGGGCGTCACGAGGAGGCTCCTTCCGCCGCCGTGAGGACGTTCAGGAGCTGTGCGCGGGGCAGGGGCCCTGTGTCCGCCGGGAGCGGTCCACGGGGCGCCTGGGCGACCCGGTGCCGGAACTTCTCGTCGCCGAACACCTCGTCCGGAGTGCTCAGCCCCATCAGGACCCGCGTCAGCCCACGCCACACCGTGCCGTCCCGTGCGGCGGCCGACCGTATGGAGGTGTTGGGGCAGCCGGCGTAGACGGGCGGCAGGGAGCGGCCGTGCACGACGGCGCTCCAGCGCCCGATCCGCTCCCGGTCGGTGCTGGCCGCGTGCTCGTACCACGGCCGCAGCAGCACGTCGGCGAGTTCGGCGGCGGCCTCGCCCCGCTGCCGGGCGGGATGGGACGCCAGTGTGTCGGCAAGGCCGAAGGCGTGCGCGAGTGCCAGCGACATCCCGCGCCCGTAGAGCGGGTTGGTGACACAGGCGGCGTCCCCGACCGGGAACAGCCCCGCCACGGGCGGCCGCACGGCGGTGGCGCGCAGGGTGTTGGCCGGGCCGCCGATCACCTGGACCCCGGAGATGGGGGCGCTGACCGCGTCGTCGAGCCAGGCGGTGAGGCCGGGAGTGGCGCGTGCGACGGCGGTGAAGGCGTCGGCGTGCCGCAGCCGGTCCAGCTCCGTGTCGCCGGGCAGGGTGCCCAGGGCGATCGCGAAGGTGCCCGCGTCGCCGGGGTGCAGCACGCCCGCGTAGTGGTCCCAGATGTCACCGGCGGCATGGCCGCGGTTCAGCGGTCCGGGCAGGGAGCCGCTTCTGAGCCGGTAGAAGCGCGTGAAGCCGCGCAGCCCGCCCGGGCTGGTCAGGTCCCCCGCGACCGGGACCCCCGCGTCGGTGAGCCAGCCGCGGGCGGCCGCGCGGCGCCCGGTGGCGTCCACGACCACCTCGGCGGACAGATGGGCGCCGTCCGTGGTCACCACGCCGCGCACCGACTGCCGGTCGGAGCCCAGCCGCAGCCCGCGGACGGTCGTGCCGTGCCGGATCTCCACCTGCGGAAGGGCCTCGACCGTCCGGTACAGGACGAGTTCGAGCGTGGTGCGGCGGCAGCCCAACGCGACCAGCAGGTCGTCGCCCACCTCGCGCGCGCGGTCGGTCGCACCCGGCGGTATCGCGCGCGTGAGGTCGAACAGCGGCGCCCCGGCGGCCATCAGCCGCTCCAGCACCTCGGGCGCGCGGGTGCGCAGAGTGCGTACGCCGAGCGAGGTCAGCGTGTGGGACTGCTGGGCCTGCGGCACGGTGGGGCGCTGCCAGCGGCTGTGCAGATCGGCCATCGCGCCCCGGGGCGGCGGGGCGGAGCGCTCCAGGACCGTCACCCGGCGCCCGGACCCGGCGAGCGCGAGAGCGGTGGCCAGCCCCGCGACACTGCCTCCTACGACCAGAGCCTTGGACATCAGCGCCGCCGGCCGTGGATGAAGAACACCCGGCGCACGTCCGTCTCGTGCCGCGGCGGCACCGGATCCGGCCAGCGGCCGAAGTCCGCCCCCGGCTCGCCCGGTTGCACCGCCTCCACCGAGAACCCGTAGCGGTCGAAGAGCGCCTCGGGTTCGTCGGTCCCGAACAGCCAGGGGCAGCCCCAGCCCGCGAAGATGTCGAGCAGGCCCCGCATATGAGGCAGCGTCAGGGCGGCGGAGTTCACCAGGTCGGCGGCGATCCGGCTGCCGGGCGCCGAGAAGGCGGCCACCCGGCTCAGGATGCGGTGGGTGTCCTGCTCGGGGATGTAGTAGAGCAGCCCCTCCAGCAGCCAGGTGGACGGCAGGGCGGGGTCGTAGCCCGCCCGGAGCAGGTCGTCCTCCCAGTCGGGCGCGGTGAGGTCCACGGCGACCGTACGGTGGTCGGTGCGCGGCCTCACGCCCTCCAGCCGGTCCCGCTTGTACGCGAGCACCGCGGGCCGGTCGACCTCGAAGTAGCGCAGCCCCTCGGGCCAGTCCAGCCGGTACGCGCGCGAGTCCATCCCGGCCGGGGCCAGCACGATCTGCCGCATCCCCGGCTCACGGGCCGCTTCCTGGAGGTGGTCGTCGAAGAACCGGGTGCGGATGGCGTTGTAGTCGGGGGTGCTGGGGAGCGTACGCGAGGCGTCCGCGGGGAACGTCGCCCGCCGGATCTCCGCGAGCAGCTCCGGGCCGATCTCCCCGCAGAGCGCCTGCGCGTACGGATCCTGGTAGATGCGGTCGGGCCGGCGCGTCTCGGCGGCACGCAGGGCGGCGGTGAGCAGGGCGGTGCGTTCGACGGCGTCGAGCAACTCGGTCACGGGGTTCTCGTCTCCTTCGGTCGGACGGGTGGAGTGCGGCCCCGGTGGGGGAGGGGGCCGCGACTGGAGGGTCAGGAACCGTTCCCGTCGGTGAGTCGTTGCCATTGCGCCGGGTCCTGGCGGAAGAGCCGGTCTTTGACCTGGGTGGGGCGTACGCCGGAGGCGACGGTGGCGTGCCAGTCGTCGAGGAAGGCGTCGGGATGCAGGGGCAGGGCGGTGGGAGCGCCCAGACGGAGGTGGGTGCGGGCGTGGCGGTAGCCGGCGGATTCCAGAGCGAGGGCGCGGTCGAGGCGCGTCAGGAACGCGTCGGTCTCGGCCCCGCTCCAGGGGATGGCTGAGGCGAGGGCGAACTGGTAGGCGGGGAGGCCATGGGGGTCGGGGGTGACACGGCAGGCGACGTTGCGCAGTTCGAGCCCGCCCGCGGCGAGCGCGGTGGTGAGGGCGCGCAGGACCTGGGCGTCGCGCAGACGTTCCCCGGCCGCGTCGGAGAGGGTGCTGCGGCCGGTGTATTCCAGACGCGGCACACCGCCCTCGCGGTCCACGACCCGGACGACGTCACCGACCGCGTAGCGGTAGAGACCGCCCACATGGCTGAAGACGGTGTGGTAGTCGCGGCCGACCTCGAGTTCGTGGGGCCGGAGCGTGGGGACGTCGGGGGTGAGGTCCCGGTCGGCGTCGGCGAACTCGTACACGGAGGCGGTGACGACGAGGCTTCCCGCGCTCGGGTGGCGGTCCAGGGCGACGCCGGTGGGCCCCTCGGAGGCGGCCACCGGGGCGGGCAGGACGGTGACGCCCGGCCCGAACTCCTCGCGCAGACGGGGGAGGTAGAGCGAGGCGACGCCCGTGGTCCAGCAGAAGAGGGCGCGCATCCGCGGCCAGACGTGGGCGGGCCTGATCCGCCCGAAGCGCTCCGCGAGCCGCTCCAGTTCACGGGCGCGGCCGGGGTTGGGCGGGCAGTGGGGCTGACCGCCGAGCGTGCCGTCGCGTACCTCCCGGACGATGCGCTCCCACCAGAGGTTCAGCTGGTGGGGCAGGGCCGCGACCATCGCCGGGTTGATCCCGATGACACAGCGGACGTCGCTCTCGACGGCCAGCCGCAGCCGCAGATACATCTTGTCGAGGTGCGCGCCCGCGTCCACCTCGACGGGCAGGGTGGCCCAGGGGGCGGCCGTACCGGGCTCGGCCGACAGCGGCTCGCCGAACCGTGCGCCGAAGTCGACCTGGCTCGCGCCGACATGGGGCCGGCCGGAGGCCGTGGTGGGGGGAGCGGCGATGGGGTCGTGCTTCAGGTTGAGGACGGCGTCCGGGCGGGTCAGGACATCGGGGAAGTGCTCGATGAGCGGCGCCCAGGCGGCGTAGTAGAACGGGAAGAACGTGGTGCGCATGAACCGTGGGGTGACCGGGATCTTCTTGTGGGCGCCGGTGCTGCCGCTGCTGGTGAAGAACACGGCGGGCCGGTCGGCCGTCAGGACGTTCTCCTCGCCCGCGGCGGCCCGCTCGATCCACGGGGCGAGCCCGCTGTAGTCCTGCACGGGCACGGCCGCGCGCCAGTCGTCCAGGGTGCGTACGCGCGCGAAGCCGTGGGCGCGTCCGTAGGCGGTGCCGGCGTTGAAGGCGAGCAGGTCCTCCAGGACCCGCCGCTGGTGTCCGGCGGGGTCCGCGAAGGCCGTACGCAACCGGTCCCGTTCGGCGAGGACCCGCGACCGGTACCGCTCCACCCGCCCCGGATCCGTCCAGGTCAGTCCGTCCCGAGGGGCCTGGCGAGCCTCAGACGTAGTCATGGCAGACCACCTCCCGCACGGCCTCGGCGGTCCTCCCGGGGGAGCCCTGCTGCTCCACGACCGTGACCGGAAGGCCGCGGATCTCGTCCCACATCAGCTTCTCCAGGTCCGTCTGGTACCGCTCGAACGCCGCCCGGTTCGGCCTCTCGCCGTAGTGTTCAAGGGAGTTGAGCCGGCTGCCGCGCCGACTGCGGCGCCAGGCCTCCTGGGGCGCGACCCGGAGGTACACCACGTGGCGCGGCTGGGGGAACGAGCGCCACCAGTCGTACATGGGGTTCTCGCTCACCCCCGCCAGACGGCACTTCGCGAGGATCTTGTAGTAGTACGAGTCGACGAGGAGCGGCCGTCCGTCGGGCGATCCGGCGGCGGTCAGGAGCTGGTCGCGCAGGTGCACCACGGCGGTCTGGAGCATGCTGGCCATGAACTCCGGCGAGTAGGCCCCGTCCGGGGCGGCGACGTCCTTCACCACGTCTCGCCGCAGCCGGCCGATCAGCGCGTGCCGCTCCGCGAGGAAGCGGTCGTCGACCGAGACGACCCGGACGGGATCGGGGCCTTCCGCGAGTCGGGAGACCGCTGAGGACTTGCCCGCGTAATCGCCTCCCAGAAGGACGGAGAATAACGGGAGGTTCTCTGACATATCGGGTTGCTCCTTACGGACCGGCGCACTCTCTGCTGTGGCACGACTCCTCCGCGCAGCCTGCGCGAGCCGCCTATAGGGAGAGTTGAGGATCAAGGGGGAGGGGCGGGCGAGGGTTCACCTGATGTCCACGGGGGCGTTGCCGGGCGTGTGTGTCACCGGGTGGGCCCGTGGCCCCGCCCGGGCCCGCACCGGCCCCGGTGACATCGGTCACGCCGTGCCCCCGCGGCCCCCGGCGTTCCCCGCCCCCGCCGCCGGAGCCCGCGACGGCCCGCAGGTCACGGGCGCGGCACCGCATAGGGTGGCCGTATGCAGGAGCAGTACCGGACGATCGCCCGCGAGGGTGTGCACGAGACCGAGGTCAACCGATCGCGGTTCATCTGCGCGCTCGCGCCCGCCGCGACCGAGCAGGAGGCGCAGGACTTCGTCGCGCGCGTCCGCGCCGAGCACCCGACGGCGACCCACAACTGCTTCGCGTACGTCATCGGGGCCGACGCCTCCGTACAGAAGGCGAGCGACGACGGCGAGCCGGGCGGCACCGCCGGGCTCCCGATGCTCCAGATGCTGACCCGCCGCGAGGTGCGGTACGCCGTCGCCGTCGTCACCCGCTACTACGGCGGTGTGAAGCTCGGCGCGGGCGGCCTGATCCGCGCCTACGGCGGAGCGGTCGGCGAGGCCCTGGACGCGCTGGGCACCGTGGTGCGCCGGAGGTACCGCCTCGCCACCGTCACCGTCGACCACCAGCGCGCGGGCAAGCTGGAGAACGACCTGCGGGCCACCGGGCGCGCCGTGCGCGAGGTGCGCTACGCCGAGGCCGTCACCATCGGGATCGCCATCCCCGAGGCCGACGTGGAGTCCCTGCGCCGCTGGCTCGCGGACGTCACGGCGGGCACCGCGACGCTGGAGCTCGGCGGCGAGGCGTACGGGGACGCGTGACAGCTGTGAGCCGTACCGGTAAGGCAGTTGCCGCCCGGGATGTCCGACCCCACCGATACCCTCGGGGATCATGAGACTCCTGCATACGTCGGACTGGCACCTGGGACGGTCGTTCCACCGGGTCGCCCTGCTCGACGCCCAGGCCGCGTTCCTCGACCACCTGGTGGCGACGGTGCGCGAGCGCGACGTGGACGCGGTCCTGGTGGCGGGCGACGTCTACGACCGGGCGGTCCCGCCGCTGGCGGCCGTGGAGCTCTTCGACCGCGCCATCCACCGGCTCGCCGACGAGGGCGTGCCCACGGTGATGATCTCCGGGAACCACGACTCGGCCCGGCGGCTCGGTGTCGGCGCCGGTCTCATCGAGCGGGCGGGCATCCATCTGCGCACCGACCCGGCGGCCTGCGACACCCCGGTGCTGCTGTCCGACGCCCACGGCGAGGTCGCCTTCTACGGGCTGCCCTACCTCGAACCGGCCCTGGTCCGCGAGGAGTTCAAGACCGCAAGGGCCGGGCACGAGCAGGTGCTGGGCGCGGCCATGGAGCGTGTCCGGGCCGATCTCGCGGCACGCGCGCGCGGCACCCGCTCCGTCGTGCTCGCCCACGCGTTCGTCGCCGGGGGCGAGCCCAGCGAGAGCGAGCGCGACATCACGGTCGGCGGGGTCGCCGCCGTCCCCGCGGGGGTCTTCGACGGCGTCGACTATGTGGCGCTCGGCCATCTGCACGGCTGCCAGACCCTCTCGGACCGCGTGCGCTACTCGGGCTCCCCGCTGGCGTACTCGTTCTCCGAGACCACCCACCGCAAGACCATGTGGCTCGTCGACCTGGCCGCCGACGGATCCGTCGGCGCCGAGCGCGTCGACTGCCCGGTCCCGCGCCCGCTCGCCCGGGTCCGGGGCCGGCTCGACGAGCTGCTGGAGGATCCCGCGCTGGAGCCCCACGAGGACGCGTGGGTCGAGGCGACGCTCACCGACCCGGTCCGCCCCGACGACGCGATGGCCCGCCTCGCCACCCGCTTCCCGCACACCCTGAGCCTGGTCTTCGACCCGGACCGCGCCCCCGAGGACCCGCTCGCCTCGTACGCGCGACGCCTGGAGGGCCGCACCGACCAGGAGATCGCGGAGGACTTCGTGGCCCATGTGCGCGGCGGCAGCGGACCCGACGAGCGGGAGCGCACCGTGCTGCGCGCCGCCTTCGACGACGTACGGGTGGAGTCGGAGCTCATCCGGGACCACGCGCGCGAGGGGGCCCGATGAGGCTGCACCGGCTGCGCGTCACCGCGTTCGGCCCCTTCGGCGACACCCAGGAAGTCGACTTCGACGCGCTCTCGGCCGGGGGGCTCTTCCTGCTGCACGGCGTGACCGGGGCGGGCAAGACCTCCGTCCTGGACGCCGTCTGCTACGCGCTGTACGGAGCGGTGCCCGGCGCCCGCCAGAGCCCCGGCGCCGTGCTCCGCAGCGACCATGCCGCGCCCGACACCGTCACCGAGGTCCTGCTCGACCTGACCGTCGGCGGACGGCGGCTGGAGATCACCCGCAGGCCCCAGCAGAACCGGCCCAAGAAACGCGGCACCGGCTTCACCACCGAGAAGGCGCAGACGTGGCTGCGCGAGTACGACCCGGGCGCGGGCGCGTGGCAGGCGCTCAGCCGCTCCCACCAGGAGGTGGGGGAGGAGATCGGTCAGCTCGTCGGTATGAGCCGCGAGCAGTTCTGCCAGGTCGTGCTGTTGCCGCAGGGGGACTTCGCCAAGTTCCTGCGCTCCGACGCCGAAGCACGCGGCAAGCTGCTGGGCCGGCTCTTCGACACCGGCCGCTTCGCCGCCGTCGAGGAGCGCCTTGCCGAGCTGCGCCGCGCCGCCGAACAGCAGGTCAAGGCCGGTGACGAGCGACTGCTCAACCTCGCCCAGCGGATGGCGCAGGCCGCCGGGGACGGCCCGGACGCGCGCGACTGGCCGCTGCCCGGCCACCGCCCCGGGGAGCCGGGGCTCGCCGAAGGGGTCCTGGAGTGGGCCGCCGTCGCGCGCGCCGGGGCCCGCGAACGCCTCGCCGTCGCGGAGTGCGCCCTCACCGCGGCCGAGAGCCGTCAGGCCGCCGCCCGCGTCGCGCTCGACGACGAGCGCCGCCTCGCCGAGCTCCAGCGCCGGTACGCGGACGCCCGCCGCCGCGCCGACGAACTGGCCGCCGCCGAGCCCCAGCGCGCGGCCGTACGGGAGCGGCTGGCGCGGGCCCGCAAGGCCGACCTGGTCGCCCCCGCCCTCGCGCTGCGCGCGGAGGCCGAGCGCGACCACGAGACGGCGGCCACGGCCCGTGAGCGCTCGCGCGCGTCGCTGCCCGCGGACCTGGCCGAGGCCGGGGCGGAGCAACTGGCCGCGCTGGAGCGGCAGATGCGCCAGGAGCTGGGCGCGCTCGACGCCGCCCGCCGGGCCGAGGCCCGCAGCGCCGAGATCACCGCCGAGCGCGCCGAGCTCGACCGCCAGGCCAGGGCCGACGAGCAACTGCTCCTCGACGCGGCCGGCTGGCTCGCCGCCTGGGAGGGCGAGCGCCGACGCCACCAGGAGCGCGTCGACGCCGCCCACCACGCAGCCACCCGCACCGAACAGCTGGCGGGACGGCTGGAGCCGGCCCGGCGCAGGCTGGCCGCGGCCCGCGAGCGCGACGCGCTCCAGGTGCGCGTGGCCGCGGCCGAGGAGCGGCAGGGCGCCGCCCGGGAGAAGGCCAACACCGCCCATGAGCACTGGCTGGCGCTGCGCGAGGAGCGGCTGCGCGGCATCGCCGCCGAACTCGCGGCGGGCCTGCGCGAGGGGGAGGCGTGCGCCGTCTGCGGCTCGCCCGAGCACCCCGAGCCCGCGCGCGCCACCACCGGCCATGTGGACCGTACGACGGAAGAGGCCGCCCACGAGGCGTACCGGCAGGCCGAGGAGGCCCGCGCCGAGGCCGAGCGCGCCCTCGCCTCCGTACGCGAGCGGTACGCGGCGGCGAGCGCGGAGGCGGGCACCGAACCGCTCGGGGTGCTCGACGGCCAGGTGCGCGCGTGGGAGGCCGAGTACGGCGAGAGCCGCGCGCTCGCCGCCGGGCTGCACGCGGCACGCGAGGCCTTCGAGAGCGCCGAGCGCGAGCACGCGCGGCGCCTGGAGGAGCAGCGCGAGGCGGACCGGCGCGTCTCGGCCCGTACCGCGCGGCGCGAGGAGATCGACCGGGAACAGGCCGCCCTGGAAAGGGAGCTGGCGGTGGCCAGGGGCGAGGCCCGCAGCGTCGCCGAGCAGGCGGCGCTCCTCGACCACCGGGCCGGGCTGCTCGCCCGGGCGGCCGACGCCGTCCGCGAGGTCGAGGTGAGCGCCCAGCGGCTCAAGGACGCCGACGGGCGGCTCTCCGAAGCGGCCTTCCGGGCCGGGTTCGACACCCCGCGGGCCGCGGCGGACGCCTTCCTCGACGACCGCGGGCAGAGCGAGCTCCAGCACCGGCTCGACGCGTGGCAGCGCGAGGAGGCGGCCGTCGCGGACCGGCTCGCCGACCCCGGCACGGTCGCGGCCGGCGCCCGTCCGGCCGCGCGGACCGAGGAGGCCGAGGCCGCCCACGCGCGCGTGGAGCGCGCGCTGCGCGAGGCCGCCTCGGTGCTCGCCGCCGCCCGCGCGCGCTGCGCCGAACTCGCCAGGCTCGGGCGCGAGGCCGCGGCCGAGACGCGCCGGATCGGCCCGCTGCGCGAGGAGTACGACCGGGTGGCCCGCCTCGCCGGGCTCACCGCCGGAACCTCCGCCGACAACGAACGCAAGATGCGCCTGGAGTCGTACGTACTGGCCGCGCGCCTGGAGCAGGTCGCGGCCGCCGCCACGGCCCGGCTGGGCCGTATGTCCGGCGGCCGTTACACGCTGGTGCACTCCGACGCGCGGGGCGGACGCGGCCGCTCCGGGCTGGGGCTGCACGTGGTCGACGCGTGGACCGGCCGGGAGCGCGACACCGCCACGCTCTCGGGCGGCGAGACCTTCTTCGCGTCGCTCGCGCTTGCCCTGGGCCTGGCCGACGTGGTCACCGACGAGGCGGGGGGCGTACGGCTGGACACGCTCTTCATCGACGAGGGCTTCGGCAGCCTCGACGACCAGGCCCTGGACGAGGTCCTGGACGTCCTGGACTCGCTGCGCGAACGGGACCGCAGCGTCGGCATCGTCAGCCATGTCGGCGATCTGCGGCGCCGCGTCCCCACCCAGCTGGAGATCGTCAAGGAGCGCGACGGGTCGCGGGTGCGGCACCGGACGGCGGGATCCGGGGACTGAGGGACCCCGGCGCGCGCGGCCCTCAGCGGCCTATCGCCCGGCGGGGCAGGGGCGAGGAGTAGACCACGCTGGTCGTCACCGACCCCAGGGCGCCGATCTTCCCGGAGATCTCCTCCAGGTGGCTCATCGACCGCGCGCCCACCTTGATCACGAAGCAGTCGTCGCCCGTGACGTGGTGCGCTTCCATGATCTCCGACGTCGCGTCCAGCAGGTCGTGGAACGGCTTGTAGTTGCCGTTCGGGTACCGCAGCCGTACGAAGGCGAGGATGCCGCGGCCGAGCCGCTCCTGGTCGACGACCGCCGTGTAGCCCGAGATCACCCCTGCCTCCTCCAGACGCCGCACGCGTTCCGTCACGGCGCTCGGGGACATGGCGACGGAGCGGGCCAGCTCCGCGAAGGTGGCCCGGCCGTCCTGCTGGAGGGCGTCCAGGATGCGCCAGTCGGTGGCGTCCGGGGAATACTCGGTCATGGCTGCCAGACAACAGGGGATTCCCCGGCGAATCAAGAGATGTTCCGGGGATCGTGCCTTCCGGCCGATGATCAACGGCCGTAGATTTCTGGCCATGACAACAACGCAGCTCGCCACCGCCGCCAACCCCGTCCTGCGCGTCGCCCCGGCCGCGCCCGCGGACGCCGCCGCCTATTTCCGCGCCAGTCTGGTCTTCCACGCGGACGTCTCCGACGTGGCGTCGGTGCTGGCCCGGGGCGGGGAGCCGGGCTTCGTCGTGCTGGACTCGCGCTCCACCGAGGCCTGGGACCAGGGCCACGTACCGGGCGCCGTACACCTGCCGACCGCGCTGATCGCCGAACAGGCGGAGCACCTGCTCGACAGGTCCGTGCCGGTCGTCACCTACTGCTGGGGCCCCGGCTGCAACGGCGCCACCCGCGCCGCGCTCGCCCTGGCCGAACTCGGCTACCAGGTCAAGGAGATGCTCGGCGGCTTCGAGTACTGGGTGCGCGAGGGCTTCGCGTTCGAGACCTGGGAGGGCGTCGAGAAGCGCGAGGCCGACGCGCTGACCGCGCCGGTCGGCGCGGACGACTGCGGCTGCTGACACCGCCGCGGCGGGCGGCGGTGTCGCGCGGTGACGGGCCGGCGGGCCCGCCACCGCGACGGCTCGGAGCGTGGCGCTCAGAGCTTGGACAGCTCGTCCACCAGGTCGTCCAGCCCCAGCGGCCCCTGCGACAGCGCGGCCATGTGCCAGGCACGGGCGTCGAACGCGTCACCGTGGTGCTTCTTGGCGTTCTCGCGGCCCATCAGCCAGGCGCGCTCGCCCAGCTTGTAGCCGATCGCCTGCGCGGGCACGGACAGGTACCGGGTGAGCTCGCTCTCCACGAAGTCCGCCGGACGCCCGCTGTGGCGGCCGAAGAACTCCTGGGCGAGATCCGGTGTCCACCGCTCGCCGGGATGGAACGGCGCGTGCTCGGGGATCTCCAGCTCCAGGTGCATGCCGATGTCGACGATGACCCGGCACGCCCGCATCATCTGCGCGTCCAGGTACCCCAGGCGCCGCTCCGGGTCGGGCAGGAAGCCCAGCTCGTCCATGAGCCGCTCGGCGTAGAGCGCCCAGCCCTCGGCGTTGGCGCTCACCGTGCCGATGGTGGCCTGGTAGCGCGAGAGGCGGTCCGCGACGTGCCGCCACTGCGCGATCTGCAGATGGTGGCCGGGAACACCCTCGTGGTACCAGGTCGAGACCAGGTCGTACACGGGGAAGCGGGTCTCGCCCATCGTGGGCAGCCAGGTGCGGCCGGGCCGTGAGAAGTCCTCGGAGGGGCCGGTGTAGTAGGGTGCGGCGGCGCTGCCCGGCGGGGCGATGTGCGACTCCACCTTCCGTACCCGCTCGGCGAGTTCGAAGTGCGTGCCGTCCAGGGCCTCGATCGCCTCGTCCATCAGGTTCTGCAGCCATGCGCGGACCTCGTCCACGCCCTCGATGTGGGTGCCGTGCTCGTCGAGGTGGGCCAGCGCCTCCCAGGGCCCCGCTCCCGGCAGGATCTTGTCGGCCTCGGTCTTCATCTCGCCGAGGATGCGGTGGTACTCGGACCAGCCGTACGCGTACGCCTCGTCGAGGTCCAGCGTCGTCCCGTTGAAGTAGCGCACCCAGCGGGCGTACCGCTCACGGCCGACCGTGTCGGGAGCCCCGGCGATCGCGGGCGCGTACACGTCGCGCAGCCAGTCGCGCAGGGCGACGAGCGCCTCGCCCGCCACGCGCGCGCCCGCGTCGAGGTCGGCGCGCAGGGCCTCGGGGCCCGGCGCCGCGAACTCCGCGAACCAGTCGCGGTCCGTGCCGATCCACTCGGTGAGCTGGCCGATGAAGGTGTCCGTGGCGCGCGGCCCGGCGAACAGGCCGCGTTCGAGACCCAGTTGCAGGGACGCGCGGTAGCCATCGAGGGCGGCGGGAACGGCCGTGAGCCGCGCCGCCACATCCGCCCAGTCCGCCTCGTCGGAGACCGGCATCATGGTGAACACCTGGCGCACGGAGTGGACGGGCGAGCGCAGGTTGCTGATGCAGCGCAGCCCCTCCTGCGCGTCGTGGACCGCGAGTTCGGAGGTCAGACGCTCCCGCAGCAGTCTGGCGCAGCGCCGCTCCGAGTCGCTGTCCGCGCCCGGTGCCCGCTCCGCTTCGTCGAGCCGCGCCAGCGTCGCGCGGGCCAGGGAGGCCACGGCCTCCTGCCCGGCGGGCGTGAAGTCCGGAAGCAGCCGGGCGCTCTCGCGCACGCCCAGATAGGTACCGGTGATGGGGTCGAGTTCGATGAGTGCGTCGACATGGGCGTCGGCGACCTGGCGGGGCAGCACGCTGCTGGAAGTGTCTGGCATGGTCCACATACTCGTACGAGCACGGGCCCCGCGTCACCCACAGGCGACCTTCAGCCACCAGGGACGGAAGGGGAGGGAGAGGGCGAAGCGGAGGGCGGCGCCGGTGTCGACGACGGAGGCAGCAGAGGACCGCACTCCCACTGCTGGAATATCAACCGCGTCTCGACGCGGGCGACTTCGCGCCGCGAGGTGAACTCGTCGATGACCAGCCGCTGGAGGTCGGCCGTGCCGGTCACCGCCACGTGGACCAGGTAGTCGTCCGGGCCGGTGAGGTGGAACAGGGCGCGGGACTCCGGCAGCGCCCGGATGCGCTCGACGAACGGACCGATCAGTTCACGCCGATGTGGCCGCACCTGCACGGAGAGCAGGGCCTCCAGGCTCCGGCCCATTCGCGCCGGGTCGAGCCGGAGCTGGTGTCCGAGGATGACTCCGGAGCGGCGCAGTCTGGTGACCCGGTCCAGGCAGGTGGAGGGGGCGACGCCCACCTGCGCCGCGAGATCGCGGTAGGTGGTCCGGGCGTCGTTCTGCAGAAGGCGCAGAATGTCCAGATCCACCGGGTCCAGTACGACGGAATCGGCCATTGGCCGAACGTAGCACGGACCTCGGCGCCCGATTCCGGTCACGGTTGCACAGTGCCGCCATGGACACCGACACGCAGGACCGCGCCCAGGCCGCACCCCGTGCCCTGGCCACCGAAGCCGTCCACGCCGGCCGCGACGACCTCGCGGGACTCGGACTGCACGCCCCGCCGATCGACCTGTCGACGACCTACCCCTCGTACGACAGCGCGGCCGAGGCCGCCCGGATCGACGCCTTCGCCGCCACCGGGCTGCTGCCCGAGGGACCGCCGGTGTACGCCCGTCTCGACAACCCCACCGTAGGCCGTTTCGAGACGGCCCTCGCACGGCTGGAGGGCGCCGAGGGCGCCGTGGCCTTCGCCAGCGGCATGGCCGCCCTCTCCGCGGTGCTGCTCGCCCGGGCCTCGGCGGGCCTGCGGCACGTGGTCGCCGTCCGGCCGCTGTACGGGTGCAGCGACCACCTCCTGGACGCCGGTCTGCTCGGTACGGAGGTGACCTGGGTGGACCCGGCGGGCATCGCCGACGCCCTGCGGCCCGACACCGGTCTGGTGATCGTGGAGACCCCGGCCAACCCCACCCTCGCCGAGGTCGACATCCGGGCCGTCGCCCATGCCTGCGGCTCGGTGCCGCTGCTGGTCGACAACACCTTCGCCACCCCGGTGCTCCAGCGTCCGCTGGAGCAGGGCGCGCGGATCGTGCTGCACAGCGCCACCAAGTACCTGGGCGGCCACGGTGACGTCATGGGCGGGGTGGTCGCGTGCGACGACGCGTTCGCGCGGCAGCTGCGCCAGGTGCGGTTCGCCACCGGCGGCGTCCTGCACCCGCTCGCGGGCTATCTGCTGCTGCGGGGCCTCGCGACCCTCCCGGTACGGATGCGGGCCGCCGCGAGCAGCGCCGCGGAGCTCGTCCGCAGACTGACCGGGGACCCGCGGGTCGCCCGGGTCCACTATCCGGCGGTGGGCGGGGCGATGGTCGCGTTCGAGGTGCACGGCGACCCGCACGCCGTGATCGCGGGCGTGCGGCTGATCACCCCCGCCGTGAGCCTCGGCAGCGTCGACACCCTCATCCAGCACCCGGCCTCCATCAGCCACCGCATCGTGGCCGAGGGAGACCGGCGGTCCGCCGGGGTGAGCGACCGGCTGCTGCGGCTCTCGGTCGGTCTGGAGGACGTGGAGGACCTGTGGAGCGATCTGAGCCGCGCGCTCAGCGCTCCGCCTGCTCGAACGACGCCTGCTCGAACGACGCCTGCTCGAACGACGACCGCTCGGCCGACGACCGTTCGATCGGCGGACGTCCTGACGTCGGCAGAGCGGCCGACGGACGCGCCGCCGCGCGAGCCTTCGGCAGCCGTGCGGTGACCACCAGGGTGCCCTCCTCGATCTGGTAGTCGAGCGGCAGCCCGAGGCCGCGCATCGCCGCCACCATCGCGGTGTTGGAGGACTGCGTCACCGCGTAGACGCTCTCGCAGCCGGCCTCGGCCGCCAGCGCCACCAGGCGCTCCAGGAGTTCGGAGCCGATGCCCCGGCGCTGCCAGTCGTCCTCGACGAGCAGCGCCACCTCGGTCTCGTCGCCGTCCCACAGCAGATGGCCGAGGGCGACGAGCCGCCCGGAGGCCGACTCGGCGGCGAGGGTGCGCCCGTAACGGGGGCTGAGCAGGTGGTTCAGATAGCGGTCGGCGTCGCCGACGGGGCCGTGGTAGCGCAGGCCCAGCGTGCGGTCGGAGCAGCGCTCGTGCATGGCCTTGGCGGCTTCGACGTCGTCCTGGCCGGCCCGGCGCACGGTGATCTCGTTGCCCTCGGGCAGGGTGAGGACGTCCTGGCTGCGGGGGATGCGCGGGCCGAGCCGCGCGTCCAGCTCGACCAGCGCGCGCGCCCGCGCGAACTCGGTCGGGGTGAAGGGGAGGTAGGGCCGGTCGATGGTGATGACCCCGCCGTTCGGGTCGCGCAGCCGCATGGTGGTCGCTTCGAGGACGCCCTCGACCGGCGCCGTCTCACCGGTCGGCCGGCCGGACAGGGACACGGCGGGCAGCGAGTGGATGGTGCACCGGCCCAGCAGCTGGCGCAGCGCGAGGGGCAGTTCGGCCGCGTCGAGAGCGGTGCGGGTGGCCAGCCCCAGCACCCGGGTGGGCGCGTCCACCAGGTCGTGCGCGTCCGCGCGCTCCAGCCAGATGTCGCCGCCGCCCGCCCCCGCGATGTCCCGGGTGAGGTGGTCGGCCGAGAGCTCGGCGGGGGCGCGCAGCAGGAGTTCGTCGACCGTGCCGTCGGCCAGCGGATGCGTCTGGAGGGTGAGGATGTCGACGCCGCTGCGGGCGAGTGCGGTGCACAGCGCGGCGAGGCTTCCCGGTTCGTCGCGCACGGTGGCCCGCATCCGCCACAGCGAGGTCTCGCGGGAGGCGGCGCCGTTTTCGGCGGGCCCTTCGGCGGGCGCGGCGGCGGCGGGGCCGCGCGCCGCGCCCGTATCGGCGGGTGCGTCCGCCGGGGGCGCGTGGCTGTGGCGCCGGGCCCACCAGGTGTGGAACGCCGCCGTGGCGACCAGCGCGACCGCCGAGGCGATCAGCAGGAACGGTCCGTCCGGACCGTGGGCGACCGTGTTCGCCACGGCGTCGGCCACCGCCACGGCCGTGAACATCGCGGCCAGCTCGATCAGGTCCCGCCGCCAGTGGTGGCGGCGGGTGTTCCCGTGGACAGTCAACTCGGGCATCTCAGTCATGCTTTCACTGTGACCGAGCGGTGTTGCGTGATCGCGAACGCTTTGTGACTGATGGGTTAAGTGTGGTTCTGGTGCCTTTCTGGCCGTTTCTTACGACTTGTGGCGCGGAATGACCGCCTCGCTGCCACACTCCGTACGCCCACCCGGAAGCCCTGCGGGGCGGCTACTGGCCCACCAGCCCCGGCTTCAGCACCTCGGTGAAGAGTACCGAACCGCCCTGCGCGCGCAGACGCACCGTCAGTTCGCCGCTGCCGCCGTCGATCTCGACCTCTCCGAAGTTCGGCGGCATCTCCATCGGGGAGGCGTTGGCCCGGGCCGGCGCGTGGACGAAGACCTGGTCGGGGCCGAAGGTCGCGTCGAGCGCGTTCGCCGGGAACCCGCCCGCCGCGAGCGGCCCCGACACGAACTCCCAGAACGGGGCGAAGTCCTTGAACGCGGCCCGCGACGGGTCGTAGTGCTGGGCCGCCGTGTAGTGCACATCGGCCGTGAGCCACAGCGTGCCGGTGATCCGGCGGTGCTTGACGAACCGCAGCAGCTCCGCGATCTGGAGCTCGCGCCCGAGCGGCGCGCCCGGGTCGCCCTGCGCCACGGCCTCGAAGTTCGCCGGCCCGTCGGGAACGACCAGACCGAGCGGCATGTCGGCGGCGATCACCTTCCACACCGCCCGGGAGCGGGACAGCTCCCGCTTCAGCCACTCCAACTGCTCCGCGCCGAGGATGCCCACGGTGTCGTCGGCCCGGCGGTTGGGGGAGTTGGCGTCGCGGTACGTACGCATGTCGAGGACGAACACGTCCAGCAGCGGACCATGGCGCACGACCCGGTGCACACGCCCCTCCCGGCTGCCCGGCCGCAGCGTCGAGACCGGGACGTACTCGCTGAAGGCCCGCAGCGAACGGGCCGCCAGCACGTCGACGTTCTTCTCGGTGTAGCGGGCGTCGTCCAGGATCTGCCCGGGGTACCAGTTATTGCGTACCTCGTGGTCGTCCCACTGGACGATCGAGGGCACCTGCGCGTTGAACCGCCGTACGTTCTCGTCGAGCAGGTTGTAGCGGAAGTTGCCCCGGTACTCGGCGAGCGTCTCGGCGACCTTGGACTTCTCCTCGGTCGTGACGTTCCTCCAGACGCGGCCGTCGGGCAGCGTCACGCTGGGCGGAATGACCCCGTCCGCGTAAATGGTGTCGCCGCTGGACAGGAAGAAGTCCGGATCGAGCCGCCGCATCTCGTCGTAGACGCGGAAGCCGCCGATGTCCGGGTTGATGCCCCAGCCCTGCCCCGCGATGTCGCCGGACCACAGGAAGCGCACGTCCCGGTGGCGCGAGGCGGGCGCGGTACGGAACGTGCCGTACACCGGCTTCCCCGTACGGCGGGGGTCGTCGGGGTCGGCGAGGGTGACGCGGTAGTGGACCTGCTCACCGGCGGGCAGTCCGCGCAGTCGTGTCGTCCCGGTGAAGTCGGTGCCGGGCCCCAGCAGCGGGCCGGGCCAGGTGCGCGCGCGGCGGAACGACGCGGTGGCGGAGGTCTCCACGACCATCCGGGCGGGCCGGTCGGACCGGACCCACACGAGCCCCGACGACGCCGTGATGTCACCGGCCTGCACGCCCCAGCCGGCGTTCGGCCGCCCGGAGAGCGCCAGCGCGGGCGCGGCCGCGGCGAGCCCGGCGGGCAGGGCGAGACCCGCGGACACGGCGAGCGAACCCTTCAGGACGGTACGGCGGGTGGGCGAGGGGATCCGAGGGCGGTACGGCATCGAGGCGCCTCCTGGGGCGGGGTGGTGGGTCAGGGCGGTGGATCAGGGCGGTGGTCCGGCGCGTGCGGATCAGAGCCATGCCTACTGCCCGGCTGCGGCGCGGGCGCGAACCCCGGGTGAACACCGGGAGGCCACCGCCGCGGCACGAGCCGCCGGCCCCACGTGGCCGACAACGTGTGGACCTG
Source organism: Streptomyces sp. NPDC043908 (assembly GCF_056435525.1). Taxonomy (NCBI): domain Bacteria; kingdom Bacillati; phylum Actinomycetota; class Actinomycetes; order Kitasatosporales; family Streptomycetaceae; genus Streptomyces; species Streptomyces sp. NPDC043908. Next base: position 748,706 of record NZ_JBWKEI010000002.1, on the reverse strand, counting down.
GGGCGGGCGGCCGGGGACCAGGGGACGATCGCCTTGGTGATCTTCGACGGGTACGGTCGGTACGAGCCGTCAGCACGGCCGCGCGTCCCCTCGTTCAGCACCAGCGAAAGCCCAGGAGGCTCCCATGCCCGTCGGAGGCCGTTCACACATCCGTATCGCCCGCCCCTCGCGCGACCTCGCGGCGGCGGAGCGCTTCTGGGTAGGGGGCCTGGGCCTGGACGTCGTGTGGCGGCACGACGCGGAGGCCACGGGCCCCGGCGAGCACGCGCTGCTGATGGTCGGCTGGCCCGACGCCGACTGGCATCTGGAACTGGTCCAGGTGCCGGCCGGAACCGCCGAGCCCCGGCCGACCGAGGAGGACCTGCTGGTCGTCTATGTGGACGAGGAGGTCCCGGCGGAGCTGGTGACCCGCCTGGAGGCGCACGGCGGCACGCGGGTGCTGTCGCCCAACCCGTACTGGAACGAGTGGGGCGTGACGATCGAGGACCCGGACGGGTACCGGCTGGTGCTGTGCAAGCGGGGCTGGTCCAACTCCTAGGGCGTCTTCCGGATCCTGTCGGGCCGGGCCCTGCCGCGCGGGCGTGCGCGGTTCTCACGCGCGGGCGTGGTGGCCGTGTGTACCGGCCCCCGTGCCCCGGACAGGAACCGGCGGACACGCCTCAGGCGCCGCGCGTCTCCAACGCCCCGGCGAGCAGCCGTACCCCGCGCGCGATGTCCGACGGCGTCAGATGGGCGTATCCGACCACCAGCGAGACCTCGTCTCCCGGCCCGGCCCCGGAGGAGAGGTAGTACGAGAGCGGGCGCACGGCCACGCGCGCGTGGGCGGCGCGTGCGAGCAGGCGCGGTTCGGGCCCGTACCGTGCGGGCAACCGCGCGATGATGTGCAGCCCGGCCGCGATGCCGCTCACCTCCGTGCCCGGAAGGTGCTCGTGCAGCGCCCGGACCAGCGCGTCCCGCCGCTCGCGGTAGGCGCGTTGGCACCGGCGCAGCTGACGGTCGTACGCGCCGCTGGTGACGAAGTCCGCGAGCAGTGCCTGGTCCAGCGCGGGATTGCCGAGGTCCATGGTGCGTTTGCGGGTGACGATCGCGCCGGTCAGCCGGTCGGGCGCCAGCAGCCAGCCGAGCCGCAGACCGGGGGCGAGCGACTTGCTCACCGACCCGGTGTACGCCACGCGTTCGGGGTCGAGGCCCTGGAGCGCCCCCACCGGCGCCCGGTCGTAACGGAAGTCCCCGTCGTAGTCGTCCTCCACGACGAGCCCGTCCACCGCCCGCGCCCAGTCCAGGAGTTCGGCCCTCCGCCGCGCGGAGTAGGCGATTCCGGACGGGAACTGGTGGGCCGGGGTCGTCACCGCGACCCGCACCCCGCTCGCGTACAGCGGGCCCATGGCCAGGCCCTCGTCGTCGAGCGGCAGCCGCCGGGTCCGTACGCCCGTGGCCGCGAACAGGGCGGTGTGCTCGGGGCTGCCGGGGTCCTCGACCCCCACGGCCGGCTCGTCCCTCTCCCCGGGGGCGAGGGACCCCCCGAGGGAGAGGCCCTCCCCGAGGACGAGACCGAGGAGCGTCGTGGCCTGGGCGACCCCGGAGCACACCACGATCCGTTCCGGGTCGGCGACCACTCCGCGCCGCCGGGCCAGCAGCGCGGCGAGCGCCGTCCGCAGCTCCGGCAGCCCGCGTGGATCGGGGTAGCCGAGCGAGCGGTGCGGCAGCCGCTCCAGTACGCCCTTGTGCGCGGCGGCCCAGGCCGCGCGCGGGAACAGGGACAGGTCCGGGGTGCCGGGCAGGAAGTCGACCCGCGCGCCGGGGTCGCGCGGCGCCAGATCCCGCGCGCGTGGCGCGTCGGCGGCGCGCGCCGCCCCGCCCACCCAGGTGCCCGAGCCCCGGCCGCTGCGCAGATAACCCTCGGCGGTGAGCTGTTCGTACGCCTCGGTCACCAGGCCGCGTGAGACACCGAGGTCGGCGGCGAGCTCACGGCTCGACGGCAGCCGGGTCCCGGCCGCGAGCCGGCCCGAACGGACGGCCTCCCGGAACGCCGACTGGAGCAGTCTGCCGCGCTGCCGAGCCGGAGCCGCGGCGGCCGGAAGCAGCAGCTCCCAGGCCGCGTTCCACGACGGACGCCCGTCGTCGCCGTGCGGCGCGGAGGGCGAAGTGGTCCCCGATGACGTCATGGAAGTGGACCTTAAACAAGACCACCGGGCTGCCTAGCGTCGGGCCCATGAACGTGTCACAGCTTCGGGGCGCGGCGCTCGCCGCCGTCGCCTGCGTCCTCGTCGGCGGGTCCTTCACCGCCAACAGCGTCCTCGGCGACTATCCGCACGCCGGCGGCCAGGCCCTGCGGTACGGCCTGGCCTGCCTGTTGCTGCTCCCGCTGCTCGGCCGGGGCGGCACCGCGCCGCTGCGCCGCCTCGGCGCGGCACGGTGGGGCCGGCTCGCGCTGCTCTCCGCCGTCGGCATGGTGGGCTTCAACATGGCCGTGCTGGCCGCCGAGCGCACGGCCGAACCCGCCGTCCCCGGTGTGTTCGTCGGGTGCGCGCCGGTCGTGGTGGCGGTCCTGGTGCCGTTGCTCGACGGGCGACGGCCCACCCGGCCGGTGCTCCACGGAGCGCTCCTGGTGGCCGCCGGGGCCTTCACCGTGCAGGGCTGGGGCCGCACGGACGCGGTGGGCATCGCGTGGTCGGCGGGGGCACTGGTGGGTGAGGTGGGGTTCGCGGTGCTGGCGGTGCCGGTGCTGCGCCCGCTCGGGCCCAAGCTGCTCTCGGCGGCCGTCTGCGGCGTCGCGGCCGTCGAGTCCGCCGTGCTCGCCCTCGTACTGGACGGGCGGGCGGCACTGCGGCTGCCCGACGCCACCGAAACGGCGGCCCTGGTGTGGCAGGCCGCCGTGGTCACCGTGATCGGCTTCGTCTGCTGGTACATGGGTGTGCAGCGCATCGGCGCCGAACGCGCGACGCTCTTCTCCGGCCTCATCCCGGTGTCGGCCGCGCTCACCGCCCCGCTGGTCGGCGCCGGGGCGTACGGCACGGCGCAGGGGGTGGGCAGTGCGCTGGTCGGCGCCGGGGTCGCGCTGGGCGCCGGGGTGCTGGGCGGGCGCCCCCGGCGCGGCGGCTCAGCGGCTGGTGTCGAGGATGACGCGCGCGACCAGGGCGGGGTCGTCGTTCATCGGGACATGGCCGCAGCCGGGCAGCCGCACCAGCCGGGCACCGGGAAGGGTGTGCTTGGCGCGGATGCCCTGCCGGCGAGGCAGCAGCCGGTCCTTGGCGCCCCAGGCGACGGTGACCGGGACTCCCGCCACGTCGTCGGTGAACCGTACGTCGATCCCCGCCCGCAGCGTCTGGTCGAAGCCGCCGGCCTCACGCAGCGCGAGCGTCTCGGCGACGACGGCCTCGGGTGAACGGCGCCCGGGTCGCGCGTAGATGGTGCTGGTGAGCGCCGCGCGCCCCGGCGCGCTCCGGGACAAACGCTCGATGACCGGCAGCGGCAGCATCTTCGCCCCCCGCCGCATCGCGCTCAGCGTCGCGAAGGCGTAGCGGCGCTCCGCCTGGGACCAGAACCCGGCGGGGGAGAAGGCCGTCACCGACCGTACGCGCTTCTCGCGCCCCAACTCCAGCGCCAGCAGCCCGCCGAGGGAGTTGCCCGCCACATGCGGCCGCTCGATGTCCAGCTCCTCACAGAACGCGCCCAGGACCGGTACGACCGTGGACAGGTCGTACGAAAGGCCTTCGGGCAGCGCCGGGGAGCGGCCGAAACCCGGCAGGTCCACGGCTATGACATCGCGCTCGACGGCCAGCAGGTCGAACACCGGGTCCCAGGCCTGGCGGTGGTGGCCGATGCCGTGGAGCAGGAGCAGGGGCTCGCCGGAGCCGGCCCTGCGGTAGGAGACGGTGACGGTGCGGCTGCCCCGGGGGGAGCCGGTCGTGAAGGAGACCTCTTCGGTCATGGCGCTGCTCCCGGTCATCTGCTGCTCCCGGTCATGGGCGGGGGCCCTGGGCGGACGGACGGACCCGCGTGGAGGGTGGTGGACGCGGACGGCGGTAGACACCGTGTCAGCAACAATTACCCTTCGGTAGCTTGGAGTTCAAGAGGCGAGTCCAGGACAGCGCGCGCGGGACGGATATTCGAACAGCGCGGGCGCTCCTTCTGGACAGCCGGGAGCCGGTCGGCTGGGATGGAGCGGTGACTGCCCCCACCGCCGCCGATCTCTTCGAAGACCACCGGTCCGTTCTCACGGGCGTGGCCTACCGCATGCTGGGCCGTGTCACCGACGCCGAGGACGTGGTGCAGGAGGCGTGGCTGCGCTGGTCGGCGCGGGATCGCGAGAGCGTGCGCGACCCGCGCGCGTTCCTCGTACGGATCACCACCCGGCTCGCGCTCGACCGGCTCCGGCAGATCCAGGCGCGGCGCGAGGCCTATGTGGGTCCCTGGCTGCCGGAGCTGATCGCGACCGATTTCGGGCCAGCGGTCCCCGATACCGTCGAACAGGCCATGCTGGCCGACTCCGTCTCGCTCGCCGTGCTGGTGGTCCTCGAATCGCTCTCGCCGCTGGAGCGGGCGGTCTTCGTCCTGCGCGAGGCGTTCGGCTTCCCCTTCGCGGAGATCGCGGCCACCCTGGACCGCTCCGAGCCCGCGGTGCGCCAGCTCGCGGGGCGCGCCCGGCGCCATGTCGACGAGCGCAAGCCGCGCTACGACGTCGACCCCGCACACCGCCGCGACCTCACCGAGCGGTTCATGGCCGCGGCGGGCGGCGGCGACCTGGACTCCATGCTCGCCCTGCTCGCCCCCGACGTCCGTTTCATCGGCGACAGCGGCGGCAAGTCCAAGGCCCCGACCAGGATCATCGAATCCGCCGACAAGGTCGGACGCTTCCTCTACGCGGTGTCGCACGAGGGCGGGCCGGACAGCGAATTCCGCATCACGGAGATCAACGGCGGCCCGGCCGTCCTGGTCCTGTACGACGGAAAGCCCGACAGCGTGCTCCAGCTCGACCTCCTCGACGGCCGCATCCACTGCGTCTATGTCGTACGCAACCCGGACAAACTGATCGCTCTCATCCGGAAGGAAGGACGCGAGAGGTGCGAGGGTCGCGAGGAATACGTGGACCAGTCGCCCCGGTAGTCCCACCCCGCCCCAGCAGCCATGACCCCCGTGCCCGGAACCGGGCACGGGGTTTTGTCGCGCCTGGCGCACGGATGCGCGAACGCCGTGTGAACGCTCTGCGCCAGGACTCGGATTCGTTCCGTAACGGAACGAGGATTGGTCTTGACCAAGGGGGTGGGCCGCCCTATGGTCGCAGAGTTAGTGCAGGAACCTTTAATAAACAAGGGCGCAGAAAAGCCGCCGGGGCACGGCGATTGCGGAGGACAGGGTGGGGACCACGCAGCTGGAAACGGTGCCGGAGCCGAAGTACTGGCACCTCAAGACCGTGCTGAGCGAGGCGCTCGACTCGGACTTCGCGGTGGGAGAGATCCTGCCCAACGAGCGTGAACTGGCCGCCCGCTTCGGCGTCGCGCGCGCCACGCTCCGCCAGGCTCTGGAGCAGCTCGAACTCGAAGGCAGGCTGCAACGCCGCCGAGGTGTCGGCACGACCGTCGCCCCGCCGCGCGTGGGCGTCTCCGTCGGCACCGAGCAGCACGACTGGCCCGGCGCGGCCGGTGACGCCTGGCAGGCCGTCGACTGCGCCGTCGGCGCCCCGCCGCTCTCGGTGGCCCGGCTCTTCGACGCCGGGGCGCTCGACGAGGTGCACATCGTCCGCCGAACCCGCACCACGCACGGCCAGCCCGTCGCCGCCGAGCTCCTCTACGTACCGGCGTCCTCGGTACCGGACCTCACCTCGATCGACGCGCCGTCCGGACCGGCCCGCGCGCGCGGCGTGTTGCGCGAGCTCCAGCGCCTCGACCTGGAAGGCCAGGACCGCGCGGTCGAACTCGGCTCGGCCCGCGCGGACGACGCCAAGGAACTCGACCGGCTGCCGGGCGCGCCCGTCCTCGTCGTGACCACGCGCTACTTCTCCCAGGGCCGGACCGTCGCCGTCTCGGTGGCGACCTACCGCGCCGACACCTGCCGCCTCACCTTCGGCGACTCGGGCGACGTCCAGATCAGCCACGACGGCCACCGCCAGGCATCCTGACCCGCTGCCCCACGGTTTCTCCGGTACGGCCCGCCGCTGTCAGCGGCGGGCCGTATCTGTTGCGGCTGCGGTTGGAGACGGTGACCAGGGAGAGAGGGAGAGAGGGAGGGAGGCGGACCGGGGGAGACCAGGCGGCCCTCTTGCCCTGCTCCAGGCAGGGCGGCAGAACACCTGCCCGCCCGTCCGCTGGCATGCCGACTTGCCCGCTCGCCCGCCTGTCGGCTGTCCGTCGGCCCGGCTCAGCGGCGAGCCGTCACCGTGCCCTCGACCGCGAACAACTGCTCCTCGACATGGTCGAGCGCCAACCGCAGCGCACCGGTCGCCACCGCCGCCTCCCCCAGCAGGGAGAGGGCCACACGCGGCGGCCGCAGGCAGTACCGCGCCAGCTCCTGACGCAGCGGCTCCAGCACTCCGTCGATCCCGGCCGCCCAGCCGCCCACGACGACCAGCTCCGGGTCGAGGGCGAGCACCAGGGCCGCCACGTCGTGGACCAGCCGCTGGATGAACCGCTCGACCGCCTCCTGTGCACCGCTGTCCCCCCGCTTGGCCAGCGCGAACACATCGGCGACCGCCTGCTCGTCCAGCGGGTGCAACGGCTCCTCGGTCGTCGACAGCAGCCTCTCCGGCGTCACATCCCGGCCCAGCAGATGCAGCGCGCCGATCTCGCCGGCCGCGCCGCCGAAGCCCCGGTGCAGCCGCCCGCCTATCAGCGATCCGGCCCCCGGGCTCAGCCCCGCCAGGACGAACACGATGTCGTCGGAGTCGGTCGCCGCTCCCTTCCAGTGCTCGGCCACGGCCGCCGCGTTGGCGTCGTTCTCGACCAGCACCGGGCAGCGGAACGACCGCCGCAGCCGCTCGCCCAGGGGCAGACCGGTCCACTCCGGGAGCGCCGTCCCGAGCCGTACGGTGCCGTCGGCCTCCACTATGCCCGGGCTGCCGACACCGACCGCGCGGAGCGAGCTGCGCGCCACCCCGGCCCGCCGCAGCAGATCGGCGACCGTCGCCCTGACCCGTTCCAGGCGCTCGTCGGCGGAGGCCGTCTCGGACACCTCGCGGGATCCGGCGCCGACGATCCGCCCGTCGAGCCCGGACAGCAGCGCCGCCACCCGGTGCGGGCCGATCTCGATGCCCAGCAGATGGCCCGCCTCGGCCCGGAACCTGAACCGGCGCGCGGGACGCCCCTGGCGGCGCGCCTCGCCCTCCTCGGGCGCCGACTCGACGACGAGCCCGCCCTCCATGAGCCCCTCGACCACACCCTCGACCGTCGGTCTCGACAGACCGGTGATCCGGGTCAGATCGGTCAGAGTGGGGGATTCCGCCCCACGCAGTGCATGGAGAACCACCGCGGAATTGATCCGCCGCAGCAGAGAGGGATCCCCGCCGGTCAGCCGCCCCAACGTGTGTCCTCCCAGCTCGTACGCGTGTCTGCCGGATCGTACTCGCTGGTCAGGTATACGGCGAGTGGCGGATGGTCACGGAGACGCATCAGCTCGGAGCCACGAAACCCGACTCGTACGCCGCGATGACCGCCTGGGTCCGGTCCCGGGCGCCCAACTTCGCCAGCACGGCACTGACATGCGTCTTCACCGTCTCGGTACCGACGATCAGCTTGGCGGCGATCTCCGCGTTGTTGAGCCCCCGCGCCATCAGCCGCAGAACGGCCGCCTCACGCTCGGTGAGCGCCGCCTTGTCCAGGGCCTTCTTCGCCTCCCGGTTGCCGTACTCGGCCGCGAGCGCACGGACCGCGGCCGGGAACAGCAGCGACTCGCCCTCCGCGACGAGCCGCACCGCGTGCACGATCTCGGCGGGCCGCGCCCGCTTCAGCAGGAACCCGTCGGCACCCGCCCGCAGCGCCTCGTAGACGTACTCGTCGTTCTCGAACGTCGTGACCACCAGGATCTTCGGCGGATCCTGCACGGTACGCAGCACCGCCCGGGTAGCCTCTATGCCGTCGAGCAACGGCATCCGCACATCCATCGCCACCACATCGGGGCGCAACTGGCGCACCAGCGGGATGACGGCGGCGCCATCAGCGGCCTCGCCCACCACCTCGATGTCGGGCTGAGCCTCGAGAACGGCCCGCAGACCCGCTCGGACCAGGGGTTCGTCGTCGACGAGAAGAACGGTAACCGGCATCCGACCAGCCTAGGGCTTGTCCTGGGGCTCCTCCCTCGGTCGCGGGGGCCGGCACACACGTCTGCGGCGTTGTCCTCGCTCTACGGAAAGGCACACCCCGGGGCGATCCATCAGCACAGCCCGTCCAGCGGCAACCGCACGCGCACCCTCCACTCTCCTCCCTGTGGGCCCGATCGGGCCTCGCCACCCAGCAGCGCCGCCCTTTCCCGTATGCCGCGCAGCCCGCTGCCGCCCTGTCCCCTGGGCACGGGACCCGGCAGTGGATTCGTCACATCGAGCTCCAATCGTTCACCTGACACCGCTATGCGCACCCGCACGGGCACCGGCCCCGAGTGCCGCAGCACATTGGTCAGCGCTTCCTGGAGGATCCGGTACCCCTCCCGGGAGACGGGGCCCGGCACCGAGGTCAGCGGGCCGCTCAGCTCGGACTCCACCTTCGCCCCCGAGGCCCGCGCCGATTCGAGGAGCCGGTCGGCCTCGTCGAGCGTCGGCCGCTGCCCCACCGGCCCCCCGCTCTCCCGCAGGACCAGCAGGACGCGCTCCAGGTCGTCCAGCGCCGCCCGGCCCGTCTCCTCGATCGCCGCAAGCGCCCTGGCGGTGAACGCCGGATCTCCCGCCGTCCGGGCGGCGCCGGCCTGCACCACGGCGACGGTCAGCGCGTGCCCGATCGAGTCATGGATCTCGCGCGCGATCCGGTTCCGTTCGAGCAGCTGCTCCGTCCTCGCCTCCAGCGCGGTCAGCCGCTCCTCCTTCGACGGACCGAGCAGATGCCGCGCGATGGTGGCGTTCAGCTCACCGAGGGCCGCGACACAGCCGAGCATGAGGAAGAGGGGCAGCGGAGCGAGCACCCACCACCACCAGTGCGGTTCCATCTCGCGCAGGACGGGAACCTCGCTGGTCCCGCGGCCCGCCGGGGCGGTCAGCAACTCATACGTGATGATGGGGAGCCACACCGAGACCACCATGGTCACCAGCGCGAGGGCCAGACGGATCTCCAGCCACGCGACGGTCCGCCACCGCTCGGCCCAACTGGCCGACGACGCCGCGGAGACGGTCGCGTCATGGCGGCCCCGCTCCGCCGGCACGACGAGCAACTGGACCTGTATCCCCTCGGCCAGGCGCACGGCCGGTATCAGCCCTATCAACAGCAGGGCGAGAAACGGGACGTAGGGCTTTTCCATGTCGATGAACAGCCAAATGCCGTACACGGCGACGGGCATCGACAGATGCAGCCATCGCGTGTACGTCACGGAGCGGCCCAGCGGGCGGAGGAAACGGAACATGTCGTCATCGTGCCAGCGCCCGGATCGCCGCGGCTCCCCCGCACGGGGGAGATGATCCCCACGCACGGGGGAGGCCCAGGACCTGGCCCGACGGCGAATGTTGAGACATGACCAGCATCGACGTCCAAGAGCTCACCAAGGAGTACGGAACCACCCGCGCCGTGGACCGCCTGACCTTCAGCGTCCGGCCCGGCCAGGTCATCGGCTTCCTCGGCCCCAACGGCGCAGGCAAGTCCACGACCATGCGCCTCGTGCTCGGCCTGGACCGGCCGACCTCGGGCACCGCCATGATCGGCGGCCGCGCGTACGCGGAATACGAGGAGCCGCTGCACCACGTCGGCGCGCTCCTCGACGCCCAGGCCGCGCACGGCTCGCGCACCGCGCGGAACCATCTGCGCGCCCTCGCCGCCAGCAACCGAATACCGGCTCGCCGCGTGGACGAGGTGCTGGAAGAGGCGGGAATCGCCCGTGTGGCGGACCGGCGCGTCAAGACCTTCTCCCTCGGTATGCGCCAGCGGCTCGGCATCGCCGCAGCCCTGCTCGGCGACCCCTCGGTGCTGATCCTCGACGAACCCTCCAACGGCCTCGATCCGGAAGGAATCATCTGGATAAGGGAGTTGATGCGCGGATTGGCGCGGCAGGGCCGTGCCGTCCTCATCTCCAGCCATCTGATGAACGAGACCGCCTCGTTCGCCGACCATCTCGTCGTCCTCGGCCGGGGGCGGCTGCTGGCCGACACCCCCATGAAGGACTTCATCGACTCGCGTATCCAGCCGCGGGTGCGCGTGCGGACCACCGAAGGCGACCGCCTGCGCACCGGCCTCACCTCCCGGGGCTTCGCACCCGTCCAGGGTGAGGACGGCCGCTGGATCGTCGAGGGCGCACGGGTCGAGGACGTGGGCCCGATCGCCGCGGCGGAGGGCATCCCGATCCTCGAACTGGCGACAGAGGAGGCCACGCTGGAACAGGCCTACCTCGACCTGACAGCCGGCGAGGCGGAGTTCGCGTCCGCCCTGTCCGGAAATCCCCATCGCGACCAGGAGGTGTGAGCCGTGTCGTTCCCCGCAGTTCTCCACGCGGAGTGGATCAAGGTCCGCTCGCTGCGGTCCCTCGTCGGGTCGCTGATATCCGTGTTCCTGGCGACAGCCGGACTGACCGTCCTCGCGGTCGCCGCGCTGGGGCGTCCGGAGCCCGACAGCACCGACTTCGATCCTGTTCTGTTCTCGTACTACGGCCTGAACTTCGGGCAGATGGCGGCCCTCACCTTCGGGGCGATAGCCATGGCCGCGGAGTACAAGAACGGAGGGATACGGATCTCCCTCGGAGCCGTGCCCGACCGCGGGCTGTTCTACGGGGCGAAACTGGCCGTGATCGGTGGTCTGGTCCTCGCCGTCGGCCTCGTCACCAGCCTGACGTCGTTCCTGTCCGGACAGGCGCTCATGGACAAGGGGTTCGGCATAGGCATCGGTGACCCCGGGGCGTTGCGCGCGGTGTTCGGGTGCGCCCTGTACCTGGCCCTGCTCAGCCTCCTGGCCGCGGGCCTGGCGGCCCTCCTGCGCAGCGTCACCGGGGCCATGAGCCTGATCGTGCCGCTGTTCCTGATCGTGCCCTTCGTCGTGGGGGACGTGTCGCAGGGCTCCGGCGCCCAGGACTTCCTGCCGGACCGGGCGGGGCGGCAGATCCTGCTGCTCCAGCCTGAAGGGCCGTTGGGAGCCTGGAGCGGCATGGCGGTGCTCGCGTTGTGGAGTGCTCTGTCCGTGGCGGCGGGCTGGTGGGCGCTGCGGAGGCGGGACGCCTGAAAGCCCAGGTGCCCGGGAGACCAGACACCTGGGAGCCCAGACGCTTGGGAGCCCAAACGCTTGGGAGGTCAATTGTCAGTGGTGGCGGGTTTACTGACTGCATGACCACCGCACGGCATCTCGAAGTCATCGACCTGCTGCGCGTCCGCGACTTCCCCGCGGAGCGCGGGAGGTCGGGAGCGATCACCAGCGGCCCGGGCTACCACCTGGTGGAGCTCCGTACCAGCGAGGACTTCTGGGACGACGACGGCAGCAGACGCGTCGAGGTGCAGGAGCAGTACGAGGCGGAGTGCGAGGCCCTGGCCGGGCTGCTGAGCAGACGGTGGGGTGAGGCGCAGATGTTCAGCCTTTGGAGTGTGCTGACCCGGAGCATGGAAGGAGAGGAGATAGCCGCGCCATGGGACGAGTTGAGCAGCTGTGTCCCGTATCTCCACATCTGGCAGGCGGATGGCCGCTGGGTCGCCGTCGGAGTCTCGCAGTGGGACACGGAGCTGGAGTTCCAGTTGATGGCGGTGGTGACGGAGGTCGATCCGCCGTAGGGATCAGGCAGAAGATGCCGTACGGGGGAGGTGCATGGCAGCCGGGGGAGGGAGCGGCGGGTCGGGGGTCCGAGGTGGCGTAACGTCCTGATGCGTCGCCGTCTCCTGCCGGCGGGTGAGGAGATCGTGATGGCGTACGCAGTGGCGGACCTGGGCGGCGGTACGACGGAAGTGTCCGTCGTGGCGGACGGCGTGGTGCAGATGACCGGCTACGCGGGAGGCGGTGAGGCGTCGGTCGCCGAGTTCACTCCCGCGCGGGCCCGGGAGCTGGCGGCGGCGCTGGTGCGGGCGGCGGACGAGGCGGAGAACCTGGCGCCGAGCGAGCCCGTGTCGGTCAAGGCGCAGGATCTGCGGCGCGGTGACGTACGGGACGGTGACCGGTCGATGACCGTGGACCGGGTCAAGGTGGAGGGGGCGATCTCGACGGCGCACGTGACCTGGAAGTCGGACGCGGGCCGCACCTGGACGCAGAGCTATGCGATGGACACGGACATCCGCCTGCGGAGACGGGGGCCGGAAGGGGCGGGGTGAGGAGAGAGGGGGCGCACAGTCTGAACCGGGGGCGAGGTGCCCGTGGCTATCCGTCCGCCGGGCCGGGTTCCGCCTGTGCTGCTCTGCGCAGGCGGGCGAACTCCTCGGCCATCGTCTCGGCCGTCCAATGGGCGTTCAGGCCGCTGGGGTTGGGCAGGACCCAGACGCGGGTCCCGCCGATGGTGCGGGTCTGGGGGCCTATGCGGGCCTTGCGGTCGTCGAAGGCGGTGCGGTAGGCGGTGACGCCGACCACGGCGAGGTAGCGCGGGCGGAGCCGTTCGACCTTGGCGGTGAGGAGGCGGCCGCCCTCGCGGTACTCCTCGGCGCTCAGCTCGTCGGCTCGGGCACTCGCCCGGGCGACGACGTTGGTGATGCCGAGGCCGTAGGTGAGCAGCTCGTTCTGCTCGGAGGGCTTCAGCCGGCGCGGGGTGAAGCCCGAGAGGTGCAGGACCGGCCAGAAGCGGTTGCCCGGGCGGGCGAAGTGGTGGCCGGTGGCGGCGGACATCAGACCGGGGTTGATGCCGCAGAACAGCACGGACAGACCGCCCGCGACCACGTCGGGGATGACGTTGTCGCGAGCGGCCTGGAGTTCCTCGGGAGTCATCGGGTGGTCCCGTCGGTGACGTCGGTGGCCCGGGGCCGGGTCAGAGGATCGAACCGGGAGTGTACGCGGCGGCGGCCGGGTGCTGCTTGAGAATCTCCTCGATCCGGGAGACCAGGGCGGCGACCTGGTCACCGGCGGCGCCGGTGAAGGACAGCTTGTCGGCCATCAGGGCGTCGAGCTGGGCGCGGTCGAGCGGCATGCGGTCGTCGGCGGCCAGCTTGTCGAGGAGCTCGTTGCGCTCGGCACCCTGCTCGCGCATGGCGAGCGCGGAGGCGACGGCGTGCTCCTTGATGACCTCGTGCGCGGCCTCGCGGCCGACCCCGGCGCGTACCGCCGCCATCAGCACCTTGGTGGTGGCGAGGAAGGGAAGGTAGCGGTCCAGCTCACGGGCCACGACGGCGGGGAAGGCGCCGAACTCGTCGAGCACGGTGAGGAAGGTCTCCAGCAGACCGTCGAAGGCGAAGAACGCGTCGGGGAGCGCGACACGGCGGACGACGGAGCAGGAGACGTCGCCCTCGTTCCACTGGTCGCCGGCGAGCTCGCCGGTCATCGAGGCGTAGCCGCGCAGGATGACCATCAGGCCGTTGACGCGCTCGCAGGAGCGGGTGTTCATCTTGTGCGGCATCGCGGACGAGCCGACCTGGCCCGGCTTGAAGCCCTCGGTGACCAGCTCGTGCCCGGCCATCAGACGGATCGTCTTGGCGACCGAGGAAGGCGCGGCGGCGAGCTGCACCAGGGCGGTGACGACGTCGTAGTCGAGGGAGCGGGGGTAGACCTGGCCGACGGAGGTGAAGGCGTGGGCGAAGCCGAGGTGACCGGCGATGCGCTGTTCGAGCTCGGCGAGCTTGGAGGCGTCGCCGCCGAGCAGGTCGAGCATGTCCTGCGCGGTGCCGACGGGACCCTTGATACCGCGCAGCGGGTAACGGGCGAGGAGCTCCTCCAGACGGCCGTAGGCGACGAGGAGCTCGTCGGCGGCGGTCGCGAAGCGCTTGCCCAGGGTGGTGGCCTGCGCGGCGACGTTGTGCGAGCGGCCCGCCATGACCAGCTCCGCGTACTCACCGGAGAGCTTGCCGAGCCGGGCGAGGACGGCCACGGTCCGGTCGCGCATCAGCTCCAGCGAGAGGCGGATCTGGAGCTGCTCGACGTTCTCGGTCAGGTCGCGGGAGGTCATGCCCTTGTGGACCTGCTCGTGCCCGGCGAGGGCGTTGAACTCCTCGATCCGCGCCTTCACGTCGTGGCGGGTGACCTTCTCGCGCTCGGCGATCGAGGCGAGGTCGACCTGGTCGAGTACGCGCTCGTAGTCGGCGAGGGCGGCGTCCGGCACCTCGATCCCGAGGTCCTTCTGCGCGCGCAGCACGGCGAGCCAGAGCTGACGCTCCAGCTTCACCTTCTGCTCGGGGGACCAGAGGACGGCCAGCTCCGTGGAGGCGTAGCGGCCGGCCAGGACATTGGGGATGCGAGGCTTCGCAGACACAGCAGTCACGTGTCCAGATTCTACTGGCGATTTCTGCAGGCCAGCGCCCCGGGCCGGTTTGTGGCTTGCTACGAGAGCGCGGTCACGTCGCCGGAGGCCGTGCCGGGTCCGTCCGCAACGGGCGGAGTGAGGTCGTACGGCAGGAGTTCCCCGCGCTTCGCCAGGCGGCCGTCGCCCGAGGACCTGCCGGTGAGGCGGCGGCCGATCCACGGGGCGAGGTGCCGGCGGGCGAACCGGACGTCGGCCACCCGGCGCGTCGCCCAGCGGGGACGCGGCCCGTTCGGCAGCGGGGCGAGCCAGTCGTCCTCGGCGGGAAGTCCGAGCTTCTGCCAGACCGCCTCGGCCACCCGGCGGTGGCCCTCGCCGGTCAGATGGAGCCGGTCGACGTCCCACAGGCGCGGATCGCCGAGCACCGCCGCGCCGTACAGGTCGACCACGAGGGCGTCGTGCTTGGCGGCGAGGTCCTCGATGTGCGAGAAGAGCTCTTCCATACGGGGACGGAAGCGCTCCATGACCGGGCCGTTGCGGCCGGGGCTGCGCATCAGGACGAGCCGGCCGCAGGACGGCGCCAGCGTCTCCACGGCCTCGGTGAGCAGCCCGCGCACCCGGCCCATGTCGCACTTGGGGCGCAGGGTGTCGTTGAGGCCGCCCACCAGGGTCACCACGTCCGCCCGCATCGCGGCGGCGGGCGCGACCTGCTCGTCGACGATCTGGCCGATGAGCTTGCCGCGTACGGCGAGGTTGGCGTAGCGGAAGCCGGGCGTCCGCGCGGCGAGCCGGGCCGCGAGCAGGTCCGCCCAGCCGCGGTAGGAGCCGTCGGGCAGGAGGTCGGACATGCCCTCGGTGAACGAGTCACCGAGCGCGACAAAGCTGGTGTAGCTGGCATTCATCTCCATGGCGGAGCGATCGTACCGCGCGGTAGTGTCACGCGGTCCGGGTGGAGAGGGCGAGGGGGAAGCGGATGAGCGAGGGGCCGGAACAGACGTGGGCTGGGGCCCTGGTGGGGGCCCGGCCGGGGGCGTTGGCGGAGGCGCTGGCGGGGGTGGTCGCCGCGGGGGGCACCTGCGACGGGGGCTTGCTCGATGCCTCCTCGACCGCGGCGGCGGTCTGACCATCGGCCGCCGATCGTAGGCTCCGCTTGGCCCGGGCGCCCTCGCCAGAACCTGGTGCCGTCACCGGACCGGAACTTGGCGCCCTTCACGGGAGCCCGGAGCCCGGAGCCCGGCGCCCGTCACCGGAACCCCGCGCCGATCGCCGGCGCCCGGCGCCACTGCCTCCCCGGCGGGAACTCGGCCGGTCCGGGGCGCGCGGGCCCTGTCGGTGGGGGGCGTTCCGCGGTATGCCGGGAACACCATCGGACCCGGGCGCCCCGGTCCGCGTGCCCCGGCCTCAATGCCGCTTCTGTCCCGGGCACTTGACCACGCAGACTACGTAGACAGATCACCGCGCAGACCACGCCACGACACAAGACTGCAACCACGCACCACGCACCACGCACCACGTAATCACGCAACGACGCACGAGAGAGCGAGCGTTCCATGTTCACCAAAGCCTTCTGGAAGGCGACTGCCGAGCGGGCGGTCCGTACGTTCGCGCAGTCACTCGCGGCCGTCCTGACGGCCGGGGCGACCAACCTCTTCGACGTGGACTGGAAGGCGGCGCTCGCCACCGCGGGCCTGGCCACGCTCGCCGCCGTGCTGATGGCCATCGGTTCGTCGGGCCTGGGGCGGCCGGGTCCGGGCCTCACCGAGACCACGGAGCCGGACGCCCCCGCCAAGCCGGTGCCCGCCGCGCCGGGCACCGAAGCCGCCCCCAAGCCCGCGGTGTAACGGATCAGTGTCTGCTGGGGGCGGCGGGCCCGGGGGCCCCGCCCCCTTGGTCCCGCCCCTAGGCCCCCGCCCCTGAGCCCCGCCCCCTACGCCGTGTCCGGTCTGCCGACCAGCTCGCGCAGGACGTCCTCCATAGCGACCAGGCCCGCCAGCCGTCCGTCCTCGTCGAGTACCGCCGCGAGGTGCGTACGGCTGCGGCGCATGGCGGTCAGCGCGTCGTCGAGCGGTGTCGAGGTCCGGACCCGGGCGATCGGCCACAGCGCCGTCACCGGGAACGGCACGTCGCGCGGCATCGCGTCGAGCGCGTCCTTGACGTGCAGATAGCCGAGGATGCGGTCGCCCGTGTCCACGACCGGGAAGCGGGAGAAGCCCGACAGCGCGGCGAGCCGTTCCAGCTCCTCGGGGGTCGTGCCGACCGGGGTGTGCACCACCTTCTCCAGGGGTACGACCACGTCCTGGACGGGGCGTCGCCCCAGCTCAAGTGCGTCGTGGAGCCGCTCGGCTGCCCGGTCGTCGAGCAGCCCGGCGTCGCCCGCGTCCCGGACCATCCGGGCCAGCTCGTCGTCGGAGAATGTCGCCGCCACCTCGTCCTTCGTCTCCACCCGCAAGAGCTTCAGCAGCGTGTTGGCGAAGGCGTTGATGGCGAAGATCACCGGGCGCAGAGCGCGGGCGAGCGTCACCAGCGGCGGACCGAGCAGGAGCGCGGTCCTGGCGGGCTCGGCCAGCGCGATGTTCTTCGGCACCATCTCGCCGAGCAGCATGTGGAGATAGGTGGCGAGGGCCAGCGCGATGAAGAAGGAGACCGGACGCGCCGCGGCCTCGGGCACCCCGACCAGGTGGAACACCGGCTCCAGCAGGTGCTCGATGGCGGGTTCGGCGACCACACCGAGCACCAGGGTGCACAGCGTGATGCCCAGCTGCGCCGCCGCCATCAGGGCGGAGACGTGCTCCAGCCCCCAGATCACGCTGCGCGCGCGACGGTTGCCCTGTTCGGCGAGGGGTTCGATCTGGCTGCGGCGCACCGAGATCAGTGCGAACTCCGCGCCGACGAAGAAGGCGTTGACGACCAGCGTCGCCAGACCGATCAGCAACTGGATGACGGTCATCGGCCGGCCCCCTCGTCGTCGGAATCCCGCAGGCCGTCACGGACAGCGGTGTCCTTGTGGACGGCGGTGTCCTCGCGGCCGGGAGGGGCCTCTCGGGCCTCGCGGGTCTCACGAGCCTCGTGGTCCTGGTGGGTCTCGCGGGCCTTACGAGCCTCGTCGGCCTCGTGGCCTTCACGAGTCTCGCGGGCCTCGCGTCGGTCGCCCCGGCCCCGCCACGTACCCCCGTGCTCACGGTGCCCGGCGCCCCGGTGCTCCCGCCGTCGGCGGTGTCCCGGACTCTCGCCCTCGTCATCCGCGTCCCCGTCGCCGGGCAGCGGCGCGTGCAGCAGGGCGCGGGCGGCGCGGCGGCCGGACGCGTCGACGACGTCGAGTCGCCAGCCGCCCAGCTCCAGGCTGTCGCCCAGGGCGGGGATGCGGCCGAGCCCGGTGGCGATCAGGCCGGCCAGCGTCTCGTACGGGCCCTCCGGCACGCGCAGGCCGATGGCCTCCAGCTGGTCGGTGCGGGCGGCGCCGTCGGCCGAGTAGAGGATGCGCCCGTCGGCGTCCTCGCCGGCCCGGGCCAGGTCGGACGTCTCGTGCGGATCGTGCTCGTCGCGTACCTCGCCGACGACTTCCTCGACGATGTCCTCCATGGTGACGACGCCGGCCGTACCGCCGTACTCGTCGATGACGACGGCCATGGTCCGCCGCCCGTACAGCTGGTCGAGGAGCCGGTCCACGGTCAGCGTGGCCGGTA
The DNA here is from genome assembly GCF_056435525.1 of Streptomyces sp. NPDC043908. NCBI lineage: Bacteria > Bacillati > Actinomycetota > Actinomycetes > Kitasatosporales > Streptomycetaceae > Streptomyces > Streptomyces sp. NPDC043908. Next base: position 730,551 of record NZ_JBWKEI010000002.1, on the reverse strand, counting down.
CGAGCAGCGGCTCGCGCAGCAGCTCGGTGACGGGGTGGCGCGGCCGCTGCTCGACGGGGATGGCGAGGACGTCCTTGATGTGCGCGATGCCGACGACGGTGTCGAGGCTGCCCCGGTAGACGGGGAAGCGCGACAGACCGGTCGCGCGCGTGGCGTTGGCGACGTCCTCCGCGGTGGCGTGCACCTCCAGGGCGGTGACCTGTACGCGGGGCGTCATCACGTTCTCCGCGTCGAGTTCCGCCAGGCTGAGGGTACGGACGAAGAGCTCGGCGGTGTCCGCTTCGAGGGCGCCCTGCTTGGCGGAGTGGCGCGCCAGCGCGACCAGCTCCTGCGGGCTGCGGGCGGATGCCAGCTCCTCGGCGGGCTCCAGTCCGAGCCGGCGCACCATGCGGTTGGCGGTGTTGTTGAGGTGGCTGATGAAGGGGCGGAAGGCGGAACTGAAGACGCGCTGCGGGGTGGCCACGACCTTGGCCACCGCCAGCGGCGAGGAGATCGCCCAGTTCTTGGGGACGAGCTCGCCGACGACCATCAGGAACACCGTCGAAAGGGCGGTGCCGAGGACCAGTGCGACGGAGCGGGCCGTCGAGCCGGACAGGCCGATCGAGCCGAGGGGGCCGCTGATCAGCTTGGCGATCGAGGGTTCGGCGAGCATGCCGATCACCAGGTTGGTGACGGTGATGCCGAGCTGGGCGCCGGAGAGCTGGAAGGTGAGGCTGCGGACGGCCTTGAGGGCGCCGCTCGCGCCGCGCTCGCCGTTCTCGACGGCCCGCTCCAGCTCGCCGCGCTCCACGGTGGTGAGGGAGAATTCGGCCGCCACGAAGGCCCCGCAGGCCAGCGACAGCAGCACGGCCACCACGAGCAGAAGCACTTCGGTCATCGGTTCACCTCCGTCCCATGATCGGGCAGGGCGGGGAGGATCGCGCGATGTCGTGTACCGGTACGGGGACGGGTACTGGGAGGCTCGCCCATGGGCGGACGCTCACACCTTTCAGTCGTGGGTAGGTGCACCCATGGTAAAGCACTGGCAAAGTGACGGGATGGGGCGGCTTCGCCTGACGGGGCGGGGACGGGGATCGGGGTTGAGGCCAGGGCCGGGGCGGCGGCTCGGTGCCGGGGCCAGGAGATTGCCCACGTCGCCCGGCCCGACACCCACACCCACACCCACACCCACACCCACCGCCCGCCCCGCCCCCGTCCGCCGCCGCGTCCCCCGTCCGCCGCCGGGACCGTCCCCCGTAGGCAGCCGCCCCCTCTACGCGATCGGCCCACCCCTACTCATGCGCGATCGCGGCCAGCACATTCATCCGCGACGCCCGCAGTGCCGGGAGCAGCGCCGCCAGCAGGCCCACGGCCGCCGCGCCCACGGCGACCGCGACCACCGTGGACCAGGGCACGGCGAACGCCTTGAGGCCCTGGAGTGCCAGCACCTGCTGGATGCCCACGCCCCACACCATGCCGAGGACGAGCCCGAGGAGCGCCCCGAAGACGGCGATCACCACCGACTCCAGCCGGATCATGCGCCGCAGCTGGACCCGGGAGAGCCCGATGGCCCGTAGGAGTCCGATCTCGCGGGTGCGTTCCACCACCGACAGGGCCAGCGTGTTGACCACACCGAGCACCGCGATGACGATCGCGAGGCCCAGCAGCGCGTAGACCAGATAGAGCATCACCGCGATCTGGTCACGGACCAGCTCCTTGTAGTCCGCCCGGTCCCTCACCTGCACCTGGGGATACGGCTCCAGGGTCTTCTCCAGCGCGCCCCGCAGCCCGTCGGCGCCGGTGCCGCCGTGCGCGTTGACGTACAGCGCGGCGTCCTGGCCGCCCGGAAGGTAGCGCTCCACGGTGGCCAGTCCCATGAAGACCCCGCCCTCCACGCCGAACCCGCCCGAGGTGTCCATGGCGGTCAGTGCCGCCACCCGCAGTCGCGCGTGGGCGCCGGTGGCGAAGGTGACGGGGAGGGTGTCGCCGAGGTGTACGCGGTGGTCGCGCGCGTAGTCGCGGTCCATCGCCAGGTTGCCGGGGGCGAGGGCCTGGGCCGAACCGCCCGCCGCGTAGGTGAGGTGGGCGACGTCGTCGAGCTGGGGATCGTAGCCGGAGGCGGTCGTACGGGGGGTCCTTCCGTCGGGCAGTGTCAGCCGCAGCGGGGCGAAGCGCTGGCGGACGACGGTCTCCGTGCCCCGCACCGCGCGCACCTTGTCGGTGATCTCCCGGGGGAAGGGCTGGAAGGCGCTGTTCTGTACGACGAAGTCGGCGCCCAGGGTCTTGTCGATCTGCTGGTCGAACGACTCGGTCATGGAGGCGCTGGCCACCGACAGCCCGGTCACCAGCGCGATCCCCACCATCAGGGCGGACGCGGTGGCACCGGTGCGGCGCGGGTTGCGCAGGGCGTTGCGCCGGCTCATCCGGCCCACCGGCCCGTACAGCCGGGGGAAGGCCGCGCCGAGCACCCCGATCACCGGCCGGACCAGGAGCGGCCCGGCCACCACGGTCGCGATCAGGGTGAGCACCACGCCCAGCCCGAGCAGTGAGGAGGAGGCCGCCGTCTTCGTGGAGGTGACGCACCCGGTGATCGCCGCCGCCCCCGCCGCCGCGAGCACCGCCCCCACCACGGCCCGCACCCGCAACGGCCGTCCCGCGCCCGACACTTCGGCATCCGCGAGCGCCGCCATCGGGGAGACCCTGGCGGCCCGTCGCGCGGGGAGGTACGCGGCCACGAACGTCACGCCGACGCCGACCGCGTACGCCGCGACCGGCGTCCCCCAGCCGATCACCATCTCGGCGGTGCTGAGCTTCATCCCGAACATGCCCATCAGCGCGATCAGCCCGGCCGCCAGGCCGATCCCCGCGCCGAACCCCAGGGTGGAGCCGACCAGGCCGAGCAGTAGCGCTTCGACCAGCACCGACCGGCGCACCTGCCGCCGGTCCGCGCCGAGCGCCCGCAACAGGCCCAGTTCACGAGTGCGTTGGGCGATCAGCATCGAGAAGGTGTTGACGATCAGGAAGACGCCCACCAGCGTGGCGACCCCGGCGAATCCCAGCATCACGTACTTCACGACGTCGAGGAATCCGCCGAGTTCGTCGGTGGCCGACTTGGCCCGCTGGGCGGCCGTCCTGATCTCGTACGAGCCGCCGACTGCGGCCGTGACGCGCTGCTTCAGCTCCTCGTCCGAGACTCCGGGGGCCGCGTCCACCGAGATGGAGGTGGCGGATTCCGAGGTGCCCAGGAGGCGGGTCTGTGCGGTCGGGGTGTCCAGGAAGAGCAGCGCCGCACCCGGGTTGGTGGTGGTGAAGGTGGCGATGCCGACCACCTTCACCCGGAAGGAGCCGGGCTGGGCGAGGACGGTGAGCGGGTCCCCGACGCGGACGTGCTTCCGGTCGGCGGTGTCCTTGTCGAGGAGCGCCTCGCCGGGGCCGTGCGGCGCGTGCCCGCTGGTCAGCTTCACCGGACTGCGCCTGGTGGGCGACCAGTTGGTCGCGATGGTGGGGGCGCCGCCGGCCGGGCCGACCGCGTGGTGGGCGCGGTCGACGACGGTGATGTTCTCGACGGCCGCGTCCACGCGCGTGGCGGCCACGCCTTCCACGCTCGCGATCCGCGCGGCGAGGGAGGCCGGGACCGTGCGGATCACCCCGGACGACACCCGTTCGTCGAGCCCCTTGGGCGGCCCGACCGTCACATCGGCGGAGGTCGAGGCGAAGAGGCGGTCGAAGGTACGGGCCACGGTGTCCGAGAAGACCAGCGAACCGGCGACGAACGCCACCGAGAGGATCACCGCGAGCGCGGACAGCAGCAGCCGCCCCTTGTGGGCGAGGAAGCCGCGCAGGGTCGCCCTCAGCACGGCCGTTCAGCCCTTGCGCAGGGGGTCGAAGCCGGAGCCGCCGTCCTGGGCACCGCCCGGAGAGGCGCCACCGGGCGCACCACCACCCGGCGAACCACCCCCTGGCGAGCGGCCCTCGGGCGGACCGCCGCCTGGTGGACCACCGTCTGCCGAACGGCCTTCCGGTGGACCGCCGCTTGGCGAACCACCGTCCGTCGAGCGGCTTTCCGGTGAACGACCGCCCGCCGCCCGTCCGTCCCCCGCCGCCTCCGCCTCCGTCCCGGCGCCTCCCGAGAAGAGCCGCAGCCGGTCCAGGACCGCCTCGGCCGTCGGCCTCGGCATCTCGTCGACGATCCGGCCGTCGGCCAGGAACAGCACCAGGTCGGCACGGCTCGCCGCGACCGGGTCGTGGGTGACCATGACGACGGTCTGGCCCAGCCCGTCCACCGCCTCCCGCAGGAAGGTGAGCACCTCGGCCCCGGCCCGCGAGTCGAGATTGCCGGTGGGCTCGTCCGCGAAGATCAGCTCCGGGCGGGAGGCCAGCGCCCGCGCGCACGCCACCCGCTGCTGCTGGCCGCCGGAGAGCTGGGCGGGCCGGTGCCGCAGCCGGTCGCGCAGCCCGAGCGTGTCGATGACCCGGTCCAGCCACTCCGGGTCGGGCTTGCGCCCGGCGATGTCCATGGGCAGCGTGATGTTCTCGGCCGCGGTGAGCGTGGGCAGCAGGTTGAAGGACTGGAACATGAAGCCGACACGGTCCCGGCGCAGCCGGGTCAGCTCGCGCTCCTTGAGGCCGGTGATCTCGGTGCCGCCGAGCCACACCTGCCCCGCCGAGACGGAGTCGAGCCCGGCCAGGCAGTGCATCAGGGTCGACTTGCCCGAACCCGAGGGGCCCATGACCGCCGTGAACCGGCCACGCGCGATGTCCACGTCGACCGCGTCCAGCGCCAGTACCGCCGTCTCGCCCGTGCCGTACGCCTTGGTCAGCGCCCGGGCCCGCGCGGCGGCCCCTTCACTCGCCGCTGCAGCTGTGGACAAGGCCGCCTCCCGGGTCGTTGCGTCGTGGCCGGACCGACTCCCGTACGGCATACGAGAGTAGAGGCGCGGACCGGTCCCCGGCCATCCGACGGCAGCGGGAGATCCGGCCCGTCCGGGCGGCGCCGGCGCGTCAGCCGAGATCCGGGCGCCGTGCCGTGCCCAGGACGCACGGCGAGGCCGGGTGGCGCGGCCCGTTCTCGGGCAGCCGCAGCCGGCGGATCCCGGTCACCTCGAAACCGGCCGCCCCGATCGCCGCGACCGGGTCGCGGGCGGTGTGGCAGCCGCCGAACAGCAGCGGCCACAGGGTCCGGTCCGCCACCCGCTGGACGGCCGTCAGGAGACGGCCCTCGGCCCGGCCGTGCTCGAAGAAGCGCAGCTCGCCGCCGGGGCGCAGGACCCGGCGGATCTCGCCCAGCGAGCGCGGCACGTCCCGTACGGAACACAGGACGAGCGAGACCACGGCCGCGTCGAACGCCTCGCTCTTGACCGGCAGCGCCTCGGCCGCGCCCGGCACGACGTCGACCGGCACGTCCGCGCGCAGCGCCGCCCGGACGGCGAGCCCGCGCAGCCCGCGTTCGGGTTCGATGGCGACCACCTCGGAGACGGTGCCGGGATAGTGCGGGAAGTTGAGGCCGTTGCCCGCGCCGATCTCGATCACCCGGCCGCTGAGCCCGGCCAGCAGTTCACGGCGGTGGGCGGCCAGGCCCGCCCGGCGGTCGGCGCCTTCGCTGAACCGGCCGTAGAAACGGGCGAACAGGGGGTGGTGCACGGCGTCCGGGGCGATCTTGGCGCGCTGCTCCATGGGGACCCTCCAACCAGGGGCGGAGAACGGCGGGGCGGACACCGGGATTGTCCCCGCCCCGGCCCCACGTCACCCTTCCCCGGCCCCCGGGTCACCCGCCCCGGCCAGTCACCACCCCCAGGGCCGGGTCACCCGCCCCGGCCATGTAACCAGCCCGAGGCTGAGTCACTGGCCCCGGCCACGTTCACCGGCCCGAGGCTGGGCCACTTCGCCCCGCCGGGCCCCCAAGCGTCACCCGCCCCGCGGGTTCACCCCACCCGAGCCTGGGCGACCCCGCCCCGAGCCCGGGTCACCCCGCCCCCGATCCCCCATCACTCGCCCACGAAACAGAACTCGTTCCCCTCCGGGTCGCGCATCACCTGGAACGTGCCCTGGGCGTCCGTCGCGGTCCCGCCCACCGCCCGCGCGCCCAGCCGCACCGCGGCCGCCCGGGCGCGGGCCACGTCCTCCACCGCGAGGTCGAAGTGGAGGCGGTTCTTGCCCGCCTTCGCCTCCGGCACCCGCTGGAAGGCGAGCCGCGCGGTGCCCGGCGCGTCGAGGTGGGCCCAGCCCGCGTCGCGGACCACCGGGGTGCCGCCGAGCAGCGCCGCCCAGAACCGCGCCAGGCGGTCCGGGGCGGCGCAGTCGACGACCGTCTGGCGCAGCCGTGCCCGTAAGACCGCCATCACAGGCTCCAGTCGCCGCCGAGCTCCGGACCGAGCCAACGCGCCGCCGAGGCACGGAAGTCGGCGGCCGGGAGCCGCCCCGCCCCCTCCGGCACCAGCCCCACCAGCGGCGAGCCCGAGGACTCCGGCAGGTCGGCCAGGTTGCAGCGGGACGCCAGGTCCGGCTCGGCGGGCCAGCTCCCCACGACCACGCCCGCGCACGCCAGGCCGCGGGCCCGCAGGGCCTCGCCGGTCAGGGCCGCCATGTTCAGCGTGCCGAGGCCGGCGGGGGTGACGACCAGGACGGGCGCGCCGAGCAGCCGGGCCGCGTCCGCGAGGGTGCCGCCCTCGTCGTCGAGGCGGACCAGGAGCCCGCCCGCGCCCTCCACCAGGACCAGATCGTGCTCGGCGGCCAGCTTCTCGGCCGCCTCGGCGACCTCCTCGGGCCGCACCGCGCGCATCCCGGCCCGCCGGGCCGCCGTGTTGGGGGCCAACGGGTCGGGGAACCGGGCGAGTTCGGCGCCGGTGATGTCGTCGCCCGCCAGGCGCAGCACCTCCGCCACGTCCCCGTGCTCGCCGGGCGCGACCCCGGTCTGGGCGGGCTTGAGGACGGCGACCGTGCGCCCGGCGGCGCGGGCCACCGCGGCGACGGCGGCGGTGACGACCGTCTTGCCGATCTCCGTGCCCGTACCGCTCACTACCAGTACCGCCATCTCAGCCCTCCCGAGCCGCAGCGCCCACGGCACGGCAGACGCGCGCCAGGTCCTCGTCGTTGGTCACATAGGGCGGCATCGTGTAGACGAGGTCGCGGAACGGGCGCAGCCACACACCCTCGCGGACCGCCGCCCGGGTCGCGGCCGCCATGTCCACCTCGTGGTCGAGCTGGACGACGCCGATGGCGCCGAGGACGCGGACGTCCTTGACCCCGGGCGCGTCGGCGAACGCGCCCAGGCCGTCCCGCAGCCCCGTCTCCAGGCGCTTGATCTCCGCCTGCCAGTCCTGGGCGAGCAGCAGGTCGATCGAGGCGCAGGCGACGGACGCGGCCAGCGGGTTGCCCATGTAGGTGGGGCCGTGGGCCAGGACCGGGACCTCACCGGAGGAGATGCCCTCGGCGACCCGGGTGGTGCAGAGCGTCGCGGCCATCGAGAGGTAGCCGCCGGTCATCGCCTTGCCCACGCACAGCACGTCGGGCGCCACGGCGGCGTGCTCGGAGGCGAAGAGCGTGCCGGTGCGGCCGAAGCCGGTGGCGATCTCGTCGAACACCAGCAGCACGTCGTGCTCGTCGCACAGCTCGCGCAGCACCCGCAGATAGCCGGGGGAGTGGAACCGCATCCCGCCCGCGTTCTGCACCACCGGCTCGACGATCACCGCCGCCACCTCGTCGGCGTGGGCGGCGACCGTCTCCCGCAGATGGCGTACGTAGGCCTCGTCCGGCTCCGCGTCGTACCCGGTGGGCGGCGCGTCCGCGAAGACCTGCTCCGGCAGGCGGCCGGACCACAGGGAGTGCATCCCGCCGTCCGGGTCGCACACCGACATCGGCTGCCAGGTGTCGCCGTGGTAGCCGCCGCGCCAGGTGAGCAGCCGCTGCTTGCGCGGGCGCCCGGCCGACTTCCAGTACTGGAGGCACATCTTGATGGCGACCTCGACCGAGACCGAGCCGGAGTCGCTGAGGAAGACGTGCTGGAGCGGCTCCGGGGTGATCTCCACGAGCTTGACGCTGAGGCGCACGGCGGGCTCGTGGGTGAGCCCGCCGAACATCACGTGGCTCATCCGGTCCAGCTGGCCGTGCGCGGCGGCGTTCAGGGCCGCGTGGTTGTAGCCGTGCAGCGCCGACCACCAGGAGGCCATGCCGTCGACGAGCTCGCGCTGCCCGTGGACCTCCTCCGCCAGGCGCAGCCGGACCCCGGACGCCGACTCCACGACCAGCGGCTCCTGGCGGCCCGGCATGGGGCCGTAGGGGTGCCAGACGTGCCGGCGGTCCAGGGCCCGCAGCTCGGCGACGTCGTAGTGGGGATCAGGCATTGGGGGCGAGGTCCGTTCCGGCGCCCCGGCGGCGCACCGCCACCAGGTCCGTACGCGCCTCGGGGACCTCGGCCGGGGCCGGGACGCTCTCGCCGCACGGGCCGCAGCCGCCGCCCTCGTGCGAGCCGCAGCCGCTCGCCGCGTGCGAGCCGCAGCCCGCGGCGGCGACCGCGTCGGCGCGGTGCTCGGGCAGCGTCGTGGTGCCCGCGCCCTCCACCTCGAAGCCGGCGTCCGCGATCATCTCCAGGTCCGCCTTGCCCTCCTGGCCCTCACTGGTGAGGTAGTCGCCGAGGAAGATCGAGTTGACCAGGTGCAGGGCGAGGGGCTGCATCGAGCGCAGATGCACCTCGCGGCCGCCCGCGAGCCGCACCTCGACGTCGGGGCAGACGAACCGGACCATCGCGAGGATCCGCAGACAGCGCTGCGGGGTGAGGTTCCACTCCTTGGCGAGCGGGGTGCCCTCGAACGGGATGAGGAAGTTGACCGGCACCGAGTCCGGGTCGAGCTCGCGCAGCGCGAAGACCACGTCGACCAGGTCCTCGTCGCTCTCACCCATGCCCGCGATCAGACCGGAGCAGGCGGAGAGCCCGGCCCCGTGCGCCTTCTGCACGGTGTCGACGCGGTCGGCGTAGGTGTGGGTGGTCGTGATGTCCCCGTACGTCCCCTCGGACGTGTTGAGGTTGTGGTTGTACGCGTCGGCGCCCGCCGCGCGCAGCCGCTCGGCCTGGCCGTCGGAGAGCAGGCCCAGACAGGCGCACACCTCGACGCCCTCGTTCTGCTCCTTGATCGCCTCGATGGTCTGCGAGACGCGGTCCACGTCGCGGTCGGTCGGGCCGCGTCCGCTGGCCACCAGGCAGACGCGCTTGGCGCCGCCCGCGACACCGGCGGCGGCGGCCCTGGACGCCTCGTCCGGCTTCAGCCAGGTGTACTTGAGGATCTCGGCCTTCGAGCCCAGCCGCTGCGAGCAGTACGAGCAGTCCTCCGGGCACAGCCCGGACTTCAGGTTCACCAGGTAGTTCAGCTTCACCCGGCGCCCGAACCACTGCCGGCGCACCTTTCCGGCGGCGGCCACCACGTCGAGCAGTTCCTCGTCGGAGGTCGCCAGTACGGCGAGCGCCTCTTCACGGCTCGGCAGCTCGCGCCGCAGCCCCTTGTCCACCAGCGTGTTCAGCAGGTCCATGGCGCCGATCCTTGCCCAAGACCCCGCTTCCAGCCAAGGAGGGATCGTACAACTGCGCTCCCTGAAGGTGTGTGTATCGCCACACCCTGTCCTCGTCCGCGCCGGAATAGGGTCTGTGCGCTGCCTACAAAAGGGATCTCCACCATGCCCCGAGCGCCATTCGACTGGATCGACGGAGCGACCGAGCGGCGCGAGCGCGCCGGTCTCGTACGGGTGCTGCGGCCGCGCGCCGCCGACCAGGACCTTCTGGACCTGGCGAGCAACGACTACCTGGGGCTCACCCGGCACCCGGCGGTCACCCGGGGCGCCGCCGACGCGGCGCTGCGCTGGGGCGCGGGCGCCACCGGCTCGCGCCTGGTCACCGGCACCACCGAGCTCCACACCGAGCTGGAGGAGGCGCTCGCCCGGTTCTGCGGGTTCGAGGCGGCGCTCGTGCTGTCCTCCGGGTACGCGGCCAACCTCGCCGCGCTGACCGCGCTCGGCGAACGGGACACGCTGATCGTCTCCGACGCGGGCAACCACGCCTCGATCGTCGACGGCTGCCGGCTGGCGCGCGCCGGCACCGAGGTGGTCCCGCACGCCGACCCCGAGGCCGTGCGCAAGGCCCTGGACGCCCATGGCGGGCCCGCGCTCGTGGTGAGCGACTCGGTCTTCTCCGTCGACGGCGACGCCGCCCCGCTGCCGGGGCTGGCCGCCGCCTGCCGGGAGTACGGGGCGGCGCTGGTGGTGGACGACGCCCACGGCCTCGGGGTGCTCGGCGAGGGCGGCCGGGGCGGCCTGCACGCCGCCGGGCTCGCGGGCGCGCAGGACGTGGTGGCCACCCTCACCCTGTCGAAGTCGCTCGGCAGCCAGGGCGGGGCGGTCCTGGGCCCGGCCCGGGTGATCCGGCACCTGGTCAACGCCGCCCGTACGTTCATCTTCGACACCGGTCTCGCCCCCGCGGCCGCGGGCGGCGCGCTGGCGGCGCTGCGGCTGCTGGAGGCCGAGCCGGAGCGGGCCGGGCGGGCCCGGGCCGTGGCGGCCGAGCTGTACGAACGGCTGACGGCGGCGGGTCTGCGGGCGGCGCGCCCGGACGCGGCGGTGGTCTCGGTGCGGGCGCCCTCGCCGGAGCGGGCGGTGGCCTGGGCCGCCGACTGCCGGAGCGCGGGCCTGGCGGTGGGGTGCTTCCGGCCGCCGTCGGTGCCGGACGGCGTCTCCCGGCTGCGGCTGACCGCCCGGGCCGACCTGACGGATCAGCAGATCCAGTGGGCGGTGGACACGATCCTGCGGACCGCGCCCACCGCCTAGTCCCCCGTTCGCACGCTCAACTCCCGCAGTCGGGCGCCTCGTCGAGGTCGACGGGCAGTCCGGCGAGGAAGCCGCGCCAGGCCCGCGCTCCGAAGAGCAGCGCGGGTCCGGCGGTCCGCTTGGAGTCGCGGACGGCGAGCAGTCCGGCGTCGAGCAAAGCGGTCTCGACGCAATTGTTCATTCCTGTACTACGGCTGCTGCGCCGCCATTTCGCACTGTTCAAAGAAGTGCTGGAAGGTGCATGCGCGGGGGGTACGGGCACCATGCCTCCCTTACACGCCGTCAGCCATCACGGCGATGAGATTCAATGATTCCTCGAACGAGAGGGCCTGCGCCTCGACCGTATGGAACGCGGCGCTGTACGCCTCAAGGTCTTCTCTCCGTTCGAGATAGAGGCTACTCGTCAAGTGGTCGATAACCACAACGTCCAGATCGGAAATGTGCGGAAAGGAGAAGATAATGAAAGAGCCGGTGAGACCGATATGGCCACCGCAGCTGAAAGGCAGCACCCGCAGCCGCACCTGGGGCAGTTGAGCCGCCTCCAGGAGATGGCGCAGCTGCCGCCGCATCGCGGCCGCGCCGCCCACCGCGCGGTGCAGCGCCGCCTCGTCGACCACCGCGCTCAGCTCCAGCGGCGGATCGGCCCGCAGCACCTCCTGGCGCGCCAGGCGTACGTCCACCAGGGAGTCCACCCGTGCCGCGTCGAGCCCGCCGACGGCCGCCCGGGTCACCGCGCGGGCGTACTCGGGCGTCTGGAGCAGCCCCGGCACCACCGACGTCTCCAGGGTGCGCGCGGCCGACGCCTGGGACTCCAGGCTGATGAAGTCCCGGTACTGCGGCGGCAGCAGCCCCCGGTAGGCCTGCCACCACTGGCCGCCGCGCCCGTCCCCCGCGCCCGCCAGCGCCTCAAGCAGCGCCCGCAGCCCGGGGTCGTCCACCCCGTACACCTCCAGGAGGAGGGCCACGTCGGCCGCCTTCACCCCGCTGCGGCCGGTCTCGATCCGGCTCACCTTCGACTGGTGCCAGCCCAGCCGCCCGGCGACCTGGCCGCTCGTGAGGCCGGCCGCGCAGCGCAGCCGGCGCAGTTCCTCGCCCAGTTTGCGACGGCGTACCGCGGGCCCGTGCCACATGTCGGTCTCCTTCCACCCGGGCGGGATTCGGGTGATGGGCAAGTGTGGCGCCCAAATACGGTCCTTCGTCGCAGAGTTCACCGCTTTGAGCGACAGATATATGCACATCTTGGTGGATCGGCGCATCCGGCGGCACGATGAGTGGCACTCTGGCGCGAAGCACAAGTCCGGGCCGTCCTCGTGTTTGTCCGCTCGCCGCGAGTCCAGCAGGCCGGTCCGGGTGGGAAAGGGACAGCGTCGCCATGGCAGACCACCAAGAATCAACCCTCACTCTGCCGAGCGATCCCGCCTCGGTCTCCGCCGCCCGCAGACACGTCGCCGGCGTACTCACCGAGTGGGGTCTTCCGTCGGACGCCGACACCGCCGACACGATCCGCCTGATCGTCTCCGAGCTGGCGACCAACGCCGTGCAGCACACCTTCGGCCAGTCGCCGACCTTCACCGTGGACCTGCGCCTGGAGTGCGACGAGCAGCTCCACATCGGGGTGACGGACAGCCACCCGCGCTGGCCGAAACGGCTCCCCGCGGCCGTCCAGCAGGACAACGGCCGGGGCATGGTGATCATCCGCTGGCTCGCCGCCGAGTGCGGGGGGCGTCTTTCGGTCACCCCGACGCCGGAGGGCGGCAAGACCGTCTGGATCGCGCTGCCGTGGACGGCGCCGGTCCAGAGCTGAGCCCCGGGGGCGGCTCGGGCGCCCTTGTACGGGCCGCGGGCCGGTGAGTGCGGGCGCGCCCACCCGCCCGCACCGACCGGCCCCGGGGGCGGCGTGCGTCAGCGCACGCGCCCGTACCAGACGCTCTTCGACCAGATCTTCTCCAGCCGGACCACGGACCCCGTCTTGGGGGAGTGCCATATCTTTCCGTCCCCCGCGTAGATCCCCACGTGGTAGACGTTCGAGCCCGAGTGGAAGAACACCAGGTCGCCGCGTTGGCGGGCGGACGAGGAGATGTGCCTGGTGCTGTTGTACTGCTGCTGCGTGGTGCGCGGCAGCTTCTTGCCGGCCTGCTTGAACGAGTAGAGCGTGAGCCCCGAGCAGTCGAAGCGGTGCGGACCGCTGGCGCCGTACTTGTACGGGGCGCCCTTCTTCGACGCGGCGACGTTGAGCGCCTTCGTGCCCGACGTGGCGGCACTCGCCTCACCGCTGGCGCCCGGCGCCAGCATCGTGCCGCCGACGGCGGCGAGAGTGAGGGCGGAGACCGCCCCGACTCGGGTCAGCAGGGACGGAACGTGATTCAGCGCAGACATGCGCGACCCTTCGTCAAACCGCCTGCGAAGGATGACCTGTCGGGTTCGGACTGGCGAAGATGCCCGGCCGCTCTCACGGCTTCACCCCAGGGGCCTTCCGGTTGCCCGGCGGCCCCGCACTGCTTGGGTCCTCCACTCCTGCCGATCCGTGCGTTCGACCAGTCATCCGGGTACGGCGGCAGGACTCGGCGTCCGCCCGGACCGCCCCGCCGCGGTGGCGGGGGCTTGTCGTCGGTAGGGATCTTGACCCACCAAGTGTCGTATTTCCGAGCCGAAACGGCGTTTTGTGAGGCTCCTCACGACTGACCCGTTCGGGTGGACATCGATGTTTCAAGCTCCCTGACGGGGTGTCCGACCTGCGTCGTACCGGCGACGGAACGATTCATTCCGTCCGGTGTCTGCGCAGACGGAGCAATATCGCCGGTACGTCGTTCGGACCATCGGATGGTGCGAACGGGGGACGCCGCCTCGTACCGGCGCGGGGGTGAACGGACGCCGGGGCGTCAACTCGCGGATGACGGCGGCGGCACCGTGACCCGGCCCGCGCGGCGCTCCCCGTCGAGCAGCCGCAGCGCCCGCGCCAGCGTCTCGGAGTGCAGCTCCGTCTCCCCGCGCCGGTGCATGGTCGCCAGCGCGTCGCGCAGCGCCACGGCCCGCCCGACCAGGGCCTGCGCGGAGCGCAGCGCGCCGTAGGTGTCCCGGTGCCGGGCCGGGTTGATCCGGCCGAGCTTGTCGAGGGCGTCGAGGTAGGCGTCGATGAACTCGCCCTCGGCGCGTGTCAGGGCGGGCAGCGGCGGCAGTTCGGGCAGCACGGTCCCTACTTCCCCTGCGCGGCGGCCGAGTTCCCGCGGCCGGCGACGACGTGGTCGACCAGCCCGTACGCGGCCGCCGCGGCGGCGTCGAGGATGGTGTCCCGTTCGAGGTCCGCGTCGACCCGCTCGACGGAGTTCCCGGTGTGCCGGGCGAGCAGGTCCGTCAACAGTGCCCGGCCGCGCTGGAGTTCGGCGGCGTAGATCTCCAGGTCGGACGGCCGGCCCTGGATCGGTTCGGCGACCGAGGGCTGGTGGATCAGAACCCGCGCGCCGGGCAGCGCGAGCCGCTTGCCGGGGGTGCCCGCGGCGAGCAGGACGGCCGCCGCGGAGGCGGCCTGGCCGATGCACACGGTCTCCACGTCGCAGGTGACGAACCGCATCGTGTCGTAGATCGCCGTCATCGCGGTGAGGGAGCCGCCGGGGGAGTTGATGTAGAGCGAGATGTCGCGGTCGGGGTCGGCGTACTCCAGCTGCATGAACTGCGCCATCACGTCGTTGGCCGCGGTGTCGTCGACCGGGGTGCCGAGGAAGACGATCCGCTCCTCCAGGAGCTTGGAGTACGGGTCGAGGGTGCGGATCCCGGTCGAGGTGCGCTCGGAGAACTCGGGCAGGACGTAACGGGCGGACGGGCCGTGCATGACGTACCTCTTCTCTGGCGTGGCTCTCATGCCGTCGTCTGTGAAAAATGTACAGGACGTACAGGCCGTTATGATGGGGAGCATGGCCTATGAGATTCCGGTGACGCAAGCCCGAGCTGAGCTCGCCGAGCTGATCAACCGCGTGGTGTACGGCGGGGAGCGCGTCGTGGTGACCCGGCACGGCAAGCCCCTGGTCGCCCTGGTGTCCGCCGCTGACCTGGAGCGACTGGAGGGCGCGGCGGAGCCGGCCGAGGAGCAGGTGATCCGTTCGGTGTCGTCCGTGCGCCCGGCCGCGTCCGCTCCCGGCGAACGGCGCCGGTTCGGCATCGCCGCCGAGCACCGGCAGCCGCCGGCGGGTGACTGAGGGGCTCCGGGTGCGGGTCCGCGATGGATGCATTGGCCATGGATATGCAAAGCGTGAGTTAACGAGCCGGAAAAACTTCCGCCGTAACGTGCAATGCCTCGCTGTGGAGCAGGGAACCCCAGGTCAACAGAGTGTTGAACTTGGATAGGGTCCCGCAGCGTCGAGAACGGGATTCCCCCGTTCCGGGCACGACTGTGAGGTGGGAAGCGTGCAACTGACGCCGCACGAGCAGGAGAGACTGCTCATCCATGTGGCCGCGGACGTCGCGGACAAGCGCCGCGCCCGGGGGGTGCGGCTCAACCACCCCGAGGCCGTCGCCCTCATCACCTCGCACATCCTCGAAGGCGCCCGCGACGGCCGGACCGTGGCCGAACTCATGGTGTCCGGACGCGAGGTGCTCTCCCGCGACGAGGTCATGCCGGGCATCCCGGAGATGATCCACGACGTACAGGTCGAGGCGACCTTCCCGGACGGCACCAAGCTCGTCACCGTCCACGAGCCCATCGTCTGACGGGGGAGCGCCGCGTGATCCCCGGAGAGATCCTGTTCGCGGACGGACCCGTCGTCCTCAACGAGGGCCGCGAGACCACCACGATGACCGTCCTCAACGCCGCCGACCGGCCCGTCCAGGTCGGCTCGCACTACCACTTCGCCGAGGCCAACCCGGGCCTTGACTTCGACCGCGCCGCAGCCCGCGGGCTGCGGCTGAACATCGCCGCGGGCACCGCCGTGCGCTTCGAACCCGGCATCCCCGTCGATGTCGAGCTCGTCCCCCTCGCCGGACGCAGGACCGTCCCCGGGCTGCGCGGCGCGATCGGAGGCCCCCTCGATGGCTGAGCTCCACCGTGCCGTCCACGCCGACCTGTTCGGCCCCACCACCGGCGACCGCGTCCGGCTCGCCGACACCGATCTGCTGATCGAGATCGAGGAGGACCGCGCCGGCGGGCCCGGACGCGCGGGCGACGAGGCCGTGTTCGGCGGCGGCAAGGTGATCCGCGAGTCCATGGGCCAGGCCCGCACCACCCGTGCCGAGGGCGCCCCCGACACCGTGATCACGGGCGTCGTCGTCCTCGACCACTGGGGGATCGTCAAGGGCGACCTCGGCATCCGGGACGGCCGGATCACCGCGCTCGGCAAGACGGGCAACCCCGACACCATGGACGGCGTCCACCCCGACCTCGTCATCGGCCCCGAGACCGAGATCATCGCGGGCAACGGGAAGATCCTCACCGCGGGCGGTGTCGACACCCACGTCCACTTCATCTCGCCCACCCTGATCGACCAGGCGCTCTCCTCGGGCATCACCACCCTCGTCGGCGGTGGCACCGGTCCCGCCGAGGGCACCAAGGCCACCACCGTCACCCCCGGCCCCTGGCATCTGGCCCGGATGTTCGCGGCCCTGGAGAACGCGCCCGTCAACATCGGCCTGCTGGGCAAGGGCAACACCATGTCGCGCGAGGCCATGCACTCCCAGCTGCGCGGCGGAGCCCTAGGATTCAAGATCCACGAGGACTGGGGCGCCACCCCGGCCGTCATCGACGCCTGTCTGTCCGTCTGCGACGAGACCGGCGCCCAACTCGCCATCCACACCGACACGTTGAACGAGGCGGGCTTCGTCGGCGACACCCTCGCCGCCATCGCGGGCCGCTCGATCCACGCCTACCACACCGAGGGCGCGGGCGGCGGGCACGCCCCCGACATCATCACCGTGGTCTCCGAGCCGTACGTGCTCCCGAGCTCCACCAACCCGACCCGGCCGCACACCGTCAACACCATCGAGGAACACCTCGACATGCTGATGGTCTGCCACCACCTGAACCCGTCGGTCCCGGAGGACCTGGCGTTCGCCGAGTCGCGCATCCGGCCCTCGACCATCGCGGCCGAGGACATCCTGCACGACCTGGGCGCCATCTCCATCCTCTCCTCCGACTCCCAGGCCATGGGCCGGATCGGCGAGGTCATCCTGCGTACCTGGCAGACCGCGCACGTCATGAAGGCGCGCCGGGGTGCGCTCCCGGGCGACGGCCGCGCCGACAACCACCGGGCCCGCCGCTATGTCGCCAAGTACACGATCAACCCGGCGGTCGCCCAGGGCCTGGACGACGAGATCGGCTCGGTCGAGCCGGGCAAGCTCGCGGACCTGGTGCTGTGGGACCCCGCGTTCTTCGGGGTCAAGCCGCAGCTCGTCATCAAGGGCGGCCAGATCGCCTACGCGCAGATGGGCGACGCCAACGCGTCCATCCCCACCCCCCAGCCGGTGCTGCCGCGCCCGATGTTCGGCGCGTACGGGAAGGCTCCCGCGGCCAACTCGCTCACGTTCGTGGCGCAGGCGGCCCTCGACGACGGGCTGCCCGAACGGCTGGGCCTGGACAAGAGGTTCACCGCCATCAAGAGCACCCGCCGGGTGGGCAAGGCGGACATGCGCGAGAACGACGCGCTGCCGGACGTCCGGGTCGACCCGGACACCTTCACCGTGACCATCGACGGCGAGGCGGTCGAGCCCGCGCCCGCCGCCGAACTGCCCATGGCGCAGCGGTACTTCCTCTTCTGATGCGCCGGTCACCCCACGCCGGTCCCGATGCCTGTCCCCACCCCTGTCCCGATGTCTGTACGAAAGCGGCCGGCCGATGTCTCGCGCAGCTCTGCTCGTCCTCGCCGACGGCCGGTTCCCGGCCGGTGGCCACGCCCACTCGGGGGGCGCCGAAGCCGCCGTGCGGGCGGGGCGCGTCCGCGACGCGGATGGTCTGGCGGAGTTCTGCCGGGGCCGGCTGCACACGGCCGGGCTCGTCTCCGCCTCGCTCGCGGCGGCGGCCGCCCTCGGCCTTGACCCGCTCGCCCTGGACGAGGCCGCCGACGCCCGCACCCCCTCTCCCGCGCTCCGGGCCACCGCGCGCAGGCTCGGCCGGCAGATGATGCGGGCGGCCCGGGCCACCTGGCCCGGCGCGGAACTGGCCGCGCTCGCCGCGGCCCGGCCGCGCGGCGCCCACCAGCCGGTCGTGCTCGGGCTCGCGGCGCGGGCGGCGGGGCTGGGGCCCGAGGACGCGGCGCACTGCGTGGCGTACGAGTGCGTCAGCGGCCCGGCGACCGCGGTGGTGCGGTTGCTGAGCCTCGATCCGTACGACGCCACGGGGGTGCTCGCCCGGTTGGCGCCCGAGCTGGACGCCGTGGCCGCGTGGGCCGCGCGGTGGGCGGCCTCGGCCGCCGTGGAGGGGCTGGAGGTGCTGCCCGCCGCCTCGGCGCCGCTGCTCGACGTCATGGCCGAGGCACACGCGGCCTGGCCGGTGCGGCTGTTCGCGTCCTAGCCCTCCCCACCCCGCCCCTTCCCGCGACCCCGCGGGGGCGGGTGGGACCCCGTTGCCGGGGGCTCCGCCCCCGGACCCCCTGTCGCCCTGCACGGGCTCGTCCTCGAACTCGAACGCCGGACGGGCCGACCTTCCCCGGACCGGCTCACGTCGCCCGGCCAACCGAAAGAGTGGAGCCGCCCCCATGCATCTCGACCATTCCCACCCCGGCCCCGCCGCCGTCAGCGCCGACGCCCACCGGCCCGACGGGACGCGCCGCGCGCTGCGCGTCGGGCTCGGCGGACCCGTCGGGTCCGGGAAGACCGCGACCGTAGCCGCGCTCTGCCGCGCCCTGCGGGACCGCTACTCGCTGGCCGTCGTCACCAACGACATCTACACCCGCGAGGACGCCGATTTCCTGCTGCGCAACGCCGTGCTGCCGCCCGAGCGGATCCAGGCCGTGGAGACCGGCGCCTGCCCGCACACCGCCATCCGGGACGACATCTCCGCCAACCTCGAAGCCGTCGAGGACCTGGAGGAGGCGGTCGGGCCGCTCGACCTGATCCTGGTCGAGTCCGGCGGCGACAACCTCACCGCCACCTTCTCCAAGGGCCTGGTGGACGCCCAGATCTTCGTCATCGACGTGGCGGGCGGCGACGACATCCCCCGCAAGGGCGGCCCCGGGGTCACCACGGCCGACCTGCTCGTCGTCAACAAGACCGACCTCGCCCCGTACGTCGGCTCCGACCTGGAGCGCATGGCCCGCGACGCCGAGCGGCAGCGGGCCGGACTGCCCGTGGTCTTCCAGTCGTTGCGCTCCGAGGACGGCGTGGACGCGGTCGCCGCGTGGGTAGGGGAGCAACTCGCGGCATGGCGGCGATGACCACCGGCTCCGGGGTGCGCGCCACCGCCCGGATCGTCGCCACCCCCGAGGGCCTGCCCGTGCTCGCGGGGGAGGGGCCGCTGGCGCTGCGCCGCACCCGGGCCCCCGGCGGCCGCCACCGGGTCACCGTCGTCGGGGCGATGAGCGCCCCGCTCGGCGGCGACCGCCTCGCGGTGGAGGCCGAGGTGCGGGACGGCGCCCGGCTCACCGTGGACGCGGCCGCGGCCACCATCGCCCTGCCCGGCCGCACCGGCGAGCCCGCGCACTACGACGTGCGGCTGGGCGTGGGCCCCGGCGGTGAACTCCAGTGGCTGCCCGAGCAGCTGATCTCGGCGCGCGGCAGCGATCTGCGGATGCGCACCCGGGTCGAGCTCGCGCCCGACGCGCGGCTCGTGCTGCGCGAGGAGCAGATCCTCGGACGCCACGGCGAGGACCCCGGGACGCTCACCACCCGGCTCACCGTGCACCGCGCGGGCCGCCCGCTCCTGGACCAGGAGCTGGCGTACGGCCCGGGCGCGCCCGGTGGCTGGAACGGATCGGCGGTCCTGGGCGGGCACCGGGCGGTGGGGCAGCTCCTCGTCGTCGACCCGGAGCTGGCCGAAAACCCCCTCCCGGCGCGGATGCTCGGGGAGAGCGCGGTGCTGACTCCGCTGGCCGGGCCCGCCTTCCTGGTGACGGCCCTGGCGCCGGACGCCCGGCTGCTGCGGCGCGTACTCGACGAAGTCCGCACCGCTCAGCGGGACTCGGCTCCCCGGCTATCGGTTCGGTAAAGAAACACCAGTACGACCTGTTCTCGACAGGCATCGAGGCGCGAGGATCCCCCGAGACCATGGAACGCGCCGCTTTGACGCGGCGCACCTCATCTGGGGGAGGAACGACTTGAGACGCACCGCAGTGCTCGGTTCGGCCGGCACTCTGATAGCGGGCACGCTCATAGCCGGCGCGATAGCGGCACCGGCGGCCACCGCCGAAAGCCGTCACCACGGCACGTCCGAGGCGCGCGGCGTCCAGCTCGCCGCCGAGCGGGCCGCCAAGAAGGGCGTCGACTGGACCGACTGCCCGGCCGACTGGGGCTTCGCCAAGCCGATCCAGTGCGGTTACGTCAGCGTTCCGCTCGACTACGCCCACCCCTACGGCCAGCAGATCAAGCTCGCCGTGGACCGCATCTCCTCCACCGGCACCCCGGCCGAGCGCCAGGGCGCACTCATCTACAACCCGGGCGGACCCGGTGCCTCCGGCATGCGGTTCCCGGCCCGGGTGACGGCCAAGAACCCCCTGTGGGTCAACACCGCCAAGGCATACGACTTCGTGGGCTTCGACCCGCGCGGCGTGGGCCACTCCACGCCGATCTCCTGTGTGGACCCGCAGGAGTTCGTCAAGGCGCCCAAGGCCGACCCGGTGCCCTCCAGCGAGGCCGACAAGCGCGCCCAGCGCAAGCTCGCCGCCGAGTACGCGGACGGCTGCGCCGAGCGCAGCGGCTGGATGCTGCCGTTCATGACCACCCCGAACACCGCCCGCGACCTGGACGTCATCCGCGCCGCGCTCGGGGAGAAGAAGCTCAACTACCTGGGCGTCTCCTACGGCACCTACCTGGGCGCCGTCTACGGCACGCTCTTCCCCTCGCACGTGCGCCGCATGCTGGTCGACAGCGTCGTCGACCCGGCGCGCGACAACATCTGGTACCAGGCCAACCTGAACCAGGACGTCGCCTTCCAGGGCCGCTGGAGCGACTGGGAGAAGTGGGTCGCCCAGAACGACGCCACCTTCCACCTCGGTGACACGGCCGCCAAGGTCGAGCAGCAGTGGCTGAAGCTGCGCGCCACGGCCAAGAAGAGCCCCATCGGCGGCGTGGTCGGCCCGGCCGAGCTCATCGCCTACTTCCAGAGCGCCCCGTACTACGACTCCTCCTGGGTGCCCACCGCCCAGACGTGGAGCAAGTACGTGGCGGGCGACACCCAGGCGCTGGTGGACGCCGCCGCGCCCGACATGTCGGACACCAAGGGCAACATCAGCGCCGAGAACGGCAACGCGGTCTACACCGCCGTCGAGTGCGCCGACGCCAAGTGGCCCACCAGCTGGAAGAAGTGGGACCGGGACAACACCCGGCTCCACAAGAACAACCCGTTCATGACGTGGGCGAACGCCTGGATGAACCTGCCGTGTGCCACCTGGCAGACCAAGCAGCAGACGCCGGTCGAGGTCAGGACCGGCAAGGGCCTGCCGCCCGTCCTGATCGTCCAGAGCACCCGGGACGCCGCCACCCCGTACCAGGGCGCCGTCTCGCTCCACCAGCGCTTCAAGGGCTCGCGCCTGATCACCGAGAAGGACGCGGGTTCGCACGGCGTGACCGGTCTGGTCAACCCGTGCGTCAACACGCGGGTCGAGGCCTACTTCCTGACCGGCAAGGTCGACAGCGCCGATGTGACGTGCGCCCCGCACGCCACGCCGAAGCCGTGACCGCGCAGCACCGCTGAGGTGGGGGCGGCCGGGAACTCCGGCCGCCCCCTTGCGTTTCCCCTCAGCCCCGCGCCGCCAGCCAGGCGTCCTCCGCCGCGTAGTCGAACAAGTCCGGGTACGCGGACATCCCCGGGAACGCCTCCCGCCAGTCGCCGCCCCCGAGCCGGTCCGCGATCGAGGCGACCGTCCCGGGCAGCGACTGCGCGTACCCGGTCACCGGCCGGTAGCCCAGCTCGCGCTCGGCCGCCGACATGTCGTAGACGACCGGGTGCGGCGCGCTCCACGGGGTGAGGCCCACCGTGCCCGCCTCCGGCGGCCCCTCGACGGTCACCGTCTCGCTGCGCACGCCGAGCACTTCGTCGATGGCCGCGCCGATCTCGGCGACCGTCGGCGCCTGCGGGTCGGCCGCGTTGAGCACCCGCGAGCCCGGCCGGAGCGCGGCCAGCCGGATCAGCTCGGCGATGTTGGCGACGTGCGCCGGATGGAAGCGGCTCGCCCCGCCGTACGCGAGGACCCGCACCGGCCGCCGGTCCAGGGCCCGCTTCACGAAGAACAGCTCCCTCGGGGCGCGGCAGTGCGGCCCGTGGACCGCGCCCGCCCGCAGCAGCGTCGAGGGCAGCTCGGAGGCGAGCAGCTCCCGCTCCAGCGCGATCTTGCGCGTGCCGTACGTCCGGCCGCCCGGCGCGACCGTGCCCAGCGACTCCGGGATCGGCAGCGGATAGCACGGTGAACCGTCCGGTTCGCCCTGGGTGTCGAAGCTGCGGCCCCGCCCGTCCTCGTACACCGCCCCGCTGGAGATCACCACGGCCGAGCCGATCCGGTCCGTGAGCGAGGCCAGTTGCCGGGCGTGGCCGCCGTCGTACGCGACCATGTCCACCAGGACGTCGCAGCCGTCCCCGAGGGCCGCGGCCAGACCGCCCTCCGCGTCCCGGTCGAGCGCGAGCGGACGCACCCCTTCCGGCCAGTGCGGATCGCTCCCGCCGCCGCGCGAGGCGGCGCGCACCTCCCACCCGTCCTCGGCGAGCACGCGCACCGCGACCCGCCCGATCTGTCCTGTGGCGCCTATGACGAACGCTGTTCCTCTGCCCATGCGCCCGACGCTACGGCCTGGTGATCACCGGGGGCAGCGGGTTGCGCCCTGCGCGGATCCGCTGTCAGCCGAGGATCCTCGGGAACTTCTTGGCCGCCTCGGCCTTCACCTCGGCCGCGTACCGGTCCACGTACTCCTGCCCCGACAGCTCCAGGATCTTGTACATCAGCTCGTCGGTAGCCGCCCGCAGCACCGCCTTCTCGTTCTCCATCCCGGCGTAGCGGGAGAAGTCCAGCGGCTCGCCGAACCGGATGGTGACCCGGCGGATCTTCGGCATCACCTGGCCGGGCGGCTGGATCTCGAAGGTGCCGACCATCGCGCAGGGGATCACCGGCACGCCCGCCCTGATGGCCATCACGGCGACCCCGACCTTGCCCTTGTAGAGCCGTCCGTCGTGCGAGCGGGTGCCCTCCGGATAGATGCCGAGCAGCTCGTCCCGGCTCAGCACCCCGAGGCCCTCGCGGATCGCCGCCTGCCCGGCCTCCTTGCCGGAGCGGTCCACCGGGATCTGCCCGACCGCGCGGAAGAAGGCGGCCGTGAGCCGGCCCTTGACGCCGGGCCCGGTGAAGTACTCCTGCTTGGCGAGGAAGGTGATGCGCCGCCTGAGCATCACCGGCATCAGGAAGTGGTCGGAGAACGACAGATGGTTGCCCGCGACGATCGCCGCCCCCTCGTCCGGGACGTGCTCCAGGCCCTCGATCCTCGGCCGGAAGAGCAGCTTGAGCAGGGGCCCCAGAACGGCGTACTTGAGCACGTAGTACAGCAACGCACCAGCTCCTCACTCGGCCCGCCCGCCGGGCCGCCGCTCAGGCGCTGCGCGAAGCCGCCATGCCCACCGTCGCCAGGCCGAGGACCACCCAGCCGAACCAGAGCCAGCCGCTGCTGCCGAGCGCCACCGTGTACGCAGTGATCATCACCAGCGCCACGACGGTGAGCACCACCATCGCCTTCGTCGTACCGGGCATGGGGTCCCCTTCCTCCCGGCCGCTGCCGTGGAGTCCATGGTCGCCCCCAGGAGCCCCGCCGCGCCAGAGGGACGCACCGGCCGTTACCGACCGCGTGCGTCGAGCGACGCCAGATAGGCGTTGTAGGCGGCCAGCTCCTTGTCGCCGTCGCGGTCGGCGGCCCGGTCCTGCCGCTTCGCCTCGCGCTTCTCGGTGGCGTACCACTGGAAGACGAGCGCGATGAGGACCACCACGGACGGGATCTCGCTGAACGCCCAGGCGATGCCGCCGGCCGCCTCCTGGTCGGCGAGCGCGTCGATCCCGAGCGAGGAGGGCGGGTTCTTGTACGTGCCGACCATCGGCTGCGTCGCCATCATCAGGGCGATGCCGAAGAAGGCGTGGAAGGGCATGCCCGCGAAGAGCTCCAGCATCCGCATGATGTAGCCGGGGCGGTGCGGGCCCGGGTCCACGCCCATGATCGGCCAGAAGAAGATCAGGCCGACCGCGAGGAAGTGGACCATCATCGCGATGTGCCCGGTCTTCGAGCCCATCAGGAAGTCGAAGAGCGGGGTGAAGTAGAGCGCGTACAGGCTCGCGATGAACATCGGGATGGTGAACGCGGGATGCGTGATCACCTTCAGATAGCGGCTGTGGAGCAGCGCCAGCAGCAGCTCGCGCGGGCCCTTGCGGCCGCGCCCGGCCACCGGCAGCGCCCGCAGCGTCAGCGTCACCGGCGCGCCGAGCAGCAGCAGGATCGGCGAGAGCATGCTGATGACCATGTGCTGGACCATGTGCACGCTGAACATGACCATGCCGTAGTCGTTGAGCTTCGTGCACATCACCAGGGCGATGCTCAGCACCCCGAGGGTCCAGAAGACCAGTCGGCTCACCGGCCAGCTGTCGCCGCGCCTGCGCAGCCGCAGCACGCCGTAGCCGTACAGGCCGAGGCCGGCGACGCAGCCGATCAGGAAGAACGGGTCCATGGACCACTCCAGGCCGCGTCCCAGCGTGAACGGCGGCAGATCCATCGTCATGCCGTGCCCGCTGTGATCCATCCGCTGACTCCTGATTTCGTACCGGTTGTCCGCACCCAGAGTAGAGCCGCCCCCGGTCGCGATCGCGACCGGGGGCGGCTCGTGGAGTCCGGGACGACGCGCTCCTCAGAGCACGCACTCCGCCTCGGAGTAGCGCTCGGCGGGGACGGTCTTGAGCGTCGCCGTCGCCTCGGCGAGCGGGACCATGGTGATGTCGGTGCCGCGCAGGGCGGTGAGCATCCCGAACTCGCCGCGGTGCACGGCCTCCACCGCGTGCCAGCCGAACCGGGTGGCCAGGACGCGGTCGTACGCGGTCGGGGTGCCGCCGCGCTGGACGTGGCCGAGGATGACCGCGCGGGCCTCCTTGCCCAGGCGCCGCTCCAGCTCGACGGAGAGCTGGCTGGCGACCCCGGCGAAGCGCTCGTGGCCGTAGATGTCGGTGCTGCCCACGTCGAAGCGCATCGAGCCCTCGCGCGGCTTGGCGCCCTCGGCGACCACCACGATCGCGAACTTCTTGCCCGCCGAGAAGCGGCGGCCGACCAGCTCGGTCAGCTCGTCGATGTCGAAGGGGCGCTCGGGCACCACGATCGCGTGGGCGCCGGCGGCCATCCCGGAGTGCAGGGCGATCCAGCCGGTGTGGCGGCCCATGACCTCGACGATCAGCACGCGCTGGTGCGACTCGGCGGTCGTCTTCAGCCGGTCGAGGGCCTCGGTCGCCACGCCCACGGCCGTGTCGAAGCCGAAGGTGACGTCGGTGGAGGCGATGTCGTTGTCGATGGTCTTCGGCACGCCGACGATGGGCAGACCGGCCTCGGACAGCAGATGGGCGGCCTTGAGCGTGCCCTCGCCGCCGATCGGGATGATCGCGTCGAGGCCGAGCTCGGCGACATGGCCCCGGGCGCGCTCCACGCCGTCGCGCAGATGCGCGGGCTGGACGCGGGAGGAGCCGAGGATGGTGCCGCCGAGGGCGAGGATGCCGCCGACCGCGTCGAGGTCGAGCTTGCGGTAGTCGGCCTCCAGGAGACCCTTCCAGCCGTCGTGGAAACCGATGACCTCGTCGCCGTGGTCCACCACCGCGCGGTGCACGACGGAACGGATGACGGCGTTGAGGCCGGGGCAGTCGCCGCCGGAGGTGAGCACACCAATTCGCATTGCCCGGAAAACCTTTGCAACGTGGGCCGACGACCGGACCACGTCGTCCGGTTGGATCCCCGCCACCCTACCGGCGCAGGGTGGCGGGGCCGAATCAGACGTCCGACTGATGGACGTCGGAGGAACGTACGAACACCGGCCCTCGGAGGCCGGGCCGGATCAGCGGGCCCGATCAGGCGGGCTGGGTCGCCGAGGCGATGCGCTCGGCGCGCAGCGCCTCGTACCACCGGTCGTCGGTCGGCGGCAGCGCGTTCACATCGAGGGCCAGCTTCAGGAGCAGGTCCGCGATCTGCGGGTTCCGCGCGAGCACGGGACCGTGCATGTACGTGCCGAACACCGTCTCGTTGTACGCGCCCTCGGTGCCGTCGCCGGTGCCGTTGCCCTTGCCCAGGCGCACCCGGGCGAACGGGCGGGCCGTGGGGCCCAGGTGCGTGATGCCCTGGTGGTTCTCGAAACCGGTCAACTGCGGAAGGCCCAGGCGCTCGTCGATGTCGCCCAGGACGTCGCCGACGCAGCGCTCGCCCTCGCCCCGGGTGGAGACCACGTCCAGCAGACCGAGGCCGGGCTCGCGCTCGCCGAGGTCGTTGATGAACTCGTGGCCCAGGATCTGGTACCCGGCGCAGACCGAGAAGATGATCGCGCCGTTGGCGGCGGCGCGCTGGAGGCCGCCGTCGCGGCGCAGCCGCTCGGAGGCGAGCCGCTGCGGCCGGTCCTCGCCGCCGCCGATCAGATAGATGTCGCCGGACGACGGCACCGGCTGGTCGCTGCGGACGTCCAGGCGGGCCACGTCGAGGCCGCGCTGGCGGGCGCGGCGCTCCACGACCAGCGCGTTGCCCTGGTCGCCGTAGGTGCTCAGCAGGTCGGGGTAGACCCACACGAGGCGCAGGCTGTTGTCGCTCATGCTCGCTTGCTCCTTAAGGGTCTCAGTTGCCGACCGTGCGGCGCACGTCCTGGAAGGCGGTGTAGTTGGCGATCAGCTCGATCTGGCCGGGGGGCGCGAGCTGGACGCACTCCGCGAGGCTCTCGCAGACCCGGAAGTCCAGGTTCGCGACCTCCAGGCGGACCGCCAGGTCCAGCTTGCGGTCGCCGATCACGAAGATCGGGTGACCGGCCAGCCGGGTGTAGTCGACGTCCCACAGCCACGAGGTGTCCGTGCCGTCGGCGCCGCGGGCGTTGACGGAGAGGATCACCGGCGTGGGCGGCGGGTCGATCAGGGAAAACGTTTCGAGCCAGCCCGCCGGGTTCTTCGCGAGCAGCAGCCGCAGCTCACGGCCCTGGAACGAGACGACGTCATAGCGGCCGGCGACCGCCTGCACCTGGTACATCCGCTCCAGGGCGACCTGCGGCGGCACCCCGAAGACCGCGGCGACCGCGGCGGACGTGGCGGCGTTGGCCTTGTTGGCGCGGCCGGGCAGCTGGAGGTGGATCGGCCAGGCCGAGCCGTGCGGGTCCAGGACGTAGTCGCCGCTGAGCACCCAGCTCGGGGCGGGGCGGCGGAAGCCGCACTCACCGCAGAACCAGTCGTCGCCGGGGCGCTGCATCACACCGCCGCAGGCCGGGCACGACCAGGCGTCGTCCTTCCACTCCTGACCGGCCGCCACCCACACCACGTTGGGGGAGGAGGACGCCGCCCAGACGACCAGCGGGTCGTCGGCGTTGGCGATCACCACGGCCTTGGTGCCCTGGAGCCCCTCGCGCCACTTCTCCGCGAGCATCCGGGTCTCGGCGGCCCGGTCGAGCTGGTCGCGGCTCAGGTTGAGCAGTGCGATCGCCTTGGGCGTCACATCGCGAGCGACTCCCGAGAGGTACTTCTCGTCCACCTCGATGACGCCGAAGCGGGCGTCCGAGCCGCCCGCCAGCGCCGAGGTGATGCCCGCGGGCATGTTGGCGCCCAGCGCGTTGGACACCACCGGGCCGCTGGCCCGCAGCGCCTCGGCGATGAGCCGGGTCGTCGTCGTCTTGCCGTTCGTCGCCGAGACCAGGACCACGTCCAGGTGGTTCGCCAGCCGCCCCAGCAGATCGGGGTCCAGCTTGAGCGCCACCCGGCCGCCGATCACCGATCCACTGCCCCGCCCCGCCGCGCGCGACACCGCCGCAGCGGCCTTGCCCGCCGTCACGGCGAGCTTGGCCCGCGGTGACAGCGGCTCCGCGTTGCCTGCCATCGTCCTTGATCCTCCTTGCGCCTGGGTCGGACCTCAGCCTATCGAGATCCGGACAGCGGCCCGAACCGCGCCACCACCAGCGCGGCTCCGCGTCGCCCGGAACGTACGCTTGCGGCCATGCGCCACCGTCCGATTCCCGGCAGTTCCGGCACCGTACGAGAGATGTCTCTCCTCGGCGCCCCGGTGCTGCACGCCCCCTGCGAGCCCGTCACCGACTTCGGTCCCTCCCTCGCCCGACTGGTCGAGGACCTCTTCGCGACGATGTACGCGGCACGGGGAGTCGGCCTCGCGGCCAATCAGATCGGCGTGGGCCTGCGGGTGTTCGTCCACGACTGCCCCGACGACGAGGACGTCCGCCACCTCGGACACCTCGTCAACCCCCGACTGGTGTCGACGGACGGCGTGGTGGTCCGCGGCCCCGAGGGCTGCCTGTCCCTGCCGGGCCTGGAGGCCGGTACGGAGCGGTACGACGAGGCGGTGGTGGAGGGGTGGACGGTCTCGGGGGAGCCGGTGCGGGTGTCCGGGACGGGGTTCTTCGCGCGGTGCCTCCAGCACGAGATGGACCACCTGGAGGGGTTGGTGTACGCGGATCGCTTGACGGGGTGGAGGAGGGGGCGGGCGGTACGGGCTGCCCGTCGGGCGGGACTGGGGTTCCCGGGGCGGGGGTTGCCCTGACCGGGGGATGCGTCCGGCGGGGGCGAGTGGCTGCCCGCCCAGTTCCCCGCGCCCCTTTTTGCCCGGATGTCGTCTGCGGGCCGACGGTGGGTTGCTCGCGCAGTTCCCCGCGCCCCTTATCGGGCCCGGATGTCGTCTGCGGGTTGTGGTGGGCTGCTCGCGCAGTTCCCCGCGCCCCTTTTTGGGCCCGGACTTTGTCTGCGGGTTGTGGTGGGCTGGTCGCGCAGTTCCCCGCGCCCCTTATCGGGCCCGGATGTCGTCTGCGGGCCGTGGTGGGTTGCTCGCGCAGTTCCCCGCGCCCCTTTAGGGGCCGGACTTCGTCTGCGGCCGGCGCCGTTCCCCGGGACCCTTGGCGTCTTCGGTCGCCGCGCCTTCAGCCCCTCCGGCGTTTGAGGAGAGGGGCCGGGGCGGAGCCCCGGGCCGCCTTCAGGGGCGCGGGGAACTGCGCGACCAGCCCCCACCGGCCCGCGGATGAGCGCCAACCGGGGTGCGGGGCCGGAGGCCCCGCTAGAAGCCCGGGCCTCCGGCACGGTCCGCCGCCGCGGCCAGGCGGCCCCACAGCAGGTCCGCCAGCCCCCGCACCAACTCCGCCCGCGAGCACGGCCGTTCCCCCAGCCACCAGTCGCCCGCCGCGTGCATCATGCCGACGATCCCGTGCCCCCACACCCGCGCCAGCGCCTCGCTCCCCGGCCCGAGGTCGATCCGCTCGGCTATCACCACGCCCAGCTCCTCGCCCATCCGCCGCAGCAGCGGCGCGGAGTGGCGGCCCACGTCGAACCCGGCGTGCTCACCGCCGCCGCTGTCCTCCGCGGGGTGCATCAGGAAGCGGTACACCTGCGGCCGCGCCTCGATCGCCACCAGATACGTCTCCAGCGTCGCCTCGACCCGCTCGCGGCGGCCCGCCGGCGCGTCCAGCGCCGCCCGCAGCGCCGCGAGCAGCGCGTCCGTGTGGCGCTGGGCGAGGGCGCGGTAGAGCCCGCCCTTGTCCCCGAAGTGCCGGTAGAGGATCGGCTTGGTGATCCCG
Organism: Streptomyces sp. NPDC043908; assembly: GCF_056435525.1. NCBI lineage: Bacteria > Bacillati > Actinomycetota > Actinomycetes > Kitasatosporales > Streptomycetaceae > Streptomyces > Streptomyces sp. NPDC043908. The sequence continues at coordinate 700,874 of NZ_JBWKEI010000002.1, read as the reverse complement.
GCCTCCGCGGCGATCGCGTTCATCGACGCCTTGGGGCCGTCCCGGAGCACCACCCGGTCCGCCGCCTCCAGCAGTTCCCGCCGACGGCTCTCGGCCGACGTCCGCTGCTGCTCGGCCTGGTGTGTGGTCTCCATGGCTTCGTCTCCCCGCCCGTACTCGTCCTGCGTCTTTCCTGGTTCCGCCGGCGTGTTCCGCCATCCGGAATGTCTGCGCAACGTAACACTCCGGCCAGGTCCCGCGCTGAGCGGTGGTGCGCCGGTTGACATGCGCTACCGACGAGTAACATACTGCCGTTACCGCAAGTAACGCTTGTCTGTGGCACGGGAAGTGGTGGAGGGGACATGGCTGAGTTCACGATGGAGCTCAACGACGACCAGAAGCAGGTCAGGGACTGGTTGCACGGGTTCGCGAAGGACGTCGTCCGCCCCGCCGCCGCGGAGTGGGACGAGCGCGAGGAGACCCCCTGGCCGGTGATCCAGGAAGCCGCCAAGGTCGGAATCTACTCCCTGGACTTCTATGCCCAACAGTTCTTCGACCCGACCGGTCTCGGCATCCCCGTCGCCATGGAGGAGCTGTTCTGGGGCGACGCGGGCATCGCCCTGTCGATCGTCGGTACGGGCCTGGCCGCCGTCGGCGTCCTCGCCAACGGCACCGAGGAGCAGATCGGCACCTGGATCCCGCAGATGTACGGCGACGTGGACGATGTGAAGGTCGCCGCCTTCTGTTCCTCCGAGCCGGACGCGGGCTCCGACGTCGCCTCGATGCGGACGAAGGCCGTCTACGACGAGGCCAAGGACGAGTGGGTCCTCAACGGCACCAAGACCTGGGCCACCAACGGCGGCATCGCCAACGTGCACGTGGTCGTGGCCGTCGTCGACCCCGACCTCGGCTCCAAGGGGCACGCCTCCTTCATCGTGCCGCCGAACACCCCCGGGCTGTCCCAGGGGCAGAAGTTCAAGAAGCACGGCATCCGCGCCTCGCACACCGCCGAGGTCGTCCTGGAGAACGTGCGCGTCCCCGGCCACTGCCTGCTCGGCGGCAAGGAGAAGCTGGACGAGCGCCTGGCCCGGGCCCGCGAGAAGGCGAAGGCGGGCGGCGGCGAGCGCGTGAAGAACGCCGCGATGGCCACCTTCGAGGCGTCCCGCCCGGCCGTCGGCGCCATGGCGGTCGGCACCGCCCGCGCCGCGTACGACTACGCGCTGGAATACGCCAAGGACCGCGAGCAGTTCGGCCGCCCGATCATCGACAACCAGGGCGTCGCGTTCCAGCTCGCCGACATGCGGACGCAGATCGACGCGGCCCGCCTCCTGGTGTGGCGCGCCTCCTGGATGGCGACGGCGGGCCGGCCCTTCACCTCCGCCGAGGGCTCGATGTCCAAGCTGTTCGCCAGCGAGACCGCCAAGAAGGTCACCGCGCAGGCGATCCAGATCCTCGGCGGCAACGGCTACACCCGCGAGTACCCGGTGGAGCGCATGCACCGGGACGCCGCCATCTACACGATCTTCGAAGGCACCAGCGAGATCCAGCGCCTGGTCATCGCCCGCACCCTGTCGGGCATGCCGATCCGCTAACGTGCTTCCGCTGCGAAGCCGGCTCCGTTCCCGTGTGGCGGGAACGGAGCCGCGTCGTTTCTCCCGCAGCCGTGCGGTTGCTCAGACCGCCAGCTGCGCCTCGATCGCCGCCACGACCTCCGGGGCCTCCGGCTCGGTGGCCGGACGGATCCGGGCGACCACCTCGCCGGCCGGGGAGATCAGGAACTTCTCGAAGTTCCACTGGACGTCACCGGCCTCGCCCTCCGCGTCCGCGACCTCGGTGAGGCGCTGGTACAGCGGGTGGCGGCCGTCGCCGTTGACGTCGGTCTTCTCAAGGAGCGGGAACGTCACCCCGTACGTCGCCGAGCAGAACGTCTGGATCTCCTCCGCGCTGCCGGGCTCCTGGGCGCCGAACTGGTTGCAGGGCACGCCGAGCACGGTGAAGCCGCGCTCGCCGTACCGCGCCTGGAGGCGCTCAAGACCGGCGTACTGCGGGGTCAGACCGCACTTGGACGCCACGTTCACGACCAGCACCGCCTTGCCCTTGTAGTCGGCCAGCGAAGTGGGCTCGCCGGTCAGGGTGCGCAGCGGGATGTCGTACAGGCTCATCAGCGAACTCCTCGTAACAGGGATGGGTCAGTCGCGGGCCGACAGCGGGCGGAACAGGCCCTCCTGGACCACCGACACCAGCAGCCGGCCCTCGCGGTCGTAGATGCGGCCGCGGGCCAGGCCCCGGCCGCCGGTCGCGATGGGGGACTCCTGGTCGTACAGGAACCACTCGTCGGCCCGGAACGGGCGGTGGAACCACATGGCGTGGTCCAGCGAGGCCATGTCGAAGCCCCGCGGGCCCCACAGCGGCTCCACCGGGATGCGGACCGCGTCGAGCAGCGTCATGTCGGACGCGTAGGTGAGCGCGCAGGTGTGCACCAGCGGATCGTCGCCCAGCGGGCCGACCGCGCGCATCCACACCGCGCTGCGCGGATCCGCGTCCTTGATCTCCTGGGCCGTCCAGCGCAGCCGGTCCACGTACCGGATGTCGAAGGGCTGGCGGCGCGCCATGCGCTCCAGGGCCTCCGGCAGCGCGCCCAGGTGCTCGCGGATCTCGTCGGCGACGGTCGGCAGCGACTCGGGCTCGGGGAAGTCCAGGCGCGGCGGCAGCTGGTGCTCGATGCTGCCCCGCTCCGGCTGGTGGAAGGAGGCCGTCAGATTGAAGATCGTGCGGCCCTGCTGGACCGCGGTGACCCGGCGGGTGGTGAACGACCTGCCGTCCCGGACCCGCTCGACCTGGTAGACGATCGGCACCCCGGGGCGGCCGGGGCGCAGGAAGTAGGCGTGCAGCGAGTGCACCGGGCGCTCGCCGTCCGTGGTGCGCCCGGCCGCCACCAGCGCCTGGCCGGCCACCTGCCCGCCGAAGACCCGTTGCAGGGACTCCTCGGGGCTGCGGCCGCGGAAGATGTCGACCTCGATCTGCTCCAGGTCGAGCAGGTCGACGAGTCTGTCGGCGGGGTTGGTCATGTCGTCGCGGTCCTTTCGGGGGCCAGGGGGTCAGAGCTCGCCGACGTCGGTGACGCGCACCACCGCGCGGCCCTCTTCGTCGGACGCCGCCAGATCGACCTCCGCGCTGATGCCCCAGCCATGGTCGCCGTTGGGGTCGGCGAAGGTCTGCCGGACGCGCCACAGGCCGTGCGCCGGGTCCTCCTCGATGAGCAGCAGCTTGGGGCCGCGGGCGTCGGGGCCGGTGCCCAGGTCCTCGTACTCGTCCCAGTACTTGTCCATCGCCTCGCCCCAGGCGTCCGCGTCCCAGCCGGACTCCGCGTCCATCTCGCCGAGCGCGTCCACGTTGTCGAGCGCGGCCAGCTCCACCCGGCGGAACATCGCGTTGCGCACCAGGACGCGGAAGGCGCGGGCGTTGGCGGTGACCGGCTTGACCTCGTCGGCCTTCTCCTGGGCCTGCTCGGCCGTCTCGATCTCCGGGTTGGCCAGCTGCTCCCACTCGTCGAGCAGGCTGGAGTCGACCTGGCGGACCATCTCGCTGAGCCAGGCGATCAGGTCTTCCAGGTCCTCGGTCTTCAGGTCGTCCGGGATGGTGTGGTCGAGCGCCTTGTACGCGCTCGCCAGATAGCGCAGGACGATCCCCTCGGTGCGCGCCAGCTCGTACCAGGAGGTGAACTCGGTGAAGGTGAGCGCCCGTTCGTACATGTCGCGGATGACGGACTTGGGCGAGACCGGGTGGTCGCCCACCCAGGGGTGCGACTTCTTGTAGACGTTGTACGCGTGCCACAGCAGCTCTTCCAGCGGCTTCGGGTACGAGATGTCCTGGAGCCGCTCCATGCGCTCCTCGTACTCGATCCCGTCCGCCTTCATCTGCCCGACCGCTTCGCCGCGCGCCTTGTTCTGCATGGCCGCGAGGATCTGGCGCGGGTCGTCCAGCGTCGACTCGACGACCGAGACCATGTCCAGCGCGTACGACGGCGACTCCGGGTCCAGCAGGTCGAAGGCCGCGAGGGCGAACGTGGACAGCGGCTGGTTGAGCGCGAAGTCCTGCTGGAGGTCGACGGTGAGCCGGATGGTGCGGCCCTCGGCGTCCGGGGTGTCCAGCTGCTCCACCACACCGCCGTCGAGCAGCGAGCGGTAGATCGCGATGGCGCGGCGGATGTGCCGCAGCTGCGCCTTGCGCGGCTCGTGGTTGTCCTCCAGCAGGTGGCGCATCGCCTCGAAGGCGTTGCCCGGCCGGGCGATCACCGAGAGCAGCATGATGTTGGTGACCCGGAAGCGCGAGGTCAGCGGCTCGGGCTCGGCGGCGATCAGCTTCTCGAAGGTGGCGTCCGACCAGGCCACGAAGCCCTCGGGAGCCTTCTTGCGGACCACCTTGCGGCGCTTCTTCGGGTCGTCGCCCGCCTTGGCGAGGGCCTTCTCGTTCTCGATGACGTGCTCGGGCGCCTGGGCGACCACGAACCCGGCGGTGTCGAACCCGGCCCGCCCGGCCCGGCCCGCGATCTGGTGGAACTCACGGGCGCGCAGGGTGCGCACCCGGTTGCCGTCGTACTTGGTGAGCGCGGTGAACAGCACCGTGCGGATGGGCACGTTGACGCCGACGCCGAGGGTGTCCGTCCCGCAGATCACCTTCAGCAGACCGGCCTGCGCCAGCTTCTCGACCAGCCGGCGGTACTTGGGCAGCATGCCCGCGTGGTGCACCCCGATGCCGTGGCGCACATAGCGGGAGAGGTTCTGGCCGAACTTGGTGGTGAAGCGGAAGTTGCCGATCAGCTCCGCGATCGCGTCCTTCTCCTCGCGCGAGCACATGTTGATGCTCATCAGCGACTGCGCCCGCTCCACCGCCTGGGCCTGGGTGAAGTGCACGATGTAGACCGGCGACTGCTTCGTCTCCAGGAGCTCGGTGAGCGTCTCGGTGATCGGCGTGGTGACGTACTCGTACGAGAGCGGCACCGGGCGGGTCGCCGAGCGGACCACCGCGGTCGGGCGGCCGGTGCGCCGGGTGAGGTCCTTCTCGAACATCGAGACGTCGCCGAGCGTCGCCGACATCAGGACGAACTGGGCCTGGGGCAGTTCCAGGATCGGGATCTGCCAGGCCCAGCCGCGGTCCGCCTCGGCGTAGAAGTGGAACTCGTCCATCACGACCTGGCCGATGTCGGCGTGCCTGCCGTCACGCAGCGCGATGGAGGCGAGGACCTCGGCGGTGCAGCAGATGACCGGGGCGTCGGCGTTCACGGACGCGTCGCCGGTCAGCATGCCGACGTTCTCGGTGCCGAAGAGCTTGCACAGGTCGAAGAACTTCTCCGAGACCAGCGCCTTGATCGGCGCGGTGTAGAACGTGACCTCGTCCCGGGCCAGCGCCGCGAAGTGCGCACCCGCCGCCACCAGGCTCTTTCCGGAGCCGGTCGGGGTGGAAAGGATCACGTTCGCGCCCGAGACCACCTCGATCAGCGCCTCCTCCTGGGCCGGGTACAGGGAGATGCCCCGCTCCTCGGCCCAGGTGGAGAAGGCCTCGAAGAGGGCGTCGGGGTCGGCACTCGGCGGCAGCTGATCGATAAGGGTCACGCCCCCATCTTGCCTGGCTTCCCCCCGTGAGAGGGAACCGGAGGCGAGGCAAGAAGATCATGAACGATAGGCTGACGGGTCAACTGGGCCACAGGACAACAGGAAATGGGGCGGGGCACGGTCATGATGGGACCTGCGCACTCACTGTCAGGAGCGGCAGCCTGGCTGGGGGTGGGGGCCGCCGCGGCGGCCACGGGACACACCATGCCCTGGCCGGTCCTCGTCGCCGGCGCGCTGATCAGCGCCGGGGCGGCGCTCGCGCCCGACCTCGACCACAAGTCCGCGACCATCTCGCGCGCCTTCGGACCGGTCTCCCGGGCCCTGTGCGGCATCGTCGACGACCTCTCGCACGCCGTCTACCAGGCGACCAGGGGCCCCGGCGACCCGCGCCGCAACGGCGGCCACCGCACGCTCACCCACACCTGGCTGTGGGCCGTCCTGATCGGGGCGGGCGCGTCGGCCGCGGCCGTCTTCGGCGGGCGCTGGGCGGTGCTCGGCATCCTCTTCGTCCATGTGGTGCTCGCCGTCGAGGGCCTGCTGTGGCGGGCCGCCCGGATGTCCAGCGACGTCCTGGTGTGGCTGCTGGGCGCGGCCGGCGCCTGGATCATGGCCGGGGTCCTGGACAAGCCCGGCAACGGCTCCGACTGGCTCTTCACCGGCTCCGGCCAGGAGTACCTGTGGCTTGGCCTGCCGATCGTGCTCGGCGCCCTCGTCCACGACATCGGGGACGCGCTGACCGTCTCCGGCTGCCCGGTCCTGTGGCCGATCCCGGTGGGCCGCAAGCGCTGGTACCCCGTCGGCCCGCCCAAGATGCTGCGGTTCCGGGCCGGGAGCTGGGTCGAGCTGAAGGTGCTGATGCCCGCGTTCATGGTGCTCGGCGGGATAGGGGCGGCGGGGGCGCTCAACTTCATCTGAGCCCGCCACCACCGCCCCGCACGCCCCGGCCCGCCTGCCCGGCCGCTGCCTCACCCGTGCCAGGAGCGCCACAGCGCCGCGTACGCCCCGTCCGCCTCGACCAGGGCGTCATGGCTGCCCAGCTCGCTGATGCGGCCGTTCTCGACCACCGCGATCACGTCCGCGTCGTGCGCGGTGTGCAGCCGGTGGGCGATCGCCACGACCGTACGGCCGTCGAGCACCCGGGCCAGCGACCGCTCCAGGTGGCGTGCCGCGCGCGGGTCCAGGAGCGAGGTCGCCTCGTCCAGGACCAGCGTGTGCGGATCCGCCAGGACGAGCCGGGCCAGCGCGATCTGCTGGGCCTGCGCGGGGGTGAGGGCGTGTCCGCCCGAGCCGACCTCCGTCGCCAGGCCGTCGTCGAGTCCCCGCGCCCAGCCGTCCGCGTCGACCGCGCCCAGGGCCGCCCACAGCTCGGCGTCCTCGGCCCCGGCCCTGGCCAGCAGCAGGTTGTCCCGCAGCGAGCCCACGAACACGTGGTGCTCCTGGTTGACCAGGGCCACGTGCTCGCGCACCCGCTCGGCCGGCATCCGCGACAGCTCGGCCTCCCCGAGCGTGATCCGGCCCTCGCGCGGCGCGTAGATGCCCGCGAGCAGCCGTCCGAGCGTGGACTTGCCCGCCCCGGACGGGCCCACCAGCGCCACCCGGGTGCCCGGGGCGACCGACAGGGACACCCGGTGCAGGACGTCCACGCCCTCGCGGTAGCCGAAGCGCACCTCCTCCGCCTCGACGTCGCGGCCCCGCGGGCGCAGCGCGGTGTCGCCCGCGTCCGGCTCGATGTCCCGGACGCCGACGAGCCGGGCCAGGGAGACCTGGGCCACCTGGAGCTCGTCGTACCAGCGCAGGATGAGGCCGACGGGCTCGACCAGCATCTGGGCGAGGAGCGCGCCCGTGGTCAGCTGTCCCACCGTGAGCCAGCCGTGGAGCACGAAGGAGCCGCCGATCATCAGCACCGCGAGCATGATCGTCATGTGGGTGGCGCTGACGACCGGGAAGAGCACCGACCGCAGCCACAGCGTGTACCGCTCCCAGGCCGTCCACTCGCTGATCCGCCGCTCGGACAGCGCGATCCGGCGCTCGCCCAGGCGGTGTGCCTCCACCGTCCGGCCCGCGTCCACGGTCTCGGCGAGCACGGCGGCGACCGCCGCGTACCCGGCGGCCTCCGAGCGGTACGCCGAGGGCGCCCGCCTGAAGTACCAGCGGCACCCGACCACCAGCAGCGGCGCCGCGAGCAGCACCGCCAGCGCCAGCGGCGGCGCGGTGACGCCGAGCGCGCCGATGAGCAGCAGCGCCCACACCACGCCGATGGCCAGCTGCGGCACGGCCTCGCGCATCGCGTTGGCCAGCCGGTCGATGTCCGTGGTGATCCGCGAGAGCAGGTCGCCGGTTCCCGCGCGCTCCAGGACGCCCGGCGGCAGCCCCACCGACCGCACCAGGAAGTCCTCGCGCAGATCGGCCAGCATCTCCTCGCCGAGCATCCCGCCGCGCAGCCGCACCAGCCGGACGAACACCGTCTGCACCACGAGCGCGATGGCGAACAGCGCCGCCGTGCGCCCCAGATGGAGGTCCGCGACGTCGTCGGAGAGGTCCTCGACGACCCCGCCGAGCAGATACGGGCCGACCATCGAGGCGATTACCGCGACCGCGTTGACGCCCACCAGGAGCGCGAACGCCGCGCGGTGGCGCCGCAGCAGATGCCGTACGTAGGCCCGGACGGTCGCCGGGGTGCCGACGGGCAGGGTGGTGGCCGACTCCGGGGCCGCCGGGTCGTACTCGGGTGCCCTCACGCCGATCATGCCGTCTCCTCCCAGGTGTCCTGTCCGTGCGTCTCCTCGTCCGTCTCCCGGGTGACCACCGCGCGGTAGCGGGCGTCGGTGCGCAGCAGCTCGCGGTGGAGGCCGACCGAGGCGACCTCGCCGTCGTGCACCAGCACCACCCGGTCCGCGAGGTCGAGCAGCAGCGGTGACGACGAGAACACGACCGTGGTGCGGCCCGCCCGCAGCCGTCTGACGCCGCCCGCGACCCGTGACTCGGTGTGCGAGTCGACCGCCGAGGTCGGCTCGTCCAGGACGAGCACCTCCGGATCGGTCACCAAGGACCGTGCCAGCGCCAGGCGTTGGCGCTGGCCGCCGGAGAGCGACCGGCCGCGCTCGGTGATCCGGGTGCGCATCGGGTCGCCGTCGCTGTCCACCGACGCCTGCGCCAGCGCGTCGAGGACGTCCGCGCACTGGGCGGCGGCCAGCGCCTCGTCCGGCGCGACCTTCCCGGACGCGGGCACGTCCAGGAGCTCGTGGAGCGTGCCGGAGAGCAGCACCGGGTCCTTGTCCTGGACGAGGACGGCGGCGCGTGCCGTGTCCAGCGGGAGCCCGTCGAGCGCGACCCCGCCGAGCAGGGCGGACGGCAGTCCGTCCGCCTCGGCGGCATGCCCGCCCAGGCGCTCGGCCAGCCGTCCGGCCGCGTCCGGATCGCCGCACACCACGGCCGTGAACCGGCCCTCGGGCGCGAGCAGTCCGCTCGCCGGGTCGTACAGGTCGCCGGCGGGGGCCTCGGCCCTCCGCGACGGCCCGCCCGTCCGGGACGGCACCCCCGTGTCCGTCCCGGACGGGTCGGTGGCCCGGCTCAGGGCGAGCACGCGGGCCGCGCGCACGGCCGAGGGCCGGGAGAAGGAGTACGCCATGGCGATCTCCTCGAAGTGGCGCAGCGGGTACAGCATCAGCGTCACCGCGCTGTAGACGGTGACCAGTTCACCGACCTCGATCCGGCCGTCGCGGGCCAGCGCCGCCCCGTACCAGACCACCGCGATCAGCAGCAGGCCCGGCAGCAGCACCTGGACCGCCGAGATCAGCGACCACATCCGCGCGCTGCGCACGGCGGCTCGGCGCACCTCCTGGGAGGCCTCGCGGTAGCGGGTGAGGAACAGCTCCTCGCCGCCGATGCCGCGCAGCACCCGCAGCCCGGCCACGGTGTCCGAGGCCAGCTCGGTCGCCCGGCCCGCCTTCTCGCGCTGGACGTCGGCCCGCCGGGTGGCGGGCGGCAGCAACGGCAGCACGGCCAGGGCCAGTACGGGAACGCCGACGGCGACCAGCACGCCGAGCGCCGGCTGGTAGAGCACCAGACCGACGCAGATGATCACCAGGGCGGCGGCCGCCGCGGCGAACCGCGACAGGGCCTCCACGAACCAGCCGATCTTCTCGACGTCGGCGGTGGAGACCGCGACGACCTCGCCCGCCGCGACCCTGCGGGTGAGCAGCGAGCCGAGCTCCGCGGTCTTGCGCGCGAGCAGTTGCTGCACGCGCGCGGCGGCCGTGATCCAGTTGGTGACCGCGGTGCGGTGCAGCATGGTGTCGCCCACCGCGATGGCCACGCCGAGCACGGCGATGATGCCGCCCGCGAGCGCGAGCCGCGCCCCCGAGCGGTCGATCACGGCCTGGACGGCGACGCCGACGCCGATCGGCAGCCCGGCGATGCCGCACTGGTGCAGCAGCCCCCAGGCCAGCGACTTGAGCTGCCCGGAGAGCTGGCCGAGGCCCAGCCACAGCAGGAAGCGGGGACCCGAGCGGACGTCCGGTTCGCCTGGATCCGTATACGGAAGATCGCGAATCTGCATGACGTCCCAAGGGTCGGAAAGAGTGGTTCAAACCGTGCAAGGTTCGCCTTCCGCGGGGCCCCGGGGCAATCGGTTTTCGCGCCCGGGCGACCGGAACGCGCCAAGGGCCGCGGCCCGCCCCTGGCGCCGCGGGCCCGCGCGCGCTTCACTCCTGACGCATGAGACGACTCAGGATCATGTCCATGATCGGCGGCACGGTGCTCGCCGCGGGCGCGCTGCTCGGAGCCGGCCCGGTCGCGGCGGCGGCCCCCGCGGCCGAGCCCCCGGCCGAGTTCGGCACCGACTGGCACGACCCGGTCACCGCCGCGCCGCCGGTCGCCGTCCCGCACACCCGCAGCTGCCGCGTCACCCTGGCGCAGGCGCAGTTCCGCGACTTCACGCCCTACAAGGGGAGTTACACGCCCCCCAAGGGATGCGGCGAGAAGTGGAGCAAGGTGGTGCTGCGGCTCGACGGGAAGGTGAAGGGCAGGCAGTACGACCGGCTCGGCTACCTCCACGTCGGCGGCGTCGAGGTGCTGCGGACGTCCACGCCCGAGCCCTCACCGGACGGCATCGCCTGGAACGTGGAGAAGGACGTCACCCGGTACAGCGACACCTTCCGCTCCCCGCGGCCCGTCGAGATGCTCATCGGCAACGTTGTCGACGAGACCTACACCGGCGTCATCGACGTCGACGTCACGCTGACGTTCTACGCCGCCGAGGGCGGAGTGAGGCCCGCCGCCGCGCCGGACCGGGTGCTGCCGCTGGACGGCACCTCCCTGACCACCCCGCGCAACTCGGAGCGGATCGTCGCCGAGGTGTACGCGACGGGCTCGGGAGGCGGCTGCGAGGAGTTCTGGTACCTGGCGGTGCCGGACCCCGCGCCCTACTCCTGCAAGGCGCCCGCCGGCCCCAACCGCGAGGTGCGGATCACGGTCGACGGCCAACTCGCCGGAATGACCTCGCCGTTCCCGAACGTGTGGACCGGCGGCTGGTCCAACCCCTTCCTCTGGTACGTCGTCCCGGCGCCCCACGCCTTCGACGTCCGGCCGCTGGAGTACGACCTGACGCCGTACGCGGCCCTGCTCAACGACGGCCGCGCGCACCGGGTGGAGGTGTCCGTCGCCGGAGTCCCCGAGGGGCAGTCCGGCTGGTCGACGCCGGTCAACGTGCTGGTGTGGCAGGACCGCGGCAGCCAGGTCGTCACCGGCGCCCTCACCCGCCACGAGGAGAGCGCCCCCACGGCCTCCACCGCCTACACGCCCGGCACCGAGGCGCGCCTCGACGCCCGGGCGGGCCACCGGCTGACCACGGCCGGCTACCTCGACACCTCGCACGGCCGGGTCACCACCACGGTCGAGCGCGGCGTCACCGCCGACAGCGTCCACCGCTGGACCGAGGGCGAGAACACCGACGCCCTCAAGGGGAGGTGGACCGACGACAGCGCGGTCACCACGGACGGGCGCGGCCCGGCCGTCACCGCGCGCGTGCACCGTACGTACACGATGGACGGCACCACCACCATCGGCGCGGACAACCGGCTGCGGACCGTGATCACCCTCGGGGACCTGGCGGACACCGCCACCCGGCGGGCCGGCCGGACGGCCTCCTGGTCGCACCTGGACGACACCTACCGGGGTGACGCCTCCTGGACCCTGAACGTCCCGCGCGAGCAGCGGCACGCGACGGGCACCTCGGCCGAGCGCTACCGCCTGGTCGGCTCCGAGGGCTGCTACGACCGCGGCATCAAGACCGCCCAGGGCGCCCTCGTCGAGGATCTGCGGCGCTGCTGACGAGGTCGCGGGGCCCGTGTCCGCCGCCGGGCACGGGCCCCGCAGGGGCTCTCAGGCCTCCGCGGGCTTCTCGGAGTCCATACCGGGGCGGGGCCGGTGCCACTCGCCCCGGGTGAAGTCGGGGATCCGCTGGGGCGCGCCGCCCGCCTTGAGGGAGAGGTGGCTCAGCGGCACCGGCGCCGACCAGGTGGCCGCGTCGTACACGTCGAAGTCCGGTACCAGGCCCAGGCGCATGCACTGCATCAGCCGGAACACCAGCATGTAGTCCATGCCGCCGTGCCCGCCGGGCGGGTTGGCGTGCTCCTTCCAGAGCCAGTGGTCCCACTCCGCGTACCGGGAGAAGTCGCCCCAGTTGTCGTCGTGCTGGTCCGGCTCCAGGTAGATCCGCTCCGGGTAGTCCTCGAAGAGGCCCTTGGTGCCGCCGAGGCTGTTGATCCGGCTGTAGGGGTGCGGCGTCGACACGTCGTGCTCCAGGCGGATCACCCGGCCCCTGGCCGTCTGCACCAGGGAGATCGTCCGGTCGCTCTCGACGTACGACTCCTTGAAGCTCGGGTCGCCCGGGGGCATATGGGCCTCGCGGTACTCCGCGAGGCCGAGCGCGGGCGTGCCCATGCTGACGATGGACACCACGCGGTCCCCGCGGTTGACGTCCATGTAGTTGGCGACCGGGCCGAAGCCGTGCGTGGGGTAGAGGTCGCCGCGCAGCCGGGTGTGCCACAGCCGCCGCCAGGGGCCCTCGTAGTACTTCGGGTCGAACATCAGGCCGCGCAGGTCGTGGATGTAGGCGCCCGCCCCGTGCAGCAGCTCGCCGAACTTGCCCGCGTGCGCCATCCGCAGCACCCGCATCTCGTTCCTGCCGTAGCAGCAGTTCTCCAGCTGCATGCAGTGGCGCCGGGTGCGCTCCGAGAGGTCGACCAGCTCCCACAGCTGGTCCAGGTGCATCGAGGCCGGGCACTCCACGCCCGCGTGCACACCGTTCAGCAGGGCCGCCCTGGTGATCTCGAAGTGGGAGTCCCAGGGCGTGGCGATGTGCACGAAGTCGATGTCGCCCCGCTTCAGGAGCTCTTCGTAGTCGTGGTCGCCGTTGACGTAGACGGCCGGCGCCGGCTGTCCCGCCGCGGTCACCTTGGCGGCGGCGCGCCGGGCCTTGGCCTTAACCGGGTCGCAGAGCGCCACGACCCGCACCCCGGGAACGGCGAGATAGAGGTCGATCATGCTGCCGCCGCGGTTGCCGAGGCCGATCAGCCCCACCCGGACCGTGGAGCGCCGCTGGAACGGCACCCCGATCATGCTCCGGCCCTGGCGCCGGGGCGCGGGCGCCTCCTGAGCGGCGGCCCGCACGGGCTGTCCGGTCCGCGCGGCCTCCTCGGCCGCGGCGCTGCCCGTGCCCAGGGCGCCCATGCCGACCCCCGCGCCCGCGGCCCCCGCCGTCCACAGGACGGAGCGTCTGCTGATGTCGTGGTTCTGCGGAGCTGCGTCGTTCATCGAGTCTCCTGGGAAGAGAGGGAGCTGATTCCTGCGCGGCGTTACACGAACCTCGGTAAGGAACATGGTTGTTGGGCCGCTGCCGCGCAAGGGGGCCTGCCGACGCCCGGGGCCGCCCCGGGGAGGCGCACCGGTGCACGACGTCACGGTACGTCCGGACACGTCCGGTTCGTGGGAGGCGCGGGAGGCGGCGGACCCTCAGCACGCGCGAGGCGGCGGGACCCCCTCGGCGCGCGGGAGGCGGCGGGCCCTCAGCAGCGGCGCTCGGGCACTCCGTCGACCAGGGCGGACAGCAGACCGCCGAGCACCTCGCGCTGGTCCGCGCTCAACGGCGCCAGGATCTCCTCCGCCGCGCCGCGTCGGGCACCGCGCAGCGAACGCAGCGTCGCCCGGCCCGTGTCGGTGAGCTCGATGCGCACCACGCGGCGGTTGGTCGGGTCGGGGACCCGGCGCACGTTCCCGCTCTCCTCCAGGGCGTCGACCAGGGTGGTCACGGCGCGCGGGACCACCTCCAGGTGGGCGGCGAGGTCGGCCATGCGGGGCGGGCTGTCGTAGTGCGCGACCGTCCGCAGCAGCCGGGACTGGGCAGGGGTGATGCCGACCGGCTCCAGGTGCTGCTTGTGGATGCGGTGGAGTCTGCGCGTGAGCCGGAGCAACTGCTCGGCCAGCACGCCGTCGGCGTCGGTGGTGCTCATGCGGGAACAATATCAGGACCATGTGCATTGTGAGTATAGGTAACAGTGAGCTATGCTCCACAAGTCTTGGCGGTGGCGTCGCCCCGAGGGTCCCGACGGATCCGCGACGGCGCCCCGCCGTCCCCGTGCCGTCCCACCCTGCGAAGGAGCCCATGCACCCCGAGGAATCCTCCTGGACGCCCCCGCCCCGTGGCCGCGAGGAGCCGCCCGCGCAGACGCGGCGCATCCTGCGGCTCTTCCGTCCCTACCGCGGCCGGCTGGCGGTCGTCGGCCTGCTGGTCGCCGCGTCCTCACTCGTCTCGGTCGCCTCGCCGTTCCTGCTGCGCGAGATCCTGGACGTCGCCATCCCGCAGGGCCGCACCGGGCTGCTCAGCCTGCTCGCCCTCGGCATGCTCGCGACCGCCGTCGTCACCGGCGTCTTCGGCGTCCTCCAGACGCTGATCTCCACCACCGTCGGCCAGCGCGTGATGCACGACCTGCGCACCGGGGTCTACGCACAGCTCCAGCGGATGCCGCTCGCCTTCTTCACCCGCACCCGGACCGGCGAGGTCCAGTCCCGCATCGCCAACGACATCGGCGGCATGCAGGCGACCGTCACCTCCACCGCCACCTCGCTCGTCTCCAACCTCACCGCCGTGGTCGCCACCGTGGTCGCCATGCTGGCCCTCGACTGGCGGCTGACCGCCGTCTCCCTGCTCCTGCTGCCGGTCTTCGTCTGGATCAGCCGCAAGGTCGGGCGCGAGCGCAAGAAGATCACCACCCAGCGCCAGAAGCAGATGGCCGCGATGGCCGCCGAGGTCACCGAGTCGCTGTCGGTCAGCGGCATCCTGCTCGGCCGCACCATGGGCCGCGCCGACTCGCTCACCCGGTCCTTCGCCGCCGAGTCCGAGCGCCTGGTCGACCTCGAAGTGCGCTCCAGCATGGCCGGACGGTGGCGGATGTCGACCATCGGCATCGTCATGGCCGCGATGCCCGCCGTCATCTACTGGGCCGCGGGCCTCACCCTCCAGGCGGGTGGCCCCTCGATCTCCCTCGGCACCCTCGTCGCCTTCGTCTCGCTCCAGCAGGGCCTGTTCCGGCCCGCCGTGAGCCTGCTCTCCACCGGCGTGCAGATGCAGACCTCGCTCGCCCTCTTCCAGCGCATCTTCGAATACCTCGACCTCCCGGTCGACATCACCGAGTCCGAGAACCCGGTCCGCCTGGACAAGGTCCGCGGCGAGATCCGCTTCGAGTCGGTCGACTTCGCCTACGACGAGAAGAGCGGCCCCACGCTCAGCGGCGTCGACGTGACCGTCCCGGCCGGCACCAGCCTCGCCGTCGTCGGTCCCACCGGCGCGGGCAAGTCCACGCTCAGCTACCTGGTGCCGCGGCTGTACGACGTGACGGGCGGCCGGGTCACCCTCGACGGCGTCGACGTGCGCGACCTGGACTTCGACACCCTCGCGCGCGCGGTCGGCGTGGTCTCCCAGGAGACGTACCTCTTCCACGCCTCCGTCGCCGACAACCTCCGCTTCGCCAAGCCCGACGCCACCGACGAGGAGCTGGAGGCCGCAGCCCGCACCGCCCAGATCCACGACCACATCGCCTCCCTGCCCGACGGGTACGACACGGTGGTCGGCGAGCGCGGCTACCGCTTCTCCGGCGGCGAGAAGCAGCGCCTCGCCATCGCCCGGACGATCCTGCGCGACCCGCCCGTCCTCATCCTCGACGAGGCCACGAGCGCGCTGGACACCCGCACGGAACACGCCGTCCAGCAGGCCATCGACGCGCTCTCGGCGGGCCGCACCACGCTCACCATCGCGCACCGCCTCTCCACCGTCCGGGACGCCAACCAGATCGTCGTCCTGGACGGCGGCCGGATCGCCGAGCGCGGGACCCATGAGCAACTGCTCGACCAGGGCGGCAAGTACGCCGCACTGGTGCGCCGCGACGCACGGCTGGCGCCGGTCGCCTCCTGACGGGGTTCGCAGGGCTCACGGGGTTAACGTGCCGGTATGACGGATTCCTCACGCGGGTCCGGACGCCGGACCGGGCTCACCCGGCGCGGCTGGATCCTTCTCGGCGCCCTCGCACTGGTGCTCCTGGCGGGAGCGGCGTTGCTCGTCCTGGTGCTGCGGGAGACCGGCGGGAAGGCGAAGCCCCTGCTGGTCCCGGAGGGCCGACGCGCGGAACAGGTGTACGCGGCCGTGGACAAGCGCCTCGGAGTCGCGCCGGGCACCACCCGCCGGGCGGCCTCCCGGACGCCGCTCGCCCTCCCGGCCGAGGCCCGGGGCAACCCCGAGGGCTACCTCTTCCCAGCCACCTATCCGGTGACCGGCAAGACTACTCCCGGCGGGCTGCTCGCCTATATGGTCGACACCGCCAACCGGCGCCTCGACCAGGACCGCATCGGGGAAGGCGCGCGGCGCATGCGGATGACGGCCTATCAGGCCGTGATCGTCGCCAGCATCGTGCAGGCCGAGGCCGACACCGCGGCCGACATGGGCAAGGTCTCCCGGGTCGTCCACAACCGGTTGGCCAAGGGCATGCCGCTACAGATGGACTCGACGCTCAACTACGCCCTCGACCGCTCGACGCTGACGACCACGCACGCCGACACCCGCACCGACAGCCCGTACAACACGTACGCGCGCGGTGGTCTGCCGCCGACCCCGATCGGCAACCCCGGCGGGCAGGCCCTGAAGGCGGCGATCGCGCCCCCGCCGGGGGACTGGCTCTACTTCGTCACGGTGGCCCCGGGGGACACCCGCTTCACGGCGGACTACGCGGAACAGCAGCGGAACGTGGAGGAGTTCAACAAGACCCGGGCCAGGACGCCCGGGTAGCCCGGCCTCGGCCGCCCCCATGCGGACGCGGGAACCCGCGCCCCCGGCCCCGCGCAAGCCCCCGCACGCGTCACGCCACCTTCACCGGGGCGTCCAGCAGCTTCCTGATCTCCCGGACGGCCGCGCGTCCGGCGCGGTTCGCCCCGATGGTGGAGGCGGACGGCCCGTACCCCACCAGATGCACCCGCTCGTCCCGGACGGCGCGTGTGCCCTCGACCTGTATGCCGCCCCCGGGCGTCCGCAGCCTCAGCGGCGCCAAGTGGTCGATCACGGGCCGGAACCCGGTGGCCCAGAGGATGACATCCGCGTCCACCACGCGCCCGTCGTCCCACGCCACCCCGTCCGCGGTGATCCGGTCGAACATCGGCAGCCGCTCCAGCACCCCGCTCGCGCGGGCCGCGCGGATCGCGTCGTTGAGCGGCAGCCCCGTCACCGACACCACGCTCCGGGGCGCCAGCCCCTGCCGGACGCGCTCCTCGACCATCGCGACCGCCGCCCGGCCCCACTCCTCGGTGAACGGGCCCTCCCGGAAGACGGGCGGGCGCCGGGTCACCCAGGTCGTGGCGGCCGCGTACTGCGCGATCTCCATCAGATGCTGGGTACCGGAGGCGCCACCGCCCACCACGACCACCCGCCGGCCTGCGAACTCCTCGGGTCCCGGGTAGTTCGCGGTGTGCAGCTGGCGGCCCCGGAACGTCTCCTGGCCCGGGTAGCGCGGCCAGAACGGCCGGTCCCAGGTGCCGGTGGCGTTGATCAGGGCGCGGGTGGCGTACCCGCCCTCGGACGTCTCGACGCGCAGCCGGCCGCCCTCGCCCTCCCGTACGGCGCTGACCTCCACCGGCCGGTGCACCCGCAGCCCGAAGGCGGCCTCGTAGTCGGCGAAGTACCGCGCGATCACCTCCGAGGAGGGCCGGTCCGGGTCCGCTCCGGTCAGCTCCATCCCGGGCAGCGCGTGCATCCCGTGCACCTTGCCGTACGTCAGCGAGGGCCAGCGGAACTGCCAGGCGCCGCCCGGCCGGGGCGCGTGGTCGAGGACCACGAAGTCGCGGTCCGGCTCAAGACCGGCCCGGCGCAGGTGGTAGGCGCCGGACAGGCCCGCCTGCCCGGCGCCGATGACCACCACGTCCACGTCCTGTGCCTCGAAGTCGTTCACGGCTCTGCCAACCAAGGGAGGCGCGGGGATCTTCCCGGGGCCACGCCGTGTCCGGCCGGAGGGGGCGTTCTCGCCGCGGGAGCGCGAGGATGGGGCCATGTCCGTCTTCACCACGCGCGTTCTGCGCCTCACCACCGGCACCGCCGAGACCGTCACCGACCTGACCCGGGAGTGCGAGCACTTCCTCCGCGAGGCCGCCGGCGGCGGCGACGGCCTCCTGAACGTCTTCGTGCCGCACGCCACGGCCGGGATCGCCGTCCTCGAGACCGGCGCGGGCAGCGACGACGACCTGCTGGCCGCGCTGCACACCCTGCTTCCGGCGGACGACCGCTGGCAGCACCGCCACGGCAGCCCCGGCCACGGCCGCGACCACGTGCTGCCCGCGCTGGTGCCCCCGCACGCCACGCTGCCGGTCGTCGCCGGGCGGCTGGAGCTGGGGACCTGGCAGTCGGTGTGCCTGGTCGACACGAACAAGGACAACCCCGACCGGCAGGTCCGGCTCAGCTTCCTCGGTTAGCGGCGTCGGCCGGGACCCGGTGCCCCCGCCCGCAGTCCGTCCATCACGAGGTCGAGGAGGCGGCGGGAGCGGGCCTGCCAGTCGCCGTGCGGGTCGAGTTGCCAGAGGCCGGCGATGGCGAGCAGGAAGTCGTCGGGGGTCACCCCCGGGCGGATGGTGCCCGCCTCCACGTTCGCGTCGAGGAGCAGCGTGACGGCCGCGGTGATCGGCCCGTGGCCGAGCCCGGCCGCGGTGCCGCTCGCGGTGGCCTTGCGCATCGCGTCGGCCAGGCCCGCCTTGGCCATCGCGTACTGGGCGAGGCGGTCCATCCACTCGCGCAGGGCCCGGTCCGGCGCGCGGGTCGCGAGGAGCTGCGCCGCGGTGTCGGCGACCTGCCGCACCTCGTACCGGTAGACCTCCAGGACGAGGGCCTCGCGGTGGGGGAAGTGGCGGTAGAACGTGCCCTGCCCGACCCCGGCCTTCTTGGCGATCGCGCTCAGCGGGACGTCGGCCGAGCGGGTCAGCTCGGCCAGCGCCACCTCCAGGATGCGCTCGCGGTTGCGTTGCGCGTCCGAGCGCAACGGCGTCTCCCGGACCACCGGAGTCTCCTTCTTCTGTCGCACCCGTCCTCCTTCCGCGTGCGCGTACGTGGGCGCCGGGTGGAGCGGCGGCCCGGCGGATGGTGCCCTTGTTGAACGGAGAGGTGTCCGTTAGGTTCGGAGGCTAGCGGACACCTGTCCGTTTAGGTCCACCTTGGCGGCGGACACGGCCGGAGTGGACGGCCGGCGCACGCCCGACCGGCCTCTCGCCGCCGCGCCCCGCAGGTTCCCGATGGACGGCGCTTCGCATCACTTACGCGAGAGAAGGCTGCTCATGACCCCATCGACGTCCAGCGTCATCACCTTGAGCGTCAACGGCGAGAAGTACCCGCTGCCCGTCGACCACCGCACCACGCTGCTCGACGCCCTGCGCGAGCGCCTCGACCTGACCGGCACCAAGAAGGGGTGCGACCAGGGGCAGTGCGGGGCGTGCACCGTCCTGGTCGACGGCCGCCGCGTCCTGTCCTGCCTCCAGCTCGCGGTCGCCGCCGAGGGGCGCGACATCACCACGATCGAGGGCGTGGCGGACGGCGACCGGCTCCACCCGGTCCAGCAGGCCTTCCTCGACCTCGACGGCTACCAGTGCGGCTACTGCACCCCCGGGCAGATCTGTTCGGCCCTCGCCGTGATCGAGGAGCACGCGGCGGGCTGGCCGAGCGCGGTGACCGCCGACGTGCGGCCCGAGGCCGGGATCCCGGAGCTGACCGCCGAGGAGATCCGCGAGCGCATGAGCGGCAACCTGTGCCGCTGCGGCGCCTATGTGCCGATCGTCGAAGCGGTGGCACGGGCCGCCGGGGCCGTCCGGGGCGGCCCGGCCGGGCCGGGGGAGGGGGCGTGAGGGAGTTCGCCTACCGGCGCGCGGCCGACGTTCCCGGCGCGGTGGCGCTGCTCGGCGCCGACCCCGAGGCGCGTTTCCTGGGCGGCGGCACCAACCTCGTCGACCTGATGAAGTCCGGCGTGGAGCGGCCCGCCCTCCTCGTCGACGTCACCGAACTGCCCCTCGACCGGATCGAGACCACACCGGACGGCGGGCTGCGCATCGGCGCGACCGTCACCAACAGCGACCTCGCCGCCCACCCCGAGGTGCGCCGCCGCTACCCGGCGCTGGCGCAGGCGGCCCTCGCCGGCGCCTCGGGCCAGCTGCGCAACATGGCCACCGTCGGCGGCAACCTCCTCCAGCGCACCCGCTGCGGCTACTTCACCGACCTCGCCGCCCCCTGCAACAAACGCGCCCCCGGCAGCGGCTGCTCCGCCGTCGAGGGCGAGCACCACAACCACGCGATCCTCGGCGCCTCCGCGCACTGCGTGGCCGTCCACCCCTCGGACCTGGGGGTGGCGCTCGCCGCCTTCGACGCGGTCGTCTCCTACGAGACGGCGGACGGGCCCGGCACGTTGCCGCTGGAGGCGTTCTACCTGCCGGTCGGCGACACCCCGCACCGGGAGACCGCGCTGCCGCCGGGCGCGCTGATCACGGCGGTGACGCTGCCCCCGGCGCCCGTCGCCGCCCTCTCGCGCTACCGCAAGGTGCGCGAACGCGCCTCGTACGCCTTCGCGATCGGCTCCGTCGCCGCCGCCCTCGACGTACGCGACGGCGCGGTCCACGACGTGCGGCTCGCGCTGGGGGCCGTGGCGTCCCGGCCGTGGCGGGCCCGTACCGCCGAGCGGGCGCTGACCGGTGGGCCGGCGGACGCCGACGCCTTCGCCTCGGCCGCCGACGCGGAGCTCGCGGCGGCGCGGGCGCTGCCCCACAACGGATACAAGGTGACGCTGACGCGCAATCTGATCGTGGCCGCGCTCACCGAACTCGCCGAGGAGACCGCCCGATGACCACGACCACCGGAACCGGCCGGGTCACCGGCGCGGTCGGCACCCCCCACACCCGTCTGGAGGGCCGCGCCAAGGTCACCGGCGCCGCCCGTTACGCGGGCGAGATCCCCTTCCCCGGCCTCGCCCACGGCTGGCTGGTGGTGTCCACCGTCGCGCGCGGCCGCGTCCGTTCCGTGGAGAGCGGCCCGGTCCTCGCCCTGCCGGGCGTCCTGGCCGTGCTGCACCACGGCAACGCGCCGCGCGTCGACGCCGACTACGTGGGCCTGCTGGGACGGCCCGACCCGGTCGTCGGCCTCTTCCGGAGCGACCGGGTGCCCTGCGCCGGCTGGCCGGTGGCGCTGGTCGTCGCCGAGACCTCCGAACAGGCCAGGGAGGCCGCCGAGGCGCTGGTCGTCCGGTACGAGACGGAGCCGCACGACGTCGCCTTCGTCCCCGACGGGCCCGGCGCCTACACCCCCGAGCCGCGCGGGACCAACGAGACGGACAAGGGGGACCTGGAGCGTGAACTCGCCGCGTCCGCCGTCGTCGTGGACGCGCGCTACACCACGCCGGAGGAGCACCACCACCCGATGGAGCCGCACGCGGCCACCGCTCGCTGGGACGGCGGCCGGCTGGAGGTGTACGACTCCAACCAGGGCAGCACCTGGGTGGCCGGCGAGCTGGCCAAGCTGTTCTCGCTCGACCCCGCCTCCGTACGGGTGCTGTCCGAGCACGTCGGCGGCGGCTTCGGCTCCAAGGGCGTGCGCCCGCACCAGGTGGCCGCCGCGATGGCGGCGACCGTGCTCCGGCGCCCGGTCCGCGTCGTCCTGACCCGCCGCCAGATGTTCTCGCTGATCGGCTACCGCAGCCCCACCGCCCACCGCGTCCGGCTCGGCGCCGACGCCGACGGACGGCTGCGCGCCTTCGGGCACGAGGCGCAGAACGCCACCTCGACCGTCCACGAGTTCGTCGAGTCGAGCGCCTCGTTCGGCCGGGTGATGTACGACGCCGACGCGCACCGCACCGCCAACCGGCTCGTCCGGCTCGATGTGCCGACCCCGACCTGGATGCGCGCGCCCGGCGAGGCGCCCGGCTCGTTCGCGGTGGAGTCCGCGCTCGACGAACTCGCCGAGCGGTGCGGCATCGACCCGATCGCGCTGCGGGCCCGCAACGAACCCGCTGTCGGGCCGGTCTCCGGTCTGCCGTTCGCCGGCCGCGGTCTGCTCGCCTGCTTCGAGGAGGGCGCGCGCCGGTTCGGCTGGGCGCGGCGCGACCCGCGCCCGGGAGTGCGGCGCGAGGGGCGCTGGCTCCTCGGCACCGGCACCGCGGCGGCCACCTTCCCGGCGGGCGCCCGCCCCTCCACCGCGGCCGTGACGGCCGAGGCGGACGGCACCTTCACCGTACGGATCAGCGCGGCCGACATCGGCACGGGCGCGCGCACCGCGCTGGCGCTGATCGCTGCGGACGCCCTGGAGGTCGAGCCCGGCCGCGTCCGGGTCAGGATCGGCGACAGCGACTTCGGGCCCGCGATGGTGGCCGGCGGCTCGGCGGGCACCCGCTCCTGGGCCTGGGCGATCATGGCCGCCGCGGCCGGACTCCGCGAGCGGCTGGCGCTCGGCGGCGACCTCCCGCCCGAGGGCGTCACGGTCCGCTCGGACACCTCCGCCGCGATCGCCGCGCTGCCCGAGAAGGAACGGCACTCCTACGGGGCGCAGTTCGCCGAGGTCGCCGTGGACCCCGCCACCGGCGAGGTCCGGGTCCGGCGGATGCTCGGGATCTTCGCGGCGGGCCGGATCGTCAACCCGCTCACCGCCCGCGGGCAGTTGACCGGGGGGATGGTGTGGGGCATCTCCATGGCGCTGCACGAGGAGGCGGTCCGCGACCGCGCCTCGGGCGCCCATGTCGGGCCGGACCTGGCGGGCTACCACTTCGCGGCGCACGCCGACGTCCCCAGGATCGAGGCCGACTGGGTGGACGATCCGGACGCGGACGACCCGGTGGGGATCAAGGGCATCGGGGAGATCGGGATCGTGGGGGCCGCGGCGGCGGTCGCCAACGCGGTCTGGCACGCGACCGGCGTCCGCCATCGCGCGCTGCCCATCCGCCCGGCCCGGATCCTCGCGGCCGGGACCGGCCCGGACGGGAACAGGGGGGCTTGACGCGGGACCGGGCGGGGCGGCGGGCGGGACCGGAGTCCTCTTGCGGGATCGCCCGCGCCCTTTCACCATGACCCGGACGAAAGGGGCACCGGCACATTTCCGCCCCACCCGTCCGAAGTGAACTCACGGCAATCTTATCCGTGTTGGGCGTATGGCATCATGGCCGCATTGTCCGCGGGGATCAGGGGCCCTGAATCACGGGCTCATGGAATCAGTGAGGGTCAATTCCGTGCTTCCTGACTCAGCGTTACCGTCAGCGGAGGGCCGTCGGCGCAGGCGCCGTCTCAAAGAGGTCCGTCATACCTGTGAGGCGCTGCTCGCGCAGTGGGGCATGGAGCACGGGTGTGGCATCGAGGAACTGCACCGCTATCTCAGTGCGCAGAACCGGCGGCCGATCCATCTCATTCCGATGCCGTTCCCCGAGCGTCATCTCTTCGGCCTTTGGCTGAAAATGGATGACTTCGATGTCATCGCTTACGAGAAGGCCGCATCGCAGTCACACAAAGAACACATCATCGCCCATGAGCTGGCGCATATCGCCTTCCAGCACCGGGGCTCGGTGAATTTCGACCGGAGCGACGCGGGGCGGCTGTTCGGGGACGTGGAGCCGGGAGTGGTCCAGAGCATGCTGATGCGCTCGCGCTACAGCGACGACGAGGAGCAGGAGGCCGAGACGATGGCCTCGCTGATCCTCGCCCGGGCCACCAAGCGATGGCTCGAACCCGCCTGGGGCGTCCCGGACGAGGCCGCCGAGGTCGTCGCCCGGATCGAGAGCGGCGTGGGAAAGCCGGACAACGGATGACGGGCGACCTGTGACTGGCAACGGATGACTGACAACGGATGAACACTGTCTACGGATTGCTGGCGTGGACCTGCGCCATCGGCGGCCTCGCGGCGTTCGCCTACCGGCTGCCGGATCTGCTGCGCAGAAGGCACGACACGGCCCTGTGGGCGCTGTGCACCTACTTCCTCTGTTCCGGGATCAGCTTCCTGGTCGACCTGGACGCCCTGCGGGTGCACATCTCGGCCCTCTTCGGACGCCCCAACGTCACCTCGCTCATCGTGCAGGTGGCGGTCGTCGTGCTCACCGCGGCGCAGCAGGTCGTCCTCGTGTACTGGTCGTGCCCCCCCGAGGAGGCCCGGCTCAGGGCCCGGCGCCGGGTGCTCTTCTTCGGCGTCGCGCTCGGGGTGCTGGTGGCCGCGTCCATCGCGGTCGGCCCCGTGACGAAGTCCACGACGGCCACCTCGACGATCCTGCTCAGCATCCAGCACGGCGAATACGCGCTGTACATGTCGTTCTACCTGGTGCTGTGCGCCATCGGGCAGTTCGAGACCGTCCGGCTCTCCGTGCGGTTCACCACCATGGCCAACCGCCAGTGGCTCAAGGTCGGCATGCGCACGGTGACGGTCGGCGCGAGCCTGATCCTGGTCTACTGCGTCACCCGGGGCATCCAGATCGCCGGCACCCGGTTCCACTTCGACGGCTCCGCCCTCGACCCCGTGCAGTGGTCGTGCGGCAGCGTCGGCGCCCTCCTCCAGATCACCGGCTGGACCATCCCGTCCTGGGGCATCCACATCACCCGTGCGCTCGGCTGGCTGCGCAGCTACCGCTCGTATCTGCGGCTGCGGCCGCTGTGGTGGGCGCTGTACCAGGCCTCGCCGGACATCGCGCTCGACCCGCCGCGCTGCTGGCCGCGCGACCTCATCCCGCCCCGCGACCTCCACTACAGCCTCTACCGGCGCGTCATCGAGATCCGCGACGGCCAGCTGACCCTGCGCACCTCGCTCTCCCTCGCCGAGTTCGCCCGCGAGGCGCGCTCGCTCGACCTGCCCGAGGACCCCACCTCCCCGCTGGGCGAGGCGCTCCAGGTACGGGCCGTGCTGAGCCGTCCGCCCGAGGAGCGGGCCGAGCAGGCCGACGCGTCCGACATCCCCGCCCGGCCGCCGTACGAGGACTTCCGCGACGAGGTGGAGTGGCTGACGGAGGTCGCCTCCTCCTTCACCGCCCTCGCCCAGCGCCGCCCCCGGCGCTCCGAGGACCGGGTCACCTCATGAGCGGGCGTACGGTCCGGGCCTCCTCGGCCCGTGCGCGGGCGTGCGCGGGGGACGCGGAAGTCCGCCGCCCCGAAGAGACCCAGGACGACCCGGCCGCCCTGGTCCCCGTGGCCCTCGGCGCGATCGCGGAGCTGGTCGCCCTCGACGCCTCACGCGGCGCCACGGCCGCCGTGCCCGCCGTGCGCCAGGTGCTGCGCCGCATCCCGCACCTGTCGGCCGACCCCGCCAGGACCGGCGTCCGCGACCGGGACCTGCTCGCCGCGCTCGCCGAGCTGAGCGAGGTGATCGGCTGGATCCTCTTCGACGCGGGCCGCTACCGCCGGGCCCGCCGGATGAACGCGCGCGCCCTCGCCCTCGCGGAGCTCTGCGGCGACCGGGGCACGGCCCGGCTGACGCTCCTCAACCACAGCATGCTCCAGACCCACACCGGCCGTCCGAGGGCCGCGCTGGAGACGGCCTCCCGGGTCGCCGGGCCCCGCCCGCTGCCCGCCCTGGTGGACAGCCTCGTCCTGGTCCGCCGGGCGCACGCGACCGCCCTGCTGGGCGGCGACCGGGAGGCCGTGGCCCTCGTCTCCCGCGCCCGCGACCGGTTCCTCGACGGCGCTTCCCCGAGCGACCCGCCCTGGGCGTGGTGGATCGACCGGACCGAACTCCTCGGCCACGAGGGCTGGGTGCACGCCCGGCTGGGCGCCTGGCGCCGGGCCGTCCCCCTGCTGTACGAGGCGACGACCGCGCCAGGACCCTCCTACCGCCACCTCTTCACCGCGGAGCTCCTGGCGGCGCTGGCCGGGGCGCGGGCCTGGCGCGAGGCGGAGGCGCTGATCGCGGAGCTCGCCCCCCGGGCCGCCGGGATCGGTTCCGTACGCACCACCGAGACCCTCGCGGCCACGGCCGACCGGCTGCTGGCGAGCCCGGGCGCCCCGCCGAACCTGCGGGACGCGGCGGCCTTCCTGCGGGAGTCGCTGCCCGGCCGGGCTTGCGGCCCGGACGCCCTGACCCCCCGGAACCACCCCGTCTGAGGACGGCCCCGTTCCGAGCACCGCCCTGTTCCGCGAACCACACGTTCCGAGCACGGCCCCACCATCCGTCGACAGACAGGACCCGCATGCTGCACCTTCGGATCTCCACGCCCGCGGCCGCCGCCCTGGTGGCGATCGCCCTCCTCTTCGCCACCGGGGGACCGGTGTCCGAGGTCGCCTACGGGACGGCCCCGTCCGCCACCGCGGCCGCCCCGGGCACAGGGCAGGGCAGCCCCCACATCGCCACGCACCTCTACTTCGGCACCGGCCGCCACCAGGGCAAACCGCCCATCACGGAGGCGGAGTTCATGAAGTTCGTCGCGGACGTCATCACCCCGCGCTTCCCGGCCGGTCTCACCCTCCAGGAGGGCCGCGGCCAGTGGCGGGACAAGGACGGCGACATCAACCGCGAGCGCAGTTACGAGCTGACGGTGCTGTATCCCGTCGCGCAGGCCCGCGCCCGTGACCGCGACATCGAGTACATCCGCCGGCTGTACTGCGCGACGTACGAGCTGGAGTCCGTCGGCCGTGCCGACGTCCGCGCCCAGGTGAGCTTCTGAGGGGTCCTCGGCCCGGGACTAGCGCAACTGCCGTCGCACCAGCTCGTGGAGCCGCCCGCCCGTGTCCGCCAGGAGCTCGGCGGGCGGCCCCTCCTGGACGACGCGCCCCTCGGACATCACGATCACGCGGTCCGCGTCCAGGACCGTGGAGAGCCGGTGGGCGATCACCACACGGGTGGCGTCCAGGGCGCGGGTGCTCTCGATGACCACCCGCTGGGTCTCGTTGTCGAGGGCGCTGGTCGCCTCGTCGAAGAAGAGGATGCGGGGCCGCCGCACCAGCGCCTGGGCGATCATCAGGCGTTGGCGCTGTCCGCCGGAGACCGCGCCGCCGTCGGCGATCATCGTGTGCAGGCCCATCGGCATCCGCTCGATGTCCTCGGCGAGCCCCGCCATGGCGACGGCCTCCGCCACCTCCTCCAGGGTGAACGCCTCCGCGCCGCACACGCACTCCAGGATCGACCCGCTGAGCGGCTGGGCGTTCTGCAGGACCACCCCGCACTGGCGCCGCACGGCCGCCCGGTCGAGCGCGGCGAGGTCCTGTCCGTCGTACAGGACGCTGCCCGCCACCGGCCGGTCGAAGCCGATCAGCAGCCGCAGCAGGGTGGACTTGCCGCAGCCGCTGGGACCGACGATCGCCACGAACTCGCCGGGCCGCACCTTCAAGGACACGTCGTCCAGGACCAGCGGGCCGTCGTCGGTGTAGCGGAACGACAGGCCTCGGGCCTCGATCTCCCCCGACAGCGCTCCGGGCTGCGTGCCGGCGCCGCGGGCCTCGGGGGCCTCGTCGAGCACCGGCTTGATCTGCTCGAACATCGGCAGGACGGCGGCGGCCGACAGGAACGCCCCGGTGAGCTGGGTGACCGAGGTCAGCACCATGGTCACGGAGGTGGTGAACGCCAGGAAGGCGCCCGCCGACAGCGACCCCCGCGCCGGGCCCGCGAGCAGGACGAACATCACCAGCGAACAGAGCGGCAGATAGACGGCGTTGAGCACCGTCGTCAGGTTCTTGACGCGGTCGGCGCGCTGCTGGAGCTCCCGGCTGCGGGCGAACTCCCGCGCCCACGCCCCGTACGCGAAGCTCTCGGCCGCCGCGACCCGCAGCTTGGGCAGTCCGCGCAGGGTCTGGAACGCCTGGTTGTTGAGCTTGTTGCCCAGCTCGACCAGCCGGCGCTGCCAGCGCAGCTCCCGCATGCCGAGGGCGAGGAAGACCGCCGCGATCACGGCGAGCATCCCGAGCGCGGTCAGGGCGAGCGGAACGCTGAAGCAGAGCAGCAGCGCCAGGTTCACCGCCCCGACCGTGCCCGCCTGGACCACCACCGGGGTCAGCCCCGACAGCACCCGGCGGATGGCGCTCACCCCCATCGCCGCGCTCGCCAGCTCACCGGTGGAGCGCTCGGTGAAGAAGCGCGTGGGCAGCCTCAGCAGCCGGTCCCACACGGCGGGTTGCAGGGTGCTCTCGATCCGCCCCTCCATGCGCAGCAGGGTCAGGTTCTGCATCAGGGAGAAGGCCGCCGCGACCACCCCGCCGACGATGATCGCCAGTGAGACCTGGGCGATCAGCGAGGTCCGCGCCTGCGGTACGTACACGCCGAGCACCTGGCCGGTGGCCAGCGGCACCAGGGCGCCGAGGCCCACCGTGACCAGTCCGGCCAGGACCAGGTTGCGCAGGTCCGCGCGGGCGCCGCGCAGCCCGAACCGCAGCAGCCCCCACAGGCTCAGCGGTGTCTCGGGCAGCGGCCGGTAGAACATGACGGCCCGCGCCTCGAACTCCCCGGCGTTGGCCGCGCCGACCCGGGTGCGCCGGCCCGTCGCCGGGTTCACCGCCTCGTATCCGCCGCGCCGCCACAGCAGGGCGACCGGCGTTCCGCTCGCCGCCCTGCGGCCCACCAGGGGGCCCGCGTCCTGGCGCCACCAGCTTCCGTCCAGGCGGACGGGGCGGCTGCGGACCCGGGAGGCGACCGCCACCTGCTCGACGGGGTCGATCCGCTCGCTCACCGCGCCGGCCAGGGACGGCTCGGTGAGGGTGATCCCGGCCGCGCGGGCGACGAGGGCGCACACCGCGTACGTGGCGTCGTCCCCCGCCCCGGCCGTGCGCGACGGCGCCCTGCCGGGGCGGCCGATCGAGGTGAGCAGGGCCCGGTCGGCCTCCTCGCGGACGGCCTCGCCCGCCTTGATGCCCGCCGCCGTGCGGTCCTCGTGGGCGCGCTCCACGCGCTCGATCCAGCGGTCGAGGGCGGACAGCAGCCGGTACTGCCGGTTGACCATGCCCTGCCACAACGCCCCGTCGACCAGCAGGTCCCCGGCCGCCTCGGCGCTGAACGCGGCGCCGTACTGGACGCTGCCGGGGGAGACCGGCAGCCACAGGACGTCGTCGTCGGCGGCCGGCTCCTCCGGAGTCGTCCGGCCGTCCAGCGGGGCCTCGAACAGCACGCGCTGACCGCGCCCGACGCCGAGCGAGAAGGCGTGCTCCAGGAGGCTGAGGGCGGTGTCCCCGGTGTCGTAGCTGCTGCCGTACCCGCCCTCGTACGCCATCGCGTCCGCCGACGCGCTCCGGTACAGCTCCCGCAGCGGGATCCGGCGCAGCACGCACGCGCGCAGCGGCCTGCCCACCAGGGTGTGCTGGGGGCCCTCGACCGGGCCCAGCAGCAGCGTGCCGGGCTCCAGACGGCCGAGGAAGTGCCAGTGGCCCTGCGCCGCCGCGTCCACCGCGAACAGGTCGAGGGCGCCGTCCACGACCAGCCACAGCACCTGCGGACCCTCCAGGGAGAAGCCGCGCAGCCCGGTGCAGTCGATGTCCCGGCCGAGGCCGCCGAGCGCCGCGAGGACGGGGTCGTGCGGGGGGCCGGCGAGGTCGTTCACGGAGGTCACCTCAGTGCTCCTTGACCAGCTCGGCGTACGGGCCGCCCGCCGCGAGCAGCTCCTCGTGGCGTCCGCGCTCCACGACCGACCCGTGGTCGAGGACCACGATCTCGTCGCTGTCGCGGACCGTGCTCAGCCGGTGGGCGATCACCACGCAGGCGCAGCCGCGGCGGCGCAGGTTGTCGATGATGATCTGCTCGGTCTCGGCGTCCAGGGCGCTGGTCACCTCGTCCAGCACCAGGACGCTGGGGCTGCGCACCAGGGCGCGGGCGATCTCCAGACGCTGGCGCTGCCCGCCGGAGAAGTTGCGGCCGTCCTGCTCGACCCGGGCGTGGATGCCGCCGGGCCGGCGGGCGACGACCTCGTGGAGCGCCGCGTCCCGCAGGGCGGCGACGACCGCCTCGTCCGGGATCGAGGGGTCCCACAGCGCCACGTTGTCCCGCACGGTGCCCTCGAAGAGGAAGACGTCCTGGTCGACGAAGGACACCGAGGCGGCGAGCGCGCCGCGGGGGATGTCCTCCAGGCGCTGCCCATCGATCCGGATCGTGCCCTCCCAGGGGGTGTACAGCCCCGAGACGAGCCTGGACACCGTGGACTTGCCGCTGCCGGAGCCGCCGACGAGCGCGACCTGCTGCCCCGGCCCCACCGACAGCGAGAAGCCGGAGAGCAGCGGCGCGTCCAGCGGGCTGTAGCCGAACGTGATGCCGTCGAGCGTCACATGGCCCCGGAGCCTGCGGGTGCGGTCCGGCCGCTCCTCGCGCGTGTACAGCGCGTCCACGGGGAAGTTCTCCACGTCCTTGAGCCGGGCGACGTCGGCCGCGAAGTCCTGGACGCGGCCCGCGACCGAGTTCAGCCGGGTGACCGGCGCGGTGAAGCGCGTCACCAGCGCCTGGAACGCCACCAGCAGCCCCACCGACAGCTGGCCCTCGACCGCCCGCAGCCCGCCGATCCACAGGATGAGCGCGCTGTTGAGCGTGGCGAGCAGCGGGGCGACGACCCCCAGCCAGGCACTGGGCACCCCGAGGCGCTGCTGCTCCTCCAGGGTGGTCGCGTGCTGCCCCGCCCAGCGCCGGAAGTAGCCGTCCTCGCCGCCGGTCGCCTTCATCGTCTCGATCAGCTGAAGGCCGGTGTACGAGGTGTTGGTCAGCCGGGCGCTGTCGGCCCGCAGCTTCTGCGTACGGGTGGCCCGCAGGCGTACCACCACGCGCATCGCGACCACGTTGAGCAGGGCGATGCCCACGCCGATGACGGTGAGCTGCGGGTCGTAGGTCCACAGCAGGACGGCGTAGAGCAGCACCACCACACCGTCGACGGCGGCCGCGGTGAGGTCGCGGGCCAGGGTCTCGGCGACCGCGTCGTTGGACTGGAGCCGCTGGACGAGGTCGGCGGGGCTGCGCTGGGCGAAGAAGGTGACCGGCAGCCGCAGCAGGTGCCGGAAGAAGCGGGCGCCGCCGAGGGTGGCGGAGATCATCTGCCCGCGCAGCAGGTTGGCCTGCTGGAGCCAGGTCAGCGCGGCGGTGAGCGCCACCGCCGCGCCCATGGCGGCGAACAGCGTGCCGAGCAGCGAGGTCTGCTCACCGATCAGGAAGGTGTCGATGTACGTACGGCTCAGCGCGGGCAGGGTCGCGCCGACCGCCACCAGCAGCAGACTGGCGAGCAGGGCGACCGGCATCGTGCCGGTGGTCCCGCGCAGCCGCGTCGGCAGCGCGCGCAGCACCCCGGGCCTGCGGCCGCCGCGGCGGAACCCGTCGCCGGGTTCGAGGACGAGGACCACGCCGGTGAAGCTGGTGTCGAAGTCCTCCGCGGGCACGAACCGGCGGCCCTTGTCGGGGTCGTTGATGTACACACCGCGCCGCCCGAGACGGCGGCCCATGCCGTCGTAGACGACGTAGTGGTTGAACTCCCAGAACAGGATGGCCGGGGCCGGCACCTCCGCCAGCGCGGCGGGCTCCATCTGCATGCCCTTGGCCGTGAGCCCGTAACTCCGGGCGGCCTTCAGGACGTTGCTGGCCCGCGAGCCGTCGCGCGAGACACCGCAGGCGATGCGCAGCTCCTCCAGCGGCACATGGCGGCCGTGGTGGGCGAGCACCATCGCCAGGGAGGCGGCGCCGCACTCCAGGGCCTCCATCTGCAGGACGGTGGGGGTGCGCACGGTCCTCGTCCGCCTCGCCCTCGGCGCCGGGCGGGCCCGGCGCCTGCCCGCCGGGGCGCTCTCGGGGCGGTGGCGGCCGCGGCCGGGGGGCGGGAGCCGCGGGGGCGCGGGGGAGGAGGGTGGTGCGGTCACGGGAGGAGCCAATCGAGGGGACGCCGGTCGGCGAGGTGGACGGAGCCGGTGGCCAGGGTCATGGAGTCGACCGGGTACGGCGGGCCCTGGGTCGAGGACCAGCGGTAGCCCGACTTCGTGGCCGCCGACCGGTCGAGGGCGACCAGGACCGCGACCGGCCTGCCCTGCCGCGAGAACTGCTCGCCGAGCTGGGCGTCGCCGAGGAAGGCGGCGATCCGCTCGGGGGTCTGGGCGCCGCGGCCGACGGCCGCCACCCTGCCCCGCAGCACACCGAACCGGCCGCTGGGAACGGACTCGACGGTGAGGTCGACCGCCGCGCCGACCCGGACCGAGGCGCCCGAGGCGCCCGGCACGTACAGCATCGCCATCAGCGGATCACCGGGGCCACCGGTCCGCTCGACGCTCGCCAGGTCCGCGCCGGTGGTGACGACCGCGCCGACGGCGGTCCGGAGCGTGGTGAGCCGGCCCGCCTCGACGGCGCGGACGGTCCGGTCGCCGTGCTCGGTGCGGACCCTGAGCAGCGGCGCCCCGGCGGCGAGTTGCCGGCCCTCCTCGGCGAGTACACCGGTGACCTGTCCGGCCACGGGGCTCTGGAGGACGTAACCGCCCCGGGCGTGGGTGAGGATGCCGGGCGCGCTCAGGGTGGAGGAGACGGTCCCGGTCACCGCCCAGAAGCAGGCGGCGGCCATGACGGCCACGGTGACGGCGAGGACGAGCCGCCCCTGCGGGCGCGCGAAACGCACCGGCAGGTCGAGTTCCTCCGGTGACTGGAGCTTGCTGAGGGCCTGTTGACGGAATTGCACGGAACGCTGCCCCTGCCTGCGGGACGGATGCGGGGAGCCCCGGAACCGAGCGGGTTCCGGGGCTCCCCGTGCCGTCTCAGAGACCGGCGACGAGGCCGGAGGCCAGGCCGGTGACCGGAGCGGTGTTCACACCGGTGGTCGCGTGGACGAGACCCGTGACCGAGCCCACGATGCCCGAGACCGGGAGGAGCGAGTCGGCGGTGCCGGTCACGTTGCCGAGCACGGTGCCGACGAGGCCGCCGGACACGTTGTCGAGGTCGGCGTCGGAGATCTCGCGGGTCTCGACCTGCGGGGTGTTGTTCATGGAGTAACTGCCCTTCGTACGGGGGGGAATGGTGTGGGGGGAATCCCTGCGGCGAGGGCCCTCGGGGGCCGCTCCGCATGGGCCTGGATCAAAGCACGTTGACGCGCCCCCCAGCCAATCCCACCGGGCCTGACCAGGCCTTGTCCCGTCGTGAACGGCCTTCTCGTGCACATCCGTCGAGGAATCGGTGGCAGCTTCTTCACGAGCTTCACTTCATGAATGCCGTTCGGCCGGGCTCCCTTTCTCGCAAGTGGGACACTCCGGCCTTTTCGGCCGCCCGGCCGTCGGGGGCGGATCCGCCCCCGACGGCCGGGCGTGACCGGTTCGGGCATGCGGTGTGCAGGTTTTCGGAAGGTGAGGTTCCGGAGTGGAGTAACACAATCAGCGCCCTTGCAGCGCCTTCACGTTGTTGCCGAAGGTCCAGTTCTTGGAGCCGTCCCAGTTGACCGACCAGGTCATCAGGCCCTTGAGCGCGCCGCCGTAGCGGTTCCACGCCTGGGCCACCAGGCTCGGCGCCAGGTAGCCGCCCCCGGCGCCCGGCTGCGCGGGCAGGCCCGGGACCTGTTTGTCGTAGGGGACCTTGATGGTGGTGCCCTGGACCGTGAGGCCCTTGGCGAGGCAGTCGGTCTGGGCGGTGAAGCCCTGGACGGTGCCGGCCGCGTACGAGTCGCCGGAGCAGCCGTACATGTTGCCGTTGTAGTACTGCATGTTCAGCCACCACAGCCGGCCGTTGTCCGCGTACTTCTTCACGATCGGCAGATACGCGCCCCAGATCGACCCGTACGTGACACTGCCGCCCGTCACATAGGCCGTCTCCGGCGCCATCGTCAGTCCGAAGTTCGACGGCATCCGCGCGAGGACCCCGTCGATGATGCGGATGAGATTCGCCTGGGAGGCCGACAGTTGGCCGATGTTCCCGCTGCCCACCAGACCGGTCTCGATGTCGATGTCGATGCCGTCGAAGTTGTACGTCTTGAGGATGGGCACGATCGTCGCGACGAACCGGTCGGCGACCGCGCCGGAGCTGAGGTCGATCCCGGCCGCCGCCCCGCCGATGGACAGCAGGACGGTCTGCCCGGCCGCCTTGGCCGCGCACATCTCCGCCGGCGTCGCGACCTTCACGGTCGCGTCCATCCCGTCCTCCCACAGCGCCGTGCCGTCGGAGCGGATGACGGGGAAGGCGGCGTTGAGCACGTTGTAACCGTGCGCGGCGATACGGGAGTCGGTGACCGGGGTCCAGCCGAACGGCGGATGGACGCCGTTGGAGGAGCCGTCCCAGTTCTCCCAGTAGCCCTGGAGCACCTTGCCCGCGGGCTTCGACTTGACCGCGCAGGTGTCGCCGAGGGGTGCGGCGGGCGCGGCGGCGGCGGGCAGTTGCGCGGCGAGCGCCAGCGCCAGGCCCGCTCCCGCGAGACGTAACATCCGACCGAGCATGGGGGTACCTCCTGGGCTGTGGGGAACCTGGAGACGTACGGGTCCGGTTGCGGCACGGGGTCCGGCTGCGCCACACCGTAAAGTGGTCCAGACCTTCCGTCAATAGGTCTGGACCAAGCAGGAACGGGTGCTTCTGCCGGTCCCGTCGGCGCATCCGGGTGGCGGACGGGGCGGCTGCCGCGTACCGATGGCACGGTGACCCGTCCTCCCGGCCCGTGGTGGGCCGAACTCCCCCCGGCGGCCGGCGCCGCCGTCATGGCGACCGGCATCGTCTCCATCGGTCTGCACCTCGTCGGCCACGAGACGCTCTCGCTCGCCGCGCTCGCGCTGGCCGGAGCGGTGTGGCTGGTACTCGCCGTCGATTTCTCGATCTGCTTCCTGCGCGACCGCCCGCGCTGGCGCGCCGAGGCCGACACCCCGGCCGCCCTGACGGCCGTCGCCGCCACGGCCGTGCTCGGCACCCGGCTCTCGGTGCTGGGCCGGCAGGACCTCGCCCTCACCCTGCTCGCCCTGGCCGCCGTGCTCTGGCCCTTCCTGCTCGCCTCCGTCCTGCGTCACCGCAGGCGCCGGATGCCCGGCGGCGCGTTCCTCGTCTGCGTCGCGACCCAGGGCCTGGCGGTCCTGGCGGCGACGCTCGCGGCGGCGGGCGAGGGCGACTGGCCGGCCCGGGCCGCCCTCGCCCTCTTCTGTCTCGGGGTGCTGCTCTACGGGGAGGCGCTCGTCCGGTTCGACTTCCGCCAGGTGTGGACCGGGGCGGGCGACCAGTGGATCGCGGGCGGCGCCCTGGCGATCTCGGCGCTGGCCTGCGCGAAACTGACCGCGTCCCCGCTGTGGACCGGCGGCGCCCACCACGCCCTGCGCGACACCACCCTGGTCCTGCTCGGCCTCGCTCTCGCCTGGTACGCCATCCTGCTGACCGCCGAGCTGGTCCGGCCCCGGCCGCACTACGACCTACGGCGCTGGGCGACCGTCTTCCCGCTCGGCATGACGGCCGTGGCCACCCTCTCCACCGGCACCTCCGCGCACGTCCGGGGGCTGCGCACGCTCGGCGAGGTGCTGCTGTGGGTCGCGGTGGCGGCGTGGGCGCTGACGCCGGCCGCCTTCCTGGTGACCCAGGCGACGGGGCGCGCGCGAACCGGTCCGGCGCCGCGGCCGGCCCCGGACCGCGTCACCCGCGAGAGGCCTACTCCACGGCGGTGACGGCCGTCAGCAGCACCACCGAGTCCTCCAGGGCGAGCAGGCCGTGGCGCTCCTTGGGCAGCTCGCAGAACTGGCCCGTGCGGAGCTCCTTGTTGCCGCTGTTGGAGGTGACCCGCACATGGCCGTGCAGCACCTGGAGGCTGGCCGCGAGCGGCGCGTTGTGCTCGTCGAGCTCGGAGTCCGATGCCAGCGCGATCACACTCTGCCGCAGCGGGCCGTCGTGCACGACGAGCTGGGCGCTGCGGCCGTGCGAGGCGACACGTGCCAGATCCAGATGCTCCTCGGTGAGCGCTACGAGATCCTGCATGGGCCGGTCCCCTTCCTCGGCCGGATGGCCGTGCTCCGATCGGGTACGGGCGTCGCCCTCCAGCCTTCCGCCTCCCCGGCGGTACGCAACTCGGGAGGCGGACGGGACGCCGGGACCGGCCGGCCGGGACGGCGGGGGGCGCGCCCCCCGTCTACGGGGCTCCGGCGGCCCGCCCCACCGACTCCACCAGCGGCAGCAGCCGGTGCGGCACCCGCTCGCGCAGCGCCACCTCGGTGCGGGTGCGCACCACCCCCGGGAGCTGGATCAGGCGTTGGATGACGTCTTCGAGATGACCGGCGTCGCGGGCCACGACCCGGGTCAGCAGGTCGCCGCCGCCGGTGATGGAGAACGCCTCGACGATCTCGGGCACGGCCGCGAGCGCGTCCCCCACCTCGTCGAGATGGCCCTGGGTGACCTCGACGTGGACGAAGGCGAGCACGGGGTGGCCGAGTGCCGCGGGGGAGAGGGAAGGTCCCGTTCCGGTGATCACGCCGTCCCGCTCCAGCCGGTCGAGCCGCGCCTGGAGCGTGCCGCGCGCGATGCCGAGGATCCGGGCGTACTCGCGGACGCTGGTGCGCGGCCGCTCGATGAGGAGCCGCAGGATCCGGGTGTCGAGCGCGTCCACCGCCATGGTCCGTCGGTCCCTTCCTGGTGCTGCCGTACGCGTTTCAACCGTACCAATGGCCCAGTGGGATGCGGACGGCGCGCCGCTGGGCATGGCGGGCGCCCCCGCGGGTACGACGCTGTAGGACTGTGACGGAAGTGACCTGAGAGCGAGGGGTGTCGGACGTGATTCGAAAGCTGCAGGCGGTCGCGCTGGACTGTGCCGACCCGGTACGGCTGGCGGAGTTCTACGCGGAGCTGCTCGGCGGCCGGGTGGTCGCGGACCCGGACGACTCCGACTGGATCGAGGTGCACGGCTTCGAGGGCACCAAGCTGGCCTTCCAGCGGGTGGACGGCTACCAAGCGCCCCAGTGGCCCGGCCAGGAGCACCCGCAGCAGATCCATCTGGACTTCGACGTGGACGACCTGGAAGGGGAGGAGAAGCGGGCGCTGGCCCTGGGCGCGACCGTGCTGGAGCGCACGGACCAGGTCCAGGAGGCCAACTGGCGTGTCTACGCGGACCCGGCGGGCCATCCGTTCTGCCTCTGCGAACACTGAGGAAGGCTGGACCGATGGACCTGCCTGGACGCGGAAGAGGATGACGAGGCGTACCAATGGCTCAGTCGGGTGAGGACCACTTGAGCCATTGGGCCCGGGAGTGATCTCATGGACGGGTCGATGGCGCTGCGGGTCTCCGCAGCGCCTTTCTCATGTCGTCCCGGGAGAGGAGCAGCAGGTCCGTGTTGAAGAGGGTGTTCGTGGCTCCGGACCCGGGGCGGATGCGGCTGCGCAGCGCGACCCGGGCCGTCGTGGGCATCGGTCTGGCGGTCGCGGTGTGCGGTCTGACCGGCCACTCGCTCGTCGCGGCCATCACCGGTGGTCTCGCGGCCCTGCTGGCTCTCTTCACGGTCACCGACCCGACGGTGCGCGGCCAGGCGGTCACCACCGCCCTGCTGCCGGCGGTCGGTCTGCCGGTCTTCGCCCTGGCCGCCGAGCTGCACGCCCACCCCCTGGCCCGGGACCTGGCCTTCCTCGCGATCGTCGGCGCCGGGGTCTACGCCCGGCGCTGGGGTCCACGCGGCCACTCCCTGGGCGTGTTCGCCTTCATGGCGTTCTTCATCACGCAGTTCCTGCACACGGTCCCGGGCCAGCTGCCCGAGCTGTACGCGGCCGTGCTCCTCTCCGTCCTGACGGCGGCGGCCGTACGGTTCGGCGCGTGGTGCTACGAGCGGCGCCTGCCGCCGCCGCCCCTGGTCTCGGCGCCCGCCCCGGGCAGGGGCCTGCGCCGGGCGACCACGCGGCAGGCGGTACAGGCCATGACCGGCGCCGCGTTCGCGCTGGCGATCGGGCAGCTGCTGTCGCAGGAGCGCTGGTACTGGGCGGTGGGCGCGACCTGGTGGATCTTCGTGAACACGACGTCCCGCGGCGAGACGCTGGTGCGCGGCTTCCGGCGGGTCCTGGGCACCGTCATCGGCATCGTCTGCGGGGTGGCGGTCGCGATCCCGCTGCACGGCGCCCCGGTGCCGTCGGCGGTGCTGATCGCGCTGTGCGTGTTCGGGATCTTCTACACGGCCGCCGTGTCGTACACCTGGATGATGCTCGCCGTCACCGTCATGGCCAGCCTGCTCTACGGGCTGCTGGGCGTCCTGAACACCGACCTGCTCGCCCTGCGGCTCTTCGAGACGGGCGTGGGCCTGGCCGGGTCCGCCCTGGCCGTCCTGCTCGTCCTGCCGGTCACCACGCACACCACGACGGACTCCTGGGTGCGGCACGCCCTGCACAGCGTGCGTGCCTCCGCCGCGGCCGCCGCCGCCCGCCTCGCCGGTGAGGACGCCGACCCGACGCCGCACATCACCGAGCTGGAGCACACCCTCGCCCGGGTCCGGCTGTCGCTGGCGCCGCTGGTCCACCCGCTCAACCCCCGGCGCGCCCGGAAGGCCAGGGCCCGGCAGATCCTGGGCTACCTCGACGACTGCGCCCGCGAGGCCCGCAACCTGGCCCTCGTGGCGGCCGACGCCGAGGCATCCCACGACCAGCGGCTCGCCGCCGCCTGCGAGCGCGTGGAGGCCGCCGTGGCGGCGCTGGTCGCCACCCCGGCCACCGAGGCGGCCGCGGCCCGTCCGCCGGCCGTCGAGCACAAGGCCGCAGCCGCGGAGCACCCGGCCCTGGCCCACCTGCACGAACTGGAGCGCGTCCTGGTGAGCCTCGGCAGGCCCCTGGAGGCCGCCCCCGGGTCACCGCTGGTCGACGCCTGATCCACGGCCCGCACCGGCTGCCGGGGCACCGGGGCGTCGCCCGCCGGTTGGTCTAGACCGCCTGCTACGGTCGCCGCAGTCGGCGCCGGGCCCAGCCCCGGCGCGCAGTCGCGAGAGGGGTGGCACGGTGGCCGAGAGCAGCGCCGGGCGGGCATTCATCGGGTCGTTCACCACGGCGGGCGGACAGGGCGTGACCGTCGCCGCCGTGGACCCGCTGACGGGCGCGCTCACCCCCGTGGGCACCACGGACGCCGTCCCCGACCCCTCGTTCCTGGCCCTGTCGGCCGACGCCACCGTCCTGTACACGGTGGGCGAGAGCGAGCACGGCACGGCCGCCGCCTTCGACGTACGGGGCGACCGCCCGGTCCTGCTCGGCGAGCCGGTACCGGTGGGGGGCGCCGCCCCGACCCACCTCGCCCTCACCGCCGGGCACCTGGTCACCGCCAACTACACCTCGGGCAGCGTCACCACCCTCCCGGTCCGCCCCGACGGCCGCCCGGGGCCCGCCGCGTACGTCCTGGAGCACCACGGCTCCGGACCCCACCCCGAGCGCCAGACCGGCCCGCACGCCCACCAGGTGCTGCCCGACCCCAGCGGGCGCTGGCTGCTGAGCGTCGACCTCGGCACCGACTCCGTCGAGGTCTGCGCCCTCGACCGGTCCAGCGGCGTCCTGCGCCCCCACGGCTCGACCGCGCTGCGCCCCGGCACCGGCCCGCGCCATCTGGCCTTCCACCCCGACGGACGCCACGCCTACGTCCTGAACGAGCTGGAACCCACCCTCGTCGTCTGCCGCTGGGACGCCGCCGAGGGCGCCCTGGAGCCGCTGGGGGAGACCCGGGTGATCCACGACGGCGTGACCACGCGGACGTACCCCTCCGAGGTCGTCGTGGCCCGCGACGGGCGGTTCCTCTGGGTCGCCAACCGGGGCCACGACTCGATCGCGACCCTCGCCCTCGATCCGGACGGCGAGCACGCCGTCCTGGTGGCCACCGTGGACTGCGGCGGGCGCTGGCCGCGCCATCTCGCCCTCGACCCCTCGGGCCGGCGCCTGTACGCGGCGAACGAGCGCTCCGGGGACGTCAGCTGGTTCGACCTCTACGAGGAGAGCGGCATCCCGCGCCTGGCGGGCTCGGTGCCCGCCCCCGCGGCCTCGTGCGTCGTCTTCGGCTGAACCCGACCGCCGTACGCCGAAGGGCCCGCGCCCGGCCGGGCGCGGGCCCTTCGGGCATCCGTACGTCAGTGCACCGGGGAGCCCTGCGGCTGCGGCGTGATGCCCAGCGCGGCGGCGTACTGCGACAGCACGAGCTTGCCGATCGCCGGGTAGGCGCCCAGCGGCTCGGCGGCCAGGCAGTCGGCCTCCTTGGCGGCGGCGTCCAGCAGCCCGTCCGCGACCTCGGGGCCGATCAGGTAGGGGGCGACCGCGAGCTGCACCGAGCCGGAGCCGCGCAGCTGCTCGGCCATGGCGGCGATCGAGCCCTCCTGGTCGAGCGCGGCGGCCATCACGGGCACGGCCAGACGGGCGGCCAGCAGCATGCCGGTGATCCCGGCGGCCTGCACGGCCTCCTCGCCGCCGACCGTCGCCAGGATGATGCCGTCGGCGGCGGTGGCCACCGTGAACAGCCGGGCGCGGTCGGCGCGGGCCAGACCGGCCTCGGAGAGGCGTACGTGCAGGGCCTCGGCGAGCAGCGGGTGCGGGCCGAGGACGTCGGTCAGCTCGGCGGCGGCACGGCTGTCCATCACGGCCTGGCGCACCCGGCGGATCAGGGCGCTGTCGGGGCCCGCGAGCAGCGGCACGACGACGGCGACGGGGCCGTCGGGCGCGGCGACGTCCTGACCGGCGGCACGGGCCCGCTCATAGCGGGCGGTGCGCTCGGCGGCGGTGTGCGCGAGCACGGCGTCCAGCGGGGGGAACTCCATGGCGGCGTCCTCGGCCGCGTCCAGGTAGCCGATCCGGGCGTCCAGGCCGGGCAGCTCCGAGCGCGCGATGCTGACGACTTCCTCCGCCAGGGCGCGCACGGCGGGGGAAGGGGTACCGGGAACGGCGAGGACGAGCGCGGGCGCGCCCTCGGGAGCGACCACCGGCTCCGGGCGGCGGTGCCGCCCTGGCTGGCGGGGTCGCGGCATTCGTACAGGCAGGCCGGATGCGGGCCCAGTGGGGGAGCTCATGGCGCCGCATGCTACTGGCTTTGCGGGCGCGGCTGTTCGGGTAGGGGTCAGGTGAGCGGTATCTGTCCGTATTTATCCCGCGAGTGACATTGCCCTCAAGTGTCCCGCTCTGTCGTCACCCGCAACATGCGCGGGTGGTGCGGCAGTCGCAGCTCGTCGCGGGCCAGCGCCGAGGCGATCAGCAGGGCTCCGGCGAGCGGATCTCCCGCCGCGGGCACCGTGCGTACGGACGGCAGCAGGGCGTCGAGTTCCTCCCGTACGGGGACGAGCAGCGGGTCGCCCATGCGGAACAGGCCGCCGGTGAGCGCCACTTCGCATTCGCTCACGCTTCCGGCCGCCCCGTCACCGGCCGTTCCGCGCGCGACCGTCGCACCGGCCGGACCGGACGCGGACCCTGCGGCACGGCCCCGGCCACCGCCGGACACCACGTCCGGGCAGACCGCCGCCGCCGACTCGGCGATGGCGCGGGCCGCCTCGCGCAGGACCGCCGCGGCGACCGGGTCGGACGCGGCGCAGCGCGCCACCTCCGGCGCGAACGACGCCAGCACGGCGGGCCGGTCGGTGCGCGGATACAGCAGCCCGGGCAGCTCCGCCACGGGCCCGAACAGGGCCTCGGCGCGCTCAAGGAGAGCCGCCGAGCCGCCGCGCCGGCCGTCGTGGGCGCGCAGCGCCGCCTCCAGGCCCGCGCGGCCGATCCAGGCGCCGCCGCCGCAGTCACCGAGCAGATGCCCCCAGCCGTCGGCCCGCCGCCACCGCGTCAGATCCGTGCCGACCGCGATCATCCCGGTGCCCGCGGCGACCACCGCGCCGGGCCGCTGGCCGAGCGCTCCCGCGTACGCGGTCACCGCGTCGGCGGCCAGTGCCAGGCGCCGCACCCCGAGCGCGCGGGCCAGCGCCGCGGGCACCCGGGCGCGCAGGTCGTCGCCGAGCGAGGCCATCCCGGCGGCGCCCACGGCCACCGCCGCCACCCGGTCCGCTCCGGTCCGGTCCAGCAACTCACCGGCGGCGGGTACCAGTTGGGCGAGCAGGTGCTCCGCGTCGATCCCGGCGCGGCCCGTGCGCACCGGCTCACCGGAGACCGACACCTCCGCCGGGCCCCCGCCTTCGGCGCGGCCGAGCGCGAACCGCACGCCGGACCCGCCGGAGTCGACCCCCAGCACCCAGGCGTCGCCGCTCCCGCCGCCGAGGGTCACGGCAGGCGCCAGTCGACCGGCTGCGCGCCCTGGCGGACCAGGAGCTCGTTGACCCGGCTGAACGGCCGCGACCCGAAGAAGCCCCGGTCCGCCGACATGGGCGAGGGGTGCGCGGACTCGATCGCCGG
Source organism: Streptomyces sp. NPDC043908 (assembly GCF_056435525.1). Classification (NCBI taxonomy): domain Bacteria; kingdom Bacillati; phylum Actinomycetota; class Actinomycetes; order Kitasatosporales; family Streptomycetaceae; genus Streptomyces; species Streptomyces sp. NPDC043908. The sequence continues at coordinate 658,565 of NZ_JBWKEI010000002.1, read as the reverse complement.
CAGCTCGCCGAGCAGCGGGCGCAGATTGCGCGCGTCGCGTCCCCACAGCACCGAGACCAGCGGGGTCCCGCGCGCGACCAGCGCGCGGATGGCCTGCTCGGTCACCTCCTCCCAGCCCTTGCCGCGGTGCGCGGCGGGCTTGCGGGGCGCTGTGGTCAGCGCCCTGTTCAGGAGCAGGACGCCCTGCTGGGTCCAGGGCGTCAGATCGCCGTTGGAGGGCCGGGGCAGCCCCAGGTCGGTGTGCATCTCGCGGAAGATGTTCTCCAGGCTGCCCGGCAGCGGGCGCACCTCGGGGGCGACCGAGAAGGAGAGCCCCACGGCGTGCCCCGGTGTCGGATACGGGTCCTGGCCCACGATCAGGACCCGTACGTCCTGGAACGGCTGCTGGAAGGCCCGCAGCACATGCTGTCCGGCCGGGAGGTAGGTGCGCCCCTGGGAGATCTCCTGACGGAGGAAGTCGCCCATGGAGGCGACCCTTCCGGCCACGGGCTCCAGAGCGTCCGCCCAGCCGGGCTCGACGATCTCTTTCAACGGTCGTGCTGCCACGGCCGTCACTCTACTGGCGGATCACCGCCGCCCGTACGCACAGCACATCGGGCAGATGCGAGGCGAGCAGGCTCCAGGTGTCCCCGTCGTCCGCGCTCGCGTACACCTCGCCGTTGCGGTTGCCGAAGTACACGCCGGCCGGGTCGGCGTCGTCGGTGCACAGGGCGTCGCGCAGCACCGTCCCGTAGTGCGCCTGTGAGGGCAGTCCGGCCGACAGCGGCTCCCAGGTGCGGCCGCCGTCCGAGGTGCGGAAGACCCGGCACCTGTTCCCGGCCGGGACCCGGTCGGAGTCGGCCGTGATCGGGAACACGTAGGCGGTGTGCGGGCGGTGGGGGTGGGTGGCGGCGGCGAACCCGAAGGTGGACGGCAGGCCCTCACCGATGTCCTGCCAGCGCTCGCCGCCGTCGTCGCTGCGGTAGACCCCCCAGTGGTTCTGGAGGAAGAGCCGGTCCGGGTCGGCCGCGTCCTGCGCGATCTTGTGGACGCACTGGCCGAACTCGGGGTGCTGGTCGGGCAGGAAGACCGCCGAGACGCCGTGGTTGGCGGGGGCCCAGCTCTCGCCGCCGTCCCGGGTGCGGAAGACCCCGGCCGTGGACACCGCGACGGTCACCGCACGGGCGTCGCGGGGATCGGTGAGGATGGTGTGCAGCCCCTCACCGCCGCCGCCCGGCACCCACTGCGAGCGCGTCGGGTGCTCCCACAGCGGGCGCACCAGCGTGAAGCTCTCGCCGCCGTCCTCGGAGCGGAAGAGCGCGGCCGGCTCCGTGCCCGCGTAGACCACGTCGGGCGCCTCGGGGCCCGCGGGGTGCAGCTGCCATACTCGCTCCAGCGATCTCCCGGTGAACTCGGGGAACTTCACGGCTGGTTGAGGTGGCTCCACCCAGGTCGCGCCCAGGTCGTCCGAGCGGAAGACGGAGGGTCCCCAGTGCGCGCTGTCGCCGCCGACGAGCAGCCGGGGAACCGGGCGCCGGGTGTCGATGCCGATCGAATAGACCGCCTGGGCGTTGAAGTGCGGTCCGTCGAACCGCCACGCGCCTCCCTGTCTGCGGCCGATGAACAGTCCCTTGCGCGTGCCCACAGTGAGCAGTACGTCGGTCATCGCTACCCCTCCAAAACGCCGTTGTCCCGGATATCCGCCAGTCTGCACCCGACCACTGACAGTGGCCCCCGCAGCGGGAGTCCGCGCAGGTCATCGGGCGTGGGAGGGCGATGTGGGGCGGCACGGGGGAGCGGCCGCGATTCACCCGGACGAGAACGGAGCGACCATGACCGAGCGCACCCCCGGACTCCCGAACGGGCCCGGCGGCGGGTTCCTCGCCGGCCGGGGCATCGCGGACATCACCGGGGAGGCCGCCGAGTGCGGCATGCTCGGTTACGGCAAGGCCGACCAGCTCAGCGCGGGCATCCACACCCGCCAGCGCGCCCGTGCCTTCGCCTTCTCCGACCGGGCGGGGCACGGCCGGGCGCTCCTGGTGGTGTGCGAGCTGCCGCTGATGGCCGACAGCGTCGTGCGGGAGGTGCTGCGGCGCCTGCCCCCGGGGTACGACGCGAGCAACGTCATGCTCACCGCCACCCACACCCACTGCGGCCCCGGCGGCTACTTCCACCACGCGCTCTACAACAGCAACACCGGCGGGTTCCGGGAGCGGACCTTCCGGGCGATCACCGACGGCATCACCGAGGCGGCCCTGGCAGCCGTCGCGGACCTGGCACCGACCGTGCTGCGCCTCGCGCACGGCGAGCTGACCGACGCCAGCGTCAACCGCTCCCGGCGGGCCTTCGACCGCAACCCGGCCGCCGACCGGGCGCACTTCCCCGGGGCCGTCGACCCGCAGACCACCCTCCTCACCCTGGAGCGGGACGGCGGCCTGGTGGGCGCGGTCAACTGGTTCGCCACCCACAACACCAGCATGACCAACCGCAACCGGCTGATCAGCGCCGACAACAAGGGCTACGCCGCCCACCACTGGGAGCGCCTCGCGGGCGTCGACCACCTGTCTCCCGCCCCTCCCGCGCTGGTGGCCGCGTTCGCCCAGACCAACGCCGGTGACATGTCGCCCAACCTGGGCCTGGCACCAGGCACGGGCCCGACCGGCGACCAGTTCGAGAACACCCGGATCATCGGCACCCGCCAGTACGAGGCCGCGGCGGCGCTAGAGGGTGAGGAAATCTCCGGCTCCATCGACTCCCGTACTACGTATGTGCACCTGTCCGCCGTGGAGGTGGGCCCGGAACACACCGGGGACGGCCGTACTCACCGGACCTCGCCCCCCGTGGGCGGCGCGGCGGCCTTCGCCGGCGCTTGGGCCGACGGCCCCGGCTTCAAGGGCTTCCGGCCGGGCGCCAACCCGCTGTGGGACGCGCTCTCCCGGCGGCTGGTCTACCCCTTCGCGCCCGCCCTGCGCGACGCCCAGTACCCGAAGGCGCTCGCCCTGCCCGCCGGGCCCGTCAACCGCGTCCTGCCGATGGTCCAGGAGCGCGCCCCCGTCCAACTGCTGCGGATAGGGCCGCTGTACCTGATCGGGATACCCGGCGAGGTGACGATCGTCGCCGGGCTGCGGCTGCGCCGCACGGCCGCCGCGATCCTGGGCGTACCGCTGGAGGACGTGCTGGTCGCCGGGTACAGCAACGGTTACCTCCACTACGTGACGACGCCCGAGGAGTACGACGCCCAGGAGTACGAGGGCGGCAGCACGCTCTTCGGGCGCTGGGAGCTGCCCGCGCTCTGCCAGACCGTGGCGCGCCTGGCCACCGCCCTGCGCGACGGCGCGCCCGTCCCCCGGGGCGTCCCGGAGCCTCCCGTGCCCGTACGCCGGCGGCACCGCCGCCGGGGCACCGACGTGCCCCACCCGGGGCACGCGTTCGGCGCGGTGCTGTCCTTCGCGCTCGTCGGGCGCCGGGCCGTGGCGTCCTTCGTGGGCGCGCATCCGGGCAACGACCTGCGCCGGGGCGGGAGTTATCTGTCGGTCGAGCGGTGGACGGGCGGGGCGTGGACGCGGGTCGCGGACGACGGCGACTGGTCGACGCTCTTCCGCTGGGCCCGCTCGGGCGGCCCGACCTCGGTGGCCACCGTCCTGTGGAACGTACCGCCCGGCACCCCGGCGGGCCGCTACCGGCTCGCGTACCACGGGGACACGGCGAAGGGCCCGTTCACCGGGGTGACCGAGCCCTTCGAGATCGCCTGAGTGCCTGCGGGGCCCGGGTCAGATCGCCCAGCCGTACTGGTCCGGCACCCGTACCTCACCGCCCAGCTCGCGGGCCGCCTGAAGGGCCCAGGACGGGTTGCGCAGCAGCTCCCGGCCGAGCAGGACCGCGTCCGCCTCGCCGTTGGCGAGGATCTTCTCGGCCTGGGCGGGCTCGGTGATCAGGCCGACGGCGGCGACGGGCAGCGCGCTCTCGCGGCGCACCCGGGCCGCGAACGGCACCTGGTAGCCGGGCCCCACGGGGATGCGCACCCCGGCGGCGTTCCCGCCGGTCGACACGTCGAGGAGGTCCACACCGCGCTCCTTGAGCAGCGCGGCCAGGCGGACGGTCTCGTCGGCGGTCCAGCCGCCCTCCTCCAGCCAGTCGGTGGCCGAGACCCGGAAGAACAGCGGCAGCTCCTCGGGCCACACCGCCCGCACGGCCTCGGTGACCTCCAGCGCGAGGCGCGTGCGGTTCTCGAACGAGCCGCCGTACGCGTCGGTGCGCCGGTTGGAGTGCGGGGAGAGGAACTCGCCGATCAGATAGCCGTGGGCGCCGTGGATCTCGACGACCTCGAACCCGGCGTCCCGCGCGCGCCGGGCCGCGTCCGCGAACTGCCCGACGATCTCCGTGATCCGATCGGTGGTCAGCTCGGTGGGGACGGTGTGGTCGGGGCCGAAGGGCACCGGGCTCGGTCCGACCGGCTGCCAGCCCTCCTCGGCGCCCGGAGCGATCGGCACACCGCCGCGCCAGGGGCGTTCGGTGGAGGCCTTCCGTCCGGCGTGCGCTATCTGGATGCCGGGCACCGTGCCCCGCGCCTTGAGGAAGCGCACGATCCGGCGCAGCCCCTCGACCTGGGTGTCGTTCCAGATGCCGAGGTCTCCGGGGGAGATCCGGCCGTCGGCGCCGACGGCGGTGGCCTCCACGAGGATCAGTCCGGTGCCGCCGGCCGCGCGGGCCGCGTAGTGGGCGAAGTGCCAGTCGTTCGCGACACCCGCGTCCGGACCGAACGCCTCGGCGCTGTACTGGCACATCGGCGCCATCCAGATCCGGTTGGGGATCGTCAGCGACCGCAGGGTGCGGGGCTCGAACAGGGCACTCGCAGCAGGCACGGCAGACTCCATTCAGGACGGCCGCGGCGCCACGGGGTCGGCGCCGGATCCGCTTCGTACGATACGCATCGTAGTACGGCAGATGTCAAACTACGATGGCTCTCGTACAATGCGTCTGTGTCCCCTGCAACGAGCAAGCGCGAACTCGACCACCCGGCGCGCCACGAGATCCGCCTGGAGGCGGTGCTGCACGCGCTCTCCGACCCCGTCCGGCTGCGGGTGGTCGGCGAGCTCGCGGCCGCCGACGGCGAGCTGTCCTGCTCGTACTTCGACCTGCCCGTCACCAAGTCCACGACCACGCACCACTTCCGGGTGCTGCGCGAGAGCGGCGTCATCCAGCAGACCTACCGGGGCACCGCCAAGATGAACGGGCTGCGCCGCGCCGACCTGGACGAGCTCTTCCCCGGCCTGTTCGACCGGATCCTGCAAGCGGCGGCGCTCCAGGGGGCGCGGCTCGGCCACTGAGCGCCCCGCGCCCGAAGGGCCGGCCCGATGCCGGGCCGTTCAGTCCTCGCGCGCGCCCAGCGCGGCCGCCAGCAGCCCCTCCCAGTCGGCGATCTTCACCGAGCCCCGGCCCAGCGAGCGGCCGAGTGCCGCCTCCGCCAGTTCGATGTCCTGCCAGCCCCGCCACTGCACCGGCCGCAGCCCCGACTCCCGCATGGCGTCCACGGGTTCGCCCTCCACGGGCCGCTGCGCCAGGGCCTCCGCGTCCTCCAGGAGCGAGGTCACCGTCTCCTTCGCGCACGGGCGGTTGGTGCCGATGACGCCGGTCGGGCCGCGCTTGATCCACCCCGCCACGTACTCCCCGGGCGAGGGGACGCCGTCGCGCAGCACGCGTCCGGCCGCGTGCGGGACCGTCCCCGTCGCCGGGTCGAACGGCAGTCCCGCCAGGGGCACGCCCAGATAGCCGACCGCCCGCAGCACCAGTTGCGCCTCGATCTCCTCGTACGTGCCGGTGCCGCGCACACCCCCGGCACCGTCCGGGACGGTGTGCTCGAAGCGGACGCCGCCCACCCGTCCGTCCCGCTCCAGGATCTCCACCGGGCGCAGGAAGAACCGCAGCCGCAGCGCGCGCTCCGCGCCGCGCGGCGCGCGGTCCGGGGCCGCCCAGCCGCGCAGCACCTCGATGTTGCGGCGGATGGCGGCGGGTAGCGCCGAAGGGTCCGAGCAGGCCGGGTCCAGGGCCAGTTCGGCGGCGTCCACGACGGCCTCGGCCCCCGGCAGCGCGCCGAGCTCACGCAGCTCCTTGGTGGTGAACTTCGCCTGCGAGGGGCCGCGCCGGGCGACCATGTGCACCTCGCGCACCCGGCTCGCCGCCAGCGCGTCCAGCGCCGTGTGCGGCACGTCGGTGGGGCGCAGTTCGTCGGCGCCGCGCGAGAGGATGCGGGCCACGTCCACCGCCACGTTGCCCGCGCCGATGACGACCGCCGAGCGGGCGCTGAGCCATTCGAGGCGGAAGCCGTTCGCCGAGGCGTCCGGGTGGGCGCTGTACCAGGCGACGAAGTCGGTGGCCGAGCAGCTTCCCGGCAGGTCCTCGCCGGGAATGCCGAGCCGGCGGTCGGCGGAGGCGCCCACGCAGTACACCACCGCGTGGTAGAGCCGCAGCAGCCGCTCCGGGGAGAGGCCCCCGGGCCCGATCTCGACGTGGCCGAGGAAGTTGATCCGCTCGTCCTCCAGGACCGTGCGGAGATTGGTCTGGAGGGACTTGATCTTCTCGTGGTCGGGCGCCACTCCGTACCGCACCAGACCGTACGGACAGGGCAGCCGGTCCAGGACGTCGACCCGCAGCCCCGGGACCGTGCTCTGGGTGACCAGGGACTGAGCGGTGTAGACCCCGCTCGGCCCGGAACCGATGACGGCTATGCGCAGCACGAAGGGTCTCCCTTCCCGCAGGCGGATCCCACCAGGGACTCCAGCATCGCACCGGGGGGCGCGCGGCGTCAGGGGACGGCGAGCGGTTTCCCCTGCGGCGGCGGGTTGCCGAGCTCCCAGTCGAGCCCGAAGCGCTGGAACAGCTCGGCCCGCAGCCGGGGCACCTCCATCGGGGCGCCGGGCAGCAGCGCCGCGAAGACGGCGCCCATCAGGAGCGCCCGCAGGATCGGGTACTCGCCGTCCACGTCCACCGAGCCGTACCGCTCCATCGTGTCCTTGAGCAGCCACGACAGGCGCTGCTGCTCGGGGCACTGCACGAACCCCTCGGCCTGGAGGATCCCGGCCATGTGGGCGCGCATCAGCACCGGGTGGACCGTGGTGAGGCCCAGGATCGCGTCGATGGCGCGGGCCAGCCGCTCCCGTCCGTCCTCGGTCCGCGGCTCCTGCTCCAGGCCCGCCTCCAGGGCCAGGTGCATGACCCGGTGGACGGCCGACTGGAGGAGCTGGCGCTTGCCCGGGAAGTAGTACGAGACCAGGCCGCGGGCCGAGCCGGCCCGGTCGGCGATGTCGCCGAGGGTGGTCGCCTCGTAGCCGCGCTCCGCCACCAGCTCGACTGTCGCCTGGAGCAGCCGCTCACGGGAACGCCGGCGCAACTCTTCATTGACCGATGCGCTGCGCGGGGACATGCTGTAACTCCTGCGTTGACTGGCTCTGAGCCAATATACTCAGGTGACCGTGTGCGGGAACCCCTGCCGGGGGTTCTGGCCTGCGGATCGGCTGTCCTTTCTGGGTGACGCGGGGGATCACCCAGGAGGGGCGGCCCTCTTCCGCCCCGCTCTGTCCGACCCGACGAGGTCCAGGGCGGGCCCCCTGCGGGGCGTTCCCTGACGGGTACATCCTCCTCAGCGCCTCGCCGTTCGCCGGAGCGCGGTGTGCAACCGCGGATCCGCCGATGTCACCCTCTTCCGCGAGCCCCCGGCCCACCGCCCGGAGCCCGGTACGGCACGGCGGTACGGCACGGCGACGCGGAGAAGCCGGTCGGCACACCCTTGATCGCCACGGCGGCGATCCTCGTGGGCGGCACCTGGCCGGTTCAAGCCCCGTCGGCCCCGCGCGGCCGGTTCGCGCCCCACCGCCCGTACGCCGCCACCGACAGGCACACCAGCGCCGCCCCGATCAGCCAGCCGCCGACCACGTCCGAGAGCCAGTGGACGCCGAGGTAGACGCGGGTGAAGCCCACCCCGAGCACCGAGACGGCGCCGGCCGCCGCCACCGCCCGCCGCACGGCCGGGCGCGCGCCCCGGGCCGCGGCCAGCCACAGCAGGAGGCCGAATGTCACCGTCACGGTGAGCGCGTGGCCGGACGGGAAGGCCGCGTACGAGGCGGAATCGACGGGATCGGGCCATCTGGGGCGCTCCCGCCCGAGCGCCGCCTTCATGCTCTGCTGGACCAACGTGCCCAGCGCGCTCGTCGCCGCCGCCCACAGTGCCGGGCGCCGGCCGCCGCGCACGAAGACGGCGACGACCACAGCGGCCAGCAGCGCGCGCATCGTCCAGGTGTCCCAGACCCAGTCGGTGAGCACCCGGTTGGCGTGGGTGAATCCCCGCTCGGTCACGGCCACCCTGTGGAGCCTGTCGGCGACCGTACGGTCCAGGGACACCAGCGGCCCCCACGAGGCCGCCACAAGGGCCAGCAGGAGGCCGGAGAGGGCCGCCAGGGCCGCGCAGGCACGGGCCGGGCCGAATACGGGGGCGGGGGCGCGGGCCGGCGGGGGTGCGACGGGCATGACTCGATCCTCGCTGAGACGCGCGCGGGCCGTGCGCGCGGGGGTGCGGGGCGGGCGTCTGGGGCGGGTGGCCATCGGGCGGCGGGACGGTGGTGACGGACCCTAGCCGAGGGCGCGCAGCCCCGGGACGAAGGCCACCAGCAGCGGGACGACCGGGACCAGGGCCGCCGACGCCGTCAGCCGGAGCCGGTGGCCCGCGGTGAGCCGGGGCGAGGCGGCCAGCAGGCGGTTGACGCGCTGCGGGACCTCGCCGTGCGGGGTGGGGCAGGGTCCGAACAGGCCCCGGTCCTCGTTGAGTTCGACCAGCGCGAGCGCGATCGTCAGCCGGCCGTAGCGCCGGGAGGCGACGTCGTCCGCGGCCAGCTCGACCAGCCGGTGCATCTCGTCCCGGAAGGCGGCGAACACCGGAATCCGGGGGAACCCGTTCGCCAGCGCGGCCGAGCAGTTCAGGAGCCAGTGGTGGCGGGCGCGCGCGTGGCCCTGCTCATGGGCGAGCACGGCGTCGAGCTGGCGGCCCTTCAGGCGGCGAAGCGCCGCGGTGGTGATGACCAGTTGGGGGCTGGGGCCGGGCAGCCACCAGGCGTCCGGACGCGGCCCCTCCAGGACCACCAGCGGCGCCCCGCCGGGCTCCTCGCCCGGCAGCAGCGGGGCGCGTACCAGCAGCTCCGAACGGCTCGCCCGGCGCCGGGCCCGGGCGTCGCGGATCTCCCGGGTGAGCATCGCGGCCGTCCAGGCGCCGCCGCAGAAGAGCAGGACCGCGAGCGCTGCCGACCACGGGCCGTACGGCCCCAGCCCGTACGCGTCGATCACCGCGCGCGGGGCGGTCGCGAACACCTGGCCCCGTACCGTCTGCCAGGCCGCCGCCGCGCTGAAGACCATCGCCAGCGTGAAGCACAGCAGCACCGCGCCCACCACGCACTGCCACACCCACAGCGCCACCACCGGCTCGCGCTCGGCCCAGTGGGCGCGCGCGAACAGACGCGGGGCCACCACGGCGGACACGACGCCGAGCGCGAGCAGCGCGAGGGAGACCATCATGGCCTCAGCCTATGAGCGGGGCCGTCCCCATAGGTATGACCTCGCGCGCCAAGTGACGCACGCCACGTTTTGATCACGCCCCCGAGGGCCTTCGCGGCAGGGCCGCCGCCCGGCGCGGGTCAGAGGGCCAGCAGCATCGCCAGCATGCCGATCCCCATCGACAACCGGCAGGCCAGCGTCAGTTCGGGCCGCGCGCCCCAGCCGGGCGCGGCGCCGTCGCCGGGCGGGCCGGCCGCGGGCAGCAGCCGCATCCCCGTCGTGAGGACGTAGCCGACGTAGTAGACGAGCAGGACGCCGGTGAGGAGGGGGACGCCGCCCGCGGGCCCGGTGTGGCCCTCGTGGGCCGTGTGGCCGCCCGGGGCGCTCATCGCCAGCGCCATGTAGACCATGGCGAGCGAGCCGACCGCGTGGTGCAGATGGTGGCCGCCGCCCGCCCCGCGCGCGTGGACGAGCCAGCCCGCCCGCAGCGCCGCGGCCCCGAAGACCGCCGCGTACCCGGCGAAGATCCAGGGCGGCGGGGTGGCGAACGCCGCCGGGACCGCCATCGCGGCCATGCCGAAGCCCATCAGCGCCTCGCCGCCGGCCGAGCTGCGCGCGCGGGGGCAGTCGCTGCGCAGTCGCAGGACGCAGTACGCGCCGGTGGCCGCGCACACCGCCACCAGCAGCCAGCCGGACAGCGCGGTTCCGTGCACGGCCCACCTCCCCGCTCGACCCGTCGCCCCCGCCCAGGGGTCGATGCCCGCGCAATCGGTCGCGCACGCGGGCGCAAGGACACACAAGGGGGCGCGCGAGGGGCTCGCGGGGCGCGGGACGGCTCTCCCGCCGGATCCCGTGCGGCCGGGCCGCCGGGGTCAGGGACGGAAGCGCAGCGGGTGGTCGGCGGGCACCTCGACGATCACGATGCGCACCCCGTCCGGGTCCTGGAGCCACATCTCCACCAGGCCCCACGGCTCGCGCACCGGGGGCCGCGTGATCTCCACCCCGCGCCCGGTCAGCTCCTCGTACGCCTCGGCCGCGTCCGCCACCTGGAGCCACAGCCGCAGACCGGGGGAGAGGGGCGTCTCGGCGCGCCCGGAGACCTCCAGGAAGCCGCCGCCGAGGAAGTAGACCGTGCCGCGCTCCGGCCCCGTACCGAACTCGCGGTGGACCGGGAGGCCCAACTGCCCTCCGTAGAAGGCGCGGGAGCGGTCCGGGTCGGTGGGGCGCAGAAGGGTCCTGCTGCTCAGCACATGCACCATGGGAGCAGGTTAAGACGCCCGCCGGGGCGGGGTTAGGCTCGGGGTGCGCCCGCCACGTCATGCTGTAGTTGGGAGAACGTTCGCCATGGACACCACCCGCGCCGGAGAGCTGAGCTACCGGGACGCCACCGAGGCCGATGTCGAGGAGCTGGTCCCGCTCATCGAGTCGGCGTACCGCGGGGACGCCAGCCGGGCGGGCTGGACCACCGAGGCGGACATCCTCCAGGGACAGCGCACCGACCCCGAGGGCGTGCGCCAGGTCATCACGACGCCCGGCAGTCGACTGCTCACGGTGGAGCGGGACGGCCGGATCGTCGCCTGCTGCCAGCTCGAACACCGCGGCCACGCCGCCTACTTCGGCATGTTCGCGGTCCGCCCCGAACTCCAGGGCGGCGGCCTCGGCAAGGAGATCATCGCCGCGGCGGAGCGCACCGCGCGCGAGACGTGGGGCGTCACCGAGATGCACATGACGGTGATCTCGGTACGGGACGAGCTGATCGCCTGGTACGAGCGGCGCGGCTACCGCCGTACGGGAAGGATGACGCCCTTCCCGTACGGCGACGAGCGCTTCGGCATACCCCAGCGCGCGGATCTGGCCTTCGAGCTGCTGGTGAAGGAGCTGGTGCGGTAACCGCCGGGGCGCTGCTCAGGCGGTGAAGCGGCCGGTGCGGCGGATCTCCGGGTAGTCGGTCGTCGCGCCGTCCAGGCCCAGCGCGCGCACCAGCCGCAGATGGTCCTGGGTGTTCACCACCCAGCCGATGACCTGCACGGACGCGGCGTGCGCCCGTTCGACGTCCGCCAGGGTCAGACGGCGGATGTCGAGCGAGAGGGCGTGCGCGCCCACCGCCGCGGCCCGGTCCACGATGTCGGCGTCCCAGCGGCTCGCGACCAGGACCGTCCGTACCCCCGGCACCAGCGAGGCCGTCCGCTCCAGCGCCTCCTCGTGGAACGAGGAGACCGTCACCCGGCCCACGACATCGCGCGCGTGGATGACGCGCGCGAGCTCGTCGGCGGCCCTGACGTCCTTGATCTCGGCCTGGAGCGGTGACCCGACCGCGTCCAGGACCTCCTCGAACAGCGGGATCCGCTCGCCCTGGCCGGCGTCCAGCTCCCTCAGCTCGGCGACCGTCTTGTCGGCCACCGGACCCTTCCCGTCCGTGGTGCGGTCCACGTCCGCGTCGTGCAGCACGACGAGCGCGCCGTCCTTGCTGAGGTGCAGATCCAGCTCGATGACGTCCATGCCCGAGCGTTCGGCGCGGACGAAGGAACGCAGGGTGTTCTCCGGCTCGACACCCATGACCCCGCGATGACCGATGGTGAGGAACGTCAAGACAGGCCTCGCTTCCGTCGACGGCGGTTTCCGCGCCGGCCATCCCGTGCCCGCGCGGCAGTGCCGCAGCCTAACGGCCTCGGCGCGCGATGGACCCCGGCTCGCGCGGGGCATTGGAGGTGCCCGCCCGGTCGCCACGGGGCATGCGCGGGCCTGCGGGATCACTCGCGGGTGGGCGAGTTGCCGCTCCCTTGACACGAGCGGGCACTACGTCTGCGCCGTGGCAGAACCGTGCGCGCCGGTGGAGCTTCGCAGGAAGAACAGCGGCGTGTGTGACGACGCACAGGATAATTTCCGGAGATCCCCCTTGAGCGGGGTAACCGAACACGGATACGGTGTCTTGACGCGAGGTTCTCCTGTGGAGGAAGTGACATGACGGAAATTCTTGTGCAGGACGTGGCTGTCGGGGGCGTTGCCACCGCCCGGCCCGTGGTCGAGCACCCTGCCTGGACCGTGCTCAAGAGTTCCGTCGAGGAGATCCGGCCCTGGCAGTCCAAGGACGGCTCCATCGACTTCGACGCCGAGGGCGCCCCGGCCCGCGCCACCGCCGAGGCCGCGGTCGAGCGCGTCGTGGGCGCGGTGGAGGAGCTCTCCCCGCTGCTGCCGCACGACGCCGCCTACCACCGCGCCCTCGTCGCCGACCTGCGCAAATGGGCCGACAGCGCCTTCGACGTGCCGGACTTCCTGGACTCGCTGCTCGCCTTCCACCCGGCCGCGGACCGCGCCGACGGGCTCCAGCGCCTGGTCGTCTTCCCCATGTACACGCAGAACGGCAACCCGGACCGCAACCTGGAGGCGGTCGTCCTGCGCATGGTGTGGCCCGACTGGCTGGCCGAGCTGGAGGCCACCCGCTACGACAACCCGCTCTTCTGCGGCATCGCCTTCGAGGACTTCACCGCCGGATACGACACCCACTCGGCCGTCCTCTTCCCGGAGACCATCGCCGTGCGCGAGGCGCCCGAGCGGTTCACCTGGGGCGGCATCTTCTGCGACCGCGAGGCCGCCCGCTTCCGCCGCGTCACCGAGGCGGCCGTCGACATCCTCGGCGTCGAACTGCCCGCGGACATCCGCGAGATGGTGGGCGACCAGGAGCGCTGCGAGAAGGCCTTCGTGCTCTGGGACATGGTCCACGACCGCACCCACAGCCACGGCGACCTGCCGTTCGACCCGTTCATGATCAAGCAGCGCCAGCCGTTCTGGATGTACGGCCTGGAGGAGCTGCGCTGCGACCTCACCGCCTTCAAGGAGGCCGTGAAGCTGGAGGCCGAGGGCAACCCGCACGGCCGCGACGTGCAGTACGCGGTGCTCTTCGACCGGATGTTCCGCTTCCCGGTCTCCGGTGACCGCAACCGCAACTACGACGGCCTCGGCGGCCAGCTGCTCTTCGCGTACCTGCACAAGCACGACGTGGTGCGCTGGACCGACAACAAGCTGCACATCGACTGGGAGCAGGCCCCCCGGGTCACCAACGAGCTCTGCGCCGAGATCGAGAAGCTCTACCGGGACGGCATCGACCGCCCCAAGCTGGTGCACTGGTTCGCCGCGTACGACCTGGTCTCCACCTACCTCGCGCCGCACCCGGGATCGCGCTGGGCCAAGGGTCCCGACGCCCTGGACCTCTCGCTGCCGCCGCGCAAGCTCGTCGACGACGTGCTGGCGGACGAGTTTCCCCTGAGCATGTTCTATGAGGCGCTCGCCAAGAAGCTCAAGGACGTGATTGCCTCCACCAAGGGGATCACCGCGGCGAGCCCCCAGGGAGCTGCCGCGTGAGCACGGGTGCGGAGGAGACGAACATGAACGTCAACAGCAATGGCAGCGGGCCGCTGAGCGGCGCCGTGGTCGCGGTGGCCGGTGCGGCGGGCCCGGCGGGCCGCGCCGCCCTGCTCAGGCTCGCCGAGGCGGGTGCCACCGTGGTGGCGTCCGACGCGGACCCGGCACGCCTCGCGGAGGCCGTGGACGCGGCGCGCTACGCCCATGGCGGCGCGACCGTCGTCGGCGACACCGTCGACCTGCTCGACCTGGACGCCACCCGCGAGTGGGCGGCCAGGACCGAGAAGGAGTTCGGCCGGATCGACGGCCTGGTCCACCTCGTGGGCGGCTGGCGCGGCAGCGCCTCCTTCCCGGAGACCGACCTCGCCGACTGGGAGCTCCTGGAGAAGCTGCTGGTCAAGACCGTGCAGCACACCTCGCTCGCCTTCCACGACGGGCTGCTGCGCAGCGACCGGGGACGCTTCGTGCTGGTCAGCCAGTCCGGGGCGCACAAGCCCACCGCGAACAACGCCGCGTACAACGCGGGCAAGGCCGCGGCCGAGGCCTGGACCCTGGCGCTCGCCGACGCCTTCCGCAAGGCGGGGGGCGAGGACGGGCCGAACGCCGCCGCGGCCATCCTGGTGATCAAGGCACTGGTGCACGACGCCATGCGCGCCGAGCGCCCGAACGCCAAGTTCGCGGGCTTCACCGACGTCAAGGAGCTGGCCGAAGCCATCACCGGAGTCTGGGACCGGCCCGCCGAGGAAGTGAACGGACAGCGCCTGTGGCTGACCCCCAAGCCGTGAGGACGGACGCGCGCCGGCACCACGACCCCGAGGTGCGCGGCTTCGCCAGCGACAACTACGCGGGCGCGCACCCCGAGATCCTCGCCGCCATCGCCCTCGCCAACGGCGGACACCAGGTCGCGTACGGCGAGGACGACTACACCGACCACCTCCAGCGCGTCATCCACAGCCACTTCGGCGCGAGCGCCGAGGCGTTCCCGGTCTTCAACGGGACGGGCGCCAACGTCGTCGCCCTCCAGGCGCTGACCGACCGCTGGGGTGCGGTGATCTGCGCCGAGTCCGCGCACATCAACGTGGACGAGGGCGGCGCGCCGGAGCGCATGGCGGGCCTGAAGCTGCTCACCGTGCCGACGCCGGACGGCAAGCTCACCCCCGAGCTCATCGACCGGCAGGCCTGGGGCTGGGAGGACGAGCACCGCGCGATGCCGCAGGTCGTCTCGATCACCCAGAACACCGAGCTCGGCACGGTCTACACGCCCGACGAGATCCGCGCGATCTGCGACCACGCGCACCAGCACGGGATGAAGGTGCACCTCGACGGTGCCCGCATAGCCAACGCGGCCGCGTCCCTGAACGTGCCCATGCGCGCGTTCACCAACGCCGCCGGCGTCGACGTGATCTCGTACGGCGGCACCAAGAACGGCATGCTCTTCGGTGAGGCCGTCGTGGTGCTCAACCCGGACGCGGTGCGCCGGATGAAGCACATCCGCAAGATGTCGATGCAGCTCGCCTCCAAGATGCGCTTCGTCTCCGTGCAGTTGGAGGCGCTCCTCGCCAAGGACCTGTGGCTGCGCAACGCGCGCCACGCCAACGCGATGGCGCACCGGCTCGCCGAGGGCGTCCGCTCGGTCGACGGGGTCGAGATCCTCTACCCGGTCCAGGCCAACGCGGTCTTCGCCCGGCTGCCCCACGACGTGAGTGAGCGGCTCCAGAAGCGCTACCGGTTCTACTTCTGGGACGAGGCGGCCGGTGACGTGCGCTGGATGTGCTCGTACGACACCACCGAGGAGGACGTGGACGGCTTCCTGGCGGCGCTGAAGGAAGAGCTGGCCCGCTGACGGCGTCCCCGCCCACCCCGGTGACCCGCCACCCCGGTGAACCGTCTCACTGTCTGAATACATATGCGGCCGACCGTAAAGTCATTGACTCGCGGTCGGCCGCTTCCGTACGCTCGCGTGCCATGCGACTCCATCAGCGCAACCCCGACCTCTCCGCCTATCTCGCGGCCGACGAGGTCATCGACCACAGTCATCCGGTAGTGCGCGAACTGGCGACGAAGCTGGCGTCTCGCGCGCCCGACGCATATACATACGCCGAGCTTGCCTACGAGCATGTCCGCGACACTGTCGCGCACTCCGAGGACGCGGGCGACGAGCGCGTCACCTGGCGCGCCTCCGACGTCCTGGAGCAGCGCACCGGCATCTGCTACGCCAAGTCCCACGCCTACGCCGCCCTGCTGCGCGCCGAGGGGATACCGGCCGCCCTCTGCTATCAGCGCCTCGCGGACGACGACGGCACGAACCCGGTGATCCACGGACTGGTCGCCCTGAAGCTGCCCGGAGAGAGCGCGTGGGCGCGCCAGGACGTACGCGGCAACAAGCCCGGCGTCGACGCGCGCTTCTCCCTCGGGCCGGAGCGGCTGGCCTGGACGGTACGCCAGGAGTTCAGCGAAATGGACTATCCGGTACTCTATGATGTACCGCATCCGGCGGTGCTGGCCACGCTGCGGGCCGCTCCCGACCGTTCGCACCTCTGGCGGACGCTCCCGACCGAACTGTGAGGCACGACCCACCATGACGCTCCCCGTGACCGTGTCCGACGAGGTGCGCGCGCTCGCGCCCGCTTTCACCCATCTCGCCGTCGAGGCCCGCGGGCTCGTCAACGGCCCCAGCGACGAGGTGACTTCGGCGCTGCTCGACGAGGCCGCCGAGCGGCTGCGGGCGCGGCTCGGCTCCCTCGCCCCGCACGAGGACCCGCACATGGCCGCCTGGCGGGAGACGTACACCGCGTTCGGCGCCAAGCCCTCGCGCACCCGCAACTCGGCCGAGGCGCTCGCCAGGCGCGCGCTCGCCGACGGCGGTCTGCCCCGGATCAACCGGCTCGTCGACGTCTACAACGCGGTCAGCGTGGCCCGTCTGGTCCCGGTCGGCGGCGAGGACACCGACCGCATCGCGGGATCCCTGCGGCTGGTCCGGGCCACCGGCCGGGAGCCGTTCGCCACCGTCGCGGGCGGCGAGCCGGCCACCGAGCACCCGGAGGCGGGCGAGGTGGTCTGGTGCGACGACGAGGGCGTGACCTGCCGGCGCTGGAACTGGCGGCAGGGTGTCCGCACCCGGCTCACCGAGGAGAGCGTCAACGCGCTCTTCCTGCTGGAGGGGATGGCTCCGCACGGCCGCCCGGAAGAGGCCGCTGCGGAGCTCGCCGAGCTCCTGGAGAAGGTGAGCCCAGGGGCGCGGGTCACCGTGCACGCCCCGGTCGCCGCCGGGACGTGACGTTTCGGCGGTGGCGCGGCCTCAGTGGCTGGCCTCGCGCTCACGCACCTCTTCGGGCGTGGGCGCGGTGCCGCCCAGGTGTGCCGGGATCCACCAGGTGTCCGCGGCGTCCTTGGGGCGTACGGGATAGGCGCGCTGGGCGGCTTCCAGGAGCTCCTGGCAGCGCTCGCGCAGCCGCCGGGTGATGGCGCCCGCGAACTGGTCGGCGGGCGCCTCGACGGGCTCGCCGACACGGATGGTGACGGGGATGTGGCTGCGCTTGAAGTTGCGCGGCCGGCCCTTGGTCCACACCCGCTGGGTGCCCCACAGCGCCATCGGGATCAGCGGGACCCCGGCCTCCTGGGCGAGCCGGGCGGCGCCCGACTTGAAGCTCTTCAGCGTGAACGACTGCGAGATGGTCGCCTCGGGGAAGACCCCGACGATCTCTCCCGAGCGCAGCGACTCCAGCGCGTGCGCGTACGCGTTCTCCCCCTGCTTGCGGTCGACCGGGATGTGCTTCATCCCGCGCATCAGCGGTCCCGAGATCCGGTGCCGGAAGACCGACTCCTTGGCCATGAAGCGCACCAGGCGCTTCTGCGGCAGGGCGGCGAGTCCGGTGAAGATGAAGTCCAGATAGCTGATGTGGTTGCTGACCAGCACCGCGCCGCCGGAGCGCGGGATGTTCTCCGAACCCTGGGTGTCGATCTTCAGGTCGAGCGCCTTGAACATCGTGAGAGCGGCGCCGACGACCGGCCGATAGACGAGTTCTGCCATCTGAGGGGAGACCCTTCTGTTTTCCCGGGGGAGGGTGCTTCCGGAGGAAGTTACGCAGCCGTAGGTTTTCGGCGTTGGGCAGATCGTGCCCGATACGCGCCGTGGTGGCCAGTCCTGCGGCCTTCGGACGGGGAGATTCTCGTCACGTACGCGCAGGTCGGGGGCGGGTGGGAATCTTTCGGGCGGCCCGCGGCGCTGAAGAGGCACGACGGCGGGACCGAGGAGAGGGAGCACGGTGCGCGAGGACGGGCCGGGGCTGGCCGCAGCCCAGTTGGGCACGGAGCTGGGCGAGCGGGCGACGCTGGTGCAGTTCTCCAGCGCGTTCTGCCAGCCCTGCCGGGCAACACGGCGCACCCTGGCGGAGGTTGCCGCCATGGTCGACGGGGTCGCGCACGTGGAGATCGACGCCGAGGAGCACCTGGCGCTGGTGCGGGCGCTGGAGATCCGCGTCACGCCCACCGTCCTGGTCCTGGACCGCGCCGGCCGGATCGTGCGGCGCGCGACGGGGCAGCCCCGCCGGGCCGACGTGATCGCGGCGCTGGGGCAGGCGGTGTGAGCGGGGCGGAGGGGGCCGTGATGGATCTCCCACATCGTAGAAGGCACTTGACTGCGTGTACCCGCAATCGTCAATCTGACGACGTGCCGAACAGACTCCTTCTCTCCGGGCTCTCCGGGCTCCCGGGACTCTCCGGGCGCGTCCCCGCGGACGCCGCCCGCACCGCACGTGCGCGCTGTCCGGGCTGCTGAGCAGTCCCCAGCTCCCCCGCACCGACCGCAGAAGGACAACTCCATGACGGCTTCGCCCGAACTCGGCACCGCACGCGCCGCCTCCTCCCAGCTGTTCCGCGCGGTCTTCCGTCAGCACGCCGCCGGTGTGGCGGTGGTCACCGCACAGCGTGACGGCCGGCCCGTCGGCTTCACCGCCACCTCCCTCAGCTCCGTGGCCGCCGAGCCCCCGCTGCTCTCCTTCGGCATCGGCACCGGCTCCTCCAGCTGGCCGGTGATCTCCGAGGCCGAGCACATAGGCGTCCACATACTCGGCGAGCACCAGGAAGACCTCGCCGCGACCTTCGCCCGCAGCGGCGCCGACCGCTTCGGCGGCGCCACCCGCTGGCAGCCGGGACCCGAGGGCGTGCCCGTCCTCGACGGCGTCCTGGCCTGGCTGGTGGGCCGGGTCGTCGCGCGCGTCCCGGCCGGCGACCACCGCATCGTGGTGGCCGAGGCGGTCTTCGGCGAGCCCGCGGGCCCGGGCCGTCCGCTCCTCTACCACCAGGGCCGCTTCAACGCGTTGCGCGACTGAATCGTCTCCGTACTCGCCGGTTACTCAGCGTTGGCAACGTCACAGTGCAAAGCGCTTGCTTACGGGGAACACAGTGGGTGTACTGACGAGTAATATTTCGATCGGAGCGTCGGTCGCCCCGACCGGAAACCGCCCCATCAGGCGCCTATGCTGCGTGCAACAAGGCAGCCCAGAAATGACGATGCAGTAGGAGAGCCGGCGTGAGCTTGAGGATCGTTGTCTGTGTGAAGTACGTGCCCGACGCCACCGGCGACCGGCACTTCGCCGATGACCTGACCGTCGACCGCGACGACGTCGACGGCCTCCTTTCGGAGCTCGACGAGTACGCGGTCGAGCAGGCACTGCAGATCGCCGACGAGGCGGACGACGCGGAGATCACCGTGCTGACCGTCGGCCCCGAGGACGCCAAGGACGCGCTGCGCAAGGCGCTCTCCATGGGCGCCGACAAGGCCGTCCACGTCGAGGACGACGACCTGCACGGCACCGACGTCGTCGGCACCTCGCTGGTGCTCGCCAAGGCGATCGAGAAGACCGGTTACGACCTGGTCGTCTGCGGCATGGCCTCGACCGACGGCACCATGGGCGTGCTGCCGGCGCTGCTCGCCGAGCGCCTGAACGTTCCGCAGGTCACGCTGCTCTCCGAGGTCTCGGTCGAGGACGGCGTGGTCAAGGGCCGCCGTGACGGCGACACCGCCTCGGAGCAGCTGGAGGCGTCCCTGCCGGCCGTCGTGTCCGTGACGGACCAGTCGGGCGAGGCCCGCTACCCGTCCTTCAAGGGCATCATGGCCGCCAAGAAGAAGCCGGTGGAGTCGCTGGACCTGGGCGACCTCGACCTCGACGCCGACGAGGTCGGCCTCGCGGGCGCCTGGACCGCGGTCGACTCCGCCGCCGAGCGTCCGGCCCGTACCGCCGGCACGATCGTCAAGGACGAGGGCGAGGGCGGCAAGCAGCTGGCCGAGTTCCTCGCGAGCCAGAAGTTCATCTAAGGCTCGCAGAGCCCCAACTGCCCCCAGATTCTTCGCACTCGCAGGAGATTGAGTCCCATGGCTGAAGTTCTCGTCTACGTCGACCACGTCGACGGCGCCGTCCGCAAGCCCACTCTGGAGCTGCTGACGCTGGCCCGCCGCATCGGCGAGCCGGTCGCGGTCGCCCTCGGCGCCGGCGCCGAGGCCACCGCGTCCGCGCTGGCCGAGCACGGTGCCACCCGTGTCCTGACCGCCGACGCCCCCGAGTTCGCCGACTACCTCGTCGTACCGAAGGTGGACGCCCTCCAGGCCGCGTACGAGGCCGTGTCCCCGGCCGCTGTGCTCGTCCCGTCCTCCGCCGAGGGCAAGGAGATCGCGGCCCGCCTCGCGGTCCGCATCGGCTCCGGCATCATCACCGACGCCGTCGACCTGGAGGCCGGCGACAACGGCCCGGTGGCCACCCAGTCGGCCTTCGCCGCCTCGTACACCACCAAGTCCCGTGTCTCCAAGGGCACCCCGGTCATCACGGTCAAGCCGAACTCGGCCGCCGTGGAGGCCGCCCCGGCCGCGGGCGCCGTCGAGGCCCTGTCGGTCACCTTCTCCGCGCAGGCCACCGGCACCAAGGTCGTCTCCCGCACCCCGCGCGAGTCGACCGGCCGCCCCGAGCTGACCGAGGCCGCGATCGTGGTCTCCGGCGGCCGCGGCGTCAACGGCGCCGAGAACTTCGCGATCATCGAGGCGCTGGCCGACTCGCTCGGTGCCGCCGTCGGCGCCTCCCGCGCCGCCGTCGACGCCGGCTGGTACCCGCACTCCAACCAGGTCGGCCAGACCGGCAAGTCGGTCTCGCCGCAGCTCTACATCGCCTCCGGCATCTCCGGCGCCATCCAGCACCGCGCCGGCATGCAGACCTCGAAGACGATCGTCGCGATCAACAAGGACGCCGAGGCGCCGATCTTCGACCTGGTCGACTACGGCGTGGTGGGCGACCTGTTCGACGTCGTTCCGCAGCTGACCGAGGCGGTTCGGGCGCGCAAGGGCTGAGCCGTTCGTCCGTAGCGCCCCGGGGGCCGCGTGGTGATCTTCACCGCGCGGCCCCCGGTCGTTTCGGGCAACCATTGACGCGACGGGTACCCCTCATTAAATTCTGCTATGCGGATCGACGATTCCGTTCAGTGGAAAACCGAAGGTGCGGAGGGTGCAGGATGGGTCAGCAGGAGAAGGTGGCGACGAGCCTCGCGGGCACGGTCAGCGAGGAGATCAGCGCCTCGCTCGTCGCCGTGGACGAGGAGCTCGCCCGCCGCTACCCGGGCGACCCCGGCACCCGCCAGCCCGTGCACACGGTCTACGTCCCCGGCGACCTCTTCGCGGCGGACACCCTGCGCTCCTGGGGTGACCGGGCGCTGGCCGCCCTCGACGAGCACGCCCCCGACGCCGCCTCCTTCGCGCGCGTCCTCGGCATCGCCGACGCTCTCGCCGGGCCCGTGTACGAGCGGGTGCGCGCCAAGCTGGAGCGGGAGCCGGTGGAGGACCTGCGCGTCGACTTCGAGGACGGCTACGGCCCGCGCCCGGACGCCGAGGAGGACGCCGCCGCCGCGCGCGCGGCCCGGCTGGTCGCCGAGGCGTACGCGAACGGCACGGCCGCCCCGTACATGGGCATCCGTATGAAGTGCATGGAGGCGGCGGTCCGCGACCGCGGCATCCGCACCACCGACGTCTTCCTCACCGGCCTGATGGAGCACGGCGGCCTGCCGGACGGGCTCGTCCTGACGCTGCCGAAGGTCACCTACCCCGAGCAGGTCTCCGCCTTCGTACGGCTCCTGGAGGCCTTCGAGGAGGCCCACGGCCTGGCCGCCGGGCGGCTCGGCTTCGAGATCCAGATCGAGACCAGCCAGTCGATCCTGGCCGCCGACGGCACCGCCGCCGTGGCCCGGATGATCGACGCCGCCGGGGGCCGCGCTACCGGCCTGCACTACGGCACCTTCGACTACAGCGCCTGCGTGGGCGTCTCCGCCGCCTACCAGGCCAGCGACCACCCGGCCGCCGACCACGCCAAGGCCGTGATGCAGGTCGCCGCCGCCGGCACCGGTGTACGGGTCTCCGACGGCTCCACCAACGTCCTGCCGGTCGGCCCGACGGCCCACGTCCACGAGGCGTGGCGGCTCCACTACGGCCTCACCCGCCGCGCCCTGGCCCGCGCCTACTACCAGGGCTGGGACATGCACCCCGGCCACCTGCCGACCCGGTACGCGGCGGTGTACGCCTTCTACCGCGAGGGCCTGGAGGCCGCCGCGGCACGGCTGGCGGCCTATGTCGCCAAGGCCGGCGGCGACGTCATGGACGAGCCCGCCACCGCCAAGGCGCTCAGCGGCTTCCTGCTGCGCGGCCTGGACTGCGGCGCCCTCGACACCGAGGAGGTCACCCGGCTGACCGGCCTGACCCGCGCCGACCTCGACGGCTTCTCCTCGCCGCGCCGGGCCGCCCTCACCGTCACCGCTCCGTAGTCACGGAACTGTCACCCGGGCCCCTTACCCTGGACGCGACCACATCCACCACAGGGAACGGGGCAGCGGTGTCTTCGGGGGAGAACGACCGGCTTGCGGGCCGCTACCGGCTGGTCGAGCAGCTGGGCCGGGGCGGCATGGGCGTCGTCTGGCGCGCCGTCGACGAGGTCCTCGGCCGCGAGGTCGCGGTCAAGGAACTGCGGACGTACACGGACATGTCCGGGCCCGAACTGGGCGATCTGCGGCTGCGCATGCAGCGCGAGGCGCGCGCCGCCGCGCGCGTGCGCCACCCCGGGGTGGTCGCCGTCCACGACGTCACCGAGCACGACGGCCGCCCGGTCATCGTGATGGAGCTCGTCGAGGGGCCCTCGCTCGACGGGGTGCTGACCGAGCGCGGCGCGCTGGACCCGCGCGAGGCGGCCGCGATCGGCGCCCGGGTCCTTGAGGCGCTCGCCGCCGCCCACCGCGCGGGCGTGCTGCACCGCGACGTCAAGCCCGGCAACATCCTGCTGGAGCGCGGCGGCCGGGTGGTGCTCACCGACTTCGGCATCGCCGCCATGGAGGACCCGGGCGACGGCGCGGCCACGCATCTGACCCGCAGCGGCGAGCTGGTCGGCTCCCTGGACTACCTGGCGCCCGAGCGCGCCCAGGGCCAGGACCCCGGCCCCGCCTCCGACGTCTGGGCGCTCGGCGCCACGCTGTACGCGGCGGTGGAGGGCGCCTCGCCGTTCCGCCGCACCTCCACCTGGTCCACGCTCTCCGCGATCGTGTCGGAGCCGCTGCCCGAGCCCGGCAGGGCGGGGCCGCTCGCGGCCGTCCTGCGCGAACTGATGCACAAGGACCCGGCCCGCCGCCCGGACGCGGACACGGCGGCCCGGATGCTGGCGGCGGTGGCCGAGGGCCGCGACGCGGCCTCCACGCACGCGATGGACGCCCCGCCGGTCCAGGCGCCCGCACCGGCCCCGCAGCCGGTGGCGCCGCCGCGCGAGGCGACCGTACGGGACGTGCTGCCGCACCGGCCGCGGGGGTTCGGGCCGCTGGTCACCCAGCAGCCCGCGCCCGAGCCCTCCCCGCGACGCGGGCGGGCACGCGGTCTGGTGGCGGCGGGTGTCGCGGCCGTCGTCCTCGCGGGCGCCGGTGTCACGTACGCCCTGGTCGGCACCGGGGACGACGACGGCACCCGGCAGCAGGCCGTCGGCTCGGCGTCCGGCGCGAGCCCGTCGGCGTCCGGCGCCCAGGACGGCACGGGCGGCGTGTGGGACGGCGGCGGGCCCGGTGCAGCGAGCCCCGGCCCGACCGGCGCCCACGGCCGCGCCTCCGCCTCACCCGGCACCCGCCCCGCCAAGGACGGCAAGGACGGCAAGGACGGGAAGCGACCCGGCGAGAAGGGCGGCAGCACCCCGGGCAGGACGCCCACCGGCGGCCACGCGAGCGCCACCCCGGGCGGCGCCGGGGGGACGTCCGGCGGCGGCACCGGCTCCACGCCCGCCCCGTCCTGCCACCCCGCGGGCGCGGGCAAGTTCGACTGCCAGGTGTGGCGCACCGCGAAGAGCTACCGCCAGGACGGCGGCGAGGCGGGCGTGCTCAACGCGGGCAACAACTACTTCTACTGCCAGGCCGACCTGGGCCGCCGTGAGACGTACGGGAAGTGGACCAACACCTACTGGGCGCGCACCGACGACGACAGCGGCAACACCAACGTCTACGTCAGCGTGGTCTACCTCAAGGGCGGCGCCAACAACGCCCCGGTCCCGGGGCTGCCGGTGTGCTGACCCGCGGCTAGTCGGCGGCGGGCGGGCGGATCTCGCCCGAACCCCGCGCGATGAGCGTGGTGGGCAGCACCACGCGCGCGGGGGCCTCGTCGACGCCGTCGAGGCGGCGGAAGAGGCGTTCGGCCGCCGTGCGGCCGAGGGTCGCGGAGTCCTGCGAGACGACGGTGATGCCGAGCAGGTCGGCCAGCTCGATGTCGTCGAAGCCGACCAGGGCGACCGGGTGCTCCCGGCCCGCCAGGACACGGACCACCGTCACGGTCACCCGGTTGTTGCCCGTGAAGACGGCGGTGACCGGCTCGGGGCCGCTCAGCATCGCCTCGGCGGCCCGGCGCACCCGCTCCGGTTCGGTGGAGCCGAGCGCGACCCATCCGTCCGCCACCGCGAGCCCCGCCTCCTCCATAGCCGCGCGGTAGCCGCGCAGGCGCTCGGTGGCGGTGTGGATGCGCGGCTGGTCGCCGATGAAGCCGATCCTGCGGTGGCCGTGCGCCACCAGGTGGGCGACGCCCTCGCGGGCGCCGCCGAAGCTGTCGGAGAGCACCGCGTCGGCGTCGATCCGCCCGGCCGGGCGGTCCACGAACACGGTCGCCACCCCGGCCTTTATCTCAGGCTCCAGATAGCGGTGGTCGCCCCCGGCCGGGATCACGATCAGCCCGTCGACGCGGCGGGCGCAGAAGGCCAGCACCAGCTCCTGCTCGCGATCGGCGTCCTCGGCGCTTGAGCCGTTGATGAGCAGCGCCCCGTGCGCCCGGGCCACCTCCTCGATCGCGCGGCTGAGCGGCCCGTAGAACGGGTCGGCCAGATCCTCCAGGACCAGCCCGATGGAGGCGGTCCGCCCCTTGCGCAGCACGCGCGCGCTGTCGTTGCGGCGGAACCCCAGCGCGTCGATCGCCTCCGTCACCCGGCGCTCGGTGTCCGGGGTGACCCCGGCCTCGCCGTTGACCACCCGGGAGACCGTCTTCAGCCCGACACCGGCGCGGGCGGCGACATCCTTCATGGTGGGCCGGATGCCGTAGCGGGGCTCATGGTGGCGTGCGGTCTCGGCCACGTGCGGTGTCCTGTCGTCGTCGGGGGCTCAGCGGGCCCGGGGCGCGGGGGCGGGTGTCCGGGGCGGATCCGGGCGGATCGGGGTGTGGCGTCGAGCATAGGCCCTGGACAACGTTGTCAGGTGAATGGAGACTGTTCATCCGACCGGCTCGACACCCTCGCCCACCAGGAGATCCGACACCGATGCAGACCGACCTCGTCGCCGCGCTCGACATCGGCGGCACCAAGATCGCCGGAGCGCTGGTGGACGCCGAAGGCCGACTGCTCGTACGGACCCGGCGGGCGACCCCCGCGCGGGAGGACGGCGAGACGGTGGCGCGGGCCGTGGACGAGGTCCTCGCGGAGCTGGCCGGATCCGCACTGTGGGGACAGGTGGGGGCGCTGGGGGTCGGCAGCGCGGGCCCGGTCGACGCGTCCGCGGGGACGGTCAGCCCGGTCAACATCCCCGGCTGGCGGGGGTTCCCGCTGGTGGAGCGGGTGCGGGCGGCGACCGGCGGGCTGCCCGTCGAGCTCGTCGGCGACGGGGTGGCGATGACCGCCGCCGAACACTGGCTGGGCGCGGCCCGCGGCTACGACAACGCCCTGTGCATGGTCGTCTCCACCGGGGTGGGCGGCGGTCTGGTCCTCGGCGGCCGGCTCCACGCGGGCCGCACCGGTAACGCCGGTCACATCGGTCACATCAGTGTCGAGCTCGACGGCGACCCCTGCCCGTGCGGGGCGCGCGGCTGTGTGGAGCGCATCGCCAGCGGCCCCAACATCGCGCGCCGGGCCCGGGAGAACGGCTGGACGCCGGGACCGGACGGCGACGCCTCGGCCGCCGCCGTGGCCGCCGCGGCGCGCGCCGGGCACCCGGTCGCGCTCGCCTCGTTCGAGCGGGCCGCCCAGGCGCTCGCGGCGGGCATCGCGGCGACCGCCACCCTGACGGAGATCGAGATCGCCGTGATCGGCGGGGGAGTCGCCGGGGCGGGCGACGTCCTCTTCGACCCGCTGCGCCGCGCCCTGCACGACTACGCCACGCTCTCCTTCGTCCAGGGCCTGAAGGTCGCCCCCGCCCTGATGGGCACGGACGCGGGTCTGGTCGGCGCGGCGGCTGCGGCTGCGGCTGCCGGGGCTTCGATGACCAGCGCTCCGACGACTGCTCGCCGGGCGGTGCGGGCGGGAAGGTGACTCCTCATCACCTTCCTCCGCTTCCAGGACGGATGACCCGATTCGCCGCCCCGTTCTTCGCTTCTGCTGACGCGCGCATTTGCGGTAGAGCTTGTTGGAGTCTGTTGGAACAGAACGCGTAACGGTTGTTCGAAATCCCGTCAGAACCCTTGACGTCCCCTTCGGTTGGGGGTGTGATCCAAGCCACGCGTTCGGTTGTGTTGGGTTACACCCCGGAGGAGGGGGACATGGCACAGTCATCGTTCAGAGGTCCTGCGGTGCCCGGGAGCGTGGCGGGACATCGGATGTCCCGGCGGAGTCTTCTCCGGAGCGCCGCGTTCGGCGCCGGGGCGGTCACCTTCCCCTCGCTGCTGTCCGCCTGCGACAGCGGGCCCGGGGGCGACGCCAAGACGATCCGGCTGGGCTCCAACTCCTCGGACGCGGTGCCGAAGAAGGCCTTCGGGGAGGCCTTCGCGGCGTATGCGAAGCAGTCCGGGGAAGGCCGCAAGGTCAAGGTCAACACCGTCGACCACAACAGCTTCCAGGAGAACATCAACCGCTATCTCCAGGGCAAGCCCGACGACGTGTTCATGTGGTTCGCGGGCAACCGCATGCAGTTCTTCGCCAAGAAGGGGCTGCTCCACGACATCAGCGACCTGTGGCAGGGCTTCCAGGGCTTCTCGCCCGCGCTGAAGGCGCAGTCGACGGGCGAGGACGGCAAGCAGTACCTCACTCCGTACTACTACTACCCGTGGGCCGTCTTCCACCGTAAGAGCGTGTTCCAGCAGCACGGCTACCAGGCGCCCCGGACCCTCGACGAGTACGTCGCGCTCGCCCGGCAGATGCGGAAGGACAAGCTCGTACCGATCGCGTTCTGCGACAAGGACGGCTGGCCCGTGATGGGCACCTTCGACTACCTCAACATGCGCACCAACGGGTACGACTTCCACCGCGATCTGATGGCCGGCAAGGAGGCGTGGACGGACAAGCGCGTCAAGGAGGTCTTCGACACCTGGCGCCGGATCCTGCCGTACTGCCAGAAGGGCGCCAACGGCCGCACCTGGCAGGAGGCCGCGCAGAGCCTCCAGAAGAAGGAGGCGGGGATGGCCGTGTTCGGACTGCCCCACGCGGGACAGCAGTTCCCGGTCTCCGAACAGGGCGACCTCGACTTCTTCCCCTTCCCGGTCATCAACCCCGAGCACGGTCTGGACGCGGTCGAGGCGCCCATCGACGGGTTCCTGCTCGCCAAGAACGCCAAGAGCCTCAAGAACGCCAAGAACATGGAGAGTGCCAAGGACCTCCTGAAGTGGCTGGCGACCCCCGCGGCGGAGAACGTCTACCTCGCCGGTGACCCCAACAACATCGCGGTCAACAGCGCGGCCGACACCTCCCAGTACAGCGCGCTCCAGAAGAAGTCGGTCGAGCTCATCTCCGGCGCCAAGCAGATCTCGCAGTTCATGGACCGCGACACCCGGCCGGACTTCTCCTCCACCGTGATGATTCCGGCGCTTCAGAGGTTCATCGGCAACCCCGGTGACGTGGACGGGCTGGTCAACGACATCGAGCGGCAGCGGAAGTCGATCTTCGCCGCGGACTGACGCCGGGCCCCCGGCCGTCCGGCCCGCTCGCCCGGCCGTCCGGCCCGTCCGGCCCGTCCGCCCGGCTCTCCCGCCTGCCAATCGGCCCGCCCCGCACCGACTTGGAGTACTCAGCCGTGTCGCTCACCTCCGCACGGCGCGCCGGACGACGAGGACCGCGGCGGTTCACCGCCCGCGACCTCGCCGTCCTCGGCGTGCTGCTGGGCATACCCGTCCTGCTCGACCTCGCCATCGTGTGGGGCCCGACCCTCGCCTCCGTCGTCCTCTCCTTCACCAGCTGGGACGGGATCGGCGACGTCAGATGGGTCGGTACGGACAACTACACCGACGTCTTCACCAACTACCCGCCGTTCTGGCCCGCCGTCCGCCACAACCTGATGTGGCTGGCCTTCCTCGGCTTCGTCGCCGTGCCGTTCGGGCTGCTGCTCGCGGTGCTGATCGACCGGGGCGTCCGCTTCAGCCGCTTCTACCAGTCGACGCTCTACATGCCGGTGGTGCTCTCGCTCGCCGTCGTCGGCTTCATCGCCCAACTGGTCTTCTCCCGCGACCAGGGCGCGCTCAACGCGCTCGTCGGCGACCGGCGGAACCCGACCGACTGGCTGGGCGACCCGGACCTCAACATCTGGATGATCCTGCTGGCGGCGGCCTGGCGGCACACCGGTTACGTCATGATCCTCTACCTGGCGGGCCTCAAGGCCGTCGACCCCACGCTCAAGGAGGCCGCGGCGATCGACGGGGCCGGCGAGGCCCAGACGTTCTTCCGGGTCGTGCTGCCGACCCTGCGCCCGGTCAACGTGATCGTCGGCGTGATCACCGTCATCGAGTCGCTGCGCGCCTTCGACATCGTGTACGCGGTCAACCACGGCCGCAACGGACTCGAAGTGCTCTCCGTGCTCGTCACCGACAACATCATCGGCGAGGCCGCCCGCATCGGCTTCGGCTCCGCCATCGCCGTCGTGCTGCTGACCGTCTCCCTCGGGTTCGTCGTGACGTACCTGGTGCAGGAGATCCGAGGGGAGAAGACCCGATGATTGTGGACACCGCGCCCCTCGCCCCCGCCACCGCCCCGCCCGCGCCGCCCCCGCCCCGGCGCCGTCGCGTCCGGCCCGGCCGCCTGGGCGTGCACGCCTTCCTGATGACCGTCTCGCTGGCCTTCCTCGCCCCGCTGCTGCTCGCGGTCTACGCCTCCCTGCGCCCCTACGACGAGACCTCGAAGTACGGCTACTTCTCCCTCCCCAAGCACCTCTCCTTCGCCTACTACACCCAGGCCTTCAGCGACTCCGGCATGACGAAGTACTTCGTCAACACACTGATCATCGCGGTGCCCGGGGTGCTGGTGACGCTGTTCCTGGCGTCGTTCGTGGCCTTCGCCGTCTCCCGCCTCAAGCTGCGCGGCGGCATCCTGCTCCTGATGCTGTTCACGGCGGGCAACCTGCTGCCCCAGCAGGTGATCGTCACCCCGCTGTACGTCCTGTTCAACCGCGTCCCGCTGCCGTACTGGATGTCCGACTCGATGACGATGTTCGACTCGTACTGGGCCGTCATCCTCGTCCACATCGGCTTCCAGATCGGCTTCTGCGTCTTCGTCCTGGCCAACTTCATGCGCACGCTCCCGCAGGAGATCCTGGAGGCGGCGATCGTCGACGGCGCGGGCGTGTGGACCCAGTACTGGCGCATCACCCTGCCCCTGTGCCGCCCGGCCCTGGCGGCCTTGGCCACGCTCCAGTTCACCTGGATGTACAACGACTTCCTCTGGGCCCTGGTGTTCATGTCCGACGGCGACAAACTCCCGGTCACCTCGGCCCTCAACAACCTGCGCGGCCAGTTCTTCACCGACTACAACCTGCTGGCGGCGGGCTCGGTCATCGTGGCCCTGCCGACCCTGCTGGTGTTCCTGCTGCTCCAGAGGCACTTCATCGCGGGCCTGACACTGGGATCCAGCAAGGGGTAGCCGACGGGTCCCCACAGAAGCGAACAAGTGTCGGCCAAGCGGCCGAAACCATGCGGTAACGAATACGCAACTACCCTCACCCGCGACTCTCCGTAGCGATGAGATGGCCTTCTCACCGCCCAGGGGGGCCACATGAAGCACGCACGTACCTCCACCCTCGCGGCCGCATGGGTCGCGGCCGCCGCGCTCGCGCTGACCGGCTGCGGAGGGAGTGACTCCGGGGACGGCAAGGCCGGTCGGACGGTCGTTCCCAGCCAGTCGTCGCAGTCCCCGACCCCCAGCGCCACCACCGAGAGCCCGACGCCCACCCCTACTCCGACGCCCACCCCCTCCGAGCCGGCCCCGCCGCTGTCGCTCGATGTGACACCGGGCAGTGACGGAACGGAGGGAGGGAGCGTGTCCGGCGGCTCCGGCGCCGGGATCGGCTCCGATCCGTCCGGCGGGTCCGGCACCTCCGGCAGCTCCGGCGGGTCGGACGACTCCGACGATTCCGGCGGTGACGGGGACAGCGGCGGGGGCGGTGACGACCACGGCGGTGCCACCGCTCTCTGCAACGACGGTACGTACTCGTTCGCGGCCCACCACCGGGGAGCCTGCTCCCACCACCGGGGCGTCGCGGTCTTCTACCGGTAGCCGCCCGGGCGGGCGGAGGTCAGTGGGCGGGCTCCGGGGTGTACTGGCGGACGACCACCAGGAACGTGTCCGTCTCCAGGTCCATCACGACCTCCGCCGGCACGCCCTCGTCGCGGCGGTCGCGCGCGAACTCCTCGGCGGGCCAGCTGCCGCGCGGGCCGCCCGCGGGAAAGCGCTCCAGCACAGTACGACGCATGTCCGCCGCACCCCCTCACTCTCTTCCGGCACTCGCACAACGAGGTTCTCGTCGGATGCGTTACGGCCCCCCGTGGCCGGTGCCCGGGGACAAGGACGCGGCGGGCGGCCGGAAAGGCTCGGGTGGATCTGCAACAAGGGCGCCACAGTTGTGTACAAGATCAGGACGCCCGGTTCCGCCCCGGCGATTCCGTGGCACTCTGTTGCGGGCAATCCACTGGGTGCTATGGAAGAGGGGGAAACCGTGATCGTCTGGATCAACGGTGCGTTCGGCGCGGGCAAGACCAGCACCGCGCGCGAACTGGTCGACCTGATCCCGAACAGCACGTTGTACGACCCCGAGGTGATCGGCGCCGTCCTGAAGCACCTTCTCCCGCAGAAGCGCCTCGCGGAGGTCGGTGACTACCAGGACCTGCCCAGCTGGCGGCGGCTGGTGGTGGACGGCGCGGCCGCGCTGCTCGCCGAGGTCGGCGGGGTGCTCGTGGTGCCCATGACGCTGCTGCGGCAGGAGTACCGCGACGAGATCTTCGGTGGCCTCGCCTCCCGTCGCATACCGGTGCGGCATGTGCTCCTGACACCCGAGGAAACGATCCTGCGCGGCCGGATCGCCGCCCGGGTCGACGTCCCCGACGACCCCGAGGCGAGCGAGCGCTGCCGCCAGTGGGCGTACGAACACATCGAGCCCTACCGGACGGCCCTCGGCTGGCTCGCCCGGGACGCCCACGCCGTCGACAACGGCGCCCTCACCCCGCGCGAGACCGCCGAGCGCGTCGCCGACGCCGTCCGCACGGACGCCGCGCCCGTCAACGAGATCGTCCAGACCCCGGAGCCGACCGCCGAGACGCTCGCCGCCGGGGTGCTGCTCTTCGACGAGAGCGACCGGGTGCTCCTGGTGGACCCGACGTACAAGCCGGGCTGGGAGTTCCCCGGCGGCGTCGTGGAACGCGGCGAGGCACCCGCGCGGGCGGGCATGCGCGAGGTCGAGGAGGAGATAGGGATACGGCTCGACCGGGTGCCCCGCCTCCTGGTCGTCGACTGGGAGCCGCCCGCCCCGCCGGGCTACGGAGGGCTGCGGCTGCTCTTCGACGGCGGCCGGCTCGACAGCGCCGGGGCCGGACAGGTCCTGCTGCCGGGCTCCGAACTGCGGGACTGGCGCTTCGTCGGCGAGGAGGAGGCGTCCCGGCTGCTGCCGCCCGCCCGCTACGAACGGCTGCGCTGGGCGCTGCGGGCCCGGGAGAAGTCCACCGTGCTCAACCTGGAGGCGGGGGTGCCGGTGGGCTGAGCGCCCGGGCCCTGGGCGCGGGCCGTCAGTCCTGGTCCGCCGTCTCGCGCAGCACCCTCGCCGCGTCCCGCGTCAGCGGGTCCCCGTGCCCGAAGCACGCCACCGACGGGGCGAGCGAGGCGAGACGGCGGAAGGAGTCCCGGGCGCGGGCCCGGTCCACGTTGAAGACGCCGAGCATCACCTGGCCGACCCCGGCCACGCAGTCACCCGTGAACAGCACGCCGTGGCGCGGCAGATGGACGCCGATCGAACCGTCGGTGTGGCCGGGGGAGTGGACCACCACGGCGCCGCCGCCGAAGTCGAGCACCTCACCGTCCTCGACCTCGCGGTCGACCCGCGTCGGCGGCGCCTCGGGAACCGTCAGCCCGTGCTCGTACAGGGGGAGTTCCCAGTCGAGCAGATCGGGCTCGGGCACCGGGACCTCCCCCCGGATCACCGGCGCGTCCAGCCGGTGCGCGATCACCTCGGCCCCGTACCGGACGGCCAGCTCCTCGGCCGCGCCGTAGTGGTCCCGGTGGCCGTGGGTGACCACGATCCGGCGGAGCGCCGCCGGATCGAGGCCGAGGCCGCGTATCGCCTTCTCCATGGGGGCCGCGGCGTTGATGTCGCCCGCGTCCACCAGCGTCAACTCGTCCCCGTCGGACCACAGGTAGGCCTGGCCGATGGGGAAGCGGAACATGTGCAGTTCGGGAGTGACCCGTACGAGATCCATGCCGCGACCGTACGGCGGCGCGGGCGTCCACCGGGCGGATGTACGCTCTGCGCGATTCCGCCCAGAGCGTCACGCCCCCGGCCGGGGGCGTGACGCCACGGATCGTCAGGACTGCTGGGAGCGGGCGTAGTTGAGCAGGAAGTGCGCCTCGGCGACCGAGAGCCGCTCCAGCTCCTGCGGGGAGACGCTCTCGTTCACCGCGTGGATCTGCGCCTCCGGCTCGCTCAGCCCGATCAGCAGGATCTCCGCCTTGGGGTAGAGCGCGGCCAGGGTGTTGCAGAGCGGGATCGAGCCGCCCATGCCCGAGGACTGCATCTCCTCGCCCGGGTACGCGATCCGCATCGCCTCGGCCATCGAGGTGTACGCCGGGCTGGTGACGTCCGCGCGGAACGGCTGGCCCTGGCCGACCTGCTCGAAGGAGACACGCGCGTTCCACGGCGTGTGCTTCTCGATGTGGGCGAACAGCAGCTGGGTCGCCTCCGCGGCGTCCACGCCCGGCGGCACCCGCAGGCTGATCTGCGCCCTCGCGCTCGCCGGGATCGACGGGGTCGCGCCCGCCACCGGGTGGCAGTCGATCCCGATCACCGTGACGGCCGGACGCGCCCAGACGCGGTCGGCCACCGTACCCGTACCGGGCAGCCCCACCCCGTCCAGGACCTTGGCGTCCTTGCGGAACTCCTCCTCCGGGTACTGGAGCCCCTCCCACGCGGCGTCGGACGGCAGCCCCTCGACGACCGTCTGCCCGTTCTCGTCCCGCAGCGAGTCCAGTACGCGGATGAGCGCGGCCAGCGCGTCGGGGGCCGCGCCGCCGAACTGGCCCGAGTGCAGGTTGCCTTCGAGCGTGTCGATCCGCACCCGGATCATCGTCATCCCGCGCAGCGTCGCGGTGACCGTCGGCAGGCCGACCCGGAAGTTGCCCGTGTCGCCGATGACGATCGCGTCGGCCGCCAGCAGCGCGGGGTGCGCCTCGGCGTACCGCTCCAGACCGCCGGTGCCCTGCTCCTCGGAGCCCTCGACGATCACCTTCACGGAGACCGGGACGCCGCCGTTCGCCTTCAGGGCGCGCAGCGCCAGCAGATGCATGATGAAGCCGCCCTTGCAGTCGGCGGCCCCGCGCCCGTACCAGCGGCCGTCGCGCTCGGTCAGCTCGAACGGCGGGCTCAGCCAGGCGGACTCGTCCAGCATCGGCTGGACGTCGTAGTGCGCGTACAGAAGGACGGTGGGCGCGCCCGCGGGACCGGGCAGGAAGCCGTAGACCGACTGGGAGCCGTCCGGGGTGTCGAGCAGGGCCACGTCCTGGAAGCCCTCGTCGCGCAGCGCCCCGGCCACCCACGCCGCGGCCGCGTCGCACTCGCTCCTGGGCGCCACCGCCTCGTCCGCCACCGACTGGAACGCCACCAGTTCCGTGAGCTCCGCCTGCGCGCGGGGCATCAGTGAGGCGACGGTCTCGGCGATCGGATTCGCGGTCATGGGCACGCTCCTCATGGGTGCGACGTTGAAATACGTGTACGCAAGTGCACGTGAATGTATGACGAAGGTAGAGCCGATCCTCCCACAGGGTGGACAGGCCCTACCGCGCCGTAGGATGCCGTCGTCAGCTTGACCACGGGTCGGATCAGGAGCAGAAGCCCATCGTGAGCAGCGAGAACGCAGATGCCGGGACACAGCCGGAGGAGCCGCAGGAGTCGTCCGTGTGGGATGTCGTCGTGGTCGGCGCCGGACCGGCGGGTGCCTCGGCGGCCTACGCGGCGGCGGTCGCGGGACGGCGGGTGCTCCTCCTGGAGAAGGCCGAGCTGCCCCGCTACAAGACATGCGGCGGCGGCATCATCGGACCGTCGCGGGACGCCCTGCCGCCCGGTTTCGAACTGCCCCTGAAGGAGCGGGTGCACGCGGTCACCTTCTCCCTGGGCGGCAGACTGACGCGCACCCGCCGCTCCCGGCAGATGCTCTTCGGCCTGATCAACCGGCCGGAGTTCGACGCCGCGCTGGTCGAGTCCGCCCAGAAGGCGGGCGCCGAGCTGCGGACGGGGGTGACCGTCCAGCGCGTCGAGCAGCACGGCCCGGCCGTGCCCGACCGGCGCACCGTGGCGGTCGTCCTGGCCGGCGGCGAGACCGTCCTGGCGCACGCGGTCGTCGGGGCCGACGGCAGCGCGAGCCGCATAGGAGCCCACGTCGGCGTCAAGCTCGACCAGGTCGACCTCGGCCTGGAGGCGGAGATCCCGGTGCCCGCGACGGTCGCCGAGGACTGGGCGGGGCGGGTGCTCATCGACTGGGGCCCGATGCCCGGGAGTTACGGCTGGGTGTTCCCCAAGGGCGACACCCTCACGGTCGGCGTGATCTCGGCCCGCGGCGAGGGCGCCGGGACCAAGCGGTATCTGGAGGACTTCATCGGCCGTCTCGGCCTGGCCGGCTTCGAGCCCGCGATCTCCTCGGGGCACCTGACGCGCTGCCGCAGCGACGACTCGCCGCTGTCGCGCGGGCGGGTGCTGGTGTGCGGGGACGCGGCGGGACTGCTGGAGCCGTGGACCCGCGAGGGCATCTCGTTCGCGCTGCGCTCGGGACGGCTCGCGGGGGAGTGGGCGGTCCGGATCGCGGAGGCGCAGGACGCGGTGGACGCCCGCCGCCAGGCGCTGAACTACGCCTTCGCCATCAAGGCGGGCCTCGGGGTCGAGATGGGCGTGGGCCGGCGGATGCTGGCGCTCTTCGAGAAGCGCCCGACGGCGTTCCACGCCGCGATCACCGGCTTCCGCCCGGCCTGGCGCGCGTTCGCGGACATCACCCGGGGCACGACGACCCTGGCGGGCCTGGTGCGTACGCAC
Organism: Streptomyces sp. NPDC043908; assembly: GCF_056435525.1. Taxonomy (NCBI): domain Bacteria; kingdom Bacillati; phylum Actinomycetota; class Actinomycetes; order Kitasatosporales; family Streptomycetaceae; genus Streptomyces; species Streptomyces sp. NPDC043908. Next base: position 622,742 of record NZ_JBWKEI010000002.1, on the reverse strand, counting down.
CCGATGGCCCGGCGCCTCCTGGACGCGGTGGACCGCCGCTCCCAGGGGCGAGCGGGAGCGGCGTCCCGGGAGCCCGTCGCCGAGGCGGAGGAGAAGGCCGTCACGTCCGAGGACAGGGTCTAGCGCGAGCCCGCCTCGTGAGGGGCGGGAGTCCGGGACGCGCCCGGCCGGTGGCCGGGTCCGGTCCGCGAGGGCCGGACTCGGGGCGCCCGTCCGGTTCCGGGGGACCGGGGCGGCCCGTTCAGGCCTCGACGGTGATACGGAAGACCGGGTGGTCGGGCGCGGCGGCGAGCAGCTCGTCGTCGCTCGACTTCGCGGTCACGCCCTGGAAGTACTGGTTCACCTCCCACCCCCAGCGCTCCAGATAGGTGCGCAGGACGGCGGTCTTCTCGCCGTCCTGGATCTCCACGGCGGTGAAGGCGCGGACCTCGCGGCCCACCCGCAGCTCACCGCCACCGGCCGCCCGCATGTTGCGCACCCACTGCGAGTGCCCGCGCGCCGAGATGAGGTACCGCTCGCCCTCGTACATGTGCGGGTTGACCGGTACGCGCTGCATCTGCCCGCTCTTGCGGCCGCGCACCGACAGCTCGGCTGTTCCGGCGAGGCTCATCCCGTGACGGGCCAGCCAGCCGATGGCGCTGTTCAGCCGCGTGGCGAAGCGACCGGCCTTCAGGTAGTACGGCTGCGGGCTGGACATCGACGACATCGGGACTCCTTGGGGTGGTGGACCTCGGGGGTGCGGTGGGGCGGCGACTGCGACTGCGGGTGGGGGTGCGGGTATGGGGTGGGTGCCGATTCGAGAGCACTGCTCTCGCTTGAGAGCAGTGTGCACGCAAGCGCCGCTCCAAAGCAAGAGCACTGCTCTCGAATGTGTGCGCCGCACCCCGGCCAGATCACCGCTCTCATTCCGGGGCGCCGCTCTCACACATGGCAGAATGACCCCCATGAGCACCGTCCAGGGCGCCCGAGCGCGCGCGCGTACCGAGATCACCGCCGCCATCAAGGACGAGGCCAGGAAGCAGCTCGCCGCCGAGGGCGCCGCCAAGCTGTCGCTGCGTGCCGTCGCCCGCGAGCTGGGCATGGCCTCCTCCGCCCTCTACCGCTACTTCCCGAGCCGCGACGACCTGCTCACCGCGTTGATCGTCGACGCCTACGACGCCGTGGGCGAGGCCGCCGAGCGGGCGTTCGCCCAGGCCGCGCCCACCGACGCCCCCGCCGAGCGCTGGGTCGCCGTCTGCCGTGCCGTACGGGCGTGGGCGTTGGCGCACCCGCACGAGTACGCGCTCATCTACGGCTCGCCCGTGCCCGGCTACACCGCGCCCCAGGCCACCGTCGGACCCGCCTCGCGCGTGGCGCTCGTGCTCATCGGGATCGTGCGCGACGCCCACCGGGGGCGGGGCATCGCCGTCCCCCGGCCCGCGCCCGGACTGCGGGCCGAGGGCGAGCGGATGGCGGCCGACTTCGCGCCCGGGCTGCCCCCGGCGGTCGGCCCCGCGCTGGTCGCCGCGTGGGCGCAGCTCTTCGGGCTGATCTCGTTCGAGGTGTTCGGCCAGTTCCACCGCGTCGTCGAGGAGCGGGACGCGTTCTTCGCGCACGCGGCCGCCGGGCTCGCCTCCTCGGTGGGGCTGGTACTCCCCGGGGAGTAGCCGCGACCACCCCGCCGGGCTGACGCCCGGGCTGCGTGCCCGGGGCTAGCGTGGCCGGTATGGAAGAGCAGCAGCCGCCCCGCCCGGCCGGGCCGGACGACCGCCCCTGGGCGGGGCACGGGCCGCCGCTCCCGCCCTGGGCGCGGAAGTGGGTCCTGGCGCAGGGCGGCGGAGTGGGCCCCCGGGGGCGTTCACGGCTGCCCTGGCCGTCCACCCTGCTCCTTACCGTTGTCGTGCTGGGCGGGTCCACCGTCGCCGCGCGCAACCAGAGCGGGCACGCCTCCCTCGACGTCTTCGCCCGGCTGCTGCTCGTGGCGACCTGCGCGGCGCTGCTCCCGCGCCGCCGCCACCCCGTGCCCGCCGTGTTCGGCGCGGCGGGCGGGGCCCTGGTCTACCTCGGCGCCGGCTACCCGTACGGGCCGGTCTTCCTCGCGGTGGCCGTCGGCTGCTTCGCGGCGATCGTGGCCGGACACCGCCGGGCCGCCTGGTCGGCGGTCGCGCTGCTCTGGCTCGGCCACGTCCTGGTCGCGCACTGGCTCTACCGATGGCTTCCCCCGAGCGGGGACCGCCCCGCGCCCTGGGAGCAGGAACTGGCCGTCGCCGCCTGGGTCCTGGCCGTCGTGGCGATCGCCGAGCTCACCCGCGTACGCCGGGAGCAGTGGGCCAGGGCGGGAGCCGAGCGGGCCGCTGCCGACCGGCGGCGCGCGGATGAGGAGCGGCTGCGGATCGCGCGCGAGCTGCACGACGTGCTGGCGCACAGCATCTCCGTCATCAACGTCCAGGCGGGCGTCGGCCTGGCGCTGCTCGACTCCGACCCGGAGCAGGCCCGCACCGCGCTGACCACCATCAAGTCCGCCAGCAAGGAGGCGCTGGGCGAGGTGCGCCAGGTCCTCGACACCCTGCGCGCCCCGGGCGAGGCCCCCCGCTCGCCCGCGCCGGGCCTCGACCGGCTGCCCGAGCTCGTCGAACAGGCGGCGGCGGCCGGGCTCGCCGTCGCGACCGCCACCAGCGGCGCGCCCCGGACCCTGCCGCCGGGGGCCGATCTCGCCGCTTTCCGTATCGTCCAGGAGGCGCTCACCAACGTGGTGCGCCACTCCGGCTCCCGCACCGCGCGCGTGGTGCTCGGATACGCGCCGGACGTGCTCGAACTACGGGTGGACGACGACGGACCGGCCGGTTCCGGCGACGCGGGCGGCAGCGGGAACGGGCTGATCGGCATGCGGGAGCGGGCCGCCGCGCTCGGTGGCACCATCGAGGCGGGCCCGCGCCCCGACGGTGGCTTCCGGGTGGTCGCCCGCCTCCCGCTGACCCCCACCGCACCTGCCCCACCCACCTCACCCGCCGCACCGAGGGAGACCCCGTGATCCGCGTACTGCTCGCCGACGACCAGTCTCTGGTCCGGGCCGGGTTCCGGGCGCTGCTCGCCGCCCAGCCGGACATCGAGGTCGCGGGCGAGGCCGCCGACGGCGAGGAGGCGGTGCGCCTGGTGCGCGAGGTGCGGCCGGACGTCGTCCTGATGGACATCCGCATGCCCTTGCTCGACGGGCTCGCCGCCACCCGCCGGATCACCGGCGACGCGGGGCTGGAGGGGGTGAGGGTGGTGATGCTGACGACGTTCGAGCTCGACGAGTACGTCTTCGAGGCGATCCGCGCCGGAGCCTCGGGCTTCCTGGTCAAGGACACCGAGCCGGAGGAACTGCTGCGGGCGGTGCGGGCGGTGGTGGACGGGGACGCGCTGCTCTCACCGGGCGTGACGCGGCGGCTCATCGCCGAGTTCGCCGCGCGCTCCAGGGAACCGGCCACGGCCGCGCGCCTGGGCGACCTGACCGAGCGGGAGCGGGAGGTGATGGCCCTGGTCGGGATCGGGCTCTCCAACGAGGAGATCGCGCGCCGCCTGGTCGTGAGCCCGCTCACCGCCAAGACCCACGTCAGCCGCACCATGGTCAAACTGGGCGCCCGCGACCGGGCGCAACTGGTGGTGCTGGCCTATGAGTCGGGCCTGGTCCGGCCGGGCTGGCTCGGCTGACGGCGGGCGCTGTCGCCCGCGTACGAGAAGCGCCACAGGACGTGCGCGGTCCTGGCGACGAAGCCGAGCACGGCGGCGGCCGCCCCGCCCAGCAGCAGCAATCCGCGTGCCGGATGGCCCAGGTCGAGGAGGAAGACGGGTCCGGCGACCACGCCGAACGCGAGCAGCGCGACCACGGAGGCGGTCACCACGGCATACATGATCTCGACAGTGATGGCGTCGCGTTCGCCCTGGCTGCGGTTGTTCATGGGAGCAGTCTTCGCACAGATGCGGCCGACGGGCAAGAAGCACCCGTCGGCCGCACCTCCCCCGTGGCGGCGTCAGTCGCCTACGGCGACCTTCGCGGGCTCCTGTGCGGCGGCCGGCTCCTGGGCCGATCCCGCCACGACCAGCGTCTGCCGGTCGGGCTTGGCGCGCAGTCCGGTCAGGGTGATGAGGAGGCCGGCGAGCGCGATGCCCGTCACCACCATCAGACCCGGCCGGAAACTGTCGAGCAGGTCCTGCGGCGAGTCGCCCCGGTCGCCCGCGGTGATCACGGCCGTCACCACGGCCAGGAAGATCGCGCCGCCCACCTGGATGGAGGTGTTGAGCAGACCCGAGACCATGCCCTGCTCGCTGTCGTCCACGCCGGTGGTGGCCTGGATGTTGAGCGAGGGGAAGACGAGCGCGCAGGCCGCGCCGAGCAGCAGCATCGACGGCAGGATGATCACCGCGTACTGCGGGTGGAGGCTGATGCGCAGGAACAGGGCGTACGCCAGGACCAGCGCCGCGAAGCCGATGGCGATGATGCGCGGGGTGCCGAAGCGGTCGACGATCGACCCGATCTTCGTCGAGGAGAGGGCGACCAGCACACCGGCGGGCAGGAACGCCAGCGCGGTCTGGAGCGCGGTCCACTGGAGCACCGACTGCATGTACTGGGTCACCATGAACTGGAAGCCGACGTAGGAGCCGAAGAAGGCGGCGGCGCCCAGCTGGGTGCGGACCTGGGTGCCGGAGCGCAGGACGCCGAGCCGGATCAGCGGGCTCGCGGTGCGCTGCTCGATCCGTACGAACGCGGTGAGCAGCACGGCGACGGCGAGGAAGGACAGCAGCGTACGGGCGGAGGCCCAGCCGGCCTCGGGCGCCTGGACGACGGTGTAGACGAGCAGCAGCATCGAGCCGGTGCCGGTGATGGCGCCGGGGATGTCGTAGTGGCGCTTGCCCTGGCCGCCGGGGCTGCGGGGGATGAGCTTGAGGCCCGCGATCAGAGCGATCACGGCGACCGGCGCCGGGAGCAGCATGGTCCAGCGCCAGCTCAGCTGGGTGAGCAGACCGGACAGGACCAGGCCCATCGAGAAGCCGGTGGCGGCGCAGGTGGTGTAGATGGAGAGCGCGCGGTTGCGCTGCGGACCCTCCTTGAACGTCGTGGTGATGATCGACAGGCCGGCCGGTGCGGTGAAGGCCGCGCTGAGGCCCTTGATGAAGCGGCTGGCGATGAGCAGCGGTCCCGAGTCGACGAGCCCGCCGAGCAGGGAGGCCAGTGCGAAGACGCCGAGCGCGATGAGGAACACCTGGCGGCGGCCGAGGAGGTCGGCCGCCCGGCCGCCGAGGAGCAGCAGGCCGCCGTAGCCGAGGATGTAGCCGCTGACGATCCACTGGAGCGTCGAGGTGGTGAGATCCAGGTCGGACGCGATCGAGGGCAGGGCGACGCCGACCATGGAGACATCGAGCGCGTCCAGGAACATCGCGGCGCAGAGCACCAGCAGGGTGCCCCACAGCCGCGGGCTCCAACGCTCTTGAGTGGACTGGACGTTGAGCGGAGAGGTCATGCGGAGCAGACTACATGCGCATGCATCGAATGCAAGTGCATTTAATTCCGGTGCAACAAAGAGCGTCGTTTCTGCTAACGTGCGGTCATGGCCGCCAAGAAGTCCGACCGCAGGCTCGTGGACGAGTGGCGCGGCATCCTCGCGGTGCACGCGCGTACGACGTGCGAGCTCGATCGCGAGCTGCATCCGTACGGGATCGGAGCGAGCGACTTCGAGGTGCTCGACGTGCTCGTGGAGGGGTGTACGGAGGACGGCGGTACGGCGTTCCGCGTCCAGGACCTCGCCTCGCGCGTCCATCTGAGCCAGAGCGCCCTGTCCCGCCTGATCGGCAGGCTGGAGAAGGAGGGCCTGGTCGCGCGCGGGATGTGCAGCGAGGACCGGCGGGGCGTCCGGGTCATGATCACGGACAAGGGCCGGGCGCGGCACACCGACGTACGGCCGCTCCAGCGCGCGGTGCTCGCCAAGATGCTGGCGGACCGGCTCACATAACACCCCGGGGGTGCGGCGACGGGGCCACGGCCGACGTCGCCGTGACCCCGTACCCGAAAGCTAGCCCCAGGTGACGGCGGACTTCTCCCGCCACAGTCCGGCGAGCGACGCGTCGCCCGCGACGGTGACGGCGGAGAGCGGCAGCCGGTTCCACAGGGTCAGATACAGGTCGTAGGCGGAGCCGCTGAGTTCGCAGTCGGCGGGGCCTTCGGCGCCCCGGACCGTACGCGGCACCCCGTCCGACAGGTGCACCGTCCACACGGCGTCCGCGTCCGTCGCCCGTATGCGCAGGGTGCGGGGCGTCGAGGTGCGCACCTGGCTCTTCTCCCGGCCGTGGAAGGCGAGCAGGAGCTCGTCGATGCCGTCCACGGCGAACTCCGGCTCGGGCGTGGTGAGGTCACCGGCCCGGGCCGACTCCGCGTCCGCCCGGTGGACGGCCGTCTCGTGCGCCTGGCGGCGGGCCCAGAACGCCAGCGGGGACGGGGCGGGCATGAACTGCCAGCACTCCAGGTCCTTCGGCGCCGCGCTCAGCGCGTCGACGAGCGCGCGGTGGCCCTCGGTGAACCAGTCGAGCAGTTCCCGGCCGTCGAGATCGGGCTCCGCGCCGCTGGGGTGGAAGTCGGTGTGGCCCTCGGTGATGTACGCGGTCGCCCAGCGGTGCACCGTCCCGGTGTGCCGCAGCAGATCCCGCACCTGCCAGTCGGGGCAGGTCGGCACGGGCGCGCCGGTGCCCGCCGCCTCGGCGGCCCGGGCCAGCAGCCGGCCCTCGCGGTCGAGGGTGTCGATGAAGTCAGGGGTGTCCATGGCGGAATTCTGCCAGGGAAGCGGTCTGATGAGCTGATCATTTCTTTGGGACCGGGGTGCCGGTGAGGGGGAGTTGACCGCCGGGCGCCGCAGCCTCGGGGCGGGGCCCTGCCGCCCTCCGCCCCGCTACTGCCGTCGGCCGCCCATGGCGAAGCCCCGCGCCGCCGGCCCTCACCCTCACGCGGTCGCGTGGCGTGAGCCGTATGCGATCAGGGCCGCCGCCGCCGACAGCGCGGCCACCGTCGTCAGGGCCACGGGCAGCGAGGACCACTGGGCCAGGAAGCCGATCGCGGGCGGCCCTAGCAGCATGCCGCCGTAGCCGAGGGTGGACGCGGCGGCGACCCCGCCGGGTCCGGCCAGCGCGCCCGCGCGCGCCACCGCGACCGGGAAGATGTTGGCCAGGCCCAGGCCCATCACCGCGAACCCGGCGAGCGCGAGCCACACCGTCGGCGCGAGCGCGCCGAGCAGCATCCCGGCCGTGGCCGTGAGGCCGCCCGCGACCAGCGCGCGGGTCTGGCCGAGACGTTCGAGCAGGAAGGTGCCGCTGAGCCGGCCCGCCGTCATGGCCAGGGCGAACAGGGAGTAGCCGAGGGCGGCGACGCCGGGGGCCGCGTCGAGGTCCTGCTCCAGGTGGAGCGCGCCCCAGTCGGCCATCGCCCCCTCCCCGTACGCCGTGCACAGCGCGATCACGCCGAACAGGAGCACCAGTCGGCGGGCCCGGCCGTCGGGCCGGCGGCCCCGCGCGTGCGGGGTCGCGGCGTGCGCGGGGGCCGGGTGGCGGAGCAGGACCGGTCCCGCGAGGGCGGTGACCAGGAGGCCGAAGCCGGTCAGGGCGAGCAGGTGCGCGGTGGGGGAGAGGCCGCCCGCGACGAGCGCGCCGATGCCCGCGCCCAGCATCCCGCCGAGGCTGAACGCGGCGTGGAAGCTGGGCATCACCGGGCGCCGCAGGGCGGCGACCAGGTCGACGGCCGCACTGTTCATGGCGACGTTGATCCCGCCGTACGCGGCGCCGAAGACCAGCAGGACCGCGCCCAGCGAGAGCGCGGAGTGCGTCTGTGCCGGAAGGGCGATGGCGAGCGCCATCAGCGCGGCGCAGGCCACGGTCACGGGGTGACTGCCGAAGCGGCGGCAGAGCCGGCCGGTGAGCACCATCGTCACCACGGCGCCCGCCGAGACGCCGAGCAGGGCGAGGCCGAGGTCACCGGCCGAGGCGCCGGTCTGCTGCTTGATGGCCGGGATACGGACCACCCAGCCGGCGAAGAGGAATCCGTCGAGGGCGAAAAACACGGTCAGGGCGGTGCGGAGGCGGGGCAGGGAGGGCGCGGGGGTGTGCGCGCCGGTTCCTGCCGGGAGGGCCGTCCGCACTTTGTTTAGTAGCGGCACAAACTCAGGATAGGGGGCGACGGTCCCTGCGGACAACCCGTTTCCCCCGCCGTCCCCGCCCCCGGGGCGGCCGGCGGGTGAGCGGGGGGTGAACGGGAGCCGGTGCCGGAGGGAAGGACTCCGTGCTGGATCATGGGAGACTCGCCCCCATGAACGGCAAGGCGACGCACACCAGGACGAGGCTGGACCGGGGCCGCGGGGCACTCGGACCCGCGCTCGAACTGGTCCATACCGGCCGCGCGCCCACCCGCGCCGTCCTCACCGCCGAGCTGGGCGTCACCCGGGCCACCGCCGGGGCGGTCGCCGCCGAACTCGAAGCGCTCGGCCTCATCCAGGTCGACTCCCGCCCCGGCGCCGCCGCCGGTTCCCAGGGCCGCCCCTCGCACCGGCTCACCGTCAACGACGCGGGCCCGGTGGCCCTCGCCGCCCAGGTGCACGCCGACGGATTCCGCGCCGCGCTCGTCGGCCTCGGCGGGCGGACGGTCGCCACCGCCCCCGGCTGCGTCACCGTCTCCGCCGACCCGGCGCAGGTGCTGGGCGAGGTCGTCGAGGCGGGCGCGGCACTCCTGCGCGGCAGCGGGCTGCGCTGCGTCGGGGCGGGCCTGGCCGTGCCCTCGGCCGTCGCCGAGCCCGACGGCACCGCGCTCAACCCGCTGCACCTGGCCTGGCCGGCCGGGTCGCCGGTGCGCGAGATCTTCGCCGAGCAGGTACGGGCGGCGGGCATCGAGGGGCCCGCGTTCACCGGCAACGACGTCAATCTCGCGGCCCTCGCCGAACACCGCCACGGCGCCGGGCGCGGCGCCCAGCACCTGCTGTGCGTGGCCACCGGGCACCGCGGCGTCGGCGGCGCGCTCGTCCTCGACGGCCGTCTGCACACCGGGAGTTCGGGCCTCGCCCTGGAGGTCGGCCACCTCACCGTCAACCCCGAGGGCCGCCCCTGCTACTGCGGCGGGCGCGGCTGCCTCGACGTGGAGACCGACCCGCTCGCGTTCCTGACGGCGGCCGGCCGCGACCCCGGCCCCGAGGTCTCGCTCCTGGCCCAGTCCCGCGAGCTGCTGCGCACGGAGTACGAGGACGTGTCCGTACGCGGGGCCGCCGAGGAGCTCGTCGACCGCCTGGGCCTTGGCCTCGCCGGGCTCGTCAACATCCTCAACCCCGACCGGATCATCCTCGGCGGGCTGCACAAGGCCCTGCTGGAGGCGGACCCGGACCGGCTGCGGGCGGTCGTGGCCGACCGCAGCCTGTGGGGCCGCAGCGGCGGTGTGCCGATCCTGGCGTGCTCGCTGGACCACAACAGCCTGGTGGGCGCGGCGGAGTTGGCATGGCAGCCGGTGCTGGACGATCCGCTGCGGGCGCTGGGCTGACACCGCCCCACCGCCGGCCGTGGTCGCGCCCCTACGGGGTCCGCAGCGCGAACGCCCTCGCCGGATTCCCCACCAGCACCCGCTCCACCAGCTCCCCGCCCAGGGCGAGTTCGAGCCGGGGACGCACCCGGCGCAGCAGATACGGCATGCCCGGCGTGTCCGGGGTCACCGTGTCCCCGCCGAGCAGCAGCCGGTCCGCGAACCCCGCGTCGGCGAGCGCCTCCAGCGCCTCGGGCATCCGCCAGTCCGTGGCGTGGTTGGCCCGCGACGGTCCGTCGAAGCCCCGATAGGCGCCCGCCGCGGCGGCCTGCCGGTGGACGGCGAAGTCGGGAGAGCGGTTGAGGTGACCGAGGACCACCCGGTCCGGCGCGACCCCGAACTCCCCGCAGAGCAGGTCGAGTACGTCCAGGGCGCCCGTGCCGAGCTCCAGGTGCACGGCGACGGCCGCGCCCGTGCGGTGCTGGGCCTCGGCGGCGGCGCGCAGGGTCAGCCGGGCGTGCGCGTCCAGTCCGTGGAACCCGCCCGCCACCTTGATCAGCCCGGCCCGCACGCCGTGCGCGCCCGCCACCCCCTCGGTGATCTCGCGCACGAACAGCTCGGCGAGCGAGTCGCGTACGGAGTCGAGCAGCTCGGGTGGGTAATGGACCGCCTGGTGCAGCCCGGTGGCGGCCACGACGTGGACCCCCGACCGTCGGGAGAGCTCCGCGAGCCGGTCCGCCCGGCGGCCCATTCCGTACGGCGTCCACTGCACCACCGTGCCGCCGCCGAGGTCGCGGAAGGCGGCGAGGCGGGCCGCCGCGTCCTCGGGGTCGTCGAGCTCCTGGCCGGGCAGCAGCGGACTGCGGATGAACAGGTGGTCGTGCGCGTCCACCACACCGAGCCGACCGGCCGGCACGTCGCCGAGCACGGTACGGACGACGCCGCTCACCAGTGCCGTCCCCGGGTCAGCCCGGCGCGCTCCGGCGCCGACAGGTGCAGCACCTCGAACCGGTCGCCCGGTGCCCGCGGGGCCTCCTGCTCCCAGAGGGTGAGGCGCAGCAGCTCCCAGCGGCGCGGGTCGACCGCCACCGCGCTCGCCACCGTCCCCTCCCCGGCCGTCCGTTCCAGGTGCCCGGCCACGAAGTCGGCGGGGCGTACGCCCTCCGGTATCGCGAGGCGCTCGCGCGTCGCGGAGCGGGGCACGGCCCCCGCCGCCGTCCCCTCCTCGTACGACAGGCCCATCCAGTGCTGGACCTCCGGGCGGCCGAAGTCGTCGACGACGCCCTGGAAGCCGGGGCCCCACAGGAAGGAGTTCATGCCCTCGGGGGTGTTCCAGAGGTAGAAGGGCGCGTAGGCGTTCACCGGGGAGTCGGCGCCGCGTTCGCGGATCAGATACGCCTTCAGGCCCAGGCCGGGGAAGGCGTCGAGGAGATGGCCCCGGGTGGCGATCCGGGTGCGGATGATGTCCATGTCGTAGTCGGCGGGCAGGGTGATCTCGTACTGGAGCGCGTGCACGGCGTCCTCCTCAGGACTCAGGACTCAGGAAGGGGTCGACGGGTAGGCGTCGGCGGCGACATGGCGGTCCCAGTCCACGGTGGTGCCGTCCGGCGCCGCCTCGACGACCGCGAGATGGGTCATGAACGTGTGCGGCGCGGCACCGTGCCAGTGCCACTCGTCCGGCTCGATCCAGACGGTGTCGCCCGCCCGGACCGGTTCGACGGGGCCGCCCCGGCGCCGCACCAGGCCCTCGCCCTCGGTGATGTGGAGGACCTGGCCGTGCGGATGGCGGTGCCAGGCGGTGTGGGCGCCCGGGGCGAAGTGGACGCTGAACATCCGCAGCCGTGACGGGGACGGCGGCGCCGCGATCTCGTCCAGCCAGACGGTGCCGGTGAAGTGCTCGGCCGGACCGCGCACACTGGCGGGACGCTGACGGGTGACCTGCATGGGGGCTCCTCGGCGGGGTACGGGCGGTCGGGCGTCAGGCGGTGCGGGGCGCGAGCAGGGCGAGCAGTCCGCGCACGCCCGCGTCGAAGGCGGCGGGCGAACCGGACGCGCGGGCCAGGACGTAGCCGCCCTGGACGGTGGCGACCACCGTCGCCGCGATCTCCTCGGGCACCAGGGGAGCGGCGAACTCGCCCGCGTCCAGGCCCTCCTGGACGATCGCGGCGAGCCGCCCGCGCAGCCAGTCGATCGTCTCGGTGACGGGCGCGCGCAGCTCCTCGCTCGCCAGGACGTCCGGGTCCATGGTCAGCCGCCCCACCGGGCAGCCGCGCAGGACGTCCCGCTCGCGCAGCAGATAGCCGCGGACGCGCTCGTACGCGGTGCCCTCGCCCCCGAAGGAGGCCTCGGCGCTCGCGCGCAGCTCCTCGGCGGTGCGCCGGATGGCGGCGAGCGCGAGGTCGGGCTTGCCCGTGAAGTGGTGGTACATGCTGCCCTGGCCCGCGCCCGCCTGCTGCTGGATCGCCTTGGGGCTGGTGCCGACGTAGCCCCGCTCCCACAGCAGCTCCCGGGTGGCCTCGATCAGACGCTCTGGGGTGCTCATGAGCGTACTGTACATACTAGTAGGTACAGAATCCAGTGACGGGTCCTGGGCCGGACGGGTGGAGCGGCGGCCGGTCCGGTGGAGCAGCGGTCGGTGCCCCGTCTACTCCCCGGGGGGTACGCCAGGTGCCGCCGGCCGTACGACGCGCGGGACGGCCCTCGGCGGGAGGCTCGGAAGCAGCACGGGACCCATCCCTACCGAGGAGCCGATCACGATGAACACACTGGCCTTTGACGGACCCGGACCCTGGATCCTCTTCTTCCCGGTGGTCTGGGCGGCGGTGGCCCTCACGGTCGTGACCCTGCTGCGGCGCACGGTCCGGCGCGGCGGGCACGGCCCCTGGCGTCCGCCCTTCGGCGGCCCCCGCGCCTACGACGAGCGGACTCCGCTCGACGAGCGTTCACCGCTCGCCGTGCTCGGCCGCCGCTTCGCCGCCGGTGAGATCGACGAGGAGGAGTACTGGCGCCGGCTCTCCGTCCTGGACGAGGAGTTCGGCCGCCGCAAGAGCGGTGCGGCCTGACGCCGCGCCGCAACGCGCCGCCCGGCCGGGGCGGTCGCGGACCAGCGACGGGCCGGCCGCCTCCGCGCGGTCCGGCCCGCCCGTCCGGTCAGCCCGCCGCGGGCAGCCGGGCGGGAGTGCGCGGATGGCCGCCGCGGCCTTCGGCGCGCACCAGGGCGGGCCGCTTGTGCAGGCACGGCCCGGCCGTCTTCGTCCCGTACGCCGGGCGGGGCGGCAGCGCCACCGGGGCCGGCGGCGCGGGAAGCGTGAACCACACGGTCTTGCCGGCGGCGCCCAGCGGGCGCACGCCCCAGCTCTCACTGACCGCCGCGATCATCGCGAGTCCGCGGCCGTGGGTGGCGAAGGGGTCGGTGCTGCGGACGGTGGGCATCCGCGGGTCGTGGTCGTGGACGGACACCGTGAGCCGGTCGCGCAACAGCTCGATCTCCACGGTGCAGAGCTTGTCCGGCTGGGCGTGCCGGTGCACGTTGGTCAGCAACTCGGTGACGCCCAGCGCCGCCTCGTCTATCAGAGGATCGAGATGCCAGTAACGCAACTGTGCTGAAACGATTCTGCGGACCTGTCCGATCCGCGACGGCAGGGCTTGGAGCTCCACCGTGCAATGCCTGCTCGACTGGCTGATCACGGCTGCGACTCCCCGATTGAGGTCCGGAAGAAGCTTGTCTGTCCGGCGGGCTGGATCACAGCGTGACCGCCGGTGAACCCTCTGTGATGTGAGACCAGGGTGGCTCAGGGGTGGACCCTCCGCAACTCGCGCCCCGCCGGCCCGCTCAGCCGTGCGACCCGCTCGCCGGGCGCACCGCCTGCAGAAAACGCTGCGCGAGCTCCGCGCCGCGCGGCCTCCCGCTCTGCTGGCCCATGGTCAGCCGGTAGCGGTGGCCGTTGAGCTTGGCCACGGTGCGATCGGCCTTGGCGGCCCACGGCAGCAGGGGCTTGCCCGCGCTGACCGCGCGCAGCGGCGCGCTGTCGATCTCCCGCCCGTTGCTGGTGAGCAGGGCGAGCCGCCCGTCCTTGATCAGGACCTGCCCGGCCCTCGTCAGTGAACGCGTCCACCGTTCGATCCGCACACCCCTGGCGCTGAACTCCGGCTCGGTCATGGCCGCTGTGCCCCCTTCGTACCGTTCCTGCTGGGCAGTCTGCACAACGATGGCCCCGCGCACCAGGGCGCACGGAGGATCGGCCGTAGCCCGCCGCCCGTACGCCCCCTCCCGGGCGCCCCACAAGCCACTCCTATGGATCCTCAAAGGGAATGTTTGTGCAGGTGAGGGCGGTATTGTCAAGTGACGGAGCCGCGCCTTTCCAGCCGACTTCCGCGACCCGCTTCACGATATTTCCAGCCCGGGCGCGCCCCCGCCCCCCGGGGCGCCGACACATGGAGGAGTGGCATGGAGACCATCGACGTGGACCGCAGCGACGCGGCCTACCGGGCGTGGCTGAAGGACGCCGTGCGCAAGGTCCAGGCCGACGCCAACCGCTCCGCCGACACCCATCTGCTGCGCTTCCCGCTGCCCGAGCGGTGGGGGATCGACCTGTACCTCAAGGACGAGTCCACCCACCCCACCGGCAGCCTCAAGCACCGCCTCGCCCGCTCGCTCTTCCTCTACGGGCTCTGCAACGGCTGGATCCGGCCCGGAAAGCCCGTCATCGAGGCCTCCAGCGGCTCGACCGCCGTCTCCGAGGCGTACTTCGCGGGGCTCGTCGGCGTGCCGTTCATCGCCGTCATGCCGCGCACCACCAGCGCCGAGAAGTGCCGGCTGATCGAGTTCCACGGCGGCCAGTGCCACTTCGTGGACGACTCGCGCAAGATGTACGAGGAGGCCGCGGCCCTCGCCCTGGAGACCGGCGGCCACTACATGGACCAGTTCACGTACGCGGAGCGGGCCACCGACTGGCGCGGCAACAACAACATCGCCGAGTCGATCTACCAGCAGCTGAAGCTGGAGCGCTATCCGGAGCCCGCCTGGATCGTCGCCACCGCCGGGACGGGCGGCACCTCGGCCACCATCGCGCGCTATGTGCACTACATGCAGTTCGACACCCGTATCTGCGTACCGGACCCGGAGAACTCCTGTTTCTTCGACGGCTGGACCCGCGGCGACGCGTACGCGACCAGCGACTGCGGCTCGCGCATCGAGGGCATCGGGCGCCCCCGGATGGAGCCGAGCTTCCTGCCCGGCGCCATCGACCGGATGATGAAGGTCCCGGACGCGGCGAGCATCGCGGCCGTACGCGCCCTCGAAGCGGCCATCGGCCGCAAGGCGGGCGGTTCCACCGGCACCGGCCTCTGGTCAGCCCTGAAGATCGTCTCCGAGATGGTGGCGGCCGGGCGCACCGGCAGCGTCGTCACCCTGCTCTGCGACCCGGGCGACCGCTACCTCGACAAGTACTACTCGGACGCCTGGCTGGCCGAACAGGGCCTGGACATCGCGCCGTACGCGGCGGCGATCGACACGTTCCTGGCGACCGGGGCGTGGCCGCGGTAGGACGGCCGGGCGAAGGCCCGGCCGGTGCGAGCAGGCCGGAACCGGCCCATCGCGCCCGCTGAGTCCTGGGGCGTGTTGCGAAAGTCCCGCCTGCCCCGCGCCACTTTCGCGACACGCCCTAGGAGGCCGCTGCCGCCGGGCCGCAGCCGGACGTCGCGAGGCGGCGGTCGAGGGCCCGTACGGCGTCGCGGAACGCCCGGTCGAAGCCCGGCCGGCCCAGACGCAGCGCGAACCTCAGCGGCGCCCCGCCGTCGGCAGCGAAGGTCCACCGCACCCGCGTGCCGCCGGCGGTCGGGGTGAGGCGCCACTCCTCCAGCAGGGCGTGCGGCCCCGGCGCGTTGGTGACGTCGACCCGGTAGGCGTAGCGGGCGCCGGGCTCGGCGGCCATCACCGTCTCCCGGAACCGGGTGCCGCCGCGCAGCCGGACCTCCCGGCCGCCCTCGGTGGCCCGCGCGTGGGTCACGGCCGCGAACCACTGGGGCCAGGCCGTCGTCTCCTCGGCGAGCGCGCGGTACAGGGCGTCCGCCGGGGCGGCCGCGTCGGCGGTGAAGACCAGGCGCAGCGGAGCGGTCTCGACGAAGTCGAGCTCCACGGGACGGAGTCGGCGAGCCATCGGGCCGCACCTCCAGCGGTCGGTGGGGACGGGCACGGGCGAACGGGCCCGCACACCTTAACTGGCGGTCCGTCAGATGTCTTCGGCGGGGGCCGCCTCAGCCTCCGCCCCGTCGTCCTCGCCCGCCACGAGCAGCCCCGGCAGATGCTCGGCCATCTCCTCGCGCGCCGCGTCCGTGAGCCCCGCGTCCGTCACCAGCGTGTGCACCTCGTCCAGCGAGGCGAACGAACTCAGGCCCACCGTGCCCCACTTGGTGTGGTCGGCGACCACCACGACCCGCCGCGCGGACCGCACGAACCGGCGGTTGGTCTCCGCCTCCGCCAGGTTCGGGGTGGACAGCCCCGCCTCCACCGAGATGCCGTGCACCCCGAGGAAGAGCACGTCGAAGTGGAGCGAGCGGATCGCCTGGTCCGCCACCGGCCCCACCAGCGAGTCCGACGGGGTGCGCACCCCGCCGGTGAGCACCACGGTCGCCGCCCCCGGCCGGCTGCCCGAGGAGCCCGCGGCCCGCTGGGCCGCGTGGAAGACGTCCGCGACCCGCACCGAGTTGGTCACCACCGTCAGATCCGGGACGTCCAGGAGCCGGTGGGCCAGCGCGTACGTCGTCGTACCGCCCGAGAGCGCGATGGCGCTGCCCGGCACGGCCATCGCCGCCGCCGCGCGCGCGATGTCCTCCTTGGCGTTCAGCTCCAGGCCCGACTTGGCCTCGAATCCGGGCTCGTGCGTGGAGGCCTCGACCACCGGCACCGCCCCGCCGTGCACCTTCTCGATCACGCCTTGGCGGGCCAGCGCGTCCAGGTCCCGGCGCACCGTCATGTCCGAGACGCTGAGCTTCCGGGTGAGCTCGTTGACCCGCACCCCGCCGCGCCGTCTGACCTCGTCGAGGATCAGGGCGCGACGCTGCTCCGCGAGCAGGTTCTGGTTGTCGCTCACTGCCGGGTCGGTCCTTCCGCGTGGCCGTACATCTGGTCGCCGTACCTGTCGAATCCTGTCACGGGGAGATTCCGTGAGGACACCGCACCGCGTCCCCGGATCCGAGATCCTGAGAACCCGCACGCCACGGCCGCGCGCCGAGGTATGACGGCCCCCGCACGACGCCCGACCCGCACGATCCGCGATCCGCACGATGCCCCCGCCGCGTCCCGCCGCCGATCCTCCCACCCCGAGAGCGAGTCACAGAAGTGTCCCGTGCCACACCGGCCGCCGACGACGGCGGGCCCGCGCTCGAACTCCTCGTCCACGGCGTCGGCGGCGCCACCCCGCAGTCCATGCTCGACGACCCCCGTACGGTCCGGGTCACCGGGGACGAGACCGCGGCCGTGTACCGCCGCACCGAGGACGCCGACGCCGAGGACCACCCCGAGCGCCACCGCGAGGGGCCGGTCGCCGAGGCGTACTGCTGGGCCAACCTCACCTCCGGCAACGGCGCCCGCGCCCTGTGGCTGCTGCTCCTGCCGTTCATGGTGGTCAACCTCGCCCACTGGATGCGCCCGCCCGCCCGCGACTCGGCCCGCGCGGTGCGGCTCTACGGGGTGCTGGTGCGGCTCGTCGCGCTCAGCCTGACCGTGCTGCTCACCGCCACCGCCTGCGAGGTCGCGCTGGACCTGGCCGCCTGGCAGTGCGCGGGCACGGCCGGCTGCGCCGAGGGGAAGTCCTGGCTGGGGTTCCTGGCGCCCGGGCGGCACGGCTGGTGGAGCGCGCCCGGCCGCCGCCTGGCACTGGCCGCGCCGGTCCCCGCCGCGCTGACCGGGCTGCTCTGGTACCTCTCCAACCGCACCTGGAGCGCCTACGAGTCCCAGCAGCCGCTCGGCGCCGCCGGGGACGAGGACGAGCCGGACGCGCCCGCGCTCAGCCGGCCCGGCTTCTGGTACGGGCGGCGGCTGGTCGCCCGGCTGCGCGCCGCGCACACCGCCGCCGGGTTCCTCACCGTCGCCGCCGCCGTCACCACGGCCGCCGCCCGCCACGACCGGGCCGCCTCCAACTCCGCGCTGGACACACTGGGCCGGCTCCTGGCGGCGGCTCTGCTGGTGGGCGCGGCCGTCGTGGTGGGCGTGGTGTGCGGCCGCGGCCGCAGCGAGTCACGCCTGGACGAACACCTGGACCGGGCCGTCGTCACCTTCCTGCCCACCGCCGCCCTCGGCCTGCTCGTCCTGTCGATGGTGTATGCCTCGTGGGAGCGCCCCGGCTGGGTCTCGCACGACGCGCTCCCCGGCGACCGCACCTTCGGGATCATCGCGCTGGGCCAGGGCGTCCTGGTCGTCCTGCTCGCCGCGGTCGCGCTCCTGCTGCGCCGCCGCGCCCACGACTCCCGCACCGCCCTGTCCGGCCTCGGCGGCCCCGCCGTGGCGCTCCTGGCGTGCGCGCTCGGCGGGGTGATGACGGGCGGTGTCGCCCAGCGGGTGGCCGACTGGCTGGACGGCGGGGGCACGCCCGGCGCGCCCCGGGGCGGCTTCGCGGGCCCGCCGCCGCTGCTCACCTGGCAGGCCTCGGTGATCCCCGCCCTGCTCGTGCTCCTCGTTCCGGCCGTCGTGTACTTCGCGTTACGCGTCTGGCGCGCCGCGCGCGCCGAGGAGCCGGGGCTGCTCGCGGACTACCCGGGGGAGATCTGGGACGCGGCCCGCTCCCGGCGGATCGCCACCGTCCGCGCACGGGCCGGGCTCACCGACCGCGCGCCCGTCTTCGTCGGGATCGTCGCCGCCGCCACCCTGCTGCTCGGCGCGGGCGCGCTCGCCGGCTCCTGGGCCACCGGGCAGGTCCCCGGGCGGGCGGCGGACGACGCGCCCGGCGTCATCTCCTCGGCCGCCGACACCGTCCAGGCGCTCGGCTCCTGGTTCACCGGCCTCGGCTTCCTGCTCTTCGTCACCTGGGGGCGGCGCGCCTACAAGGACGCGGCGGCCCGGCGCACCATCGGCATCCTCTGGGACGTGGGCACCTTCTGGCCGCGCGCCGCCCACCCGTTCGCCCCGCCCTGCTACGCCGAGCGGGCCGTACCCGACCTCGCCTGGCGGATGAACACCTGGACCGGGCGCACCGGCGGCCGTCTGGTCATCTCCGGCCACTCCCAGGGCAGCGTGCTGGCCGCCGCAGCCGTGTGGCAGCTCCCCGCCCGCGCCCGCCGCAGCGTCGCGCTGCTCACCTACGGCTCGCCCCTGGAGCGGCTGTACGGACGCTGGTTCCCCGCCTACTTCGGCCGCCCGGAGCTGTCCGCCCTCCACCGGGAGCTGCACTGCTGGCGCAACCTGTGGCGGGCCACCGACCCCATCGGCGGCCCGGTGCTGCCCGGCACGACCGTCGACCGGGGCCCGCTCCTGGACCCGCTCGCCTTCGGGCGTACGCGACGGCAGCCACTGCCCGCCCCGATCCTGGCCCACTCCGACTACCAGGCCGACCCGGTCTTCGCCGAGGAGCGCACCGGCCTCCTGGACGCACTCTCACCGACGCTCCCGCACCAGCGCTGACGAGCGCCAACAACCTTGGTCGTCAGGGGAGTTCGGGCAGGTCGTCCGGATAGAGGAGGCTCAGATCGTCGGGGCTGGCGTCCGCGAACTGGGCGACCCGGCCCGCGTGCCGCTCCACCATCGACTCGAACGTCTGGCGCGCGGTGCGGCCGTTGCCGAACGCCGGGCCCTTGGGCAGCACCGTGAAATACTTGAGCAGTGCCTCGGCCGTGCCGCTCCCCAGCCGGTACTCGTGCTCCTCGGCCTGCTGCTCCACGATCCGCAGCAGCTCGTCCGGGTCGTAGTCGCTGAAGGTGATGGTCCGTGAGAACCGGGACGCCACCCCGGGGTTGACGCTGAGGAAGCGTTCCATCGCCGCCGTGTACCCCGCCACGATCACCACCACGGCCTCGCGGTGGTCCTCCATCAGCTTCACCAGGGTGTCGATGGCCTCACGCCCGAAGTCACGGCCGGAGTCCTCGGGCGACAGCGCGTACGCCTCGTCGATGAACAGCACCCCGCCCCGCGCCCGGTCGAACGCCTCCTGGGTGCGGATCGCCGTCGACCCGATGTGCTCACCCACCAGGTCGACGCGGGACACCTCGACCAGATGGCCGCGCTCCAGCACCCCGAGCGAGGCCAGGATCTCGCCGTAGAGCCGGGCGACCGTGGTCTTGCCGGTGCCGGGGGAGCCGGTGAAGACGAGATGGCGCCGGACGGACGCGGCCTTGAGGCCGGCCCGCTGCCGCTTGCGGCCCACCTCGATCATGTCGGTGAGCGCCCGCACCTCGCGCTTGACGCTCTCCAGACCCACCAGCGCGTCGAGTTCCCCCAGCACGTCCTGCGAGGAGCGCGCCGGTGCGGCGGCGGGCTCCTCGGCCGCCGCGGTCCCGGTGGGGCGCTGCCCGGGGACCGCGGTGAGCAGGCCCACGGTCTGGGTCGCGGTCTGCGCGGCGGGCGGCCGCGCCGACCCGGTGAGCACACCGCTCTCGTCGCTGGTGCAGTCCTGCGACACCGGCCCGTCCTCGCCGAACTCGTACCCCCCGCGCGCGCAGCGCTCCGTACGGCAGCGGGTCAGCGTCGTACGGCAGCCGTCCACGACATGGAAGCCGTAGCCCCCGCTGCCGGTCACCCGGCAGCCGTGGAAGGTGCCCCGGCCCTCGGCCGAGACGTAGAAACCCGCCTCGGCGGGCGAGGTGACCGTGCAGCGCTCGATCCGGGGATCGGCGCCCTTGGTGACGATCACGCCGGTCTGCGCCGCGTCGATGGTGCAGTTGGCGAGGGTGCCGCCGCTGCCGTGGTCGCGGAACCAGGCGCCCGTGGCGACCTCCCGGATCCGGCAGTCGTCGAGCTGCGCGGTGGCGCCGTCGCTCACCGACACCGCCGTGTTGCGCACCTGCGAGATGTCGCTGTCGACGACGTCGGCGCGCGAGCCGCGGTCCAGCACGAACAGCGCGTCCGGCACGTCGTGGACCCGGCAGGACTCCAGCACCGCGGTGGCGCCGTCGCTGACCCACACCGCCGGGTAGTCGCCCGTACTGTCGTGGATCTCGCACTGGTTGGCGTCCACCCTGGTCCCCGGGTCCCAGACCGACAGGCCGTTGCGGCCGAAGCCGCGCACCGCCGTGCGGGTGAGGGTGAGGACCGACCGGGAGCGCAGGTCCACCGCGTTCTCGGGGATGTCGTGGATGTCGCAGTCCGCGAGCGTGAGCACCGCGTCCGTGTCGAGGGTGACCCCGTCCGCCGAGGTGCGGTGCACCGTGCAGTCGGTGAGGTGCGCGGTGGCGCGCGCGGCGATCTGCACCCCGGCGCCCTTGATCTCGTACACCTCGCAGCCCAGCGCCTCCAGGCCGGTGCCGTCGCCGGTGACTGACAGGCCCGCGCCCGAGGCGTGGTGCACCCGGCAGCGTTCGAGGCGGGGGTGGGCGCCCGCGCGGACCGAGATGCCCGACTGGCCGGCCGCGACGACCTCGCACTCCTCGAACAGGCCGCCCGCGCCGTCCAGTACGCCGATGCCGACGCCGCCCGGATTGTCCACCGTGCACCGGCGCACGGTGGGGCGGGCCGCGCCGCGCACCTCGATGCCCACCGCCGAGCGGGTCACCACCCGCAGGTCGCACAGCTCGGGCGCGCCGTCCTCGATCAGCAGCGCGGGCGCCGCCGCGTCCTGCCCCTCCAGCTGGAGGTCCTGGACCGTGGCGGAGGCGCGCACGGTCAGCGGCACGCCGTCGACCGGGGCGATCCGCACCGAACCGGCCGCCCCCTCGGGGCCGCGCAGGGTCACGGCCCGCTTGAGGACCAGGTTCTCGCGGTAGGTGCCGGGCGCGATGGTGAGGACGTCGCCGTCCGCGGCGGCCTCCAGGGCAGCGGCGAGCGAGGCGTATTCGCCGGTACGGCGCCGCCACCTCGAAGTGCCGGTGTGGGTTACCTGGACCGTGCCCTGAGCCATGGCGCTGCTGTGCCCCCACCTCGTGCGTGCGAACGCTGTACGTGCGACTGATGGTCCACCGTAGCGCGCGCGGGGCCGCGGGGTTGACCGCTCAGCTGCCTGCTCCCGCGCGGCCCCAGTCCGGACCGTATCCGGCCCAGGCGCGCTCCAGACGGGCGTACCGCCGTCGCATCAGCCGCCATACGACCAGCCGCCGCACGGCCTCCACGAGACCGGCCGCCGCCGCTGCCGCGCCGAGACCGGCGAACACCGCGTGCGCGTGCGCGGTCGTGGAGTCCAGGGGGCGGCCCGTCCGTATGCCGCGGTCGTCCGTCCACATGCGGAAGGTGGAGCCCACGGGGGCGGCCCGCCTGGGGGCGGCGACCGTGCCGGTGTGCGCGGTGCCGTCGTGTGCCGTCCAGGTGGCCACGACCCGGACGCGGCCCTCCCGGCCGCCCACGCCCTCCGCGTCGGCGCGCGCGCCGCGATCGTGGGCCGCGCCGACCACCACGGCCGTCGTCGGGTGGCGCTGGCGCTGCTCCCTGGCCGCCGTGCGCTGGAGGGCGTGGTCGCTGACCGCCCCGCACAGGCCGCCCAGCACCGGCGCGGCCACCAGCATCAGCACCAGGGCGACCAGCGCCACCCATGCCTCGACCAGATCCGTACGGCGGCACAAGGGGTTCTGCCGCCACCGCCACACCCCGACTGCGGATCGCACGGGATCGCACCCCCTTCCGCTTGCGTCCTGGCCCCGCGCGGCTCGCCGTACGCACGGGCGGGCCCGGAAGAGAGCAACATCACCCGGGGCCCCGCACGCACAACGCGTCCGCTGTTCCCACGAGTTCCCGAGCAGGGGCGGCTTAAGCGAGAACGCGCAGGGGATCACCGGTGCGAATGACGCCGGGGCCCTCGGGGACCAGGTTCTGGCCGAATACCAGCTTGGTGCCGAAGCGGCGGTGGCGGCCCAGGGTGCGCAGCGGCTCGCGGCCGCGCTCGGCGCTCACCTGGTCCGTGGTGGTGACGACACAGCGGCCGCAGGGCTTGGCGACCCGGAAGACCACGTCGCCGAGCGCGATCCGCGTCCAGTGGTCCTCGGCCCAGGCCTCGGTGCCGTCGATCACCACATTGGGCCGGAACCGGTTCATCGGCAGCGGGCCCTCGTGCGGGTGAGTGCCCTGGGCGATGAGGGAGTTCAGCGCGTCCAGCGAGGCCGTGGTGGCGATCAGGAGCGGGAAGCCGTCGGCGAAGCTCACCGTCTCGCCCGGCAGCGCGAAGTCCGGGTCGATCGGGCGCCGGGTCGCGGGGTCGTCGAGGTGGACCAGCCGGACCTCCGCCTCCAGGTGGTCGCTGAACCAGGCGTGCGCGGCCTCGTCCGCCGCTATCGCCTCGACCTTCTTGCCGAAGAGCGTCACCGTGACCGGCCCGATCGGCTCGGGCACGGCCACGGTCAGATCCTCCCTGCCGGGCGCGGACACCCGGACGGAGCCGTCCGGCAGGGCCCGGGCGGCAGCCAACGCGAGCCGCGCCCGCTCGCGTTGGGTCACGGCCTTCCCGGAGGCGTCGACGACCATCCAGCGGCGGTCGCCGACCGGCCCCCAGGGCTCGACCGGCACCTCGTCGAGTCGGTACCCCCCGACCGACTTGACGGGGTAGACGTTGATGTGGCGCACGACGGGCCGAATCGGACTCTCCATGAGCCAATCCTGCCAGCCGCCTCGGACATCCGGTCGACCGCCGGCGGAGCGGGGCCCGCCCCGCGCGGGCGCCTCCCGCTCAGTACCCCGTGTTCTGGTACGGCTGCTGGTAGCCGTCGTAGTAGGGCGCCGGGGCGGGCGCGGGCCGCGGGGCCGCGGGGCGCATCGCCTCGTACCCGGTCGGGGCCATCGGGCGCTGCTGCTGGACCTGCGGGCCCGGATAGGCGCGCGGGGCACCGGTCTGCTGCGGGATGTAGGGCGCGGGCGCGCTCTGCAACGGCATGGGCTGCGGTGCCTGCTGGTAGCCGTACGACGAGGCGTAGGCAGGCTGCTGGGAGGGGCCGGCGGGTAGGGCGGGAAGCGCGGCCGGGAGGGCCGGCAGATAGCTGCTGCCGGTGTCGTACAGGGCGGGCACGCGGATCGGGGCGATCTGGGGCGTGCCGCGTTCTGCGACGAGGGAGTCGTAGATGGGGGTGTCCGGGAAGGACGGCGCGGAGTAGTAACCGCCGCCATAGGTGGAGCGGGGGGAGGTCATGGCACATAAGTTAAGCCCACGATGTGGTCGTTGGGGAGCCCGATAAGGGGGTTGTTTTACGGGTTCGGAGTGACCGCACGGCCCCAATGCGAGCGAACGTGGGAAAATCGGTCGCCCGGGAGGCCATTAATCCTGTAAAGGCCAAGCTCGGAAGGGGTTACCGGCGGGTGCCGGAACGTCCGCCGGGGTTTAGGTTGACGGTGCGGAGAATCTTCGGCACCCCGACTCGCGATGGGGGCGAGCATGTCCATGCTTAAAGGGTCCAACGTTCCGGTTCCGGCGCCGGTCGTACGCGTCGAGCTGGCCTGGCGCTCCGGCCCCGGGGTGCCGGACGCCGACGCCTCGGCCCTGCTGATCGCGGCGGGCACCGGGAAGGTCCGCTCCGACGCCGACTTCGTCTTCTACAACCAGCCCGCGCACGCCTCGGGCGCGGTGCGGCACGAGGGCAAGCGGAGTTCGGCCGAGGGGGTCACGGACACGCTCCTCGTCGACCTCGCGCGCGTGGAGGACGAGGTGGAGCGCGTGGTACTGGCCGCGTCCGCCGACGGAGGAACGTTTGGCCGCGTCCCGGGGCTGTGCGTCCGCGTCCTGGACGCCGCGAGCGGCGCGGAGCTCGCCCGCTTCGACAGCGCCGACGCGTCCGTGGAGACGGCGTTCATCCTGGGCGAGCTCTACCGGCGCCAGGGCGCGTGGAAGTTCCGGGCGGTGGGCCAGGGGTACGACTCCGGACTCGAAGGGCTGGCAACGGACTTCGGGATCACGGTCGACCGCCCCCGGGCGGCCGCCCAGACCCCCGCCCCTCCCGCCCCCGCACCGGCCGCTCCCGCCCCGCCCAGCCCCACACCGGCCGCTCCCGCCCCCGCCTTCCCCGCCGCGACCCCGCCGCCTCCGCCCGCGCCCCCCGCCGCAGCCCCCGTACGCCTGTCCAAGGTGACCCTGACCAAGGCGGCCCCCACCGTCTCGCTCGCCAAGCAGGGCGGCAGTTCGGGGGCGCTGCGGGTCAACCTCAACTGGCAGACGCGCAAGCAGTTCACCGGCTGGGGTGCCAAGCTCGGCAGAGCCGTCGCCAACCACGCCGACCTCGACCTGGACCTGTGCGCGCTCTACGAGCTCACGGACGGCCGAAAGGGCGTCGTCCAGGCGCTCGGCAACGCCTTCGGCTCGCTCGGCCGGCCGCCGTACATCCACCTCGACGGCGACGACCGCACCGGCGCGCGCACCTCCGGCGAGAACCTCACGGTCAACCTCGACCACAAGGACCGGCTCCGCCGCGTCCTGATCTTCGTGACGATCTACGCGGGCGCGCGCAGCTTCGCCGACCTGCACGCCACCGTCACCCTCCAGCCGCAGCACGGCGCCGCGATCGACTTCTCGCTCGACGAGTGCACCGTGCCCTCCACGGTCTGCGCCCTCGCGCTGCTCACCAACGAGGGCGGCGACCTCGTCGTCCAGCGCGAGGCCCGCTATCTGGTGCCCGCGCGCGGTGTCAGCCCGCAGCGCACCGTCGACCAGGCGTACGGGTGGGGCATGAACTGGACGCCCGGCCGCAAGTGACGCGCGCGAGGCCGCGGCGCCGGGTCCCCGCGCGCGTGGCGTACGCACCGGCGTGGGGCGGGCGCCCTGCCGCACCGGCTCACTGGTCCGGTGCGGCCTCCGGACGCGCATACGTGCGCCCCTTCCAGGCGGCCCCACGCCCCCGGTAGTGCTGGACGGCGGAGTCCACCGTCATCAGCAGGTACAGGAGCGCGGTGAACGGCAGCAGTGGCGCCAGGGCGAGCGGCTGGCGGTAGTAGCGCAGCATCGGTACGTACGTCCCGGCCATCACCAGCCACGCCAGGCCGCCCGCCCACGCCGCCACGGCGTCGCCCAGGATCAGCCCGGCGAGGAGCGCGACCGGGGGCACGAGGTAGACCAGCGCGAGCCCCGCGACGGTCCCGAGCAGCAGCGGCGGACTGTGCCGCAGCTGGGTGTAGGCGCTGCGCGAGATCATCCGCCACAGGTCGGAGAGGCGCGGATAGGCGCGCACGCTGTCGACGCGCTCCGCGAGCCCCAGCCAGATCCGGCCGCCCGAGCGGCTCACCGCGCGCGCCACCGACACGTCGTCGATGACCGCCTGGCGTACCGAGTCCGGGATGCCGGCCCGCTCGGCCGCGTCCGTACGCAGAAGGACACAGCCCCCGGCCGCCGCCGCCGTGCGCGCCCCGGGGCTGTTGACCCAGCGGAAGGGGTAGAGCTGCGCGAAGAAGTAGACGAAGGCCGGCACCACCAGCCGCTCCCAGCCGCTCGCCACCCGCAGCCGCGCCATCTGCGACACCAGGTCGAAGCCGCCCGAGCGGGCCGCGGCCACCAACTCCCGCAGGCTGTCCGGCTCATGGGCGATGTCGGCGTCGGTGAGCAGCAGGTACTCCGGCTCGCGCGCGCGGGCCAGCGCGATGCCCTGACGCAGCGCCCACAGCTTCCCCGTCCAGCCGGGGCCCGGCTCGCCCGGCTCGACCACGGTCAGCGGCAGCGCGCACTCCTCCCGCCCGGCGAGCGCCCGCGCCAGCTCACCCGTGCCGTCCGAACTCCCGTCGTCGACCAGGAAGACCTCCGCCTCGCCCGGATAGTCCTGCGTGAGCAGCGTGGGCAGGCTGTGCGGCAGCACCCCGGCCTCGTCCCTGGCCGGGACGACGACGGCGACGTACGGCCAGTCCGGCGGGGCGGACCGGGCGGGCAGCCGCTGGTCGGTGCGCCAGAAGAACCCCTGGCCGAGCAGCAGCCAGAGCCAGCAGACCAGGGACACCGCGGCGATCCATACGAGGGCGCTCATCCGCCGCAGTCTGCACCACCCGGGCCGGTGCGCGGGGGCGGTCGACTATGGTGACCGGGTGAAGATCGCGCTCATGGACTCCGGAATCGGCCTGCTGGCGGCGGCCGCCGCCGTGCGCCGGCTGCGGCCGGACGCCGACCTCGTCCTCTCCTCCGCCCCCGACAGCATGCCGTGGGGCCCGCGTACGCCCGAGGACGTCACCGCCCGCGCGCTCGGCGTGGCACGCGCCGCCGCCGAGCTGCGGCCGGACGTCCTGATCGTGGCCTGCAACACCGCCTCGGTGCACGCCCTTCCGGCCCTGCGCGCCGCGCTCGAACCGCGCATCCCGGTGATCGGGACCGTACCGGCGATCAAGCCGGCCGCGGCCCACGGCGGACCCGTCGCCATCTGGGCCACCCCGGCCACCACCGGCAGCCCCTACCAGCGCGGACTCATCCGCGAGTTCGCCGACGGCGTCGACGTCACCGAGGTCCCCTGCCCCGGACTCGCGGACGCGATCGAGCACGGCGACGAGGCCGCCATCGAGCTGGCCATCGCCGCCGCGGCCGAACGGACCCCCGAGGACGTAAGGGACGTCGTCCTGGGCTGCACCCATTACGAGCTGGTCGCCGAGCGGGTCCGCGAGGCCGTCCGCCGCCCCGGCCTCGCCGCCCCCGGCCTGTACGCCAGTGCCCCGGCCGTCGCCGCCCAGGCGCTGCGCAGGGCCGGAATCGAGGCCCTGCCGGGCGCCGCGCCCACCGGAGAGCTGACCGTGCTGCTCAACGGCCGCCCCGGCGCCCTCTCGGACACCGCCCTCGGCTACCCGGAGGGCCGCCTCCTTCAGAAGGTCACCGTCTCCGGCTGACCGTGACCCCGCTCACTGAGAGTGGCGTCACTGCCGGTTCCGGGGAATCTGAGTACTCTGCTAGGCATGAGGGACCTCCCCCCCGAGCCTCCGGCGCACGACCGCGGCGCGCCGGCGCTCTCCTCGCAACCGGCGATCTGGACCGGTCGGGCGACCAACCGGGTCCAGTGGCTGCTCGCCGCCGCCGGCGCCGCCTGTGTGGCGCTCGGCGTGGAGCTGGCCGTCGACTCCACCTGGACGTCCGGCATCGCCCCGCTCCTCATGTCCGTGATCGGCTGTGTCGCCGCCGGGCTCCTGGTCATCTACGGAACGCTCGCCTTCGTCCATGTGGCCGTGAAGGTGGACGACGACTGCCTGGAAGTGCGCTGCGGCCACATCGGCCTCCCGCGTCGCCGCATCTCGCTCGCCGAGGTGGTGGACGCGGACTTCGCGCCCCGCGTCACCCCGCGCCAGTGGGGCGGCTGGGGCTACCGGTGGCGCCCGGAGAAGGGCACCGCCGTCGTCGTACGCCGGGGCGAGGGCCTGGTGCTGCGCCTCGGGGACGGCCGCGTCTTCACGGTGACGGTGGACGACGCCGAGGCCGCGGTCCGCGTCATCCGCGCCCGTCTGCGCCTGCTCGCCACCACGAAGCACGCCGGGGCCTGACGCCCCGCCGGGCCGCGCGTTCTGGGACGTCTCTGTCCGTACGTACGGCGCCGATCCCCCCGTACGGACTACGCACCCGCATCCCTACGCATCACGCGCGCGCTCCTATCCGTACGGATACCGCTGACGCGCCCGTATCCGTACGCACGACGTACCCGAGACCGCCCCTACGCGCGCGTGCGCGACCAGGCCCGACTCGTTCGTTCGCGACAGCGCCCCACACCACCCGTCCCGCGTACGCCCTTCACCCGCCCGCGTGCACGACCTCGGCATCCCGCTCCGCCTCCTGCTGGCCGTCCCCGGGCGGCCGTGCGGTGGCCAGGCCCGCCAGCAGACCCGCGCCCATCGTCACCGGGGAGAAGCTCAGCGCGTTGCCGACGCAGGCGAAGGCGGCCAGGGCGGTGAGCGCCGCGCCCGCCGTGAGGACGACCGGGGTGGTGCGGGGCGAGCGCCACAGCGCGTAGAGGAGCCAGCCGTAGGTGGCCGCGAGCAGGCCGGTGCCCACCACGCCCTGCTCGGACGTCTGCTGGAGCAGGGCGGAGTGCGGCTTGCCGGCGGCGACGGGCGACTGCCGTGCCACCGGGCTCAGTCCGCCGAACCGGTCGGGGCCCGTGCCCCGCAGAGGGTGTTCCTCGGCCAGGTCCATCGCGTCCCGCCACAGCAGCACGCGCTCCGGGGTGAGCTGGCCCTCCAGGGAGACGGTGAGTCCGGCGGGCAGCACGTCCTCCGCCACCGCGACCGATCCCCCCGCCACCAGGGCGGCGACCGCCGCGAGCCCCGCGAGTCCCACCGCGCGGTGCCGCATCCGCGCCGCCGCCAGCGAGCACAGCAGGATGCCGAGGGCGGCCACGCAGCCCGCCGCCGAGCCGAGCGCCAGGGCCGTGCCCGCGCATCCGGCGGCGAGCAGCCGCAGGGCGAGGCGGGCCGCCGCCGTACGGGCCGCCCAGGCGCCGCAGCAGGCCGCGCCCGCGGCCAGGGCAGGGAGCGCCGCGGAGACGCCGATGTGGCCGGGGAGCGGATCGACCGTGGCGCCGGGAACGCCGTCCCGGGAGGCGTAGGCGAGGAGCAGGCCCGTGGTCGCGGCGCAGGCCGCCGTCGCCACCGGCACCAGGCTGCCGCTGATCCGGCCCAGCGCGTACCCGGCGGCGACCGCGAGCACCGCGAGCAGCACGCCCTCCGGCCGGGCCTCCCGCCCCGCCGCCGTGACCAGCGACCAGCCGGCGCAGGCACCGAGCACCAGGACGCCGACGAGATCCGGCGCGGCCCGGCGTCCGGGTGCGGCGGACCCGCCTGTTCGTGCGCTCATCCCCGCCCCCCGGCCGTCTACGGACTGCGCACACCGTAGTGGTGCCGGGCACGGTCCGGGTACAGATCGTGCGGAAACGTTCCGGTCCGGGGCGCGGTCCGAAGCCCCTACGCGCGCGTACGTACCGGTCGCCCGCACGTCGCCGGTCATCGTGCGCATAGGGACGGTTACTGTACGAACCGGTCCGACACAGGCACAGCCCGCGGCCGTAGACTCCGCCGGGTGAGCACGACCACCACCCCCACAGCCGAGCCAGAGCAGCTCGAACCGCAGCCCGCCCCCGCCTCGCGCGGCCGTCGGCTGCTGCACCGGCTCGTCCGGCCCGCCACGGCCGCGCTGTCCGGTGTGCTCCTGTACCTGAGCTTCCCGCCCCGGCCCCTGTGGTGGCTGGCGGTGCCCGCCTTCGCCCTCCTCGCCGCCTGTCTGCACGGGCGCGCCTGGAAGGCCGGATTCGGTCTGGGCTACCTCTTCGGTCTCGGTTTCCTGCTGCCGCTGCTCGTCTGGACGGGCGTGGAGGTCGGCCCCGGCCCCTGGCTGGCGCTCGCGGCCATCGAGGCGCTCGGGGTCGCCGCCGCGGGTGCCGGCATGGCGGTCGTCTCGCGGCTGCCCGCGGCGCCGGTGTGGGCCGCCGCCGTATGGATCGCCTCCGAGGCGGCACGCGCGCGCGTGCCGTTCGGCGGCTTCCCCTGGGGAAAACTCGCCTTCGGCCAGGCGGACGGGGTGTTCCTGCCGCTCGCCGCCCTGGGCGGCACGCCCGTCCTCGGCTTCGCCGTCGTCCTCTGCGGCTTCGGGCTGTACGCGTGCGTGCGCCAGGGGCTGCGCCTGCGCGCCACCGGCACCCTGCGCAGGGGAGCCGCGGCCGCCGCCCTGGCCGCCCTGCTCGCCCCGGTCGCCGCCGCGCTCGCCGCGACCGGGCTGGTCAGCGACGCGGCCGAGAACGGCACCGCCACGGTCGCCGTGATCCAGGGCAATGTGCCGCGCCTGGGCCTGGACTTCAACGAACAGCGCCGCGCGGTCCTCGACTACCACATCCGCGAGACCCTGCGCCTCGCGGACCGGGTGAAGGCGGGCAAGGCCGCCAAGCCCGACTTCGTGCTCTGGCCGGAGAACTCCTCGGACGTCGACCCGTACACCGACGCCCAGGCGTACACCGACATCGACCGGGCCGCCCGGGCGATCGGGGCGCCCATCTCGGTGGGCGCGGTCGTGGAGCGCCCCGACGGACGGCTCTTCAACGAGCAGGTGCTGTGGGACCCTAAGACCGGCCCCGGAGCCACCTACGACAAGCGGCAGATCCAGCCCTTCGGCGAGTACATCCCGCTGCGCGGCCTCATCAAGCAGTTCAGTCCGGGCTATGTCTCCATGGTCCGCCAGGACTTCAGCCGCGGCACCAGGGCCGGGGTGTTCGACATGGCGGGCACCGAGGTCGGCATCGCCACCTGCTACGAGGCGGCGTTCGACTGGGCCGTGCGCGACACCGTCACGCACGGCGCGCGGATCATCTCCGTACCGAGCAACAACGCCACCTTCGACCGCAGCGAGATGACCTACCAGCAGCTCGCCATGTCGCGGGTGCGGGCGGTCGAGCACAGCCGCACCGTCACCGTCCCGGTCACCAGCGGGGTCAGCGCGGTGATCATGCCGGACGGCGAAGTCGCCCAGAAGACGAAGATGTTCACCCCGGACTCGCTGGTGGCCACGGTGCCGCTGCGGTCGTCGCAGACCCCGGCGACCCGGCTCGGCACCGCCCCCGAGTGGACCCTGGTGGCGCTCGCCGCGGCAGGTCTCGGCTGGGCGGTCAGCCGGACCGTCCGCGCGCGCCGCGCCGCGGGGACCGATGTCGGTGGGGCTCGTTAGGGTCGAAGGCATGGCGACACCAGACTTCATCCGCGAGATCCGGGCCTCGGCCGGCCACCAACTGCTGTTCCTGCCCGGGGTCAGCGTGGTCGTCTTCGACGACGAGGGCCGGGTGCTGCTCGGCCGGCGCGTCGACACCGGCGGGTGGTCCATCATCGGCGGCA
Organism: Streptomyces sp. NPDC043908; assembly: GCF_056435525.1. NCBI lineage: Bacteria > Bacillati > Actinomycetota > Actinomycetes > Kitasatosporales > Streptomycetaceae > Streptomyces > Streptomyces sp. NPDC043908. The sequence goes on along the minus strand of NZ_JBWKEI010000002.1, from coordinate 591,366 downwards.
TACCGGAACCGGGCGAACAGCCCGCCGAGACGGCCGTGCGCGAGGTGTACGAAGAGGCCGCCGTGCGGTGCGTGGTGGAGAAGGTCGTCCTGGTGGACGCGCTGCCCCCGGTCACCTACCCCAACGGCGACCGCTGCCAGTTCATGGACACCTGCTTCAGGGGCCGGGCGATCGGCGGCGAGGCGCGGGTCAACGACGACGAGTCCCTGGAGGTCGGCTGGTTCCCGGTCGACGCGCTGCCGGAGCTGGAGGAGTTCTCGCTCTTCCGGATCAAGCAGGCGATGACCGATGACCCCACATGGTTCGCGCCTACGACTGAGCGCTGAAGTATGGGTCGGGCCCACATGGGTGCTCGCAGTGACCCTGCCTAGGGTCGACAGCATGACCACGCCCACCACACCTGGTCCCGTCCCCGCGTCCATCGAGCTCGACCTGGGCGGCCGCACCGCCCTGGTCACCGGGGCCGCCGGCGGCATCGGCCGGGCCTGCGCGCTGCGCCTGGCGGCCGCCGGCGCCAAGGTGCGCGCCGTCGACCGGGACGCCGGCGGTCTCGACGCCCTGGCCGCGCAGGGCGCGGGCCTCGCCGGCTCGCTGGAGCCGCTGGCCCTGGACCTGACCGACCTCGAAGCCGCCGAGCAGGCCGCCACCGGCACCGACATCCTGGTGAACAACGCGGGACTGCAACTGGTGCGCCCCATCGAGCAGTTCCCGCCCGAGGTGTTCCACACCGTGCTCACGGTGATGCTGGAAGCGCCGTTCCGGCTGATCAGAGGGTCGCTGCCGCACATGTACGGGCAGGGCTGGGGACGGATCGTCAACATCTCCTCGGTGCACGGGCTGCGGGCCTCCGCCTACAAGTCGGCCTACGTCGCGGCCAAGCACGGCCTCGAAGGCCTCTCCAAGACCGCCGCCCTGGAGGGCGCCGCGCACGGCGTCACCTCCAACTGCGTCAGCCCCGGCTATGTCCGCACCCCGCTCGTCGAGCGGCAGATCAGCGACCAGGCGGCCGCGCACGGCATTCCCGAGGAGCGCGTCCTGGCCGAGGTACTGCTCAAGGACTCGGCGCTCAAACGGCTGGTCGAGCCATCCGAGGTCGCCGAGGCCGTCGCCTACCTCTGCACCCCGCAGGCCTCCTTCATCACCGGCACCTCGCTCGCCCTGGACGGCGGCTGGACCGCGCACTGAGGCCTCCCCGGCGCCCTCCGGCACCGTCCGCCGCCGCGCCACCACCGCACCTCCCCTCCTTGTCCGGCGCCTGCCAACAGTTGTCCACAGGGCTGGCGCGGCCGCCCGTACGGCAGGTATCCCTGTGAACATGTCCCACGATCACCCGCAGTCCACCGAGCACGCGGAAGCTCCCTACCTGGAGCTTCTGGCGCGCGGCGCGGCGGCCGAGGCGTATGACCGGCCCGCGCTGCTGGCCCGAGCCGACGGCGCGGGCCCCCAGGCGCTGGCCGCCCTGGAGTCCGCCCGGCAGCTCGCCCTGCGGGTCCGCGCCGACCTGGAGGGCAGACGGCGCAGGGAGGCCGAGCTCTCCGCGCTCTTCGAGACCGCCCACGACCTCGCGGGCCTGCGCGATCTGGACGCGGTGCTGCGCGCGATCGTGCAGCGCGCGCGGTCCCTGCTGGGCACGGAGGTCGCCTACCTGAGCCTCAACGACCCGGTGGCCGGCGACACGTACATGCGCGTCACCGAGGGGTCGGTGGCCGCCCGCTTCCAGCAGCTGCGGCTCGGCATGGGCGAAGGCCTCGGCGGCCTCGTCGCCCAGACGGCCCGGCCATACGTGACGTCGAGCTACTTCGACGACGAGCGCTTCCGGCACACCCGGACCATCGACACCGGCGTCCGCGACGAGGGCCTGGTCGCGATCCTCGGCGTGCCGCTGACGCTGGGCAGCAGCGTGATCGGCGTGCTCTTCGCCGCCGACCGGCACAGCCGCGTCTTCGCGCGCGAGGAGATCGCTCTGCTCGGCTCCTTCGCCGCGCACGCCGCCGTCGCCATCGACACCGCCAACCTGCTCGCCGAGACCCGCTCGGCGCTCGCCGAACTGGAGCGCGCCAACGAGATCATCCGCGACCACAGCGCGGTCCTGGAGCGCGCCTCGGAGGTCCACGACCGGCTCACCGAACTGGTGCTGCGCGGCGGCGGGGTGCACGACGTGGCGAGCGCGGTCTCCGAAGTCCTCGACGGCACGGTCGAGTTCGCCGACGCCGACTCGTCCGCCTTCGCCGCCCTGGAACTGACCGGCACGGACGGCCACGCGGTACGGAACGGAAGGGACTGGGTGGCCACGGTCGCTGCGGGCGGCGAGGTGCTGGGCGCGCTGGTGCTGCGCGGCCATCCAGGGCTCGACCCGGTGGACCGGCGCACTCTGGAGCGGGCGGCGATGGTCACCTCACTGCTGCTGCTCGCCCGGCGGTCGGCGGGCGAGGCCGAACAGCGGGTGCGCGGCGAGCTCCTGGACGACCTCCTGGACGCGCCCGGCCGCGACCCCCGGCTGCTGCGCGACCGGGCCGCCCGGCTGCGCGCCGACCTGGACGCGCCGCATGTCGTCCTCGCCGCCCGGATCGAGAGCCCCGAGGACGGCACGGCCGAGCGCCGCACCGCCGACCGCCAGCGCATGGGGTCGGCCGCCGCGCATCTGGCCGCGACCCGGCACGGCCTGGCCGCGACCCGCGACGGCGGGACCGTGCTGCTGCTCCCGCTCGGCCCGGCCGCCACCCCGGCCGAGGTCGCCCGGCAGGTGGCCAGGCAACTCGGCGGCGCGCTTCACGAGCGGGTCACCGTCGGCGCGTCGGCTCCCGTCGAGGCCCCGGCGGCCCGCCCCGGTGAGACAGCCGAGGCGTACGCGGAGGCGCGCCGCTGTCTGGAGGCGCTGCGGCTGCTCGGCCGCCCGGGCGAGGGCGCGGCAGCGCAGGACCTCGGCTTCCTCGGCCTGCTCCTCGCGGACACCCGGGACATCGAGGGCTTCGTCGACCGGACGCTCGGCACGGTCGTGGCGTACGACGCGCGGCGCGGCACCGACCTGGTGCGCACCCTCGACGCGTACTTCGCGAGCGGGATGAGCCCGGCGCGCACCAAGGACGACCTGCACGTCCATGTGAACACGGTGGCCCAGCGGCTGGAGCGGATAGGCAGGCTGCTCGGGCCGGACTGGCAGTGTCCGGCCCGAGCGCTGGAGATCCAGCTGGCGCTGCGGCTCCATCTGATGGCGTCGGCCGTCAGACGCTGACGGAGTCCCCGGCGGGCGTCTTGGCGTCCTCGTCCGCCAGGTCGCGGTGGCGCGTCTCCTGCGCGCAGATCAGCGCGATCACCGTGAGGAGGGCCGCCGCGATCACATAGAGCGCGATGGGGGTGGAGCTGTCGTAGTCCTTCAGGAGGGCGGTGGCGATCAGCGGGGCGGGCGCACCGGCCGCGACCGAGGCGAACTGGGCGCCGATGGAGGCCCCCGAGTAGCGCATCCGGGTCGCGAACATCTCGGTGAAGAACGCGGCCTGGGGTGCGTACATGGCCCCGTGGAAGAAGAGCCCGACGGTGACGGCGAGGACGAGGTTGCCGAAGTCGCCCGTGTCGATCAGCGAGAAGAAGGGGAACATCCAGGCACCGACACCCACCGCGCCGATCAGATAGACGGGTCGGCGCCCGACCCGGTCGGAGAGCGCGCCCCAGGCGGGGATCACCGCGAAGTGGACGGCGGAGGCGATCAGTACGGCGTTCAGCGCGGTCTGTTTGGCCATCCCCGCCGAGGTCGTCGCGTACACGAGGATGAACGCGGTGATCACGTAGTAGCTGATGTTCTCCGCCATACGCGCGCCCATCGCGACCAGCACGTCGCGCCAGTGGTCGCGCAGCACGGCGACGAGCGGCAGCTTCTCCGCCACACCGTCCGGCTCGGCGGCCCGCCGTGCCTCGGCGCGCTCCAACGCGGCCTTGAACAGCGGGGATTCATCGACCGAGAGCCGTATCCACAAACCGACGAGCACCAGCACCCCGGACAGCAGGAACGGCACCCGCCACCCCCAGGAGAGGAAGGCGTCGTCGGAGAGGAGCGCGGTGAGCGCGGAGAGCACCCCGGTGGCGAGCAACTGCCCGGCGGGCGCCCCGGTCTGCGGCCAGGAGGCCCAGAACCCGCGCCGCCGCGCGTCCCCGTGCTCCGACACCAGCAGGACGGCCCCGCCCCACTCCCCGCCGAGTGCGAACCCCTGCACCAGCCGCAGGGCGGTCAGCAGCACGGGAGCGGCGGAGCCGACGGTGGCGTGCGTCGGCAGCAGACCGATCGCGAAGGTCGCGCCGCCCATCATGAGCAGACTCAGCACGAGCAGCTTCTTCCGCCCGACCCGGTCCCCGAAGTGCCCGAAGACCAGGGCCCCCAGCGGCCGGGCGGCGAACCCGACGGCGTACGTCAGGAACGAGAGCAGTGTGCCGACGAGCGGGTCGGAACCGGGAAAGAACAGCTTGTTGAAGACGAGCGCGGCAGCCGACCCGTAGAGGAAGAAGTCGTACCACTCGATGGTCGTGCCGATGAGGCTGGCGGCGACGATGCGGGGGAGGTGGGAGGGGGCTGGGGGAGAGGTCGCGGGGGAGGACATCAGCACCACTTCCTGACGGTCTGCGGGGACGGTTGCGTGTCGCCATACCGTAGGAATGCGCAGGTCAGGGGCGTATGTGGTGGGGCACCATAGTTTTCGGGTCGGGTATGCGCGGCGCCGCTACGAGGGACCGGGTGCACGGCTGGGGGCAGCACGAACACGGGAGTGCGCGTCTGGCTAGGAGATGAGTCGGTGTCGGAATCCACTCAGGGGGTCCGCCGGGCACGCCACTACGGGCCGTCAGGCACCGTCGGTGGTCTGCCGCGCGTGATCCGGACGGCTGTGTCACCTCACACGTGATCCTCTTTCCCTGCTGGGGTTCGACGCTCGATGATGATGCCGGCCGTATAGCCGCCGCTGTACGGCCGTGGTTTGGCGAGCTCCAGCCGCAGTCGCCGTACAGGGAATTCGTCGAGGATCAGCTGAGCGGTCCGCTCGGCCAGCGTCTCGACCAGCTGGAAAGTGCTTGCGCCGATGAATTCCCTGAGGCGTTGTGAGACGGCGCTGTAGTCGAGCGCGTCGTGCAAGGCGTCGCTGGCGGCGCCCGGGGTGATGTCGGTATCCAGCTCAAGGTTGATCACCACTGTCTGCTTGACCTGCCGCTCCCACTCGGCGACGCCGATGAGGGTCGCGATCTCCAGGCCGCGGATGAAAACGGTGTCCATCGGAGGTTGCCTTTCTGCGCGTCGTACTTGTCGGGGCCGGTACTTGAGTCCAGATCCTGGTAGGTGTTCATTGCGAGGTGGAGCCGGAGAGCAACGCGTGCGCGGTGCGGTAGGCGTCGAGGAAGTGGTCGCGGCTGACCCAGGGCTTGGCGAGGGCGTAGCGACGCCAGTCCTGGTTGGAGTCGAGCAGTTGTTCTGCGCGGATGTGGAAGTAACGTTGCCGACACCACAACCCGTCGGCGCTGATGGCCCATTGCTCGTTCGGTAGCTCGATGAGCCGGCCTAGATCTTGCTGCTCCTGTCCCGTCCGGGCGGCGATGGCCGTACGGAGCGTCGTGACCAGCAAGCGCAGCAGCCCGTCGATGTTGCGCAGGGCAGCTACCACGGTGCCGCCGGAGGCCATGCCGGGCGTTGTTCCCCTCGGCCGCGCCGTGAGTCGGCGGGCGGCGGCGGACGCCTCCTCGTCCTGTGCCCAGACAGTCCTTGACACCGGTGTGCCGCCCCGTTCCTCCAGCGTCAGGTACAGGGCCTCGTCAGTGCCCCGGCCGGGTTGCGGCGAGTTCGGTGCGGTGGTCGGGCCCAAGTCCAGACGGAGCCACAGGTCGGAACCCGGCAGCCTGGTGCGCACCCCGCCGCCGTCCACGGCCTGCAGGCCGGCGGCTTCACGGAGCACGGCCGCCAAGCGTGCCATGGTGGGGGCCCGCTCGGCGTCACGGAGTAACATTTCCCGTCGCCTGTGGCGGTCGAGGAGGCCGTCCCTGCTGGTTTCACCAAGGGTGTCGAGCTGGGCCCGCGTAGCGCGCATCTGGACCTGGATGCCTGCTAAGTCGCTGGAGAGGGCGTCCTGGGTGCTCTGCAGTCGGCGTTCGAGCACCCGACCGAGGACGAGGAGGGGCGAGATGAGCACCAGCGAGCTGCCGAATTGCAGCAGCAGACCCGGTGTGTACTCGGCGCCCTGCATCAACCAGCCCCACACCACCAGCGCGAGGCCCCCCAGTGTGGCGAAGGAGAGCACGATGATGTCCTTCGGCGGCCGCAGGGTGCTCGTCCAGGGCCGCCCGGGCAGCCTTCCGCGATTGGTCACCATCCGCCTCCCCGTACGAAAAGGTGCTCCGTTGCGGATACCAACTGATAATCCCGCTACGATAGTTCAGAGTAACGGCTCGGGAGCGGAGCGTAGTCCGCTCCGGTCGAAATCAGGGGATCACCCCGTTCTCCCAGGCGTTGAACCTGGGCGGCCCGTGATGTCTTGAGGGGGAGCAGTGCACGGACTTACCGCGGATCCCGGATGCCGGGTCATCGGCATGCCGGTCGCCTACGGTCTGGAGACATTCAAGGACCGCTCGCAGGAACGGGCCGAGGTGACGTCCCGTCTCACCGACCCGCGGACGCGTCTAGTGACCATCATCGGACGACGGGGGATCGGTAAAAGCGCGCTGGCGGCCAAGGTAGCCGAGCAATTGGCCAGGGACCGGGGAGGACACGGGCGGGCATGGGCGGGCATCGTCAACGTCAGCAGCCGGACGTCCGGCATTTCCCTGGAGCGGATCTTTCATGACTGCGCCAGGCTGTCGGCACCGGAGGCGCAGGAGGTCCTGCTGGAGGTGTGGACCAGCCAGCGGAGCACACCCGACAAGTTGACACAACTGTTTGCCGCTCTCTCCCGTGGGCCCTATCTGATCCTGCTGGACAACTTCGAGGACCGGCTCGACGACCGGGGACAGCTGTGCGGCCAGGAGCTCACCGAGTTCTTCGACGCCTTCTTCAGAACGCAGCACGGCGCCAGGATCCTTATGACCACCCAGGTGCCCCTGGCGCTTCCCCCGGAGCTGCGCCGCTACCAGGCCCGTCTCTACCTCGACCAGGGGCTGCCGGTACCGGAAGCCGTCGAGCTGCTGCGCGAACTCGACGCGGATGGGGAGACGGACATCGTCCGCGCCTCTCGGCAGGATCTGGAAAGCGCTGTGCGCCGCGTCCACGGGGTTCCGCGGGCCCTGGAGCTGATCGCCGGCGCGCTGAGCGAGGACTACCTCACGCTGCCCACGCTCGACGAGGTACTTGACACATTCGTCGAGCGCGGCGATGTCATCGCCTATCTCGCCCAAGACCGGTTCCAGCGGCTGGACGCGGAGAGCCGGCTGGTCCTGGAGGCGCTCGCGGCGTTCGGTCGCCCGGCCTCGCGGGACGCCGTCTCATGGGTGCTTGCGCCCTTGGCGCCGGACGTCGATGTCCCGGCGGCGCTGGCTCGCCTCGCTTCGCACGGCCGTATGGTCACGGTCGACCGCGCCCGTCGCATGTTCGCGCTGCATCCGATGGACGCCGACTTCATCTACGGAGAGCTGCCATCCGACGGCTTGCTCGGCTGCCGTTCGCTCAACCGCCGTGTGGCCGACTGGTACGCCAGGCAGAAGCCACCCCGCGACCAGTGGCGATCTGTGGATGACGTGCAGCTGCACCGCTACGAGTTCGCTCATCGGATACGCGCCGAGGACTATGAACCGGCTGCCGCGGTCCTCGACGAGGTGGACTACTTCCTCACCTGGCGCGGCTCCGTGGGCGCGGCCAGAGACATGCACCAGCAGCTTTCCGGGCACCTCCACGACGATGAGACCAGGCTGGCCCACTTGGTCGGCTTCGGTCTGGTTCTGTTGTTCGGCGGCCCGCACCACCAGGCTGCCCAGGTCTTGAGAGAAGCCGCCGACCTCGCCGAACGTGTCGGCGACCAGCACCGCCTGGGGCAGGCGCTGTTCGCGTTGGGCGACACATATCGCCAGCTGAACCAGCTCGACGAGGCCATCGGCCGACTACGGCGCGCCGTCGAACTCGCCGACCGGCTCGGTGAGTCCGAGCAACTCCTGCGTGCGCTGATGAGCCTCAGCCTGTCCCATAGCTACCGGGGCGAGGTGCAAGAGGCGCTGGAGGTGGCCGACACCATGCGCGCCAGGGCGACGGAGCTCAGCGACGACCTGGGCTGCGCCCAGGCGAGCGACGCCTCAGCATGCGCGCACCTGGTATCCGGTGACTGGAACCAGGCCCTGACCATGGCCGGCGCGGCTATCGCACTCTATGAGGAAGCGGGAGTGACGGAGGCACTCGGGTACGTCCACAACGTCCGGGGTGTCGCGCTCATGGCGATGGGGGATGTGGAGCGCGCCGAGGCCGAGTTCCTCCAGGCGAACACCGATGGCGCCGCCGTGGGGTCGCCTCGCACCGAGGGCATCTGCCTGTACAACCTGTCCTGGGCCTACTGGACGGTCGGTCGCTACGCCGATGCCCTCGCGGCCACCCAGCGCTCGAAGGCGGCCTTCGAGCGCGCGGCGGTGACGGGCGGCGAGGTCGCCGACCAGTTGGTCCGCGCTGCGCGGGCCATGCTTGCCGGTGAATTGGGCGAGGTCGCGCGGTACCTTCGTGCCGCCGCCGACAAGTCCAAGGGGAACGCGGACTTCGTCCCTCCCGCTTGGTTGCTGGCGGAAGCGGAACGACTGGCAGCCACGGCCACTGACTGAGCCGGGCCGGGGCGCTACTGTCTCCTGGGGGAGCCAGGGGAAACGTTCCTCCCTGGCAGGCGTTCCCTCTACGGGCCTAAAGGACCGTGCGCCTGGCCGCTGGACCTAGCCGACACCGCATACCGTACGTCGCTTCGACTCGACTCGGAAGGTGCGCATGACGTCTACCGACTCCGGCCGGCCGCCCACCCCCGTCGGCCACCGTGACTTGCAGGACTGCGAAAGGGCCTTGGTGGAGGCCGCGTCACGCTACGGACAGGAGCCGGGCGAAGAGGTCGTACGCGCTTGCATCCGCATCCTCGAAGCCCTCGACTCAACGGCTCACGCCGACGCCGACGGCCTGCGTGTACGTGCCCTTCATGTCCTGCTGGCCGCGTCCGAATTGTGGTGGCGCCACGGCGATGGCGGCACCACCGTCAACGTCGAGCCATGGCCGACCGTACCAGTGCGCGTTCTCATCGCACACGCCCAGTCGGCGGCTTCACGTACAGCCGATCCGGCACTGCAGGCGATCGCCCGCCACATGGCGGGCCAGCACCTGGTCGTCACCCACAGCCTCGATGCCGCGCTCACCGCGTTCACCGAGGCAGTCGAATTCGCCCGTGCGGCGGGAGACACGTTCACCGAGATGGAAGCACTGACCGACCTCGGGCACTGCACCGTCGGCCGTGACATGAAGCTCGGCGTGGGCATGCTCGAACGGGCCGAGACCCTGGCCGCCCGATTGCCCCGCGCCTGCCTCCACCCCGAGCAGGCGCAACTCCTTCCCATGACGCTCGCCCGGCTCACTGGCCACATCGGTGTCGCCGCATTCGACCGCGGTGCCTTCGATACCGCCGAAATCCGACTCCGCGACTCCCTGGGACGGCTGTCGCCCGAGAACACCCCCAGTCCGTTCGCGACGATGACCAACTTTTTCGGCCAGCTGCTGATTTCGACGGGACGGTTCGAGGAAGCCGAATCGCTCCTGTCCGAGGCGGTCGACCGACTCGCGCCCCGGATGACCGCCAGCACCCACCAGGGGTACAACCTCGGACTGCTCGGCAAGCTGTACCTCGAATGGGACCGCCCCAGCCAAGCGGCATCCCCCCTCCTGATGGGCTGGGACCACCTCCGTGCCGCACCCCACGTCTCGCTCCTGCCATTGCTGAGGAACTACCTGGGCGAGCTTCTGATGCATCCCTCCTACTCCCTCCGGGACGTCGCCCGCGCCTGCGAGCTGTTCACCGAAACCGTCGAGGAGTGCCGCCGTACCGGTTTCCAGCGCAGCGAGATCGCTGCACTGATGCTGGGGGCGCGTGGCGCAATGCAACTCGGCGATCGGCAGTCGGCGCTCGGACTGAGCGGCCAAGCGGTGGAACGGCTCGCTGAGACGGGTGAGATGCCGGCGCTGCGCTCCGAGGAGGTGTATTTCACCCGCTACGAGATCCTCGTTTCAGCGGGCCGAAGGGAGCACGCCGACCCCTGGCTGGAACGGGCGCGGGCCATCTTGCTGGCCAAGGGGCGCACGATCACCGATCCGGACGCACGCGAAAACTTCTACTCCCGTGTCCCGATCAACCGGGCCATCCTGGCCGCGAATGGACAGCGGGGGCACACCCCCTGATGGCAAAGCGCCACATTGTCGCGAACCTGGTGCTCCTGATCAAGGAGGGAGCGGGGCAGACGGCGGGTGAGTTGCACTTGGTGGGATCGGGCGTACGCACGGGGGTCCGCGGTACGCAAGGGCCGGCTGTCTCGGTGTGACCGAGGCCGGACGTGATTCGCGGCAGACGGGCCACCGTCGAGGGAGATGGCCAGCGTGATCGTTGAGTAGCGTCACCAGCGGCACTCGTAGGCCTGGCGCGCTACCGCCCGTACGGCGCAGACCATATTGCGCTGGAGACGGCCGCTTCGGTCGCTCCCCGCGCTGCTGGCATGCACCGGCGGTGGTGGACGAGGTGCTGCTGGGGCTGGGCGGCGATGTCTCGGCGGTACAGCGCCAGCAGTACCGCGACTACCAGCGGCAGCGGAACTTCGCCTGCCCGCCCTGCGGCAGGCCAAGCTTCTGGTGTACCTCAAGGCTGACCCGGGCAACGATGAGCTCGTACCCGGCGACACGCGGGACGTGATGGGGCTGGGCCATCACGGCACCGGCGACCTGGAGTTCTCGCTGCTTACGGAGCGGGATGTGGAGCGGGCACAGGACCTGTTCCGCCTACCGTCGGCATGGGGTGCTCTGCTGCAGCGCGGTCGTGAGATCGACGGCAGGTTCGGGCCGAGCGGTTCGGCCGAACCGTGGGCGTCAGCCGCCTCCGCCTCCGCCGCTGGTGTTGTCCGGACCGAGGTCATACTCCCGGCTCTGGTTCGCGCCGGATCCCCAATGCTCGTAGCAGATGAGCCCCGCCCCGATGAGCAAGACGATCCCCGTAGCTATCAGCGATATCCATGCGCCGGCGTCCATGCTTGCGGATGTACCCACCGCAGTCAGTGCGAAGCCTCACCCCGGCCTCCATCGATCCGGAGCGGTTCGGGCGCTGTCAACTTGGCTGACGGAGAGGGCGCTTCGCAGCGCTCCTCCAGGGGATACGGTCGCCGTGCGTCTTCCCTTCGACACGGAGCCTTGTGGGGTCACCTGCTGGTGGACCGATGTCCCTTCCCTGCTGATGCCAACTCAGGGTGCCAGTTCCGCATGCCCTTGGCGTGTTGCCGTTCAGATGCCACCACGCCGGCAGAGTTGTCGACCGTCACGAGGCCATTGACGGAGGCATCCAGCGGTTTGGCTGCGAGGGCGGTCGCGCGTTCCCGCAGGACTTACTCGGTGACGGCGAGCGCTGAGTGCGGACGGTTGTAGCGGGCTTCGAGATCGGCGGAATCGGTAGCCCCTTACCGTCCTCCATCCGATTGTTTTCGGAAAGGCTGGCCGGTTCGGGCAAGTTGCCGGCCTGGCAATAGCCTCATCCGGAATATCTCGTTCAGATCTCCCCATGCCTGTTGCCGTGATGTACGCTACCCGTCACATCCAACGTCGGGCTGGGGGGAGGGATGTGTCTTGGTGCGGCGAGCGTCCGTTCATGGCTCATTCTCCTCTCCGTCCATGGTGAATCCGGACCGGCTCGCGTAACCGGTTATCCGGGCGGCATCCGCAATCCACCGAGGGCGGCCAGTCGGACAACCCGCAGGCGGACCCTTGTTCTGGTGCCCACCCGTTCCCCGCCGGTTCCCGGTCCCGGATTCCCTCCGAACGCTTCGTTCCCGAAGAACCGCGCCATGGCGAGGGCCCGGACATCCGGTTCTACAGCCGGTTCTGGCCCTATTCAATCTTGTGGTCGCTTCTGATTCCCGGCCCTCCACAGAGGTCCGCGGACGGCCATACGGGGGGAAGGCGGGACGCCGTACATGGATCGGATACGACTGCTGATCGCCGACGACCAGGTGGTGACCCGATCCGGTCTGACGGCGATGACCAAGGAGGCCCCCGGACTCGATGTGGCCGGCGTGGTGCAGGACGTGGCGGGGGTCCTGACCGTCGTGTACCGCAGCGACCCCGACATCGTCCTGCTGAACCTCCGCCATCTCACGGGCGACAGCTTCCGCCGGCTCGTCCAGCTCATCGGCTCGCACGTCTCGATCATCGTCCTGTGGTGCCACGACTCGCTCGTCACCATCCAGGACGCCCTGCGGGCCAAGGTCGCCGGATTCATGGACCTGCACATCCTCCAGGAGGACTTCGCCAGTGTGATGGCCCTCGTCAGCCGGGGCTGCGCCGTGTACCTCCTGCCGCGCGACCGGCTCTCCGACATCACCACCGAACGCCCGGCGCCCTCGATCGCGGTGGCGATCTCCAGTCTCACCTCACGCGAGCACGACGTGCTGCTGCTCCTCGCCGACGGGATGACGAACAAGCAGATCGGCACCACCCTGCACATCGCCGAGAACACGGTGAAGAAGCACGTCCACCACGCGATGATCAAGCTGTCGGCCGCCAACCGGGTCGAAGCGGCGCTGCTCGTCAGCCAGTTCGGAGCGAAGCCGTGAAGGGGGCCGCCCCCGGGGGCCGCGCGCTCACAGGACGGACGTCAGGAGCCGCTCATAGGTGCGCCCCGCCGTGACGGCCGTGGCGGCACCCCTCACCGCGACCTCGTGCCCGAGGCTGGTCAGCGCTCCGAGCAGGGCGAGCGCGAGCTGACGGGACGCCTCGGCGCCGGTGTCGCCACCCGTGGCCGGGCAGGTGCCGGCCGCGGCGGCTTCCCGTACCGTACGAGCGCGCTCCACCAGCCGGATCGTCGGCGCCAGCCACCACCGCTCGTCGATCCGCCGCCACCGCTCGTACCCGAGTGCCGCGGGCGCGTCGAGCAGGAGCAGCCGGGCGGTCGCCGGGTCGGCGCACAGGTCGAGGAACGCCCGGCCGGCGTGCAGGAGCAGGGCGGCGGGGTCGTCCTCCGTGTCGAAGGAACGTATGCGCAGGGCCAGTTCGCGGTGGATGTCGTGCACGACGTCCACCAGCAGCGCCTCCTTGCCCGGCCAGTGGTGGTACAGCGCGCCGACCGTCAGGCCGCAGCTCCGCGCGATCTCGGCGACGGTGGTTGACGCGTAGCCCCGCTCGGTGAACAACTGGCGTGCGCTGCGGGCCAGTTGGGCGCGCGTGGCGGTCGTTCGCTCCGCGTTGGTTCGCTGCCGGGACATACCGAACGATGTTATGTTGCCTCGGTGATGGACGTCGAAGCAGCGCAGGCCGTGCTCGATAACAGCCCCTTCGGCCCCTGGTGGGGCTTCACCGTAAAGTCCGTGGGGAAGGGGCAGGCCAGGGTCTCGCTGCCGCAGCGCCCGGAGCTCTTCCGGCCTGGCGGCGTCCTCCAGGGCGGGTGCGCGATGACGCTCGCCGACGTGACCTGCTGGATCGCGATCATGTCGCTGTTCGGCGAGGACGACCCGTCCGTCACCCAGCAGATGACCACGAGCTTCCTCGGCCCCGCGCGCACCGACCTGGTCTGCGAGTCGACGGTCCTGCGGCCCGGCCGGCTCATCGTGTACGGCACGGCCACCACCACCGACACCGCCGGCAAGCTCGTCTCCCACCACACCCTGACCTACATCCGGCCGCCCGCGCGCGACGCGGTCTGACACCGCCCGGCCGTACAGTCCCCGGCGGGGACGCGGGGACGCGGGGCCCGAAGGTCCGTGACGTACTGCCACGACGTACTTCCCCGGCGTACTCCCAAAGGGTTATGCCCATACCCCCATCGTTCCGGTCTGCACGGCACCAACGTGGGATACCGGCGCCGTGAACCCTCTGTCTAGGCTTCGATTCATCGGCTACTCGGAGGAGAACGCGCATGGCGACCGTCTTTTCGGAGACTGTGGACCTGGAGAGCGTCGGTGACCTCCCGGAGGAATACCGGGAGGTACTGACCCATCAGATGCTTGCGAACGGAGAAGGCGAACTCAGCGCGGGCGACACGTACGTGAACGCCTTCTATCCGCTGGCGCCCAATGCCGACGAGCGCTATATGTGCCTCAAATTCGGCATGGAAGAGGTGGACCACTTCCGGCGTTTCGCCAAACTGCTCACCCCGCTCGGCATCGACACCTCGCACATGGTGAACCAGGCCGTGGCGGAACGGCGTTACTTCCCCGCGGAGAGCATGACCACGCAATTCACCGCCTGGGAGGAGCGTGCCGCCTTCAGCTTCCTCTGCGAGCTCGAAGGGCATTTCCAGATCAAGGAGATGACCACCAGCACCTACGCGCCGCTGCGCGTCGAGGCCGACGCGATCCTCAAGGAGGAGGCCCGGCACTTCGGCTACGGCAAGCGGCTGATGCAGCAGTCCTACGACGCGGGCGGCAAGTCCCGGGACCGGGCGCAGAAGGCACTGGACAGGTTCTACCCGATGGCGCTCGACATGTTCGGGCGGCCCGACTCCCGCCGCGGCCGCCTCGCCGTCCGGTGGGGCCTGCGCAAGAACGACAACGGCGAGCTGCGCGCGCTCTACAGGACCGCGATCGCCGAGCACATCGAGAAGATCGGCTTCACCGTCCCCAAGATCGACCCCTCCCAGCTCCAGTTCGCCTGACTCCCAGCTCCAGTTCGCCTGAGCGGGACAGGCACCCCCGCCCCACCCGCCCCCGCCCCACCCGCGACGATCCGCCTCCCCGGCCCCACCCACCTCACCGGAGTAGGAATCGATGACGACGACCGACGTGACGACGACCGACATGCTGATCGACCGGATCAAAACGCACCGCGTGTACGACCACCCGCTGTACGCCCACTGGGCCGCGGCACCCCCGTCCCCCGAGGTCTCCGGCGCGCTCTTCCACCAGGTGCAGTCCTTCTGCGCCTCGACCCGCCCGGCCGGTGAGTTCCCCGCCGCCCTGCGCGGCCTCGGCTGGGACGAGCAGGCGATGCTCATCGAGGAGATCGTCGACAGCGAGGCCGGGCACGGGCCCGAACTGGCCACCATGGCGGGCCACATCGTCAACCGCAGCGGCGCCCAGGTCTTCGAGGACGTGTACGACACCGCGGCGGTCGAGGCATGGCTCAAGAGCCAGTCGGACCGGCTGCTGTCCGGCCTGCCCGGATACGACCGCGAGACCGGTCTGACACGGCAGGCGGCGGCGGCCATCGAGGTCTTCCGGCGCCGGTTCTCCTCCGACGCGGAGACCACCGTACGCAACCTCGGCACCGCCCTGGCGCTGGAGATCATCTCCAACCAGTCGCTGATCCCGGGCGAGAAGCGCGCCCTCGTCGACGCCGGGCACTACAAGACCGACCTCGACGAGCCGGAGATGCACTACATGGCGGAGCACTGGGGCGAGACCGGTGCCGAGCAGCAGCACGAGGCGAACGTGATCAGGGCCGTCTCGTCCGTCATGGACGAGACGAACGGCGAGCGGATCGCCCAGGGGGTGGACGACTTCCTCACGTCGCTGTGCGCGCTGTGGGACGTCCTGGACGCGGCGCTGCTGACGTCCGGGCTGCGGCCGACCGCGTAGTCATCCGTCGGACGGGCCGGCGGTCCACGCCGGGAGGCGGGGCCGCCGGTCCGGCTGCCACTGGACGCGACGGAGGGGTGGGTCATGAGTGTGTTCAAGGAAATGGACGGTCACGAGCAGGTTCTGTTCAGCTCCGGCCCGGACGGGCTGCGCTGTGTCATCGCGCTCCACTCGACGCTGCTGGGCCCCGCGCTCGGCGGTGTCCGCTTTCTTCCCTACCGCGACGACGACCAGGCCGTCGGCGACGCGCTGCGCCTCTCCCGCGCCATGACGTACAAGGCCGCCTGCGCGGGGCTGGACATCGGGGGCGGGAAGGCGGTCATCCTCGGCGGACCGGGGGTCGAGAAGACGGAGGCGCTGCTGCGCGCGTTCGGGCAGGTGGTGGAGAGCCTCTCCGGGCGGTTCATCGCCGCCTGCGACATGGGCATCGGTACGGCCGATCTCCGGATCATGCGCAAGGAGTCCCGGTGGATCCGCGGACTGGACGCCGAGGAGGGCGGCTCCGGCGACTCCGGCGCCATGACCGCGTACGGGGTGAGCCTCGGCATCCGGGCCTGTCTGCGGTACCTCGACGGCGACGACACGCTCGCGGGCCGTCACATCGCTATCGACGGGGTCGGCAAGGTGGGCTCGCGCCTCGCGGCGCATCTGGCGGAGGGCGGGGCCCGGCTCACGGTGGCCGACATCGACCAGGCGAAGGCCGAGAGGGTGGCCCAGGAGTGCGGGGCCGAGGTGGTGAGCCGGGAGAAGCTCTACCTCCTCCCGGCGGACGTCCTCAGCCCGAACGCGGTCGGCAACGTCATCGACGCCGCCCTGGTGGACCACCTCCGCTGCCGGATCGTGGCGGGCGGGGCCAACAACCAGCTCGCCGCACCGGCGGTCGCCGACCGGCTCGCGGCGCGCGGCATCCTCTACGCGCCGGACTTCGTGATCAACGCGCTCGGACTGATCCAGGTCGTCGACGAACTGCACCCCTCGGGGCATGACATGGACCGGGTCAGGACGCGCGCGGAGCTGATCCCGGAACGGCTCGTCGAGATCTTCACCCGGGCGAAGAACCTGAACATCAGCACGGCGGGCGCCGCGATCAGCATGGCGCGCGACCGGCTCGCGGCGGTCCGCGCGGTGCGGTCGTTCTGGCTGCCGCCGCGGTGTCCGTGAGCGGATGAGGGAGGGAAGCCGGCGCCCAGCGGCCCAGCGGCCCAGCGGCCCGGCGGCCCGGCGGCCCGGCGGCCCGGCGCCCGGCTGCCCGCTGCCCGGCGGGGCCCGCCGGTCGCGCCCACCAGTCGGCCGGACCGGCGGCCCACCGGTCGCGCCCGCGCCCGCGAGTCGGCCGGGGCCCGCGAGTCGGCCCGGGCCCCGCTGGGGCGTACGGTCATGCGGAGCCGGGTGAGGGCCGCGACGCCACACCCCCCCCGCGACGCCACACCCCCCGCGACGCCGCACCCCCCGCAGGGCCACCACCCCCCCCCGCGACGCCACACCCCCCGCAGGGCCACACCTCCCGCAGGGCCACACCTCCCGCAGGGCCCGCCGGTCCTGCGGGGCGGGCCCCGCCCGGTTTCCTAGCGGTCCTGCGACAGCGCGTGCAGCTCGCTGAACAGGCCGCCCGCGTGCAGGAGGTCCTCGTACGTGCCCTGTTCGGTGATGCGGCCCCGTTCCATCACCACGATCCGGTCCGCCATGCGGGTGTTCTCGATGCGGTGCGTGACGACGATCGTGATGCGGTCGCGGGCCATGCCCTTGAGGGCGGTGAACATCCGGTGCTCGCCGCGCGCGTCCATCTCGGACGTCGGCTCGTCCAGGATCAGCACCGGCGGCCGGCGGTAGAGGGCGCGGGAGCAGGCCAGGCGCTGCCACTGCCCGCCGGAGAGCTCGCTGCCGCCCCACAGCTCCCGGGCCAGCAACGTGTCCAGGCCGTGCGGCAGCTCCTCCACCGCCGTGCGCATCCCCACCGCGTCCACCGCGTCCCACACCGGGGCGTCGTGGTGCGTGCGCGGCTGGCCCAGGGTGACGTTCTCCCGTACGGCAAGCGGCCACTGGCCGAAGAACTGCGGGACCAGGCCGGTACGCCGCCACACCGTCTCCGGGTCGGCCGCCGCCACGTCGACGCCGTCCCACCGCACCCGGCCCTTGTCGGGCAGGTAGAGGCCGGTGAGCAGCCGGGTGAGGGTGGACTTTCCCGAGCCGTTCTCGCCGACCACCGCGACGACCTCGCCCCGGCGCAGGGTGAGCGAGACCCGGTCCACGGCCGGGGCCTCCTTGTTGGGGTACTGGTAGACGACCTCGTCGAGGCGGATCTCCTCCGGCCGCTCCGGGGCGGTCAACGCGCCCCGCTTCGGGGCGCGTTCGGCGGCGAAGTCGAGGAACGCGCGCATGTCGGCCAGGTACAGACTGGTGTGGAACATCGCCGCCCCGTTGGCGACGACCTGCGACAGGGCGCCCAGC
Source organism: Streptomyces sp. NPDC043908 (assembly GCF_056435525.1). Classification (NCBI taxonomy): domain Bacteria; kingdom Bacillati; phylum Actinomycetota; class Actinomycetes; order Kitasatosporales; family Streptomycetaceae; genus Streptomyces; species Streptomyces sp. NPDC043908. The sequence goes on along the minus strand of NZ_JBWKEI010000002.1, from coordinate 573,183 downwards.
GAGCTGCGCACCGCGACCACCGCCGTCGCCGCCACGCCCAGCTCGACCCGGCCGGTGACGGCGAGCCACGCAAGGGCGGCCCAGGTGGCGAGGAGGAAGACGCCCCCGAGCGCCGAGGTGACCAGGGCGATCCGCAGCAGCCGGGGCGCCGTCGCCAGTGTGCGCCGGTCGATGCGCTCGGACAGGGAGCGGTACCAGAACATCAGGTACGCGGTCATGCCGTTGGCCCGCACCTCGTCCGCGAGCTTCGGCGTGGTCACCCACCAGCGCATCATCCCGCGCACATTGCGGTCGCCCACATTGGCGTAGTGCGTCTCGTAGTCGACGCGCGCCGCCATCACGGCGCCCGTCCCGGCGGGCAGCACCGCGAGCACGAGCAGGGCGAGCATCAGCGGGTGCAGCACCGCGAGGACGCCCGCGGCCGCGACCATACGGATCACCGCCGCCATGAACTGCTCGGCGTCGCGCACCATCAAGTGCGTGCGCATCACGCCCATTTCGGCGGCCTCCTGGCGGTCCGCGAACCCCTCCTCGCCGTACGCGGCGGCCTCCACCCGGCACACCGCCTCGACCAGGTCGGCGTCGGCCGCCGTCGTCAGCGGCGGGGTGATCCTGCCCTCCGCGTACGACGCGAGCGCGGCCGTCACGCGCGCGACGCAGGCCGCGACGGCGATCACCACCAGCGCCGGCAACGCCGCGTCGATCCGGTCGGCCGCCCGGCCCTCGCCCAGGATCGGCGCCATGGCGCGGGCCGTGGCGCCCAGCAGCACCGCCGCCGCGACCCCGGTCACCAACTGGCAGCCGAGCAGCAGCAGGACGGAGGTGCGGTCGATCCGCCACGCCATCCGGCAGGTCTGCCCCAGCACGGACGGCAGCCGCCCGCACATCCGCCGGAACGAGGCCCCGCCCAGCGGGTTCTTCCCGTAGGGCCCCGCGAAGGTGATCTCGGCCGGCGGGGGCGGCGGGACCGGGGGCGCCGAGGGCGCGGCGTCGCCGCTCATGCCCGCCTCCCCGTCCGCGTCTGATCGAACACCGGATGAACGTCTACGGCATGACCACGGGCATCCACGGCGACTCCTCGGACGGTGCCTACGGACCTGACGTAAGCACAACGCCGCTGATCAGCGCGGCGTAACGGCCGAGTCGTCGAGAAATCGTTCGACTGTCGAGAAGGAACGTTTGGGCGCCGTCGCGCGCCGCCCGTGCGCCGTCGTTCGAATCCGTGCTCAGTAACCGCCCGGCGCCGAGGGCGCGGTGCTCGTCACCGGGGCGTACGGGGTCGAGCTGCCCGGCGCGGGTGCCGAGGTCGTCGGGAGGCGCGAGGCCGGGGCCTGCTGCCGCGCGGACTCGGACGCACTGGAGGCCGCGGGGGCGCAGGACGCCGGAGTGGGTGCACCGGCGTACGGGGAGGGGCAGTTCGGGGGCGCGGAGCCGTACGGCGTCGAGGTGGTGGGCGGCGCGGTCTTCCTGTCGCCCTCGCCGGTGTCGCCCTGGGGGCGCGAGAACCACTCGCCGTGATCGGGGTCGTACATGACGAACGTGTGGACCGGGTGGGTGGCGGGGGCGACGACGGCCACGTTCGACGGCCGGTAGGCGGGCCAGGCGTCGCCCGTCGGCTTGGGCGTGCCGCGCTGGGCGACCGGCGGCATCAGCGGGTTCCCGCAGGCGCAGCGCACCCTCGGCACGCCGCGGTCGTCCACCAGCACGGCCGTACCGGCCTGGAGGACGGCCTGGTAGGCGGTGGCGGCGCCGTTCTCGTAGCCGTGGTTGGTCACCCGGGTGTCGACACGGAGCTGTACGGGGGTGAGGGCGCGCAGATACGAGGGCACGGCGTCGGGCGCGATCCCCAGGACGGACGCGAACGCCTTGTTCTTCGCCGGTTCCGCGGCCAGCGCGCCGATCTGCTTCTCCACGTCGCAGCTCGCCCTGTTCCGTGTGCCGCCGTAGAGGCCGGGGGCCGAACCGTCCACGCCCCGCGTCACGTTGGCGGACGCCGGCGCCGACGCGCTGGGCAGGGACGGCGGGGACGGGGGAGGGGAGCTGTCGCGCGCGCTCGACGGGGTGAAGGGGCGCGGGCCGTCCTTGCCCGCCGCCTGGAGGAACACCTCACCGCCGGCGTCCTTCTTGCCGGACGAGCCGTCGGGGCGGGTGAGGACGAGGATCAGCGCCACGGCGGCCACGATCGCGCCGGTCGTGAGCGCGACCCGGGGGGCCGAGCGCCACCAGGGGCGGCCTGGACCGCCCTTGCCGGCGGGGGTGGCGCCGTCGCCGGGACCGTCGCCGGGGCCGCCCGGTCCGGAGGGGCCGCCTCCATCGGCCGGGCCGTCGCCTCCACCCGGGCCGCCTCCGCCGCCGGGTCGCCCGGGGCCCGACGGTCCACCGCCCGCGCCCGTGCCGACCGCGATCGTCTCGTCGTGGCCGCCGCTCCGGCCGCCGCCCTCGCTGCCGCCGCCCGTACCCTCCCGGTCGCCGCCGCTCGGCGGGCCCGTCGGCGGGCCGGGGCGGGAGGGGCCCGAAAGGGGGCCGGACGGGGGGCCGGTGGGGCGGCCGGACGGGGGAGGTTCGACGCTCACGAGCTCTTCTTCCCGGCGTTGGGGTCCCGCGCGGGTGCGGGACGTTCGGTGCGGGGCTTCGGCCGGGCCACCCTCCGCGGGACCGGCTGCCGTCGCTCCACGCAAGGGGGCGGCGGCACCCGGCCGAGCGGTCCGGCTCGGCCCCGCGCTGTCCGCGCGGCGAGTCCGGTATGTCCCGACCCGCCCATTGTGTGCCCGGGTCCCGGCGGACCCGCAAGCTGACGCGGTCGGCCCCCCACGACGGGCGGACCGCCCCGGCGCTGCTTAGCGTGACAGGCGTGAGTCAGGACAAACCGCCCGATGTGTCATCGGGGAAGAGGCGTGCGCGCCACGGCTGGGCCGAGGCCCTCGTGGCGGTGCTGACCGGTCTGGTCGCCATGGCCGCCGTAGCCGCCCTCGGGCTGCTCGCGGCCGGGGCCTCGGACCTGCCCGACCACGCCTTCCCGCAGGTCGTCGCCGCCGTGGTCGTCCTGGCGGTCGGCGGCTCCGTCGGCATCGAGGGCGACGCGGGAGTGATCGGCGACACCGACGCCGCGCTGACCGTGCTGCCGCTCTCCGTCACGCTCGTCGGCGCGCTGCTCGTCGCCGCCGGATTCCTGCGCCCCCTGCGGCACCGGGCCGTGGCGAGCACCCGCGAACTGGCCCTGTGGGCCGCCCGGGTGGCCGTGCTGTGGCTCCTGGCGCTCCTCGGCCTCTCCCTCCTCGCCCGCAAGCGGTTCACCATCGGTCTGGGGAACGGTGACCTCGGCGAGATCGGGGACCTGCTGGGCGCCACGCCCAGGGTCGGTTTCACGACCGATGTGCCGCTGACCCTGCTCTTCGGGCTGCTCTGGCTCGCCGGGCTGCTCTTCCTCGCCCTGGTGGTCTCCCGCAGGGCCCCGCTGCCCGCCCGGCTGCTGCGTTTCCAGGAGTCGGTGCGCCCGGCCGCGTTCGCGATGGTCGCGCTGCTGCTCGCGTACGTGGCGCTGGGCATCGTGGCGGGCCTGGTGATCGCGGTGGTGCGCGGGCATACGGCCGCGACCTTCGCGGTCATCCTGCTGGGCCTGCCCAACCTCGTCTGGCTCGCCTTCACCCTCGGGCTCGGCACCTCCTGGGAGGGCCGGGTGGACGGGCCGTTCGGGCTGCCCGTGCCGCACGTACTGGACCAGGTGCTGCGTACGCCCGACCTGTCCACCCTGAACCTGCGCACCCTCGCGGGCTACGACGGGCGGGCCTGGTGGCTGCTCGTCGTCGCCGCCGTACTGGTCCTGGCCGCCGGGTTCCTGATGGCGGCGCGTTCGCCCGCCCGGATCCGGGCGTGGCGGCACGCGCTGCACATGGCCCTGGCGCTCGCCCTCACCGTGCTCGCCGTCTGCCTGCTCTCCCGGATCTCCGCGCGCTACGGTCTGTCGCTGCTCGGCATCGGCGACCTCGGCGGCGGTCTGTCGGGCCAGGTGTCGCTGAAGCCCCGGCTGTGGACGGGGCTGGGCTTCGCCGTGCTGTGGGGGCTGCTCGCGGGCTTCCTGGGCAGTCTGCTCGCCCGGCGGGTCCGGCGGCGCGGGGAGGTGGAGCCGCAGGGGCGGCCCCCGGCCGGCCGTCCCCAGGAGCCCTCCGGCTGACGCCTACCCCGCTCCGGGGAACACCGGCCGAGCCCACTCGGGCGGCCGGGGCGGGGGCCCCGGCGCGTCCGGCGCGCCGACCACCCGCAGATCCACCCGGGTCGGCGGATGCCCTCCGGGCCCCACGCCCCTGGCCGCCGCGCGCAGCGCCGCCACGAACGCCAGGCACGAGTCGTACCGGTCTTCCGGGATCTTCGCGAGGGCCTTCGCCATCACGCCGTCGACCCCGGCGGCGATGTCGGGGCGCCGCTCGGTCAGCGCGGGCGGCTGGTCGTACTGGTGCGCCCACAGCAGCGCCATGTCGTCGTCGCGCTGGAACGGCGGGGTGCCCGCCATCGTCTCGTAGACCACGCACGCGAGGCTGTAGACGTCGCAGCGGCCGTCCACCGGGCGGCCGGAGATCTGCTCGGGCGCCACGTAGTCCAGGGTGCCGACGAACTGGCCGACCGTGGTGAACCCGGTCAGCGACAGGGACTTCTTCGTCAGGCCGAAGTCGGTGAGGTAGACGTGCTCGGGATGGTCGCTGTCGGTGCCGGGCGCCACCAGGATGTTGCCCGGCTTCACATCGCGGTGGACGAGGTCGTGCTCATGGGCGGCGTCCAGCGCGGACGCCACCTGGGCGGCGATCCTGGCCGCCGTCGCGACCGGCAGCGGGCCCTCCTGGTCGAGCAGCGCCCGCAGATCGCGCCCGGCGACGTACCGCATCGCGATGTACAGGACGCCGTCGGTCTCGCCGGCCTCGAAGACGGGCACGATGTGCGGGTGGTCGATCGCGGCGGCCACCCGCGACTCATGGGTGAAGCGCCGGCGGAACGTGTCGTTGCGGGCGAGTTCGGGGGCGAGCAGCTTCAGGGCGACCGTCCGCTCCAGGCGCAGGTCGCGGGCCCGGTACACCACCGCCATGCCGCCGCGCCCGACCTCCCGCTCGATGCGGTACCCGGCGATCTGCCGTCCGACGAGGTCGGAGGGGCGCCCGGCGTCGAGCTCCCGCTCGGGTGCCATCAGGTGTCACCGGGCCGGGCGCGGGCGCCGTCCACGGCGTCGGGGTACCCGCCGCCGGGGTACGGCCCGTCGCCGTTCGGGCCGACCACCCGGGTCGCGTCGGCGGGTCCCGGTGCGGCGGCGGGGGAGTCGGCGCTCGGGCGCGCACCGGACGGCGGCGCGGACGCCGCGAAGGTGCTCAGCCGCGTCCCGTCGCAGTACACCCACCTCTCGTGCTCCGCGTCGTACAGCCACACCGCCTCGCCGTCGACGACGATCCCGGCCCGCAGCCCGTGGGTGCGCCGGCGGAACGTCTCGCCGTCCAGGCGCCCGGCGGCCAGGTCCTCCGCCGCGCCCCGGTAGCGGTTCAGCATGTCCTGGACGCGGGCGAGCAGGGGGCGCGGGTCGGCCGTACGGGCCAGGGGCGCGCCCGCCACCGGCGGCCCCTGCGGGACGGTGACGAGGAGGCGGCCGTCGACCCAGGCCGACCAGGAGTTGGCGCACAGGATGCGGGCCCAGTCACCCCGCCGGTCGATGAGCTGGACCGGCAGCAGCGCGTCCAGCGGCACCGTGGGGCGCGCGGTGTCCGGGCTCTCCCAGGCGGCGAGTCCACCGGGAGGCACGACATGGGTGGGACGGAAGTCCACGGGTGTGCTCATCGCGGCCGCCTACTTCCGCATCACGGCGGGCTCGTGCCGCCGCAGCAGCCGGGCGACCGCGAAGCCGAAGAGCACCGACAGGGCCACCAGCATGCCCATGTCGAGCAGCCACACGGCGGTGTCGTGCTTGAAGAGCGGATCGCCGGTCAGTTCGCCGGGCACGATCCTGGACAGCCCGATCGTGCCCGCCATCCCGCCGAGCGCCCACCGGGAGGGCACCAGCCAGGCCAGCTGCTCGATGCCCGGGACGCCGTGCAGCTTCAGCAGGGCTCCGCAGAAGACCACTTGGACGATGGCGAGCAGCACCAGCAGCGGCATCGTCACCTCCTCCTTGCGCACCAGCGCCGAGACGAGCAGGCCGAGCATCATCGCGGTGAAGGCGAGCAGGGCCACCGCCACCGTGATCTCCACCAGGGGCGGCAGGATGACGCCCTTGCCGCCCGGGGCGTTCAGCTCGACGCCGAAGAGCGCCACCAGGGTGAGGACGACGGCCTGGAGGACCGTGAGGGTCCCCAGGACCACCACCTTGGACATCAGATACGCGGATCTGGAGAGCCCCACGGCCCGTTCGCGCTGGTAGATCACGCGCTCCTTGACCAGCTCCCGTACGGCGTTGGCCGCGCCCGTGAGCACACCGCCGACACACAGGATGAGCAGCGCGTTCATCGCCGTCTCCTGGGTCAGCCTGCTGCCCGCGAGGGCCCGCGCCATGGCGCCCATGACGAAGGGCAGCGCGATCATGATGGCCAGGAAGGTCCGGTCGGCGCCGAGCGCGGCCGCGTACCGGCGCACCAGGGTGCTCAGCTGGGCGCCCCAGCTCTGCGCCTTGGGCGGCTTGCCCACCACCCGGGCGGCGGCGGCTTGGCCGAGGTGCGGCTGGGCGCTGGAGGCGACCACGTACCGCTGGTGGAAGCGCGAGCGGGCGTAGTCGCCCGCCCAGTCCCGTTCACGGTCCCGCTCGAACGCCTCGAACGCCTCCGGCCACTCCTCGAAGCCGAAGAAGTCCAGGGTCTCGCGGGGCGGCCCGTAGTACGCGATGTGCCCGCCGGGGGCCAGGACGAGGACGCGGTCGCAGACGTCGAGGCTGAGGACGCTGTGGGTGACCACGATGACGGTGCGGCCGTCGTCCGCGAGGCCGCGCAGCATGTGCATCACCGAGCGGTCCATGCCCGGGTCCAGGCCGGAGGTGGGCTCGTCGAGGAAGAGCAGCGACGGCTTGGTGAGCAGCTCGAGGGCGACGCTCACCCGCTTGCGCTGGCCGCCGGAGAGGCTGTGGATGGGCTGGTCGGCGCGCTGTTCGAGGCCGAGTTCGCCGATCACCTCGTCGACCCGGGCGCGGCGCTCGGACTTGGCGGTGTCCTGCGGGAAGCGCAGCTCGGCGGCGTAGCCGAGGGCCCGGCGCACGGTGAGCTGGGCGTGCAGGATGTCGTCCTGGGGGACGAGTCCGATGCGCTGGCGCAGCTCGGCGTAGTCGCGGTAGAGGTCGCGGCCGTCGTAGAGGACCGTGCCCCGGTCGGCGGGGCGCAGCCCGGTCAGGGCGTTGAGCAGGGTGGACTTTCCGGCGCCGCTCGGCCCGACCACGGCGAGCAGGCACTTCTCACCCACTGGGAAGGAGACCTGGTCGAGGAGGGTCTTGCGGCCCCGGTCGACGGCGACCGTCAGGTCCTGGACGTCGAGCGAGACCTCGCCGGTGTCGACGAACTCCTGGAGTTCGTCCCCGACCAGGCAGAACGCCGAGTGGCCGACGCCGACGATGTCCCCGGTGGAGACCGGGGCGCGGGTGACGGGCTGGCCGTTGAGGAAGGTGCCGTTGTGGCTGCCGAGGTCGACGATCTCGTAGCCGCCGTCGGGGCGGGTCCGCAGTTCGGCGTGCCGGCGCGAGACCACCAGATCGTCGACGACCAGGTCGTTGTCGGGGGCGCGGCCGATCCGTACCGTCCTGGCGGGCAGCGGCCGTACCGAGGTGGGCTGCCGGAACGAGCCGGTCGCCGAGGGCATGGACACGGCGGACAGCCGCTCGGGCGCGCGCACCGGCGGCGGGGCGCGCCCCACCAGCACGGCGCGGGGGCCGTCGGCGGGGCTGCCGAAGCGGATGACGCTGCCGGGGCCCACACCCCACTCGTGCACGCGCCGTCCGTCGGCGTACGTTCCGTTGGTGCTGCCCTCGTCCTCGACCGTCCAGTGGTCGCCCGCCGCCCGCAGCACCGCGTGGTGCCAGGAGACGCGGGCGTCGTCGATGACGATCTCGCTGAGGGGGTCGCGCCCGACGTGGTAGTCCCGGCTCGGACTCATCACCGTGGAGCCGGTGTCGGTCTCCAGGACGAGTTCGGGCGCTGTCGGCGCGGCAGACCGCTCTCCCATGGGTGGAATTCTACCTATTGGTCCGTTGGTGTGCCTGGTGATGGGTGACGGCTTACCGGCGGTATACCGCCAGGGTTTACCGTCGGCTCGATCTACGCCCCAGGGATGACGGCCCCCGTCATACGCCTGCGGGACGCGGATCCGGGCGTCCGGCCCCTAAATTCCGGCGCGGAACGCCCAGCACCTCCATCCGAAGAAGCGCTTCCGCACCTCTGCACCTCCGCACCGCCGCACCACCGCACCGGCGAGCCGCCCGGCTCGACCCATCGCACGACGGACCGGCAGAGAGGACCTGTACCGCTATGTTCCACAGCAAACGGGGGAGACGCGGCGGCATACGCGCCAAGGCCGTGTCCCTCGCGGCCGTGCTCGCCACGGCCGCCGGCGCCCTCGCGCTCAGCCCCCAGACGGCCTCCGCCGCGCCCAACTACTCCGGCGACCCCGTGCAGTACTGGAACACCGTGCTGCTCGGCGCGATCAGAACGGCCGGGGGCCCGCCCGGGCCGCTCTCGCGGGCCGCCGCCGAGATGAACGCGGCGATCTACGACGCCGAGAGCTCCTACCAGCTCCGCTGGCACACCATGACCTCCGACCCGTACCTCCAGGCGGTCAACTACGCCGGCTGGTCGGAGGGTCCGGGCGAGGAGGAGCGGGTGATCGGGCGCACCGCCTACAACATCCTGCTCAAGCTCTTCCCCGAGCAGACCACGTACCTCGACAACAAGTTCACCGAGCGGTTCGGCACCAAGCCCACCGACTTCGACCTCCTCGACGTGACCGTCGTCAACACGATGGTCACCAACATGGTGAACTTCCGCACCGCGGACGGCTCCGCCGACCAGAGCGTCTACACCCCGGACGGCAGGCCCGGCGCCTGGCGGCCCACCAGCTACCCGGACCTGCCCGACCCGAGCTGCGCGCAGGGCGGCCAGGCGGCCAACCCCGAGTGGGGGAAGGTCAAGCCGTGGGCGCTGACCTCCGGCTCCCAGTTCCGGCCCTCGACACCGGGCCGCTACGCCTCCTACGAGAGCCTGCTCGCCAGTCCCGACTACGCCGCGCAGGTCCAGAAGGTGCGCACGCTGGGGGCCGCGAACTCCACCGCCCGCACGACCGACCAGACCGCGGCGGCCTGGTTCTGGGCCAACGACGCCAACGGCACCTACAAGCCGCCCGGGCAGCTGCTCGACATCACCGCGCGGGTGGCGCGGGACCGCGGACTGACGCCGTATCAGAACGCCCGGCTCTTCGCGCTGGTCTCGGTGGCGATGGCGGACGCCGCCATCGCCGAGTGGGACGTGAAGTACCAGACGCCGATCGACCTCTGGCGGCCCGTCTCCGCGATCCGCGAGGGGCTCAAGGACAGCACCTGGAAGCCGCTGTCGGGGAACACCCCGTGCTTCCCGGCGTGGGCCTCCGGCCACTCCGCGTTCGCCGCGGCGTGGGCGGGCATCATGCGGCAGTACTTCAAGAGCGACGACGTCACCTTCACCGCCTCGACCGACGACCCCAAGGCGCCGGTGAAGAACCGCACGTTCACCAGCTTCAGCCAGGCCGCGCGCGAGGACGCGGACAGCAGGGTCTGGCTGGGCGTCCACTACCCGTGGGACGCGAGCGACGGGCTCACCCTCGGCGACTCCATCGCCACCTGGGTCTTCACCCACAAGATGAAGGCGGCGGGCTCGTGACGCACTGAGGACGCGAATGGCCGCCCCCGGGGACGCCGGGGGCGGCCACCGCCTCAGCCGGGCCCGTCCCCGGGCGGCGGGTGCGAGCCCGGGGGAGCCTCGGCCGCCGGGTCGAGGATGCGGTTCAGGAAGTTCCTGGTCCGCTCCTCGCGCGGGGCGCCCACGACCTGCGCGGCCGGGCCCTGTTCGACGATGACGCCGTCGTCCATGAACACCACCCGGTCCGCGACCTCCCGGGCGAAGCTCATCTCGTGGGTGACCACCATCATCGTCATGCCCTCGCCCGCGAGCATCCGCATCACCGCCAGGACGTCCCCCACCAGCTCCGGGTCGAGCGCCGAGGTCGGCTCGTCGAAGAGCATCACGTCGGGGCCCATGGCCAGCGCCCGGGCGATCGCGACGCGCTGCTGCTGGCCGCCGGAGAGCTGCGCCGGATAGGCACCGGCCTTCTCGGCGAGCCCCACCCGCTCCAGGTTCGCGCGGGCCACGGCGGCGGCCTTGTCCCTGTCCCGGCGCAGCACCCGACGCTGCGGCAGGACCAGGTTCTCCGTCACCGTGATGTGCGGGAAGAGGTTGAACTGCTGGAAGACCATGCCGATGCGGCGGCGCACCGCGTCGATGTCGACGTCCAGGTCGGTGACCTCGGTGCCGCCGACGAACACCTGGCCCGCGCTCGGCTCCTCCAGCAGGTTCACACAGCGCAGCAGGGTGGACTTGCCCGACCCCGAGGGGCCGATGACGCACACCACCTCGCCGCGGGCGACCTCCAGGTCGATCCCGCGCAGCACCTCGTTGTCCCCGAACGACTTCCGCAGCCCGCGGATCTCGATCTCGTTCCGTGACATCTCGCTCCCTGACACCTCGTTCCGTGGCATCGCTTCCTCACCTCGCCCGGTCGGCACGCGCCTCCAGGCGGCGCACCACGAAGCTCAGGGGCACGGTCACCATCAGGTAGCAGAGCCCGGCGACCAGGATCGGGGTGGAGTTGGCGCTCTGGCTGGCCAGGTCCCTGCCGTACTTGGTCAGCTCCCGCTCCTCCAGGGTCACCCCGAGGAAGAGCACGAGCGAGGAGTCCTTGAAGAGCAGCACCAGTTCGTTGGTCAGCGGCGGAATGACGATCCGGAACGCCTGCGGGATGATCACCGACACCATGGCCCGGGCGTGCGAGAACCCCAGCGACCGGGCCGCCTCCATCTGACCCTTGGGCACCGCCTGGATGCCCGCCCTGATCGTCTCGGCCATGTAGGCCGCGGCGACCAGGCCGAGCCCGAGGGCGACCTTGCCGTACGTACCGCCGGGGATCTCCGTACCGGGGAAGGCCAGCGGGACCGCCACACCCACGAAGATGAAGATCAGCAGGGCGGGCAGCCCGCGGAACAGTTCGATGTAGATGCCCGCCACCCAGCGGTAGGGCGCCACCGACGAGAGCCGCATCAGCGCCACGACCAGACCGAGCACCAGGCCGAAGGCGAAGCCGGAGAGCGTGTACACCACCGTGTTGCGCAGGGCGATGGTGATGATCTCCGGGAAGAGCTTGCTGACGAGGTCCTTCTGAGCGAACTGGTTCTGCAGGCGGTCCCAGTCGGCCAGGACGCCGATGGTGACCAGCACCGCCACGAAGACCGCGTACTGGATGCCCTGCGAGACGCGCCTTCGTTGACGCCTCGTCAGGCGGGAGGTCACGGCTGGACCTTGGGCAGCGGGCCGATCCACTCCTCGTAGATCTTCTTGTACGTGCCGTTCGCCTTGGCGTCCGTGATCGCCTTGTCGATGGCGGCGAGCAGCTTGCCGTTGCCCTTCTTGACCGAGAAACCGTACCGCTCGCCGGTCGCGATGTTCTCCACCAGGGCGAAGCGGTCGGCGTTGGCCTTGTCCTTGAGCCAGCCCTGGACCACCGGGTAGTCGATCACCACGGCGTCGACCTGGCCGGTGCGCAGACCGTTGAGCACCGCGTCGGAGCTCTCGAAGGCGACCGGGTTGAAGCCCTTGCCCGTGGCGTAGCTCTCGCCGGTGGTCTCCGCCTGCGCGCCGAGCTTCCTGCCCTTGGCCTTGAGGTCGGCGAGCGAGGTGATCCCGCTCTTCTTGGTGGCGAGGAGCGCCTGGGTGGCGTCGAAGTAGGGGACGGAGAAGTCCACGTTCTTCTTGCGCTCGTCGGTGATCGTCATACCGGCGGCGGCGAGGTCGCACTCGCCGGAGTTGAGGAAGGCACCGGTCTTGAAGTTCTCGAACGGAGTGTCGAGGATCTTCTGTTCGACCTTGAGGTTCTTGGCGACGAGGTCGATCAGGGACACGTCGAAGCCCACGACCTTGCCGTTCCGCTCCGACTGGAACGGCGGATAGGGCAGATGGGTGCAGGTGGTCAGCTTGCCCTTGTTGACCACCGGCACCCCGCCGGCGGCCTCCCCGGCGCCGTCCCCGCCCGAGGAGCAGCCGGTGGCGGCGAGCAGCAGTCCTGCCGCGGTGGCTGCGGCGGTGGACAGATTGCGGATACGGTGAGCCGTCCTGGTCACGGTTGACCTCCATCGGTACGGGGGTGGCTGAGGAGCGGAACCGTTCAGCCATGATCGTATGAGACTGGGGGTGACTTCGCCCCCGAACGCGGCAGGCGCGCCGATGACGTCGTCCGGGGACACCCGCCTGCCGGGGCACCGGCCGACGGGGTTCCGGGACGCGGGTCAACTTGGCCATCTAGGCTGATCATTGACTGTTCCACCAGGCCCCAGGAGACGACGCCCGTGACCGAGAACCCCGCCCCCCTCGACGCTCCCGAGCACGTTCGGAGCAGAATCAACACCTCCCAGCCGCACACGGCGCGGATCTGGAACTACTGGCTCGGCGGCAAGGACAACTACGAGGTCGACCGCGCGGTCGGCGACCAGATCCGCGAGCTCCACCCCGGCATCGGCGACTACGCCCGCGCCGACCGGCTCTTCCTCGGCCGCGCCGTGCGCCACCTGGTGGCCGACCGGGGCATCCGGCAGTTCCTCGACATCGGCACCGGCCTGCCCACCGCCGACAACACCCACGAGGTGGCGCAGAGCATCGCCCCCGAGTCCCGGATCGTCTACGTCGACAACGACCCGCTGGTGCTCGCCCACGCCCGGGCCCTGCTGACCAGCACGCCCGAGGGCCGGACCGACTACCTCGACGCGGATCTGCGCGATGTGGACAGCATCCTGGAACACGCCTCGAAGACGCTGGACTTGAGCCGGCCCATCGCGCTGATGCTGCTGGGCGTGGTCATCTTCATCGGGGACGACGACCAGGCGTACGGCCTGGTGCGCGACCTCATGGACCGGCTGGCCCCCGGCAGCTTCCTCGTCCTGTCGCACACGGTGACCCACCCCGAGATGCCGGACGTCGACCAGGCGGTGGCGTTCTGGAACGAGCACGGCACCCCCAAGCTCACCCAGCGCACCCCCGAGCAGACCGCCCGCTTCTTCGACGGCCTGGAGCTCCTGGAGCCCGGTGTGGTCTCGTGCTCGCGCTGGCGGCCCGAGCACGCCGGGGACGGGGAGCCGGCCGAGGTGGCCATGTTCGGCGGCGTGGGCCGCAAGGCCTGACCCGCCCCGGAGCCGTCTCCTGGGACGACCATGGCTCCGCCTTTGCCATTGCGGGGACCTCCCGCCGGGATGTCCCCGCAATGCGCCCTTCGTCACCGGGGCGGCTTCACCGCACCTTGAGGCAAGGTTGACCAACGCAACGGCGGATGCGGAAGGTTGCGGACGTAGGTTCGGCCGCATGGCCCCCACCCCTTCCGCCCTCCCGGTCCTGCCCTACCGCACACCCACGCCCGGCCGGGACTACTGGGTCCTCGACGACGTCCTGCCCAACGCCGACGAGGTCCGCGCGCGCTGCCTCGCCACGGACGACTGGGTCGAGGGACACCCCCGCAAGCCCGAGACCTGGCCGGGGCTGCGCACCATGCCGGGCCTGGAGCCCGCCGAACTCGCCCGGGTGGAGCGGCTGGTCAGGAAGGCGACCGGGGCCCGCGAGCTGTGGCTGGGGAAGGCCCCCGGCGGCGCCACGCTCAACCACAACTGCGTCCAGGTCGTCGGCAGGGACGAGGGCGAGCCGCGCCCGCACACCGACTCGCGCGCGCTGTGCCGGTACGCGGCCGTGCTCTACCTCAACCCGGGCGTGCCCGAGGACTGCGGCACCAGCTTCTACCGCCAGAGCCTGCCCGGCGGTGTCCTCGGCGGCAATCTGGTCGCGGCCCCGCACACCAACCTCGTCGAGGCGCTCGGCACCCGGTTCGTGCCGCCCGGCTCCTTCACCGAGGACGTCCGCGTCGCCCACCGCTACAACCGGCTGCTCCTCTACAACGCCAACATGATCCACACGGCCACCGGCTACTGGGGCAGCACCCTGGAGGACAGCCGGATGACGGCCGTCTTCTTCTGGATGGCCTGAGCCGGACGGCCCGAGCGCCAGGGCGCGGGCGGCGGTACCGGCCGGGTGGCGACGACGACGGTGGCGTACCGCTCCTCGCAGGTCGCCACCTCCGGCACGAGACCGGCCCCGGTGACCGCCGCGAGCGCCGCCGGGACCTGGCGCTCACTGGTCTCGAAGAGCAGCCGCCCGCCGGGGGCCAGCCACAGTGCCGCCTCGGACGTCACCCGACGCAGCACGTCCAGGCCGTCGGCGCCGCCGTCGAGCGCCACCCGCGCCTCATGGACGCGCGCCTCCGAGGGGAGCAGCTCGATCTCCTCGCTCGGTACGTACGGCACATTGGCGAGCAGGACGTCCACCCGGCCGCGCAGCCCGGCCGGGAGCGCGGCGAACAGATCGCCCTGGTGCACCCGGCCCCCGGCGGCGGTGACATTGCGCCGGGCGCACTCCACGGCCGCCGGGTCGATGTCGGCGGCGTGCAGCTCGGCACCGGTGAGCCCCGCGACGAGCGCCACGCCCAACGCCCCCGAGCCGCAGCACAGGTCCACCACGACCGCGCCCGCCGGCGCGAGCGCCGCGGCCCGCTCCACCAGGAACTCCGTACGGCGCCGCGGTACGAAGACGCCCGGGTCCACCGCGACCCGTACCCCGGCGAACTCCGCCCAGCCCAGGACGTGTTCGAGGGGGAGGCCCTCGGCGCGCCGCGCCACCATGGCGCCGAGCTCGGCGGGGGTGCGGGCGGTGGAGAGCAGCAACTCCGCCTCGTCCTCGGCGAAGACACAGCCGGCGGCGCGGAGCCGGGTCACGACGGTGGAGCGGGACAGCACGGTAATGGGTCTCACCTGGGGGGTCTGGGCCGGAACCGGTCCGGGCCGGGAGGCCTGCGGGGCGCGGTCACCCTATCCCGGGCGTGTCGCGGGCTGCCCCGGATTTCTCGCGGGGCCGACGTGACGTATCCACGCATACCGTGCATAGAATGACCGAATGATCTTCATTGTCGTCAAGTTCCCCGTGAAGCCCGAGTACGCCGAGGAGTGGCCCCAGCACGTCGCGGACTTCACCGGCGCCACCCGGGCCGAGCCGGGCAACCTCTGGTTCGAGTGGTCCCGCGACCTGGAGGACCCGAACACCTATGTGCTGGTCGAGGCCTTCGAGGACGGCGCGGGCGGGGCGCACGTCGACTCCGACCACTTCCGGGCCGCCATGGAGACGATGCGCCCGCTCCTGCGCCGCACTCCCGAGATCGTCAGCACGACGATCGAGGGCGCGACGGGCTGGAGCGCCATGGGCGAGCTGAAGGTCGACTAGTCGGCAAGTCGGCAAGTCGGCAAGTCGGCAAGTCGGCACTTGGCAGTTGGCGGTCGACGGACCGTCGGCCGGCGCGTGTGCCCCTATGCTGAGGGCGATGTTCGCTCCCCAGGGCCCCACCGTCCGTGAACTGGCCGCCCAGGCGCTGTCGTCGGTCGAGCGCGGCTACGACCTGCTCGCCCCGAAGTTCGACCTCACGCCGTACCGCACTCCGGATGCGGTCCTCCACGCCGTCGCAGGCGTCCTCACCGCCCTCGGTCCCTTCGGCCGCGGCCTCGACCTGTGCTGCGGCACCGGCGCGGGACTGGACGTGCTGCGCGCGGTGTGCCGGGAGCGGGTCGCCGGGGTCGACTTCAGCGCCGGGATGCTCGCGGTGGGCCGGGCGCGCGGCGCCGGGGACGCCGACTGGATCCGGGCCGACGCCCGCGCCCTGCCGTTCCGGGACGCCTTCGACCTGGTGGTGAGCTTCGGGGCGTTCGGGCACTTCCTGCCCGCCGAGCGGCCCGGCCTCTTCGCCCAGGTCCGCTCGGTGCTCGCGCCCGGCGGCCGGTTCGCGTTCCCGGTCGCGGCCCCCGCCCGCCCCGGCACCGCGGGGTACTGGGCCCTGCTCGGCTTCGACGGGGCGATGCGGCTGCGCAACGCGCTGTGGCGGCCCCCGTTCGTCATGTACTACCGGGACTTCCGGCTCGCCGACCTCCGCGCGGAACTCGCCGGGGCCGGCTTCCATGTGGACCTCTACGCGCTGGACGAGCTGGGGCGGCGCCCGGACGGGAGCCCCCGCTGCCGCCTGGTGGTCGCGACCGCCCGCTGAACCCCTGCCCCGCTCACCTGTGGTAATAACACCCTGTGATGCTCGTGTGGCGTGGGGTGAGCGGGAGTCGTACCGTGGCGGAGGTGGTTTCCACCGGAACGCCGCCCCCGGGCGGCCGGACGGTATCCGACACTCTCGGGGTCACGAGGTGAGGACCTTGCCCTCCGTGCACTTTCCTCTGATGCTCGCGCTCGCCGCGGCTTCGTTCTTCCTCTGGCGCAAGGGCGGCACCAAGCTGTCCCACGCGCTGACCTGCGCCGGCTTCGGCTTCTACTTCGCCGACACCGCGGCGGCCCCCTCGCTGCACAGCGCGGTCAACTCGGTGATGGGCATGCTCGGCCAGCTCGCCGGCTGAGCACGCCCCCCCGCCGGCTCAGGCGTCCGCGACCCAACTGCCGTGGAACCCTAGCGGAACCCGTCCGGGCAGATGGACGCGGGCCAGCGGACGCCCGGTGAAGTCCTGCGCCGCCAGGATCAGCAGATCGGCGGCGCCCCGCCGCGGGTCGTGGACGTACGCCAGCACGTAGCCGTCGTCCTCCGCCGCCCCCGGGGCCGGGTCCGGTCCGTGCGCGGGCACGAACACCGCCTCGCCCACCGCCGCGCCCCGGGGCAGCCGGTGCGACTGGGAGGTTCCGCGCAGGAAGTCGTGCTTGATCAGGGCGTTGCCGAAGGAGCCGTCCGGCGGCACGCCGTCGGCGGTCAGATACGCGGTGGACATCTCGGCGCAGGCGGCGGTGTACCCGTACCGGTGGCGCCGGGAGACCAGTGACTCGTTGACCCGGGGGAACTCCTGTGGCCGGTCGTCGAGCCGCCGGGTGCGCACCCGGCCGTGCGCCAGGTCGATGGTCCAGCGGTCGAGCGAGGCCGTCCCCAGGGCGGTGGGGCCGTCGCTGCCGCGCCCCGCGACCTGGAAGGGCGCCGGGAAGGTGGTGAGTTCGACGACCACCGAGGCCCCTTCGTCGTAGGCGTTGAGCGTGTGCGAGACGAAGACGGGGTCGATCTCGAACCAGCGCACGCTCCCTCCGGCGCGCGGTATCACGCCCACCCGCGCCGGGTGCCGGTCGTTCCATCCGTACGGAACGGGCACGCCCGCCCCGGCCGCCGCCGCGTCGAAGGTGACGGGGATGTCGAAGAGGACCACATGCCGCTCGGTGAGCGCGAAGTCGTGCATCATCGGGCTGTCCGCCACGGGGATCCGGGTCGTGCGGGCCACCCGCCCGGTCCGGTCGACGACCAGGTGGCGGACGTGGTCCCAGGTCGGGTAGTAGGCGATGGCGTGCAGCTCGTCGGCCTGGACGTCGTACTTGGTGTGCGCGGTGAACGCGCCGCTCAGCGAGGAGCGGAAGTCGTAGGTGCGCAGGGTGTTGAGTTCGCCGTCCAGTTCGTACGGCAGCGGCCCGCTCTCCTGGAGGGCGAGGATGCGGCCCTTGTAGGGGATGACGTGCGTGTTGCAGGCGAAGTCGTCCTCGGGGACGGGTCCGGGGTACGGCTCGCCGAGCTTGCGGCTGACGGCGGCCGAGCGCACCCAGCGGTTGCGGTACCACTCCGCCCGCCCGTCGCGCAGCCGCACCCCGTGGACCATGCCGTCCCCGAGCATCCAGTGGTGGGCGCGCGGGTCCTCCAGGCCGAGGACGTTGGGACCGGTGCGCAGATAACGCCCGTTCAGCGAACGGGGGATGCGGCCGGTGACGGGCAGGTCGAAGGCGGTGAGCTCCTCGGTGACGGGCGCGAAGGCCCCGTGCAGGAACGGCTGGCCCGCGGCCGCGTCCGGGGGCGCCGCCGCCCGCCGCATGCCCCGCGTTCCCCGCGGGGCGGCGGACGCGGCCGTCCCGCCGTGTGCCGCGAGCACTCCTCCGGCCGCCATGCCCGCCGCGCCGCGCAGTACGTTCCGCCGTGTCCGGTCGTTCATCTCCGAGCCCCCGCTGTCCTGTCCGTACGATCCGTGGACCCCGATCGTCCACCGGGCAGGGGGCGGCGGTCAGGAGGGCTGGGCCCCGCACGGGGGTGGTGCCAGGCCCCCGTTCCGCGAGGCCTTTCGGGGTTTTCGCACGAAATCCCAGGCAAGGTGTTGAATGTGCGACTAATGAGATGATGTGATGCGGGTCACAGATCGGGAGTGGCAGCAAGGAGCGAGTCGATGTCCACCACCGTCGAACAGTCCGTCCTGGCCCGCCTCGTCACCGACGCACCCCACGGCGTCCCCGTCCCCGTCACCCTCACCTACGACGGCGCCGACCCGCTGGCCGTCCGGATGCTGTTCCCCGCCCAGGTCTCCCTGGACGACACCGGCGTGACCTGGGTCTTCGCCCGCAACCTCATCGACCGGGGACTGCGCGCCCCGGCCGGCGCCGGCGATGTGCGCGTACGGCCGCTCGATCCGGCCCGGACGCTGGTGGAGCTGCGCTCCCCGGACGGTCTGGCGCTCCTCGAATTCGGCACGGCGGCGCTGCGCCGCTTCCTCCTCCTCACCTACGCGGAGGTCTCCGCCGAGGCCGAGAACCAGGACCTCGACATGGACGGCGCCCTCGCCGCGCTGCTGCGCGAGAGCCGGTGAGCGCCCGGCCCCGCTGAGGCCGACCGTCAGCCGAGCACCGGCGCCGCCCGGTCGAGGACGGCGCCGACGCGCTCCCAGGTGGCCGTGTCACGGGCGACCGGCTCCAGCGCGGCCCCCTCGCCGGTACCCCAGGAGGCCGCGGTCGCCACCGGGTCCGCGCCGGTGACCGCCGCCGCGGCGAGGGCCGCGGCGCCCAGCGCGACCAGTTCCGTCGCCCGGGGCACCAGGAGCGGCCGGCCCGACAGCCTTCGTACGGTCTCGACCCAGGTACGGCCCCGGGCGCCCCCGCCGATCAGCCGCAGCGGCCGGCCGGCGGTGCCCGGGTCCGCCGGGTCGAGTCCGCACGCGCGCAGCAGGTCGTCCAGGGCGCGCAGGGCGGTGAAGACCGCGCCTTCGTAGGCCGCGCCCAGCAGTTGGGGGCCCGTCGTGGTGTGGCGCAGCCCCGTGAGCAGCCCCGCCGCGGTCGGCAGGTCGGGGGTGCGCTCGCCGTCGAGATAGGGCAGGAGGACCGCCTCGCCGCCGGGTTCCGCGTCGTCGCGGCCGAGGCCGAGCAGGGTGGCGATCCGGTCCACGGCGAGCGTGCAGTTGAGGGTGCAGGCGAGCGGCAGGAAGGTGCCGTCGGTCGCGGCGAACCCGGACAGCTCGCGGGAGGCGGGCCGGGTGCGGGTGGCGGCGAAGACCGTGCCCGAGGTCCCCAGGCTGAGGACGGGGTGGTCGAGCAGGCCCGCGCCGCCCAGCCCCAGCCCCACGGCTGCGGCCATGTTGTCCCCGGTCCCGGCGGCGACCGCTGTCCCCGCGGGCAGCCCGAGCGCCTCGGCGGCCCGCGCGGTCAGGGATCCCACCCGGGTGGCGCCGGTGGCGGCGACCTCGGGCAGCAGGGAGGCGTCCAGGCCGAGGAGGTCGAGCAGCACGGGGTCGTAGGCGCCGGTCGCCGTCGCGTACCAGCCGGTGCCGGAGGCGTCCCCGGGGTCGGTCGCGGCGGTTCCGGCGAGGCGCTCGGTGAGGAAGTCGTGGGGGAGGCGGACCCGGGCGGCGGCCGAGGCGTGCGCGGGCTCGTTCTCGTACAGCCAGCGCCACTTGGCGGCGGTCACGGCGGCGACGGGCACCGAGCCGGTGCGCGCGGTCCACGCGTCCGGGCCGCCGAGCGCCTCGGTGAGGGCGGCGGCCTGCGGGGCGGAGCGGGTGTCGTTCCAGAGCAGTGCCGGGCGCAGCGGCCGCCCGGCGCGGTCCAGGACGACCAGTCCGTGCTGCTGCCCGGCGACCGCGATGCCGGTGACGGCGGAGGCGGGCACCCCCGCCCCGTTCAGCCCGGCCGCGACCGCCTCGCCCAGCGCCCGCCACCACTGCTCGGGGTCGCTCTCGCGCGCCCCGCCGGAGCCGTCGACGCGGTGCGGGGCGCGGCCCACGGCGAGCGTCCGCCCCGTCTCGGCGTCGGCGAGCAGGGCCTTGGTGGACTGGGTGGAACTGTCCACTCCGATGACGACCGGGGCCTGCGGCATACGGCACACCTCTCCTGCGGAACTCGCGCGTACGGACGCGCCGGATTGATTTGCGCGTGTGCGAAACAAATTAGGTGACGGGCCGGGGTTACGGAAGACGCGGCGATCATGTCATATTCGTCAGGTCAGTAAACAAATAGCATGGGGGCCCTCCGGGCGCCCCGCACCGAGGTGGACACGACGATGACGGAACGCTTCACACCCACCCCCGAGGACAAGTTCACCTTCGGTCTGTGGACCGTGGGCTGGCAGGGGCGCGACCCGTTCGGCGACGCGACCCGGCCCGCCCTCGACCCGGTCGCGACCGTCCACCGGCTCGCCGAGCTCGGGGCGTACGGGGTGACCTTCCACGACGACGACCTGATCCCGTTCGGCGCGTCCGACGCCGACCGCGACGCCCACGTCAAGCGCTTCCGCGCGGCCCTGGACGCCACCGGCCTCGCGGTCCCCATGGCCACCACCAACCTCTTCACCCACCCCGTCTTCAAGGACGGCGCCTTCACCGCCAACGACCGGGACATCCGCCGGTACGCCCTGCGCAAGACGATCCGCAACATCGACCTCGCCGTGGAGCTCGGCGCCCGGGTGTACGTGGCGTGGGGCGGGCGCGAGGGCGCGGAGTCGGGCGCCGCCAAGGACGTCCGGGTGGCGCTCGACCGGCTGAAGGAGGCCTTCGACCTGCTGGGCGAGTACGTCGTGAGCCAGGGCTACGACCTGCGGTTCGCCGTCGAGCCCAAGCCGAACGAGCCGCGCGGGGACATCCTGCTGCCCACCGTCGGGCACGCGCTGGCCTTCATCGAGCGGCTGGAGCGCCCGGAGCTGGTCGGCGTCAACCCGGAGACGGGGCACGAGCAGATGGCGGGGCTCAACTTCACCCACGGCGTCGCCCAGGCGCTGTGGGCCGGGAAGCTCTTCCACATCGACCTCAACGGCCAGTCCGGCATCAAGTACGACCAGGACCTGCGGTTCGGGTCGGGGAACCTGCGGGACGCGTTCTGGCTGGTCGACCTGTTGGAGTCGGCGGGCTACGAGGGCCCGCGCCACTTCGACTTCAAGCCGCCGCGCACGGAGGACGCCGACGGGGTGTGGGCCTCGGCCGCCGGGAACATGCGCACCTATCTGATCCTGCGCGAGCGCGCGGCGGCGTTCCGCGCCGACCCGGCGGTACGCGAGGCGCTGCGGGCGTCCCGCCTCGACGACCTCGCCCGGCCGACCGCGGACGACGGCCTGACCGGACTGCTCGGGGACCGCGCGGCCTTCGAGGACTTCGACGCGGAGGCGGCGGGCGCGAGGGGGATGGCGTTCGAGCAGCTGGACCAGCTGGCGCTGGAGCATCTGATGGGGGTGCGCTGAGGAGCGGACCCACGGCCCGGCCGGGGGCGGGGCGCCCCGGGGTCCTGCTCGGCCCGGGCCCTACGGCCGGGGCCCTGTTCGGCTCGGAGGTCTGTTCGGCCCGCCGCCCTGCCTGGCCGGGCTCTGCTCAGCCCGGCGCGCCTTTCGGCCTGCCCGTCCGCTCAGTCCGGGGTTCTGCTCGGCCCGGCTCTGCTAAGCCCCGCTCGGCCCGCCGCCCGCTCGGCCCGGTGCGCCGTTTGGCGTGCCCGTTCAGCCCGTCGCCCAACCCGCCGGGTCGTCCAGCACCGCTTCCACCACCAGCGCCGCCGCGCCCCGGGCCGCGTCGCCCGCCAGGGACGAGGCCCGTAGGCGGCCGCTGTCGCGGGGCCACAGGCCCGAGACCACCCGGGCGGCCAGTTCGGCTCCGGCCGGGGGAGCGAGCCACGGGGACAGCGTGCGGTAGACGCCGCCGAGGACCACGCTCTGCGGGTCCAGCAGGTTCACCGCGCCCGCCAGCACCCGGCCCAGCATCCGCCCGGCCGTGTCCAGCGCCGCCAGCGCCCGCTCCTCGCCCGCCCGGGCCCGGTGCTCCAGCTCGGCCACGCCCGCCGCCCCGGCGCCCTCCTCGATGCCCGCGCCGCGCAGCAGCGCCGCCTGGCCCGCGTACTGCTCCAGGCAGCCCCGGGCCCCGCAGCGGCACTCGGGGCCGGACGGGTCCACCGGGACGTGGCCGATCTCCCCGGCGAAACCGTGCGCGCCGCGCAGGAGTTCACCGTCGAGGACGAGGGCGCCGCCCACGCCGATCTCACCGGAGAGGTAGAGGAACGTGCGGGCCTCGTCCGGTCCGCCGAACCACAGCTCGGCCAGCGCCGCGAGGTTGGCCTCGTTCTCCGAACTCACCGCGAGGGCCGGGGAGCCGGGGCACTGGGCGAGGGCCCGCGCGAACAGGTCGTCGGCCGGTACGCCGTTCCAGCCCAGGTTCGGCGCCTGGCGGACGGTGCCGCCGGCGACCAGGCCCGGCAGGGCGAGCGTCACCCCGGCGGGCCGCAGCTCCTGCCGCCGGGCGGAGTCCAGTGCCTGCGCGGTGAGCCGCGCCGCCCGGGCCAGCACCTCGGCGGGCGGCGCGCCCCGGTTGTCCAGGTGCTCGGTGAGCCGGACCCGGTCGGTTCCGGCCAGGTCCACCACGCACACGGACGCGTAGTCGACGTTGATCTCGACACCGACCCCGGCGGCACCGGTCCTGGCCGGCTTGAGGACGGTGCCGGGCCGCCCCGCCTGCCCGCTGAAGGTCTTGCCGGACTCGGTGAGGAACCCGCCCTCCAGCAACTGCTCCACCAGCGAGGACACGGCAGCCCTGGTCAGTCCCACGCGCGCAGCGACGGCCGCCCGGGTGGTCTCGCCCTCGTCGTGGACCGCCCGCAGCACCAGGCTGAGGTTGTGCCGGCGCACGGTGTCCTTGTCGGCCTTGGGTGCCAGCGGGGCGAGGTTGCTCTTCATGTCGTGGCCGAGCCTATGCGATGGCCGGGGCGCCGCGGTTGCCCGGTCGACGTCGCTCGAATGGGACTCGCGGCGCGGCGACACGGACGCGGAGGTTCGGCGCTCAGGGGTGAGTTCACGCCACACCCGGGCCGTGGTGTGGTTGAACGTAACACCGCTGCAATCCCTTGCGAAAGGCCTTGCGGAGGAAATGCGGGGAGGAGACGCGGAGATTTCCGCCGTGTGGCGCGGGTGTGTCCAAAGGGTTGACCGGCTGGTCCAGGCCGCCTACGGTCTCGACCGCAATAGCTTTCCGGTTGTTTCAGCAAGAACATTCAGAGCCCTTCGGAGCGGCAGGCCGCGCCGCTCCGCGAGGCCGCTGCGTCCCCTCTTTCCCGCCACGGAGGTCCCCCCATGGACACCAGCACCCCCCGCACCCGCCGTACGCGCAGAACCCTGGCCGCCGCCCTCGCGCTCGTCGCCGGGGCCGCGAGCAGCGCCGTCCTCGGCGCCCCGCAGGCGGGGGCCGCCGCGCCGGGGCCCAAGGACGTGACCGCCGTGATGTTCGAGTGGGACTTCGCGTCGGTGGCCAGGGCCTGTACCGGCGAACTCGGCCCCGACGGCTACGGCTACGTGCAGGTCTCCCCGCCCCAGGAACGCGTACAGGGCGATGCCTGGTGGACCGCCTACCAGCCCGTCAGCTACCGGATCGGCAGCCGGCTCGGCGACCGCGCCGCCTTCCGCTCCATGGTGGACACCTGCCATGCGGCGGGCGTCAAGGTCGTCGCCGACGCGGTGGTCAACCACATGACCAGCGGCTCCGGCACCGGTTCGGCGGGCTCCGCCTACGGCAAGTACGACTACCCCGGCACCTACTCCGCCGCCGACCTGGACGACTGCAAGGCCGAGATCGGCAGCTACCAGGACCGCTGGAACGTCCAGCACTGCGAGCTCGTCGGCCTGGCCGACCTCGACACCGGCGAGGAGTACGTCCGCCGGACCATCGCCGGATACCTCAACGACCTGCTCTCGCTCGGCGTCGACGGCTTCCGCGTCGACGCCGCCAAGCACATCCCCGAGGACGACCTCGCCGCCATCAAGTCCCGGCTGAGCAACCCCGGCGTCTACTGGAAGCAGGAGACGATCTACGGCGCGGGCGAGGCCGTACAGCCCACCGAGTACCTCAACACCGGCGACGTCCAGGAGTTCCGCTACGCCTGGGACCTCAAGCGGGTGTTCACCAACGAGAAGCTCGCGTACCTGAAGAACTTCGGCGAGGGCTGGGGCTATCTGAGCGGCGGCAAGGCCTCGGTCTTCGTCGACAACCACGACACCGAGCGCGGCGGGCAGACGCTCACCTACAACGACGGAGCCCGCTACACCCTGGCCCATGTCTTCATGCTGGCCTGGCCCTACGGCTCCCCGGACGTCCACTCCGGCTACGTGTTCAGCGACAAGGACGCGGGGCCGCCCAACGGCGGCCGGGTGAACGCCTGTTACAGCGATGGATGGAAGTGCCAGCACGCCTGGCCGGAGATCCGCTCGATGGTGAAGTTCCGCGCCACGGCCGGCACGGCGCCGGTCACCGACTGGTGGGACAACGGCGGCAACGCCATCGCCTTCGGACGCGGCACCAAGGCGTTCGTGGCCGTCAACCACGAGGGCTCGCCGCTCACCCGCACCTTCCAGACGTCGCTGCCGGCGGGCGGCTACTGCGACGTGCAGAGCGGCAGGGCGGTCACGGTCGACGGCGCGGGGCGGTTCACCGCGACCCTGGGCGCCGACACCGCCCTCGCGCTTCACGCCGGAGCCCGTACGTGCGGCGGCAACTGACCTGAACGCCCCCTGGCGCGACCGGCCCGCCGGTCCGACGCTCCCTCCGTGCCCCACGCCCGTACCCGTAGTCCCCCGAAGCCCGTAGTTCCCGAAGAAGGAGTAGGTCCGTGATCGGCTCTCCGCGCCGAACCGCCGTCACCGCCGCCGTGGCCCTCGCGCTGCTGGCGTCGGCCGCGCCCGCGGCGCATCCGGCGCCCACCGCACCCCCGGCGCCACCGTCCGACGCCCGGCTCGCCGCCGAGCCCGCCCGGCACGAACTTACCCGGGAGCAGCCCTACTTCGTGCTGCCGGACCGGTTCGCGGACGGCGACAGCGGCAACAACCGGGGCGGTCTGACCGGCGGCCGCTCGGTGACCGGCTACGACCCGGCCGACAAGGGCTTCTACCAGGGCGGCGACCTCAAGGGCCTGACGGGGAAGCTGGACTACATCAAGGGGCTCGGCAGCACCGCGATCTGGCTGGCGCCGATCTTCAAGAACAAGCCGGTCCAGGGCACGGGCGCCGACCAGAGCGCCGGGTACCACGGTTACTGGATCACCGACTTCACCCAGGTCGACCCGCACTTCGGCACCAACGCCGACCTGGCCCGGCTGATCGACAAGGCCCACGCCAAGGGCATGAAGGTCTTCTTCGACGTCATCACCAACCACACCGCGGACGTCATAAGCCACCGCGAGCAGAGCTCGGCGTACCTGTCCAAGGGCGCGTTCCCGTATCTGACGAAGGACGGCGTGCCGTTCGACGACAGCGCCTACGCGGCCGGGGGCAAGGGCTTCCCCGCGGTCGGGCCCGGCTCCTTCCCGTACACCCCGGTCGTGCCCGCCGCCGAGAAGGCCGCCAAGGTCCCGGCCTGGCTCAACGACCCCTCGCTCTACCACAACCGGGGCGACTCCACCTTCGCCGGGGAGAGCGCGGAGTACGGCGACTTCTCCGGCCTCGACGACCTGTGGACCGAGCGGCCCGAGGTCGTGCGGGGCATGGAGAAGATCTACGAGAAGTGGGTGGAGGACTTCGACGTGGACGGCTTCCGCGTCGACACGGTCAAACACGTCGACCTGGACTTCTGGACCCAGTGGGCGACCGCGCTCGACGCCTACGCGGCCAGGCGCGGGCGCCCCGACTTCTTCATCTACGGCGAGGTGTACTCGGCCGACCCGTCGGTGACCTCCCCGTACGTGCGACGGGGCCGGCTGGACGCGACCCTGGACTTCCCCTACCAGCAGGCGATGCGCGGCTACGTCTCGCAGGGCGGCTCGGCGGCGGACCTGGGCGCGGCCCTCGGCCAGGACTACCGCTACACCACCGACAAGGCCAACGCCTACGAGCAGGTGACCTTCCTCGGCAACCACGACATGGGGCGGATCGGGAGCTTCCTGGTCCAGGACAACCCGAAGGCCGACGCCGCCGAACTGCTGCGGCGCGACCGGCTCGCCCATGAGCTGATGTTCCTCAGCCGGGGCAACCCCGTCGTCTACTACGGCGACGAGCAGGGCTTCACGGGCGCGGGCGGCGACAAGGACGCCCGGCAGACGATGTTCCCGTCGAAGGTCGCCGACTATCTCGACGACCCCCAGATCGGTACCACCCGTACGCACGCGAGCAGTGCTTTCGATCCGGAGCACCCGCTCTACAAGGCGATCGCCGCTCTCTCCAAGCTGCGCAAGCAGCACCCGGCGCTCGCCGACGGTGTGCAGACCGAGCGGTACGCGGCGCGGGGCAAGGGCGTCTACGCCTTCTCCCGCACCGACGCCAGGACCGGTACCGAGTACGTCGTCGCGGTCAACAACGCGGCCGAGGAGCGGACCGCCGAGTTCGCGACCGGCTCCGCGAACACCGCGTTCACCGGGATCTACGGGGCGACCGGCACGCTCACCAGCGGCGCCGACCGCCGCGTCACGGTCCGGGTACCCGCCCTCTCCGCTCTCGTATACAAGGCGGCCGAGCCGCTGGGCGCGCCTGCCGCCCGGCCCTCGCTCACCCTGACGGCCCCGGCCGCGGGCGCCACCGGAGACGTCGAGATCACGGCCGACGTCGACGGCGGTCAGCTGAACCGGGTGGTGTTCGCCGCCCAGACCGGCACCGGCCCCTGGCAGGTCCTCGGCTCCGCCGACCACGCCCCGTACAAGGTCGTCCAGCACCTGCCCGCCACCCTCGCGACCGGAACGCCCCTGCGGTACAAGGCCGTCGTCGTCGACTCGGCCGGGCACACCGCGAGCGCGACCGCCCGGACCACGAGCGGCACCCCCGCCGCCGAACCGGCGCCCACCGCCTCCCGGCGCGACTACGCCGTGGTCCACTACAAGCGCCCCGCCGGTGACTACACCGACTGGCGGCTCTACGCCTGGGGCGACCTCGCCGACGGCGAGTCCACCACCTGGCCCGCGGGCCACGCCTTCACCGGCCGCGACGCGTACGGCGCCTTCGCGTACGTCAAGCTGAAGGCGGGCGCCTCCAGCGTCGGGTTCCTCGTCATCGACAAGGACGGCACCAAGGACGTCACCGCGGACCGCACCATCGACGTGGGCCGCACCGGGGAGGTCTGGGTCGAGCAGGGCAAGGACGCGCTCCTCACCTCGCCGCCCCCCGGCACCTATCCGCCCCAGGACACCACCAGGGCCGTCATCCACTACCAGCGCGCCGACGGCGACTACAGCGGCTGGGGCATCCACACCTGGACGGGCGCCGCGACGCCGACCGACTGGTCCACGCCGCTTCCGCCGGTGCGCACCGACGCCTTCGGCGCGGTCTTCGAGGTGCCGCTGAAGGAGGGCGCGTCCAGTCTGAGCTACATCCTCCACAAGGGAGATGCCAAGGAGTTCGGCTCCGACCGCTCGCTGGACCTCACCGCGTACGGCCACGAGGTGTGGCTCCTGGGCGGGGTCGAGAAGTACCTGCTGCCCATGGGGTCGGGCTCCGCCGCCGACCTCGACCTGACGAAGTCGCGGGCGCAGTGGATCGACCGGTACACCGTCGCCTGGGAGACGGGCGGTACGGCCGCGAGCCGGCAGTTGGTGTACGCGCCGGAAGGCGGCCTCGCCGTCAAGGACGGCGTCCTCACCGGCGAGGGCCACTGGCTGCGGCTCACTCCCGTGCCCGGCGGTCTCACCGACGCGCAGAAGGCCCGCTTCCCGCACCTCGCGCGGTACGGGGCGTTCACCGTCGATCCGCGCGACCGCGACCGGATCGGCCGGGCCCTCACCGGACAGGTCGTCGCCACCCAGCGGCTCGCCAACGGCGCCCTGCTCGCCGCCACCGGCGTCCAGACCCAGGGCGTCCTCGACGACCTGTACGGCGCCCGCGCCGGCCGGGCGGCGCTCGGCCCGGTCTTCTCCGGCGGTCGCCCCACTCTGTCGCTCTGGGCGCCCACCGCCCGGCGGGTCGCCCTCGAACTCGACGGCCGCACCGTCGCCATGCGCCGCGACGACGCCACCGGCGTCTGGTCGGTGACGGGCCCCCGCGGCTGGTCGGGCAAGCCGTACCGGTACGCCGTGACGGTGTGGGCGCCCAGCGTCCAGAAGGTCGTCACCAACCTGGTCACCGACCCGTACTCCACCGCCCTGACCACCGACTCGGCCCGCAGCCTCGTCGTCGACCTCGCCGACCCGAAGCTCGCGCCCAGGGGCTGGTCGTCGCTGCGCAAGCCCGCCGCCGTACCGCTGCGCGCCGCACAGATCCAGGAGCTGCACGTCCGCGACTTCTCGGTCGCCGACCCCACCTCCCACCACCCCGGCCAGTACCTGGCGTTCACGGACACCGGCTCGGACGGCATGCGGCACCTGAGGGAACTCGCCCGCTCCGGGACCTCCTACGTCCACCTCCTCCCCGCCTTCGACATCGGCACCATCCCCGAGAGGAAGTCCGACCGGGCCGTCCCCGGCTGCGACCTCAAGGTGTACGCGCCCGACTCGTCCGAGCAGCAGGCGTGCGTGGCGAAGACCGCCGCCAAGGACGCCTACAACTGGGGGTACGACCCGCTGCACTACACCGTGCCCGAGGGCTCCTACGCCAGTGACCCGGAGGGGACCCGGCGCACGGTCGAGTTCCGGCAGATGGTCCAGGGCCTCAACGGCGCGGGGCTGCGCACGGTGATGGACGTGGTCTACAACCACACCGTGGCGAGCGGCCAGGCCGGCACGTCGGTCCTCGACCGCATCGTGCCCGGCTACTACCAGCGCCTCCTCGACGACGGCACGGTGGCCACCTCCACCTGCTGCGCCAACACCGCGCCCGAGAACGCCATGATGGGCAAGCTCGTGGTGGACTCGGTGGTCACCTGGGCCCGGCAGTACAAGGTCGACGGCTTCCGCTTCGACCTCATGGGCCACCACCCCAAGGCCAACATCCTCGCGGTCCGCAAGGCGCTCGACGCGCTGACGCCCGCCAGGGACGGCGTCGACGGGAAGAAGATCGTCCTGTACGGGGAGGGCTGGAACTTCGGCGAGGTCGCCGACGACGCCCGGTTCGTCCAGGCGACCCAGAAGAACATGGCGGGCACCGGCGTCGCGACCTTCTCGGACCGGGCGCGCGACGCGGTGCGCGGCGGCGGGCCCTTCGACGAGGACCCGGGCGTCCAGGGCTTCGCCTCGGGCCTGTACACCGACCCCAACTCCTCGGCCGCCAACGGCACCCCGGCCCAGCAGCGGGCCCGGCTGCTGCACTACCAGGACCTGATCAAGGTCGGCCTCTCCGGCAACCTCGCCGCGTACACCTTCACCGACACCTCCGGCCGTACGGTCACGGGTGCCGACGTCGACTACAACGGCGCCCCGGCCGGGTACGCGCGGGCTCCCGGTGACGCGCTCGCGTACACCGACGCGCACGACAACGAGTCGCTCTACGACGCGCTCGCCTTCAAGCTGCCGCGCTCCACGCCGGCCGCCGATCGGGCGAGGATGCAGGTGCTCGCGCTGGCGACGGCCACGCTGTCGCAGGGCCCGGCGCTCTCCCAGGCCGGTACGGACCTGCTGCGCTCCAAGTCGCTGGACCGCAACTCCTTCGACAGCGGCGACTGGTTCAACGCGATCCACTGGGACTGCCGGGACGGCAACGGTTTCGGGCGCGGGCTGCCGCCTGCGGCCGACAACCAGTCCAAGTGGCCGTACGCCAAGCCCCTGTTGGCAGCCGGCCCGCTCGCCCCGGGCTGTGCGGAGATCACCGGCGCCTCGGCGGCCTACCGTGACCTCCTGAAGATCCGTTCGACCGACCCGGCCTTCCGGCTGAGCACCGCGGCCCAGGTGCAGTCGGCGCTCTCCTTCCCGCTCTCCGGGAAGGACGAGACGCCGGGTGTGATCACCATGCGGCTCGGCTCCCTGGTCGTCGTGTTCAACGCGACGCCGGACCGGCAGACGCAGCGCGTCGCGGACCTCGCGGGCCACGCATACGCGCTGCACCCGGCGCAGGCGCGGGGCGGCGACGCCACGGTCAAGTCGGCCTCCTACGAGGCGGGGTCGGGCACGTTCGGCGTCCCCGGCCGGACGGTCGCCGTGTTCACCGGCCGCTAGCGGGCCGCGGGTCCGCCGCGGCCGGCGCGAAGCCGCCAAGGTCACGGCCCGGCGCCCGTCGGGCGCGGCGGCCCGGAGTGTTGACTGTGCTCCGGGCCGCCGCGATGGTGATGGGCATGCCAAAGTCGTGGGCGCGTCCGTTCGGGGTCCTCGTCCTGCTCGCCGCGCTCCTCGGGGCCGGGGGCTCCCCGGCCTCCGGGGCGGAGGGGCTCCCCGACGCCCAGTGGTTCGACGGCGCCACCGCCTCCGCGCTCACCGTCGAGGACGGGCGGCTGGTCGACGGGCTCGGCCGCGAGGTGGTGCTGCGCGGCTACAACGTCTCCGGTGAGACCAAGCTGGCCGAACACGGGGGACTGTCGTTCGCCTCGGTCGCCGACGCCCGCGCCGCGGCGACCGCCGTACGCGCCCTGGGCGGCGCCAACACCGTACGCTTCCTGCTCTCCTGGGCGTCCGCCGAGCCCGTACGCGGCCAGGTGGACCAGGGGTATCTCGCGGCCGTCACCGAGCAGATGCGGGCCTTCCTGGACGCCGGGGTCCGGGTGCTGCCCGACTTCCACCAGGACCTGTTCTCCCGCCACCTCTTCGACGCGGGCAGCTGGTACACCGGCGACGGGGCTCCCGCCTGGGCCGTAGCGGACGGTGGCTATCCGCGCGAGTCCTGCGGGATCTGCCTGTTCTGGGGCCAGAACATCACCCAGAACGAGGCCGTCAAGCGTGCCACCCACGACTTCTGGCACAACGCGCGCGGCATCCAGGACGCCTTCCTCACCACCGCCCGGACCACCCTGGGCTATCTGGCCCAGCACCTCACCGCCGAGGAGTTCGCGGCCGTCGCCGGGTTCGACCCGTACAACGAACCGCACGCGGGCAGCTACGACAGCGGGCAGACCAGCCGCGCCTGGGAGCGTGAGGTGCTCTGGCCCTTCTACACCCGCTTCCGGACCGCGATGGACGCGGCGGGCTGGCAGGCCAAACCCGCCTATGTGGAGCCCAACCTCTTCTGGAACGCCAACATCGACTTCCAGCGCCAGGAGGGCGGTCTGCTCGACGCGGGCGCCCTCGGGCCGCGCTATGTGTTCAACACCCACTTCTACGACCAGAAGGCGATCTCCGGCGTCTTCATGTGGGGCAAGGCGGGCGACGGCCAGTACGCGCGCGACCTCGGCGCCGTGCGCGACCGGGCCGCCGCCGCGAGCACGGCCGCGGTCGTCGGCGAGTTCGGCCATCCGCTCTCCGGGACCGTCGCCGACAAGGCCCCCAGTGTCCTCAAGGCGATGTACCAGGGGCTGGACTCCCGCCTCGACGGAGCCGCCTGGTGGTCGGACCCGTCGGCGTCCGGTCCCGTCCTGTCGGGCACCCAGTGGCAGTGGGACCTGTACAGCGGACGCCACCACGAGCTGATGAACGGCAACCCCGGCAAGGTCCTCACGGCCGGTGACGCCTGGAACGACGAGGACCTCTCGGCCGTCCGCCGCGACGACGCGGGCGCCCCCGTCCTGCGCCAGGACGCCCGCCTCCTGGACCGGCTCTACCCCTCGGCCACGGCCGGCCGCGTGCTCGCCTTCACCTACGAGGACCGCTCCCGCGACGGCTCCACCACCCAGACGTGGAACCCCGTCCCGGCATCGCTGCCGCAGGTGGCCCGGCTCGTCGGCACCGGCCGCTACGGTCTGCTCCTGTGGCGCCCGGGCGGCCCGGCCGCGCCCACCGAGCTGCATCTGCCGGCCTCCTTCGCCGCGACCACGGTCGTCTCCGACCTCGGCGCGGTCCACCGGCCGCCCCGCTACACGCCGCAGACCCCCGTCGCCGTGGCGCCCGAGCCCGGCGGCACCGGCAGCCGCCGGCTACTGCTCACCGCACCGGACCGGGGCGGTGTCCACTTCGCGCTGGTCACCGACGGCGCCAGCGACCCGTCCGCCGACCTGCTGAACGCGGCCCGCGCCGAGCTCACGGCCTGGGCGGCCGCGCACACGTGACACCGCGCCGGGGCACTCAGCCCTCGGTGACCCGGACCAGAACGCCGTGCTCGTCGCGCGCGTAGGCGCGGCGGCGGTTCTTCTCCAGTTTGCGGGCGACCTCCTCGTCCAGGTCCACGCCGTTCATCTCGGCCAGCGCCACCAGATAGAGGAAGACGTCGGCCAGCTCCTCGCCGAAATCCGGAAGCCGCTTGCGCCAGGCCGTGAACGCCTCGCCCACCTCGGCGGTGAGCAGACCGAACTCCAGCGGCACGTCGGTGACGTTGAACCCCTTCTCGACCTTGTTCGCCCAGGCCTGCTCCTGTGCGGTCCGGATGTCCACGACTCCTCCGAGCGGTGCGTGCGGCGGTGTCCGCCCAGCCTAACGAGGGCCGAACGGGCCCCGCCCGCCGATCCGGTTCAACACCGGGGCGCCGGTGGCCGATAGGAGGGGGACGGACGGACGGCGAGGAGTACGGAACATGCTCAACGAGTGGCACACGGCCGCCAACATCGGGGCGGGCCTGGGCTATGGCGGGATCATCGGCCTGGAGCGCCAGTGGCGGGCCCGGATGGCGGGGCTGCGGACCAACGCGCTGGTGGCGGCCGGCTCCGCGCTGTTCGTGCTGCTCTCGACGTACGGCTTCGTCGACGCCACCAGCACCAGCGGTTACGACGGCTCCCGGGTGGCCGCGCAGATCGTCTCGGGCATCGGCTTCCTGGGCGCCGGTGTCATCATGCGGGACGGTCTGAGCGTACGGGGTCTGAACACGGCCGCCACCCTGTGGTGTTCGGCCGCGGTCGGGGCGCTCGCCGGGGCCGGGCTCTACGCGGTGGCCGCGCTCGGCACCGCCGGGGTGGTCGGCGCCAATCTGCTGCTGCGGCCGCTGGGGCGGCGCCTGGACCGCGAGCCGCACGGCGGTGTCGAGGTCGGTACCGACTACCTGTTCGAGGTGGTGTGCACCGAGCCGGAGGAGGCGCATGTGCGCATCCTCTCCGTCCAGGCCCTGACCGGACCGGGGTTCCGGCTGCGCTCGGTGCACAGCCAGGACGCCGACGCCCCCGGCAGGGTGACGGTGACCGCCGAGCTCACCACCGAGCGCCGCGACGACAGCCTCCTCGAAGAGGCGGTGAGCAGGCTGTCGTTGGAGCCGGCCGTCTCGGCGGTGAGCTGGACGGTGCTGCACCACCCGGACGACGACGAGGACGACGACGAGTACGGCGGGCGCGGGCGGCGCCGCCGCTACCGGGTCCGCGATTTCTTCAACAACCCGTGAGGACGCGCCCCTGCCGGCACCCCGACGTTTCGTCAAGATTCGGACTCCCGCGTTCAGGTTCGAAAGCATCTTCGTGTAAAACAGTGCGGGACCGGTCAATGACAGTGTGTACTGGCCACGTTCGCCTTCCGGGGCGGTCGTCCACATGCCCTTCTCCCGATCTCCCCCGAAGGCCCATCAGATGATTGAGATACCGGACCTGGCCGCCGGAGGCCTGGCGGCCGGGACCCTGTCCGCGTTCGTGCTGGGGGGCGGGCTGCTGCGCTCCCGGCGCCGGACGGCCCGGCAGCGGGAGGAGATCGCCGAGCTGCGCTCCCAGGGGGAGGGCGCCCGCGCCGAAGCGGCCCGCCTCTCCCGGGCGTACGCCGCGGAGGTCGCCCATCTCGCCCAGCGCCGCGTCCCGGCCGAGGCGACCCGGGCCGCGCATCCGCACGTGCAGGTGCCCGGCCCGCTCCACCCGGACCTCGCCGGCACCGAGCTCGGCGCGGGCCTGGACGGCGTCCTCGAAGGCGTCGCGACCGCCGTGGCGCAGGAGCGCAAGCGGGTCGACGCCGCCGCCCGCGCGGGCATGCGCGGCGCCACCCGGGAGATCCAGGCCGGGCTCTACCGCCTCCAGGACCACCTGCGCGGACTCCAGCAGCGCTACGACGACCCGGAGCTCGCCCAGACGCTCTTCGCCCTCGACCACGAGAACGAGCAGTCGCTGCGGCGCGCCCAGGTCACCGCCGTGGTCTGCGGCGCCTGGGTCGGCCTGGCCCGCGAGGAGTCGCACCTGGTGGACGCGGTGACGGGCGGTCAGTCCCGGCTGGTGGGCTACCACCGGGTGCGCATCCACAACCATCTGGAGCCGGGCACCGCGCTCGTCTCGCACGCCGTCGAGCCCGTCGCGATCATCGTGGCCGAGCTGCTCGACAACGCGCTGCGCCACTCCGCCCCGGACACCGAGGTCGTGGTCAACCTCGAACGCGCCCACCACGGCGTCTCGGTCACCATCGACGACGCCGGGGTCGGCATGAGCCGCGACGAACGCGCCTACGCGCAGCGGATGGTGGCCGGCACCGAGGCGATCCTGCTCTCCGAACTCGGCGACCCGCCCCGGATGGGCCTGGCCGCGATCGGCCAGCTGACCCGGCAGTTCGACCTCTCGGTGGACCTGTCCTCGCCGTCGCCCTACGGCGGCGTCCGCGCGGTGCTCCTGGTCAAGAACCACCTGCTGAGCCGGATCGACCCGGCGAGCCGGCCGCCCGCCGCGGCGGCCCCCCGCTCCACCCGCACCCCCGAGGTGCGGACGGCACCGGAACACGCCCTGGAGCCCGCCGTGCCCGCCGTGCCCCCTGTGCCCCGGCCCGCCGCCGTGTACGCCCCCGGCGCGCCCGCCCCCGAACCCGCGCCCGACGGCGACGCGCTGCCCCAGCGGCGCCGCCGCACCCGGGCCGCGCTGCCCGCCGAGACGGCCGCGGCGCCCGCCCGTACCCCCGAGGAGTCGGCCGCCGCGCTCGGCGCACTGCAGTCCGGCACCGCCGCGGCCCGCTCCGCCGCCCCCACCGAAGGGAACGAACCGCGATGACCAGCGGCACCACCGGCGAGACGGCGTGGGTACTGGACGCGATCCTGGAGATCCCGCACGTCCAGGCCGCCGTCCTGCTCACCCGGGACGGTCTCGTCTCCGGCTACACCCAGGCCCTGTCCCAGGCGTCCGCCGAGCGCACGGCCGCCATCATGAGCACCGTGCAGGGCGCCTGCCGCACCGCGGCGGCGGCCTTCGCGGACCAGGAGGACGCCCGGATCCGCCAGGTGGTCATCGAGTCCGACCACGGCTACATCCTGGTCGCGCCGACCGCCCACGGCACCTGTGTGGCCGCCTTCGGCGACCCGGAGGTCCGGCTCGACCTGCTCGCCCACCGCGTCCACTCCCAGGTGGCCCGGCTCGGCGAGAAGACCATGGCGGCGGCGCCGCGCACGGCCGACGGCGCCACCCACGTATGACGGGCCGCCGCGGCGGCCGCCCGCTGGTCCCCGCCTATCTGTCCACCGGCGGGGTCGCCCGGCCCAGCCGCAACAGCCTGGAGCGGCTGTCGGTGCTGACCGGCGGGGGCGGTCCGGAGCCCGCCGGACTGCCCGCCGCCCAGCACGCCCTGCTGGACGTGCTGGACGGCGGCTCGCTCACCGTCGTCGAGACGGCCGCGCTGCTCGAACTGCCGGTCTCGGCCGTGCGGGTGCTCGCCGCCGCCCTCGTCGACCAGGGGCTGGTGAGCGCCCGCCCGCCGATTCCCGTCGCCGCCCTGCCCGCACCCGATCTGTTGAAGAGAGTGGCCGATGGCCTCCGCGCCCTCAAGCAGTAGCCCCGGCTCCACCGGCGCCGCCGGGGCCCGGGGGATCCATCTGCCCGACACCGCGCGCGAGCTGGTGAAGATCCTGGTCGCGGGGCCGTTCGGGGTGGGCAAGACCACCCTGATCGACTCGGTCTCGGAGATCCGCCCGCTGCACACCGAGGAGCACCTGAGCGAGGCGTCCGCCACGGTGGACGACCTCGCCGGGGTCCGGGACAAGACCACCACCACGGTCGCCATCGACTTCGGGCGGATCAGCCTGGGCGGGGGAGTGGTGCTCTACCTCTTCGGCACCCCCGGGCAGGAACGTTTCCGCTCGCTGTGGGCCGACATCGCCTACGGGGCGCTCGGCGCGCTCGTCCTGGTGGACACCCGCCGCATCGACGACTCCTTCGACGTGCTCGGCCTGGTGGAGGAGACCGGACTGCCGTACGCGGTCGCGCTCAACACCTTCCCCGACTCCCGCCCGTACACCGAGGAGCAGCTGCGCCGCGCCCTCGACCTGGAGGCCGGCACCCCGATGGTGACGTGCGACGCCCGCGACACCAACTCCTCCATCGACGCCCTCCTCGCGCTCGTCCAGCACCTGATCGCCCGCAACCGCCCGGAGACCCGGTGAACGCCCACCCCGCCTATCCCGCCCCCGCAGCCGCCTTCTCGCTCTCCGCGCCGGTGCGGCTGTGGGAGGACGGCTTCGCCGCCGACCCGCACGCCTACTACGCGGCGCTGCGCGCCCAGGGCCCCGTCGGCTGGGCCGAACTCGCCCCGGGCGTCCCCGCGTACGTCGTCACCGACCGGCGGGCCGCGCTGGACCTGCTGCACGACGGCGACACCTGGTCCCACGACCCCCGGCCCTGGGAGGCCACGGTCGCCGCGGACTCGCCGATCCTCGGCATGATGCGGTGGCGGCCCAACGCCCTCTTCGCCGACGGCGACGCCCACATCCGCTACCGCCGCACCCTCCTCGACGCCTTCGACCTGGTCGAGCCGCACGACCTGCGCGAGCGGGTGCACCGGGCGGTGGACATCCTGGTGGGCCGCTTCGGGCCGGCCGGGCGGGCCGACCTCGTCGCCGAGTTCGCCCGGCCCCTGATGGCACTGGTCTTCAACAACCTCTTCGGCCTGCCCGACAGCGAGAGCGGCCGCCTCAACGACGCGCTCGGCCAGATGATGGAGGGCGGCGAGCAGGCAGCGCGGGGCGAGGCCGAGTACGGCCGCTACGTCCTGGAACTCATCGCCGCCAAGAGCGAGCGGCGCGGCGACGACCTCACCAGCCGCCTCCTGGACCACCCGGCGGGACTCACCCCCGAGGAGGTCACCTGGCAGGTGTTCCTCACCCTCGGCGCGGGCCACGAGCCCACCGCCAACCTCGTCTCCAACGCGCTGTCGCGCATCCTCGGCAACCCCGCCTACTACTCCACCCTGACCAGCGGCTCGCGCCCGGTCGCGGACGCGGTGGCCGAGGTGCTGCGGTACGAGACACCGCTGTCCAACTACGGCATCCACTTCGCCCGCCGGTCGCTGAGCTTCCACGGCGTGTGGATCCAGGCCGCCGTGCCGGTCGTCGTCTCCTACGGCGCCATCGGCCACTTCGCGGAGCACGACCACGCCGGGTCGCACCACCCGCACGACGCCTCCCACCTGTCCTGGTCGGCGGGCGACCACGGCTGCCCCGTCAAGCAGCACACCCTGCTCATCGCCACCGAGGCCATCGAGCGGCTCACCCAGTGGCTGCCCGACCTCACCCCCACCACCGAGCGCGGGCGCCTGACCTGGCGCCCCGGCCCGTTCCACCGTTCGCTCACGTCGCTGCCCGTCCGCTTCACCCCGCGCATCCCCGACCAGCCAGGAGAACGAGCATGACCTCGTCCACGCGAGTGCCCCTCGACCCGTTCGGCGCCGACATCCCCGCCGAGAGCGCCAGGCTGCGCGCGCTCGGCGCGGTGGTGCCCGTCGAGCTGCCGGGGGGGATCCCCGCCTGGGCGCCCACCCGTTACGACACCCTCAAGTCCCTCATCCTGGACCCCCGGGTCAGCAAGGACCCGCGACAGCACTGGAGGCTGTGGCCGGAGCTGGGGGAGCACCCCGACTGGGGCTGGATCCTGGGCTGGGTCGGCGTGATCAACATGCTCTCCACCTACGGGGCCGACCACACCCGGCTGCGCAGGCTGGTCGCGCCCAGCTTCACCGCCCGGCGCACCGAGGCGATGCGCGCCCGGGTGGAGCAGATCACCGCCGAGCTGCTCGACTCGCTCGCCGAGGCGGGCGCCTCCGGTGAGACGGCCGATCTGAAGGCCGCCTACGCGCACCCCCTGCCGATGCGGCTGATCTGCGAACTCTTCGGCGTCCCCGACTACTTGGTCAAGGACATGGCCCGGCTGATCGCGGCCATCATGGACACCTCGGACCCGAGCCCCGAGCACGCCGAGTCCGTCCAGAAGCAGATCGCCTATGTGCTGCCCGCGCTCATCGCGTTCAAGAGCGAGGTGCCCGGCGACGACATGACCACCGAGCTGATCAAGGTCCGTGACGAGGACGGCGACCGGCTCAGCAACGAGGAGCTCGTCTACACGCTGCTGCTCGTCATAGGCGCCGGCTTCGAGACGACCGTCAACCTCATCGGCAACGCCGTCGTCGACCTGCTCCACCACCCCGACCAGCTCGCCGCGGTCCGCTCCGGCGAGATCGGCTGGGACAACGTGATCGACGAGGTGCTGCGCGTCCACCCGTCCATCGCCACCCTGCCGCTGCGGTTCGCCGTCAGCGACATCACCGTCGACGGGGTGACCATCCCGGCGGGCGACGCCATCGTCACCACCTACGCCGCGGCCGGCCACGACCCGGCCCACTACGGCGAGGACGCCGGCTCCTTCGACGCCACCCGCGCCGCCGACGACCACCTGGCCTTCGGCATCGGCGTCCACCGCTGCATCGGCGCGCCCCTGGCCCGGATGGAGGCGCTCACCGCACTGCCCGCCCTCTTCGACCGCTTCCCCGCCCTGAGCCTCGCCGCGAAGCCGGACGAGCTGAGCCAGGTGCCGTCCTTCATCGCCTTCGGCTACCAGGAGATCCCGGTCCGCCTGGGCTGAACCGGTGGGACGCCCGGATCCGGTCCGGCTGGGCCGAACCCGGTCGGGCGGCCGGCCCCGGTCCGGCTGGGCCGAACCCGGTCGGGCGGCTGGCCCCGGTCGGGCTGGGCCGAACCCGGTCAGGTGGCTGGCCCCGGTCCGGCTCGGCTGGAGCCGGTGCGCCTCGGCTGAACTCGGCTGGCTGAACCCCCGGTTCGGCTGGGCCGAACCCGGCCGAGCCGGCGGCCTCTTCGGGGCCCGACCGGCGGCACCGTACCGCTGCGTTTCGGACGATCCGAGCGGGCGCGCCGCCGGGTGCCCGCCCCCCCCGCACACCGGTGTCCGGGGCCGGGGAACTCAGCTCCGGGCGCGGGGGGAGTGCTGCCCGGCCGCCCAGGACGGGGCCGCCGGGCCACCTCGGCGGCCCGGAACGACGCAGCACCGTCCCTCGGCGGCCCCGAACGAAGCAGCACCCGGCCCCGGCGGCCCCCGACGAAGCGGCACCGTGCCCCGGCGGCCCCCGACGAAGCTGCACCGTGCCCCGGCGGCCCAGCCGACTACTGCACGCGGACCTCGGATCCCTCCGAGCCCCCCTCGTCCGGCAGATGGACGTCGTCGACGGAGATGTTGACCTCCACCACCTCCAGGCCCGTCATCCGCTCCACAGCCGCGATGACGTTCTCGCGCACCTCGGCCGCGACCGCCGTGATGCTCACGCCGTACTCCACCACCACGTCCAGGTCGATCGCGGTCTGCCGCTCACCGACCTCGACCTTCACACCGCGGCTGACGGACGCGCCGCGCGCCCGCGGCACCCGGTCGCGCATCGCGCCGATGGTACGGGCGAACCCGCCGCCCAGCGCGTGGATGCCCGGCACCTCGCGCGCGGCGAGACCGGCGATCTTCTCCACCACGCCCCCGGCGATCGTCGTGCGGCCCCGGGTCGCGGGTGGCTGACCCGCGCCGCTGCGCGCGGTCTGCAGGGTGGTGCCCGAAGTGCCGCTGCGGTATTCGTCGATGTCGGGGCTCTCGGGCTTCTCCACGGCCGGGCTGATCGGCTCCGTCATCCGAAGCCACCTCCTGGGGGTCGGTAGTCGGGTGCGCGGGGTTCGCGCGTCCTCGTTCTGCGAGTACCGTGCGCGCGGCGCGTCATGCGGGCAAGGGGGCGTTTCCCGCCCCTCGTTATTTGTCCAGCGCGCGTCAACACGGGCGCCGTCCGCTGCTCCGGCCGGGTTCTCCTGCTGTACAAGAACGCGCGAGACGGTGGTCGGGAGTGATCCCATGACTGCCGTGGCAACTGATGCCCCGTCAAGACAAGGCGTCACCGGCGCCTTTTCGGCTGGAGGAAGATCATGAGACGTATCCGGTTGACCCGCTGTCTCCTCGCTCTCACGGGCGCGCTCTCTCTGGCGACCCTGCCCGCGAGCCCCTCGGCCGCCGACCACCGGGGCACCCCGGTCCTGCGGGTGATGCCGCTGGGCGACTCGATCACCTGGGGCGGTGGCAGCCCCACCCTCTCCTCCTACCGCCGCCCGCTGTGGCAGCTCATGCGGCTGGAAAGGCGGTACACCGTACGGTTCGTGGGCTCGAAGGCCTCCGGCAGCTTCGCCGACTTCTCCAACGAGGGCCACAGCGGCTACGTCATCGACCAGCTCACCGCCGGTATCGACGGCTGGATGGCCGGGGCCCGCCCCGACGTCGTGCTGCTGCACATCGGGATCAACGACATCGCCCGGGGCATCGACCTGCCGCACGCCCCCGACCGCCTCGCCGCCCTCGTCGACCGCGTCTACGCGGACAAGCCGGACGTCACGGTCCTCGTGATGGGCCTCATCCCCACGACGAGCGGTCTGGAGAAGCCCGCCGAGGAGTTCAACGTACGGGCCAGGGAGCTGGAGGACACCGAGCGCGCGGCGGGACGGAAGTTCCGCTACGTGGAGCCGCCCGCGCTGACCTCGGGCGAGTTCCTGGACCAGCTCCACCCCAACGACGCCGGGTTCCGGCGGATGGCCTGGTCCTTCTTCCAGCCCCTGGAGGAGGTGTGGCGCCGGGGCTGGGAGTCCGGCGGCCCCGCGCTGGGCGCCGGCACCGAGGCGGGCGGCGCGAACCCGGTGCGCTGGGCGGACCTCGACGGCGACCGCCGCATGGACCACTTCACGCTCGACGGGTACGGCGGCGTCCTCGTCCGGCTCAACCGGGGCGGCGACGGGCGCGGCGGCTGGCGGCCGCTCGGCAGGGTCCTCGACGGTCTGCCCGACGACCCGGCCCGGGTGCGCTTCGCGGACTTCGACGGCGACGGCCGCGCCGACTGCCTCACCCTGGAAGCCGACGGCGCCGTCTCCGTACGGCTGCACCGGGGCGGCGAGGGCCACGGCGGCTGGCTGCCGCCGCAGCGCGTCACCGACGGCACCACGGCGGACGCGGGCCAGGTGCTGTTCGCGGACTTCGACGGCGACGGCCGCACCGACTACGTCACCCTCGGCTCCACCGGTGAAGTACGGGTCCGGCTCAACCGGGGCGGCGACGGGAACGGCGGCTGGAGCGACCGGGGCCGGGTCGCCACCGGCGTGACCGCCGACGCGAGCCGGGTGCGGTTCGCCGACCTCGACGACGACGGCCGCCCCGACTACAGCGTGCTGGGGCAGGACGGCGCGGTCCGCAGCTTCCTCAACCGGGGCGGCGACGCCCGGGGCGGCTGGGT
The DNA here is from genome assembly GCF_056435525.1 of Streptomyces sp. NPDC043908. NCBI lineage: Bacteria > Bacillati > Actinomycetota > Actinomycetes > Kitasatosporales > Streptomycetaceae > Streptomyces > Streptomyces sp. NPDC043908. The sequence goes on along the minus strand of NZ_JBWKEI010000002.1, from coordinate 531,286 downwards.
CGACCTGGGCACCACCACGACCGGCTCCACCCCCGACACGGACCGCGTCTCGCTGGCCGACTTCAGCGGCGACGGCAACGCGGACTACATCCTGGCCGGCCCCTCGGCCACGGAGGCGTCCGTGCGCGTGTGGGCGGGCGGGGACGGCCACGGCGGCTGGACCGACCGGGGACCGGTGGTCTCGGCGGCGCCGAAGCCGTAACCGCGCCGGTCCGCACACTCCGGCGGGGCCACACCAAATGAACGGTGTGACCCCGCCAACTCCCGTTCTTCATCCAGGAATTCGACGCGCGACGCATTGACACCTCTGGTCCGGACCACGATTCTGAGAGCGCTCTCACGAGGAGGAAGGACAGATTCCTCCTCGCGGCGCCCCCCACGTGAACCGCCGAATCCGATGAGGAGTTGGAGCGTTGTCCGTCCAAGGAAAGTTGTCCGTCCAAGGAAAGCTGCTGGCGCCCCTGGTCGCCGCGTTGCTGCTGGCAACCGGGCTCACCGCCACCGGCGCGGCCACCCCCGCCACCGCCGCCGTGCCCTCGACCCTTCCGTTCACCGTGACCAACAACTCCGGCCGCGGTGAACCCCTCTACCTGTACAACCTCGGAACGCTGCTCTCGACCGGCCAGCAGGGCTGGGCCGACGCCGACGGCACCTTCCACCCCTGGCCGGCCGGAGGCAACCCGCCCACCCCGGCACCCGACGCCTCGATCCCGGGTCCGGCGAACGGGCAGTCGAAGACCATCCGGATACCCAAGTTCTCCGGGCGCGTCTACTTCTCGTACGGTCAGAAGCTCGTCTTCAAGCTCACCACCGGCGGTCTGGTGCAGCCCGCGGTGCAGAACCCGAGCGACCCCAACCGGAACATCCTCTTCAACTGGTCCGAGTACACGCTCAACGACTCCGGGCTGTGGCTCAACAGCACCCAGGTGGACATGGTCTCGGCCCCGTACGCGGTCGGCGTCAAGGCCGCCGACGGCACCGTCCGATCGACCGGGCACCTGAAGCCGGGCGGCTACAACGGCTTCTTCGGCGCGCTGAGGGGCAAGCCGGGCGGCTGGGCGGGCCTCGTCCAGACCCGCCCCGACGGATCGATTCTGCGGGCGCTCGCCCCCGGCCACGGCATCGAGACCGGGGCGCTGCCCAGGACCGTGCTCGACGACTACATCAACCGGGTGTGGCAGAAGTACAGCACCTCCACGCTGACCGTCACCCCGTTCGCGGACCAGCCCGCCACCAGGTACTACGGCCGGGTCTCCGGCTCCACCATGGACTTCACCAACAGCGCGGGCGCGGTCGTCACCCGCTTCCAGAAGCCCGACGCGGACAGCGTGTTCGGCTGCTACAAGCTGCTCGACGCCCCGAACGACCTGGTGCGCGGCCCGATCTCGCGCACGCTGTGCGCCGGGTACAACCGCTCCACGCTGCTGGTCAACCCCAACCAGCCGGACACCGGCTCCGCCGCCTTCTACCAGGACGCGGTGACCAACCAGTACGCGCGTGAGCTGCACGCCCGGATGGCCGACGGGCGGGCGTACGCCTTCGCCTTCGACGACGTCGGCCACCACGAGTCACTGGTGAACGACGGCGACCCCCGCCAGGCGTACCTGACGCTGGACCCGTTGAGCTAGGCCCGTCCGACGAGGCCCCGGCCCGCCCCCGACGGGGGACGGACGTTCGACCGGGCGGCTCATCCCGTGGGAGATCTCCCGCTCCGGGGGAAGGCTCGCAGGCAGTACGCCAGTCACGCGAGTCCAGCCGGAAGGAGACCGGGATGAGCCGCTCCGAGCAGAGCGACACGGCGGGAATGGAGGGCAGCGGGGGCAACGCGGGGTACGGGAGCAAGCCCTTCAAGCGCTCGCGCAGCCACTTCGTGGACCGCGTCACCCGCGACGGGCGCGACGGCTGGCCCGTCGAGTACGGCCGCTACCGGCTGGTCGTCAGCCGGGCCTGTCCCTGGGCGAGCCGCGCCCTGGTCTCCCGGCGCCTCCTCGGCCTCGACGACGCGCTCTCGCTCGCGGTGGCCGACCCGATCCAGGACGACCGCAGCTGGCGCTTCACCCTCCAGCCCGACGGCCGCGACCCCGTGCTCGGCATCCGCTACCTCGGTGAGGCCTACGAGGCGCGCGAGCACGGTTACTCGGGCGGCGTCAGCGTCCCGGCGATCGTGGACGTACCCAGCGGGAAGCTGGTCACCAACGACTTCCAGCAGATCACCCTCGACCTCGCCACCGAGTGGCGCGAGCTGCACCGGCCGGGGGCGCCCGACCTCTACCCCGAGCAGTCGCGCGACGAGATCGACGAGGTCATGGACGGGGTCTACCGCGACCTCAACAACGGGGTCTACCGGGCCGGCTTCGCCACCGACCAGGGGGAGTACGAGGCCGCCCACCGCGATGTGTTCCGCCGGCTCGACCTGCTCTCCGGACGCCTCGCCGACCGCCGCTACCTGGTCGGGGACACCATCACCGAGGCGGACATCCGGCTGTTCACCACGCTGGTGCGCTTCGACGCCGTCTACCACGGACACTTCAAGTGCAACCGGAACAAGCTGACCGAGGACCCGGTGCTCTGGGCCTACGCCCGGGACCTCTTCCAGACCCCGGGCTTCGGCGACACGGTCGACTTCGACCACATCAAACGCCACTACAACCTCGTGCACTCGGGCATCAACCCGACCGGCATCGTGCCCGCAGGCCCCGATCTGTCCGGCTGGCTGACCCCGCACCACCGGGAGGAGCTGGGCGGCCGGCCGTTCGGGGACGGCACCCCGCCCGGGCCGGTGCGGCGCGGGGAGGCGATCCCCGAGGCGGGCCGCCCCTGACCTTTCCCACGCGCCGCGCGGGGCGCCGGAACCGGCTCGCGTGGCCGCGGAGCCGAGGCACGGGCAAGATGTTCCCAGATCGCTTTATCGACTTCACGGGGCCGCCCGGAGGCCCTGAAGTCGTTCACCTGTGCGAACTGGGAAGCGGCGATGAGCGAAGAGTCGGTCATGGGCGGCCAGTGCCGGCTCCTGACCACCGGAGAGCTGATGCCGGGCGACGTCGTCGCGACCGGCGTGGACAGCTGGCACGTCGTCCTGCGCACCGCCCCCGCCAGCGAGGCCCGGACCCGGCTCGTGCTGCGCCCCCTGGGCGGCGGCCCCGACCACGAGCGCCTGCTCGACCGGCGCGAGCGCCAGGTGGTGCGGGCGGGCCGCGTCGACCCCGCCGGCGCCGGGCGCCCCGAGGGCACGGGGACGGGCCGGCGGCGGGTCGTGGTCACCGGGCTCGGCGCGCTCACCCCGCTCGGACCCGATGTGCCGGGACTCTGGCAGGGACTGCTCTCGGGGCGCTCGGCGGTCGGCCTGCTCGACGGCGAGGAGTTCGCCGCGCTCCCGGTACGGCTCGCCGCGCGGGCCGCGGTGGACCCGGCCGGGCTGCTGCCCAGGCCCCAGGCGCGGCGGATGAACCGCTCCGCGCAACTGGCCGTGCTCGCCGCCCGTGAGGCCTGGCGGGACGCGGGCCTGGACCCGGAGGGCGCCCGTCCCAGCGGGCTGCTGCCCACCCGTGCCGGGGTGTCGATGGGCTCGATCCTCGGCGGCGCGCCGGTGCTCGTCGACGCCCAGCGGCGGCTGGAGGAGCGCGGCCCGCGCGCGGTCTCGCCGCACACCGCGCCGATGCTGGTGCCGTCCTCGGCCGCCGCCCAGATCTCCATCGACCTCGGGATCCTGGGCGAGGCGAGCACCCTGGTGTCGGCCTGCGCCTCCGGCACCGAGGCCATCGGGCGTGCCGTGGACCGCATCCGCGACGGCCATGTCGACCTGGTGGTGGCGGGCGGCACCGAAGCCGTGATCATCCCGGCCGTCCTGGCCGCCTTCGCCGCGATGCGGGCCGTTTCCACCCGCAACGACGAACCGGCCTCCGCCTGCCGCCCGTTCGACGCGAAGCGGGACGGGTTCGTTCTCGGCGAGGGCGCGGGCGTCCTCGTCCTGGAGGCCGAGGAGCACGCCCGGGCCCGCGGCGCGCGCGTCTACTGCGAGGCCGCCGGCTGGGGGCTTTCCGCCGACGGCTTCCACATGGCGGCCCGAACCGGGCGGGCGCGGTATCGAGGCCGCGCTGCGGGCGGCCCTCGCGGACGCCGGCGCCACCGCGGCGGACGTGGTGCACGTCAACGCCCACGCCACCGCCACCCTGGAGGGCGACCGGGCCGAGGCGCGGGCCCTCGGCCGGGTCCTGGGCGCCCACACCCCGGACGTCCCCGTCACCGCCAACAAGGGCGCGCTCGGCCACCTCCAGGGCGGCGCCGGAGGCGTCGAGGCCGTCGTCGCCGTCCTGACGCTGCGGGACGGGCTGATCCCGCCGACCGCCGGGTGCGACGACGTCGAGGACGGGATCGACCTCGACGTCGTACGCGGCAGCCCGCGCTCCCTGCCGCTGGACGGGGACATCGCGCTCAGCGACTCGTTCGGCTTCGGCGGGCACAACGCGGTGCTCGCCTTCCGGAGCACCGGCTAGTCCGCCCGCCCCCCGGGGGAAGCACGGCTCAGCCGAGTCCGCCGGCCAGCGCGCTCATCAGCGTGCCGCCCGGCGTGTCGCCGGACATCTCCCAGATCATCGCGCCGAGCAGCCCCTTCGTCTTGAGGTAGGCCGTCTTCCTGCCGATCGACCAGGCGTCGTCGAAGCTCCACCACTGCCCGTCGGCGCCCGTGTAGCCGTACGTGGAGACCGACTGCTCGTCGTGGAGGACGGTCAGCCCCGGCACCCCGGCGATCATGTTGCCGTAGCCGCGCACCCCCGCCTCCTCCGGGAACTGGCCGGGCGCCGCCCCCTTGGCCGCCTGCCACTCGCCGTGCGCACCGCCGTCCGTGACGCTCTGCCAGCCCCGCCCGTAGAACGGGAAGCCGACGGTGAGCTTGCGCGGGTTCACCCCGGCGCCCAGATAGGCCTGGACGGCCGCCTCGACGCTGAAGTGGGTGGCGTAGGGATCCTGGGCGTCGGTGTACAGGTTCGCCTGGTGGCCGGTGCGGTCGGGCTCCCAGGAGTTGTCGCTGCCCGCGCCGTGGAAGTCGTACCCCTGCACATTGGCGAAGTCGAGGGAGGAGAAGATCCTGCTCAGGTCCCAGCCCTGCTGGATCTTGGCCGGGTCGGCGGGCGTGAACGCGGTGAGCAGCCGGTGCGGACCGCCCAGCGCGTCGAGCTGCTTGCGGAACTCGGCCAGCAGCAGCGTCAGGTTGGCCTTGTCGGCCGCGGAGTGGTGGTTGCCCGCGTGGCCGTCGGGCGAGCCGGGCCACTCCCAGTCCAGGTCGATGCCGTCGAAGACCCCGGCGCCGGTGCCCGGACCGCCCGCGCCGTTGTAGGCGGGGAGATTGCCCTTGATCCACACGTCGACGCAGGAGGAGACGAACTTCTTGCGCGAGGCGTCGGTGGCGGCGGCGTCCGTGAAGAACTTCGAGTACGTCCAGCCGCCGAGCGAGACGACGGCCTTCAGGTGGGGGTACTTGGCCTTGAGCTTCTTGATCTGGTTGAAGTTGCCGCGGAGCTTGGCGTAGCCGTCGTCGGCGACGCCGTCGACCGACTGGGCCGCGGCGAACGGCCGGGCGTAGTCGGCGTCCGCGTCACCCGCGCCGGTGCCCTGGTCGGGGTCCTGGGGGTTGCCGCCCACGCCTTTGGTGACACCGGCCAAACACGTCAGGTTGACGGGGTCGATGTTCTCGAAGGCGTAGTTGACGACGTCAAGGCGGGCCGCCGAGCCGGAGGTGTCGAGGTTCTTGACGAAGTACTGGCGGCCGTAGATGCCCCACTGGGCGAAGTAGCCGACCTTCAGGTACTTGCCGGTCCCCGCCTGGTCGTCGGTGGTGACGGCCAGCGCGGCGGAGGCGGGCGAGGCGTTGTCGGCCGCGTCGCGCGCCCTGACCGTGAACGTGTACGTGGTGGCCGGGGTCAGCCCGGCGACGGTCGCGGTGAGCGCGGTGGCGGGGAGCGTCTGGGAGAGCTCCCCGTCGCGGTACACGTCGTACGCGGCCACACCGACGTTGTCGCTCGACGCGTTCCAGGCCAGGCTCACGGCCGTCGACGTCCGGCCGGTGGAGCGCAGCGCGGTGGGCGCGGTGGGCGGGTCCGGGTCGGAGGCCGGGTCGGTGGTCGTCGCCGTGACCGCCGCGCTCTGCGGACCGGCGTTGCCCCGGGTGTCCCGGGCGCGGACCGCGAAGCTGTAGGCGGTGGCCGGGGTGAGACCGGTGACCGTGGCGGAGGGGGTGGTCGCGGTGGCCACGACCGTGCCGCCGCTCAGCACGTCGTACGAGGCCACCGGGTGATCGCCCCCGTTCGCCGCCGCCCAGGCGAGCGAGACGCTGTGCGCGGTCACCGAGGTGACCGAGGGGGCGCCGGGCGCGGAGGGCGGGACGTCCGGGGTGCCGTCGCACTTGTCGCCGTTGACCGTGCAGGATCCGGGCGCACCGACCGGCCCGCTCGCCACGAACCAGTAGCTGTACGGCTCGGTGGTGGAGCCGGCCTTGACGGTCGCGTTGTAGTACGCGTTCCGCACCGTCACATGGCGCCCGCTGACGGTGGCCTCGCCGTTGTAGTGGCCGCTGAGCGAGACGCCGGCCGGGAGGTCGAACTCCAGGGTCCAGCCGGTGACCGCGGAGGAGGTGGTGTTGCGGATGACGTACGTCCCCTTCCACCATGAGCCGTTGTCCTGGCTGGAGAAGGAGGCGGTCAGACCGCTCGCCGCGTGCGCGGGGGCGGCGGCGAGGCCGGTGAGGAGGGCGACGGGGAGCAGCAGCGCGCCGAGCAGGGCGAGCAGTCTCCGGTGCGGTGAGGGGCCCGCTGAGGGCGTGGACGGCGAGGACGGCATCGTTCCTCCCTGTGGTGCCGTGGGGGATGGGACAGGGCGGATCGCTGGGCAACGTAGAAGGTCTGGACCAATCGGTCAACCGTCTGGTCCAGACCTTTTTCGCCCGCCGTCGTCCGGGCGACGTGACCGCCCCCTCGCGGACCGTTCCGGGCGATGCCATCGCACCTCGGCGGCGCCCCGTCCCCGCGGTTCGACCGCACCTCGGCGGCTCACCGCACCCCCGGCCGCCTCGCTACACCGTCTCCCCGACCATGGCCGCCACCAGCGTCCGCCGCAGCACCGCCGCGAACCGCACCGGATGGGTGCTCAGACCCACGTGGCCGCCCGGGAACTCGACGAGCCCGGTGCCGAACCGCTCGGCCAGCACCTCCGCCGGACGCGCGAGCAGCAGCCCCCGCGAGGCGCGCCCGCACGCCGGGACCAGCCGTCCGCAGTGCGCCCCCAGCGCGTCCAGGTCCGGCACATGGCCGCTGAACTGCCGCAGTTCGCGCTCCAGGAACTGCGGCATGTTCTCCCGCATCCGCCGCAAGCGCTCGGTGTGGTCCGGGGCGGCGGCCGGTCCGGCGGTCAACTGCCGCTCGTCGTCCGGCTCGTCGGTGCCCTCCTGGCCCGCCGCCGCGCCCAGCGCGGCCATCGCCGCCTCCAGGCCGCCGCGTCCGTACGCCTCGACGACGCCCGCGAAGGCCGCCCGCCACCGGTCCGCGTCGGGCAGCAGGCCGAGCGTCGGCGGCTCGTGGGCCACCACCAGGCGCAGCCGTTCCGGATGGCGGGCGAGCAGGTCGAGCGCGATGATCGCGCCCGAACTGCTGCCGAAGACGAACGCGGGCGCGTCCGGCGAGACCTCGTCGAGCAGGTGCCGCATGTCGTCGCTGTGCGTCCGCACCCGCTGGTCGCGGCCGCGCTCACGGGCCGCGCTGCGGGACTTGCCGCGCGGGTCGACGGCGACGACGGTGAACTGGTCGGCCAGGTCCGCCCCCACCAGGTCGAAGGAGGCGGCGTCCCCGCCACCGCCCGGGATCATCAGCAGCACCGGACCGGTGCCGTACTTCTCGTAGTACAGGCTCGCGCCGGGTACGGGCAGTTCAGGCATGGGTCGCTTCCTCCGGGGACGGGGCCGGCCAGTGGGTGAGGGCGACGTGCAGGGCCGCCACGGCCCGCCGCCACGAGGTGTCCACGTCGCGTGCGTGGTTGAAGCCGCCCTGGGCTTCGAGGCTGAGATAGCCGTGGAAGGTGCTGCGCAGCAGCCGTACCGCGTCGGTCAGGTCCGGCTCGGCGAGCCCGTAGCCGCGCAGCATCCCGTAGGTGATCTCCACGGTCCGCCGCATCGCGGGCGCGTCGGCGACGAGCGCCGGGTCGACCTGGATCTGGGTGGCGGCGTACCGGCCCGGGTGCGCCCGAGCGTACGCCCGGTAGGCGTCGGCGTACGCCATCAGGGCCTCCCGCCCCGAGCGGCCCGCCACCGCCACGGCGATCTCGTCGATCAGCTCGCCGCCGGCCAGCAGCGCGACCCGGGTGCGCAGCTCCCGCACGTTCTTGACGTGCGAGTACAGGCTCGCGTCCTTGACGCCGAAGTGCCGGGCCAGCGCCGAGAGGGTGACGTGGTCGAAGCCCACCTCGTCCGCCAGCTCGGCGGCGGCGGCCGTGATCCGGTCCGCTGTCAGTCCCGCACGCGCCATGCGCCCCGTACCTCCGTCATCGGTGCCCGGCACTCCGGACCGGCTCGAACCTAGGCTCCCTAGGCTGAAACCTAGGATACATAGGTAGAGCCCCGGCGCTCATCGGGGCGGTGTGCGGGGCCGCGCCAGACCGGCGGGACCGCTCCCCGGCGACGCGGCCCTGCTCCCGCCGCGCCACCGGGACTAGTCTCTGGCGACACACAGCCTTGGGGAGGCAGCCGTGCCGCAGGATCCGACGGAACGCCGTGTCGTCGTCACCGGGGTGCCCCGGCGCACCCGCGGGCCCGCCGGATACCGGCCCCGGACCGAGATCGACGAGCAGACCACGCTCGGCCACACCTATGTGCGCTCCCTCATGCGCAGCCAACTGCTCGCCGGACTGACCGTGTTCGCCGTGCTCGTGCTGCTGGTCGGGCCGCTGCCGCTGGTGTTCGCGGTGCGACCGCAGAACCCCGGGCTCGTCTGGGGCGTGCTCGGCTTCGGCGTCTACCCGCCGCTCGTGCTGCTCGCCCGCTGGTACGTGAAGCGGGCCGAGCGCAACGAACAGGACTTCGCCCGCCTCGTCGAGGACCGCTGAGCGCCCGCCCGGCGCCGCCCAGGAACGTGGACACGTGAACCAGAACTACGCCGTACCGGCCGTGGCCCTCGTGGTCCTCGCCACGGTCCTCGTCGGCGCGCTCGGCCTGCGCATATCCCGGACCACCTCCGACTTCTACGTGGCCTCGCGCACCGTGGGCCCCCGGCTCAACGCCGCCGCGATCAGCGGCGAGTACCTCTCCGCCGCCTCCTTCCTCGGCATCGCGGGCCTCGTCCTCGTCCAGGGCCCCGACATGCTCTGGTACCCGGTGGGCTACACCGCGGGCTACCTGGTCCTGCTGGTGTTCGTCGCGGCCCCGCTGCGCCGCTCCGGCGCCTACACCCTGCCCGACTTCGCCGAGGCCCGCCTCGAATCGCGCTCCGTGCGCCGGTTCGCCGCCGCCCTGGTCGTCGGCGTGGGCTGGCTCTACCTGCTGCCGCAGCTCCAGGGCGCCGGGCTCACCCTGAACGTGCTGACCGGGGCGCCGCGCTGGTTCGGGGGTGTGCTGGTCGCGGTGGTCGTCGTCGCCACCGTCGCCGCGGGCGGCATGCGCAGCATCACCTTCGTCCAGGCCTTCCAGTACTGGCTGAAACTCACCGCCCTCCTGGTGCCCGCCCTCTTCCTGGTCCTCGCCTGGCACGGCGACGGCGCCCCGCGCGTCGCCTTCGACGAGCCCGCGGCCTTCCGCGAGCAGCGGTCGGTACGCGTCGACGACACCCTCGACCTCACCCTCGCCGCCCCGCTCACCGTCACCGCGACCGGCACCGTCGACGGCACCCGCCACCAGGACGAACGCCTGCTCCTGACCGGCGGCACCCACCGCGTCGAACGCGGCACCCGGCTCGTCTTCGCCCCCGGCGACCGGGTGCCCGGCAGCGACGCGGGCAGCGCGGGCATGTCCACCCCGCTCGCCCACGCCCGCAAGGAGCGCCCGCTGTACGCCACGTACGGGCTGATCGTCGCCACCTTCCTCGGCACCATGGGCCTGCCGCACGTCGTGGTGCGCTTCTACACCAGCCCGCACGGCGTCGCCGCCCGCCGCACCACGGTCGTCGTCCTCGGCCTGATCGGCGCCTTCTATCTGCTGCCGCCCGTCTACGGAGCGCTGGGCAGGCTGTACGCGCCCGAACTCGCCCTCACCGGACAGGCCGACGCGGCCGTGCTCGTCCTGCCGCACCTGGTCATCGGCGGCGTCGGCGGGAACCTGCTGGGGGCGCTGCTCGCCGGCGGCGCGTTCGCCGCGTTCCTGTCCACGGCGTCGGGGCTGACCCTGGCGGTCGCGGGCGTCCTCACCCAGGACGTGCTGCCCACCCGGGGCGTGCGGCACTTCCGCCTCGCCACCCTGCTCGCGGTCGCGGTGCCGCTGGCGGCCAGCGCCCTGGTGGGCGGGCTGCCGGTGGCCGACGCGGTGGGCCTGGCCTTCGCGGTCTCCGCCTCCTCCTTCTGCCCGCTGCTGGTGCTCGGCATCTGGTGGCGCGGGCTCACCCCGCCGGGCGCGGTCGCCGGGATGGTGGCGGGCGGCGGCTCGGCGCTGCTCGCGGTCACCGCCACCATGGCGGGGCTGCCCGGCGGCGGCCCGCTGCACGCGCTGCTCGCCTGGCCCGCCCTGTGGTCGGTGCCGCTCGGCTTCCTGACGATGATCCTGGTGTCCCTGGCGACCCCCGCCCGCGTCCCCGCGGGCACGGCCGCCACCCTGGCCCGCTTCCATCTCCCGGAGGCGCTGTACACCGGTCGGCGCGGCGGACCGGATCACCCCGCGGCCCGTCAGGAGCGGGCGTGAACGGGTTCCTCGCCGGGATGTTCGCGGCCGCCCTGCCCCTGGTCGCGGCCGGCTTCTGGGCCGGGCGGCGCACCGCGCGCCCGCAGGGCCTGGGCGATCTGGGCACGCCCGTCGAGCACGCCACCTTCCAGACCCTGCACACCGCCTCCCTCGCCGCGCCCCCGCTGCGCGCCGGGCTCACCCCCGACACCGCGCGCCGCGCCGCCCGGGGCCTGCGCACCCTGCTCGGCACCGACGCCCTCTGCCTGACCGACGGGTCCTCGGTGCTGACCTGGGACGGGGCGGGCGAGCACCACGCCGCGGAGATCCTGGAACGGCTCGGCCGCATCCGCGAGACCGGCCGGGGCGAGGCGTTCCGCATCCGGTGCGACGACGACGGCTGCGCCCTGCGCTGGGCGGTCGTGGCCCCGCTCACCGTCGACGACCGGGTGCACGGCGCCCTGGTCACCTGCGCGCCGCGCGAGTCGGCGGTGCTGGTGCGGGCGGCGGGCGAGGTCGCCCGCTGGGTCTCGGTGCAGCTGGAGCTCGCCGACCTCGACCGCTCCCGTACCCGGCTCATCGAGGCCGAGATCAAGGCGCTGCGGGCGCAGATCTCCCCGCACTTCGTCTTCAACTCCCTCGCCGTCATCGCCTCGTTCGTCCGCACCGACCCCGACCGGGCCCGCGAACTGCTCCTGGAGTTCGCGGACTTCACCCGCTACTCCTTCCGCCGGCACGGCGACTTCACCACCCTCGCCGACGAACTGCACGCCATCGACCAGTACCTGGCCCTGGTCCGCGCCCGCTTCGGCGAACGCCTCTCGGTGACCCTCCAGATAGCCCCGGAGGTGCTGCCGGTGGCCCTGCCGTTCCTGTGCCTGCAACCGCTCGTGGAGAACGCGGTCAAACACGGCCTTGAGGGCAAGACCGACAAGAGCCACATCAGCATCACCGCGCGCGACGCCGGGTCGGAGGCGCTGGTGGTCATCGAGGACAACGGCGTCGGCATGGAGCCCGACCGGCTGCGCCGCATCCTGGCGGGCGAGGCCGGCCCGTCCACCGGCATCGGCCTGTCCAACGTGGACGACCGGCTGCGCCAGGTGTACGGGGACGGGCACGGCCTGGTCATCGAGACGGCGGCCGGCGCCGGAATGAAGATCACGGTCCGGCTGCCCAAGTACCAGCCGGGCGTCCACACGACGCCGGAGCGGCCCTAGGGCGTGTGGCGAAAGTCCCGCCTGCCCCGCGGGGCCCGCCCTCCGGGCGGACGGCGCCCCTTTCGCCACACGCCCTAGCCGGCGTACTCCGTGAGGTCGATGGAGTGGACCGCGAGCCGGTTGCCGTTGCGGGGGTCGGTCGTGACCTTCTCGGGGACCATGCCCAGCTTGCGGATGATGTTCTCGGACGCGCTGTCGCCCACGCGCGCGATGGCGAGGACCCGGTCCAGGCCGCGGTCCTGGAGGGCGAACTCCAGCGACGCCTGCGCGGCCTCCGAGGCGTACCCCTGGCCCCAGAACTGCCGTCCCAGACGCCACTCGACCGCCACCGCGGGCAGCACCTCGGGCAGGTACTCGGGCACGGTCAGACCGGTGAACCCGGCCAGCTCGCCGGACCCGAGGAGCTCGACGGCGAAGAGCCCGAAGCCCTCCTCGTCCCACTCCTCCTCCCAGCGCTCGATGTCGTCGGCCGTCCGTTCCAGATCGAGGACCGAGCCGTCCCCGGTCCAGCGCATGACGTCCGGATCGGCGTTGATGTCGGCCAGGGCGGGCAGGTCGTCCTCGTCCCAGCGGCGCAGGAGCAGACGGGGGGTGTGGATCTCGGTCATGCGCCCATCCTGTCGAATACGGGGCCGAACCGGTAATCAGCGCCCGCGCGCGGACGCCGCCCGGGACCGCCGGGCGGTCATCGGTGGTGTCCGACGCCTGTTCTCCCGCGGTCCGCTGTGCTTCCATGCCACAGCGACGACCGGGTGGGGCCCGTGAGGGCCGCCGAGCGGCAGGGGAGCGTGGGTATGGACCGGCGGGGATTTCTCAGAGGCGCGGCCGTGCTTCCGGCCGCCGGGCTCCTGGCGTACACGGGCGCGGCGTCCGCCGCGGCCCGCACCCTGGGCACCGCCGACTGGATGGCGGGCCTGGGCGCCTCGACCGATCTGCGGCAGCTGACGATCCCCGGTACGCACAACACCGGCGCCCGTTTCGGCGGGCTGTGGGTCGCGTGCCAGAACGCCGTCGTCGCCGCGCAGCTGAACGCAGGCGTCCGCTTCCTGGACGTACGCTGCCGGGCCACCGGCGACGCCTTCGCCATCCACCACGCCGCCTTCTACCAGAACCTGATGTTCGGCGACGTGCTGATCGCCTGCCGGGACTTCCTCGCCGCCCACCCGGGCGAGACGGTGCTGATGCGGGTGAAGCAGGAGTACTCGGCGGTGAGCGACGCCGAGTTCCGCCGGATCTTCGACCTCTACCTCGACCAGAAGGGCTGGCGCCCGCTGTTCCGCCTCGACGCCACGCTGCCCGCGCTGGGCGAGGCCCGGGGCAGGGTGGTCCTGCTCGCCGACAACGGCGGTCTGCCCGGCGTCCGCTACGGCGACCCGGCGCTCTTCGACATCCAGGACGACTACAACGCCGAGCCCTTCGGCAAGTACCCCAAGATCGAGGCCCAGTTCCGCAAGGCCGCCGACCAGCCGGGCAGGCTCTACATCAACTATGTGAGCACGGCGGCCGGGCTGCCGCCCGAGTGGAACGCCGCCCGGCTCAACCCGCAGGTGCGCTCGTTCCTGAACGGCTCCGCCCTGGCGGGCCGGGCCGGGCTCGGGATCGTCCCCCTGGACTTCCCCGAAGCGACCTCGGGACTCATCGACGCGGTGCTGCGGCACAATCCCGCCCCCGCCGCCATCCCCGCGCGGCCGAACGGGTGACCGAGGGGCCGTTGTGCCACGAGGGGCCCAGCGGGCGCGGTCTGCTGATGCGGAGGAAAAACCCCCGAAGTTAAGCTGACGCAGTGGCTGGACGCGACCGACGGCGGATCGGGCCGGGCGAGAGGCTGGCCCTCAACCGCATGGGCAGCTTCGACTGGGACCTGGAGAACAACACCCTCGCGTTCGATGACGCCGGTCTCGCCGTCTTCGACCTGAGACCCGGCGAGTACGACGGGAACCCCGACTCGCTGGCCTCCCGGGTGCCGCCCGAGGAGGGCGCCCGGGTCGACGGCGTCGTCGCCGAGGCCATGCAGACCGGCCGCTCCTCCTACGGCGCCTACTTCCAGGTGAGGCGGCGCAACGGGCACCGGCAGTGGACCCATGTGCGCGGGCGTATCCTGCGCGACGACCGGGGCAACGCCTACCGCGTCCTCGGCATCGTCCGCAACGCCTCCACCGAGCTCACCGAGTTCACCGTGATCAGCCCGCTGGAGGCGGGCCGGCGGCGGATCACCGGCATGGTGCAGGGCACCACCGAGGCCCTCTCCAAGGCGGTGACCGTCGACGACGTCGCCGAGGTCCTCACCGGCAGCGGCGGCCGCGAGCGGTTCGGCGCCGACGGGCTGCTGCTCGGCCTTGTCGAGGGCGGCGCGCTCAAGGTCATCGCGATGTCCGGGGACTCGATGGAGGCGCTCGACGAGCTGAAGCTGCACCGCCTGGACGACTCGCTGCCGCTGGCCGAGGCCGTCCTCACCGGCCGGCCCCGGTTCGTCACCTCGCTGGGCGAACTGGGCCACACCTTCCCCCGGCTCGCCCCGTACATCCAGCGCCTGGAACTGGACGCGGCGGCCTTCCTGCCGCTGATCGCCCAGGCCCGGCCGGTCGGCGGCCTCGCGCTGTTCTTCCGGGGCCGCAGTGACTTCTCCGCCGAGGACCGCAACCTCTGCCTGGGCCTCGCGGGAATCGTCGCCCAGTCGCTCCAGCGGGCCATCCTCTTCGACCAGGAGCGCGAGTTCGCCACCGGTCTCCAGGCGTCGATGCTGCCCCGGCACGTGCCGGAGGTCACCGGCGCCGAGATCGCCGTGCGCTACCACGCCGCCTGGGGCGGCCGGGAGGTCGGCGGCGACTGGTACGACGTGATCCCGCTGCCGCGCGGCCGGGTCGGCGTCGTGGTCGGTGACGTCCAGGGCCACGACACCCACGCCGCCGCGATCATGGGCCAGCTCAGGATCGCGATCCGGGCCTACGCGGGCGAGGGCCACGCGCCCGCCACGGTCCTCGCCCGCGCCTCCCGCTTCCTGGCCGAGCTCGACACCGAGCGCTTCGCCACCTGTACGTACGCCCAGGTGGACCTGGTCTCCGGCGGCGTCCGGGCCGTGCGCGCGGGCCATCTGGGGCCGTTCATCCGGCACACCGACGGCCGGGTGGGCCGCCCCAACCTGCGCGGCGGCCTGCCGCTCGGGCTCGCCAGCGAGTTCGACGACGAGGACTTCCCCGAGACCCGCCTCGACCTGGTGCCCGGCGAGACGATGGTGATGTGCACCGACGGCCTGGTGGAGGAGCCGGGCCTGGACATCACCGCCGGGATGGACTCCCTCGCGGCGGCCGTACGGACCGGCCCCGAGGGGGCGGACGCGCTCGCCGACCACCTCTCCGCCAGCCTCTGGGAGCGCTGGGGCACCGGTGACGACGTGGCCCTGCTGGTGCTGCGCCGCGCCCCCGACCCGGGCACCCCGCAGGCCCCGCGCATCCACCAGTACATCCACCAGGCCGATCCCGAGGGCCTGGCGGAGTCCCGGGTGGCCCTGCGCCGGGCCCTGGAGGACTGGGGCTTCGCGGAGCTCGTCGACGACGTGGAGCTGGCCGCGGGCGAGCTCCTCGGCAACGTCCTGCTGCACACCGAGGGCGGCGCCGTCCTCACCCTGGAGGTGCTGCCCGAGCCGGTGCGGCGCGTCCGGCTGTGGGTCAAGGACCGCTCCAGCGTCCGCCCGCGCCGCAGGACGCCCGGGGAGGCGGCCACCTCCGGGCGCGGGCTGCTGCTCATCGAGGCGGTGTCGGCCCGCTGGGGCGTGGAGCCCCGGGGTGACGGCAAGGCGGTGTGGTGCGAGTTCGTGCCGGAGGGCGCCGGGGGCGCGGCCGCGGATCTGCCGGCCGGGCGCCCGGTGGTGCCGCCGGAGGAGCCCCCGGAGGACTGACCGGCCCGCGCCGGAGCACGGACCGGTCACCCGCGCCGGTACACGACGGACGGGCTCAGCGCCTGTTTGAACCCCCGTCTGCGCCCCGACGCCCGGCACGCACGCTCACCGCACGGCGTCCCAGGACAGGTGGCTCCGCCACACGACCTGGGACGCCGCACGCCGATCGCACGCACCGACCGCCGCTGCGCCCGCCCTCCGGGCGGACGGCGGGGGTTCAAAGACAGGCTCTCAGGGCTTGATGACCCAGGCGTCGCCGAGCGAGCGCTCGCCCGAGGAGTCCGACGGGTGGTTGATGACGCCGTCGGCCGCCGTGGCCATCACGCTGGAGCCGCCGCCGTCGAGGTTGAGCGCCTCACGGGCGCCGAGCCGGCGCATCAGCTCCGCGGTCCACGCGATGCTCAGCCCCTCGCTGTAACCCGCCTGGCGGCCGTCGACGACGGCCAGCATCAGCCGGCCGTCGCCGTCCACGCCCATCATCGAGCGGGGGTTGGCGCGGTTGGTCCAGTCGTACGTGAAGGACTGGTCGGAGCCGGAGCGGATGATGCCGTCCCCCAGCGCGTTCACCGACACCTGGCCGTGGCGCACCAGGGTCGGGCCGACCTGCATGATCGTGGTGTCCCGGGTGAGCGGGACCGGGCGGCCGTAGCCGTCGGTGACGCGGGTGCGGATGCCGAGCCGGTCGCCCTCGCGCACATGGCCGAGCAGCCACTGGGCGCTGTCGCCGATGGCCTGGAGGGTGGAGCCCCCGGCCGGGACGGCGGCCCCGCGCGAGGAGTTCACCTCGACCACCCGGTCGTCGGCGTCCAGGACCGCCTCGGCGCCCGCGCCGGACGGCGGGGTGCCCCACTCGGGGGTGAACCGCACCAGTTCACTGGGGTCGGTGCACTCGAAGTCGTGCTGCGGCTTCTCGGTGGGGGTGTCGCCGCCGACCCCGCCGCAGTTCCAGACGTCGCCGGGGAAGCGGTTGACCCCGTCGATCTCCTGGGTGGCGCCGTCCGGCGTGCGCAGCGAGATGTGCGCCCTGATGGTGTCGACGCGGACCTTGCTGCCGCCCTTGGTGATCAGGATCGCGCCGCGGCCCTGGGTCGCCGAGGCGAGCACCTTGCCGTCCTTGACGTAGAACCCGCCGGGCGCGTCGTTGTAGAACCACTGGCCGTTGATGCCCGCGACCGCGTGCGCCCGGGCGACCAGGTCGGTGGCCGGTTCGGTGCCGTGCAGGGTGGGCCCGAACTCGGTGTCGACCTTGCCCCGGAACTCGCGGAAGTCGACCCGGATGACGTTGACCTTCTGCGGCGCCCCGGGGTCGGTGCCGTCCTGCGCGGTGTAGCGGGTGTCGCCGCTGAACCCGGCGGCCTTCACCCGGGCCAGCTCCGCGCTCGCCCCGGAGCGCTCGGCGAAGGCGCCCACCCGGACGGTCCAGCCCAGCGTGCCGGCCGGGAGGTCGGCGTACGCGGGCGAGCGGACCTCTTCGACCCGCGGCGTGAAGCCCTGCTCGCGCAGGGCCTCGGCGACCCGGTCCGCCGTGTCCTTCGGGCCGAGCTCGGTGGTGGCCCGGCTGAGCCGGCCGCCGGGGGTGGCCGGCAGGAACACGTGTGCGGTCCAGAAGTCGTCCGCGTTCTTCTTGCCGAAGGTGTACGTCGTGAGGGTGACGCCGGGGCTCAGGACCCGGGTCACCGTCGGCGCGGTGGTCGGCAGGGGCGGCCGGAACGGTCTGGCGGACGAGGCGAGGGAGGGCCGGAGGGCACCGTGGGGGGCGGCCTCGGCGGTCGGGACGACGACCGCGGCGGTCAGGGCGACGGCGGCTGACAGCGCGGTGGCGAGGGTGGTTCGGCGCATGAGGCTTCCTTCGTGGGTGGGAAGGTGCGTCGAAAATTAGATGGTGTGGACATGACTTGCGCTGATACGTGACACGCTGCCCACATGAAGTGACTCTCACTGATGAGTGAACGAGGCAGGCGGCCAGAAGTAGTTGGCCCGGCCGAACTTCAACCGCCGTTCGCACCACGGCTGCCGCGCCCCCCACCGGGGCATGTGTCCCACTCGGCGCCCTCTCTCCAGTTGATGATCCGTCAGTTATTTCGTCCGATTTATAACGGAGGCGGACGGATCTTCCACGCGAATCGCCGACGCCCGCGCGCACTGTCCCCCGGTCGGCTCCCGCCGCGTCCGCCCGTCGCCCGGGCGCCCTCGTCGTGCGGGAACGGCCGCGGGCGGGCAGCCTGGATCTTCCAGAGGTGTCCCCGCGCGGCCTGGGAGGAGGTGGTCCGCCGTGCCCGACCGGGATGCGCCCGGCCCTCCGCCCGACCGGACGCCCCCGCACCGGGCGGTGCTGTCCCGGGTACTGACCGGGCTGCTGGACGACGTCCAGGCGCACTCCGGTGCCGTCTACGTGCTCGACCCCGAGGAGAACGTCCTGGTCATGGCGGCCATCGCCGGGCTGCCCCGGGTCTTCGCCGCGCCCTGGGAGCGGGTCGGGCTCGCCGCCCCCATTCCGGTCGCCGACGCGGCCCGCGAGCGGCGCCTGGTCTGGGTGGGCGGCGAGGAGGAGATGGCGGCCCGTTACCCCCGGATCGCGGTCGTGCTGCCCTACCCCTTCGCCCTGGCCGCGCTCCCCGTCGCGACCGCCGACGCCGTCTACGGGGCCGTCTACACGACCTGGCCCGGCTCGCACCCGGCGGACCTCTCCCGCACCGAGCGCCGGCTCCTCACCGCCGCCTGCGACCGGCTCGCCGAGTACATGGAGTGGGCCGCCGGGCGGGGCAGACCGGTGCTGCCCGAGTCGGGGGTGCGCCCGGTGGAGCAGCCGTCGGGGGAGACCGGCGCGGCCGAGGCCGCCCGGATGGCCGCCCGTCTGCCGTACGGGCTGTGCGCGCTCGACCTCGACGGCCGGGTCGAGTACGCCAACCAGGCGGCGGCCGACCTGCTCGGCGTCCCCGTGGAGCGCCTGCTCGGCACCCCGCCGTGGGTGACCCTGCCGTGGCTGAACGACCCGATGTACGAGGACCGCTACCGGGCGGCGCTGCTCAGCCAGCAGATCACCTCGTTCGTGGCGCTGCGCCCGCCCGGCGACTGGCTCTCCTTCCGGCTCTACCCGAGCACCACCGGCCTCAGCGTGCGCATCACACGGGCCCGGGCCACGCCCCGGGGAGGCCGTCCGCAGCGCGACGACGGCGAGGGGCCGGGGCGGCTGGTGACCATCTCGCACGTACTGAGCCTGGCCAGCGCCCTGACCGAGGCCGTGGGCGTACGGGACGTGGTCGACCTGGTGGCCGACGAGATCATGCCGGCGGTGGGCAGCCGGACGCTGGTCATGCTGGGCGCCTCCGGCGGGCGGCTCAACGTCCTGGGCCAGCGCGGGTACGAGGACCCCTCGCTGGTGGACCGCTTCGACGGGATGCCGCTCACCGCGCACACGCCGGGCGTGCGCGCCCTGCTCACCGGCGTACCGGGGTTCTACGAGTCGCGCGCGCAACTGGAGCGGCTCTACCCGCTGCGGAACGCGACCCCCGACGGCATGGCCGCCTGGGCCTATCTGCCCCTGATCGCCTCCGGCCGGGCCGTGGGCACCTGTGTGCTCGGCTACGCCGAGGAGCGCCCGTTCACGGCCGAGGAGCGCGCGGTGCTGACCAGCGTGGGCGGGCTGATCGCGCAGGCCCTGGAGCGGGCGAGCCTCTACGACGCCAAGCACCGCCTCGCCCACGGCCTCCAGGAGGCACTGCTGCCGCGCACCCTGCCGGACCTGCCAGGACTGGAGGTGGCCGCCCGCTATCTGCCGGCCACCCAGGGCATGGACATCGGCGGCGACTTCTACGACCTGCTGCCGGTCGGGACCGCGGCCGCCGCCGTCATCGGGGACGTCCAGGGCCACAACGTCACCGCGGCGGGCCTGATGGGCCAGGTCCGCACGGCCGTACGCGCCTACACCGCCGTCGGGCAGACCCCCGGCCGGGTCATGGAGTCCACCAACCGGCTCCTGGTCGACCTCGCCGCCGAACGCTTCGCCAGCTGCATCTACCTGCACCTGGACACCGCGCGCGGCCGTGCGCTGCTGGCCCGCGCGGGACACCCCCAGCCGCTGCTGAGGGACCCCGGCGGCCGGGTGCGCACGCTGGACCTGGCGGGCGGTCCGCTCCTCGGCATCGAGGCCGAGGCGGTCTACCCGACCACGGAGGTGCCGCTGCCGCCCGGGTCGGTCCTCGCCCTGTACACCGACGGCCTGGTCGAGGTCTCGGGCGTGGACCTCGACGAGTCGGTGGGGGCCGTCGCCGACCGGCTCGCCGAGGTGGGCGGGCGCCCCCTGGAGGAGGTCGCCGACGCCCTCGTACGCCATGTGCAGGAGACCCAGGGGCGCAGCGACGACGTGGCGCTCCTGCTGCTCAGGCCCCGGTGAGCGGCGGGGGAGCGGTGCTCTCGCGCTCGATCAGCCGGGGCAGCGGCATCGGGACCGAGCGGGCGGCGGCGCCGTCAAGGAGCGCCGTCAGCTCGCGCGCGGCGAGCCGCCCGAACGCGAGGGTGTCCCGGGAGAGCGCGGTGAGCCACGGGTGGACCATCCGGCACAGCACCGAGTCCTCCCACGACACGATCGAGACGTCCCCCGGTACCGAGAGGCCGAGCCCGGCCACCACGGCCGCGCCGGCCGCGGCCATCACGTCGTTGTCGTAGACCAGCGCGGTCGGCGGCGCCTCGCCGCCGAGCACCCGGCGGGTCACCGCCGCGCCCTCGGTGTCGGAGTAGTCCGTGGTCACCGAGCGCACCCCGGTCAGTCCCCGCCGCCCGGCCTCGGCGCGCAGCGAGCGGATACGGCGGTCGGTGTGCGCGAGCGCGCCGAGGCCCGCGATGTGCACGATGCCGCGGTGGCCCAGCTCGTGGAGCCTGCCGACGACCGCGGCCATCGCCGCGGCGTCGTCGGCCCGCACCTGCGACAGGTTGGGGTGCGTGCCCGCCAGCCCGCCGATGACGACGCCCGGCAGCCCCAGCTCGTCGAGCAGCTCCGGGCGGGGGTCGTCGGTGCGCGGGTCCACCACCAGGACGCCGTCCACCCGGTGCTCGGCCCACCACCGCCGGTAGACCGCGCACTCGGCGTCCACGTCCTCCACCACCTGGAAGAGCAGCCCGAGCTGACGCTCCGCCAGGACCTCCTGGATGCCGGAGATCAGCTGGAGGAAGAACGAGTCCACGCCCAGGGTCGCCGCCGGCCGCGCCACCACCAGGCCGACGGTGGCCGCGCCCTCGCCGGAGAGCGCCCGGGCCGCCGTGCTCGGCCGCCAGCCCAGCTGCTCGGCGACCCGGCGGACCCGGTCCCGGGTGACCTCGGAGACTCCGGGGCGGTCGTTGAGCGCGAATGACACCGCGCTCTCCGACACCCCGGCCCGCTGGGCGATGTCCTTCATCGTCGGGCGGCGCGCCGGTGTGCGCCGGGCCGGCCGCGTGTCCCTGCCGGACGGCGGGCTGTCCGTCACCCCTGCCCCTTTCCCGCTGGTTCCGGCCGGTCGCGGCCGGTGAATGCCGCAGCGTACTAATGCGCTTGAGCTATCTGACTCTAAAGCGCATTAGTAGATCACCGCAACTGCCGTGCGTACACCGGTGACCTGCGCCTACGTCATCCAACTGGAGCCGCCTATTGACTTTTTGAAGAATCGCACCGCACAGTCTGCCGATGTGAGCGCCCGGCACCGCGTCCTTGCCGGGGCGGCCTCCGGGCCCCCCGAGCGGCCGGGTTCCGCCGTCCGCACGTCTGGTCCGAGCAAAGGAGCCGTACACCGTGCGCATCTCCCGCAGGGCACTCGCCGCTGCCGCCGTCCTCGCCACCGTCCTGCCGCTGAGCGCCTGCTCCGGCGACTCCGACTCGGGCTCGGGCTCCTCCGACGCCTCCGGCAAGGTCGAAGGGAAGATCACCTTCCAGACCTGGAACCTCCAGGCCAACTTCAAGGACTACTTCAACGGTGTGATCGCGGACTTCCGGAAGAAGTACCCCGGCACCGAGGTGAAGTGGGTCGACCGCCCCGCCGAGGGCTACGCCGACAAGATCAGCGCCGACGCGGCCGGCGGCACCCTCCCCGACGTCGTCAACGTCTCGCCGGACCTGGTCGCCCCGCTCGCCAAGGCGGGCCTCGCGCTGGACCTCGACAAGGCGGCCGCCGACTACCGCGCGGAGTACCTGCCCGGCGCCTGGGAGAGCCACCGGATACCGGGCACGCCGGGCACGTACGCCTTCCCCTGGTACCTCAACACCGGCCCGCTGTTCTACAACAAGCGGCTGTTCACCGACGCCGGCCTCGACCCGCTCAAGCCCCCGAAGACGTACGACGAGCTCTTCGCGGCCGGGCTGCGGATGGCGAAGCAGAGCAACGGGAAGATCGCCACCTTCGGGAACATCCCCACCATCGAGGACTTCGGCCGCTACGGCGTCGAGCAGATGAACAAGAACGGCGACGGCTTCGCCTTCAACGACGCCAAGGGGGTCGAACTGCTCACTAAGTACAAGGAGTTGTACGACGCCAAGGCGCTCGACCCGCAGGCGCTGACCGCCACCCCCGAGTCCACCGGCCACAAGTTCCTCACCGAGTCGGTGGCCATGAACCCGGGCAGCGCCCTCGACCTCGCCACCTTCAAGAAGCAGGCCCCGACGCTCTACCGGAACATCGGGATCACCGACCAGATCAGCAGCACCGGCAAGGCGAACATGTACGTCATGGGCGTCATGGTCAACTCCAGGAGCAAGCAGAAGCCCGCGGCCGTCGCCTTCGCGCACTTCGTCACCGACGCCACCCGCCAGATGGAGTTCGCCAAGAAGGTCGCCATCTTCCCCAGCACCGCGGGCTCCCTCGACGACCCGTACTTCACCAAGGAGGACGGCACCGACGAGACCCGGGTGCGGGTCGCCGCCGCCAAGTCCCTGAAGACGGCCGTCAACTACACGCCGGTGCTCTTCAGCGAGCAGATGAAGGTCGCGCTGCGCAACGAGGTGGCCAAGGCGCTCCAGGGCAAGGAGAGTCCCAAGGAAGCGCTTGACAACGCTGTCAAGGCCTGCGACCAGCTGCTGAAGCAGAGCTGAGCCGTCCGATGGACGCCCCCGCCACCTCCCCGGCACACCCGCCCGGCACCCTCGCCGCCCCGGCGGCCCCGAGCCGCCGCTGCGGGCCGCCGCGGGCCGGCCGCCGCATCCGGCGCCAGCTGCCCACCAGCCCCTGGCTGTTCGCCGCGCCCGGACTGCTCGTCGTCGGCGTGTTCAGCCTCTACCCGTTCCTCAGCACCGTCCTGAACTCCTTCACCGACCGCCGCACCCTGGTGCCCGGCCACTACGTCGGCCTCGCCAACTTCCGTGAACTGTGGCACGACGACATGTTCTGGACCGGGCTGCGCAACAGCACCCTGTACGTCCTCGGCGTCGTCCCCGCCCTCGTCGTCCTGCCGCTGCTCCTGGCGATGCTCGTCCAGCGGCACATCCCCGGCATCGCCTTCTTCCGGGCGGCGTTCTACACCCCGGTGGTCGCCTCCATCGTCGTGGTCGGCCTCATCTGGGTGTGGATGCTCGACGACCGGGGGCTGGTCAACTCGGTGCTGGAGGCGGTGGGCGCGGGCAAGGTCGGCTTCCTCAGCGACCAGTGGCTGCTGCTGGGCAGCGCGATGGCCGTCACGGTCTGGAAGGGCCTCGGCTACTACATGATCATTTACTTGGCGGCGCTGGCCGACGTGCCGCGCGAACTCCACGAGGCCGCGGCGGTCGACGGGGCCGGCGCGGTGCGCCGCTTCCTCACCGTCACCGTGCCCGCCCTGCGCTCCACCATGGTCCTGGTCGCCGCGCTCTCCTCGGTCTCCGCCTTCAAGGTCTTCTCCGAGGTCTACCTCATGGCGGGCCCGGGCGGCGGCCCCGCGGGCGAGGACACCACGCTGGTCATGCTCGTCCAGCGCGTCGGCACCGGCCTGACCGGACGCGTCGGCTACGCCTCGGCCATCTCCGTCGTGGTCTTCGCCGTCACCGTCGCCCTGATGCTGCTCGTCCTGCGGGCGGACCGGAAGGAGGACGCGTGAGCACCGAGACCCCGGCCGAGCCCCGGACACGGACGGCGCCCGCCGCGCGCCGCGCGCGCGGGATCACCGACGCGGAGGGGCGGCGCGTCCCCCTCTGGCAGCTCCTGCTGCGCTACACCCTGCTCCTGGCGGTGCTGGCGCTCACCATCGGCCCGTTCCTGTGGCAGCTCTCCACCTCGCTCAAGGGCCCGCACGAGGACATCTTCAGCTCCCCGCCCACGTTCCTGCCCGCGGAGCCGACCCTCGGCAACTACACGCGCGTGGCCGACACCATCCCCGTCTGGGACTACGCCCTGAACTCGCTGAAGGTCGCCGCCGCCAACGTCGTCACCAACTGCGTCGGCGCCTCGCTCGCCGGGTACGCGCTGGCCCGGATGCGCTTCCGGGGCCGCCGCGCCGCCACCCTCGCGTTCATCCTCGCCATGCTGGTCCCCGTCGAGGGCATCATCATCGCCCAGTTCACCACCATGCGGGACCTCGGCCTCAACAACACCCTCGTCGCGGTCCTGCTGCCCGGCTCCATCGGCGCGATGAACGTCCTGCTGATGCGCAACGCCTTCCTCAACCTCCCGTACGAGATCGAGGAGGCGGCGTACGTCGACGGGGCCAGCGCCTGGCAGCGCTATCTGCGGATCGCCCTGCCGGCCGTCAAGGGCACCCTCGCCGTGGTCGCCGTCTTCGCCTTCATGGGCGCCTGGGACGACTTCCTGTGGCCGCTGATCGTCCTCAGCGACCCGGACCGCTTCACCCTCACCATCGGTCTGAACTATCTGCACGGCACCTTCGCCAACGACGAACGGCTCGTCGCGGCGGGCACGGTCATCGCCGTCGCCCCGCTCATCGTGCTCTTCGCCTGTCTGCAGCGCTACTTCTTCCGCGGCGTCGGCGAAGGAGCCGTCAAGGGCTGAGCCCCGGCCCCCGGTCCCTCCACCCGCGGTACGCCCACAGAACGGACCCGCATGCCCTCAGCACAGGCCCGTACGCCCGCCGCCGTGCGCTTCGGCGCCAACTACACGCCCGGCCAGGGGTGGTTCCACCACTGGCTCGACTTCGACCTCGACGCCGTCCGCGCCGACCTCGACGCGATCGCGGCGCTCGGCCTCGACCACATCCGGGTCTTCCCGGTGTGGCCCTACTTCCAGCCCAACCGCACCCTGATACGGCCGCGCGCGGTCGAGCAGCTGGTCCAGCTCGCCGACGCGGCGGGCGAACGCGGCCTCGACGTCAACGTCGACGGCCTCCAGGGCCATCTGTCGAGCTTCGACTTCCTGCCCGCCTGGACGCGGACCTGGCACCGGCGCAACCTCTTCACCGACCCCGACGTGCTCGACGGGCAGGCGGCGCTGCTGCGGACCCTCGCCGGGGCGCTCGCGGACCGGCCCAACTTCATCGGGATGACGGTCGGCAACGAGATCAACCAGTTCGCGGCCCGGCCGCACCCCGACCCCGACCGCGTCACCCCCGCGCAGGCCGGGGCGTGGCTGGGGCGGATGCTCGCCGCGTGCGAGGAGGGCGCCCCCGGCAGGCCCCATGTGCACGCCGAGTACGACGCGTCCTGGTACCAGGACGACCAGCCCTTCACGCCCGCGCACGCCGCCCGGCTCGGCGCCATGACCACCGTGCACTCCTGGGTGTTCAACGGCACGGCCCAGGCGCACGGGCGCACCGGCACCGCCACCGAGCACCACGCCGCGTACCTGATCGAGCTGTCGAAGGCCTGGGCCGACGACCCGCGCCGGCCGGTGTGGCTCCAGGAGGTCGGGGCGCCCGCCCCGCTGATCCCCGCCGCGCACGCGGCCGCGTTCACCGAGGCGACCGTGGAGAACGCGCTGGACTGCGCGGACCTGTGGGGGATCACCTGGTGGTGCTCCCACGACGTGGACCGGTCGCTGGCGGACTTCCCCGAACTGGAGTACAGCCTGGGCCTGTTGACCAGTGACGGGCGCGTCAAACCGGCGGGCTCCATGGTGGCCCTGCTCGCCCAGGAGCGGCGGGGCCGGGTACACGCGCCCGCGCCCCGGACCACGGCACTCGTCGTGGACGTGGGGGACGAGCTCCTGGCACCGCGCCGTTCCGTGTGCGCGCCCCGGGGGCCGGTCTTCGAGGCGTACGCCCGGCTCGTCGCGGACGGGGTGCGGCCGGCCGCCGTGCTGGCCGGGCGCGCGGAGGACGAGGAGCACCTGGCGCTGCGGGGGATCAAGGAGGTGGTGCGGCCTGCCGCGGTGCGCTAGGGCGGTGTGCGCGGTCGTCCGGCAGCGGGCCGGTTGGGGGGATGGTCGCGGAATTCCCTGCGCCCCCTCGACCGGCCTGGCCCCTCCCCTTTTCCCTCGACCTGGAATGGAGATCACCCATGCGTCAGCTTCCCACCCGTCGCTCCGTCGTCCTCACCGGCGCCGGAACCGCCGCCGCCCTCGCCCTCCCGTCCGTCGCCGCCCGCGCCGCGCAGGGCGCGGGCCGCGACCTCCAGCCCCACGCCTCCTACTGGTACCCCGACTCCCTGCCCTCCGGTACGCCCGGGCCCGGGATCACCTGGCGGAGCCTGAAGGACTGGCGGGCCGAGGACGACGAGGACCTCGCCTTCAACACCGCCTCCGTGCCGCTCGCCGCGCGGTTCACCCCGGTGCCGGTGAACCGGACCGCCCGCGGCGGGCAGGCCCGTATCCAGGCGCTCGTCTCCTTCGACCACACCGCGGGCAACCCCTCCCAGGGCGCGCCCACCGCCGACTACTACACGCCGACCCACTGGGCCTACCTCGACGAGCTGGTCTTCTGGGGCGGCTCGGCGGGGGAGGGGCTGATCCTGGCGCCCAACGCGCCGATCGTGGACGCGGCCCACCGCAACGGCGTGCCCGTGCTCGGCACCGTCTTCCTGCCGCCGACCGCCTGGGGCGGCGATCTGAGGTGGACCCGCGATCTGGTGCGCCGCGACGCGCTGGGCCGCTTCCCGCTGGCCGCGAAGCTGGTGGAGGTCGCCACCGCGTACGGCTTCGACGGCTGGTTCGTCAACGCCGAGACCGACGGCGGCGACCCGGCACTCGGTGCCGCGATGCTCGCCTTCGTCGGCGACCTGAAGCGGCGTAGCGAGGCCGCGGGGCTGCGGATCACCTGGTACGACGCGATGACCGTCGACGGCTCGGTGGGCTGGCAGGGCGCGCTCGACGGCCGCAACCAGGGCTTCTTCCGCAACGCCGACGCGATGTTCGTGGACTTCCGCTGGTCACCGCGGAGCCTCGCGGACTCGGCCGAGCTGGCGCGGCGCCTCGGCCGCGACCGCTACGAACTGTGGGCGGGCGTCGACGTCGAGGCCCGCGGCTGGAACACCCCGGTGGACTGGGACGCCATCGTCCCCCGGGACCGGGCCCATGTCACCTCCTACGGCCTCTACCGGCCCGAGTGGACCCGCCACCACCTGCCCCCGGACCGCACGCCCGGGCAGTTCCACGCGGCCGACGACCGCTTCTGGACCGGCCGTTCGCTCGACCCCTCCCAGCCCGACACGGACGGCTGGCGCGCCCCGGCGACGGTCGTAGCGGACCGCTCGACGGTCGACCGGCTGCCGTTCGCGACCTCCTTCAACACCGGGCACGGGCTGCGCTGGTACGAGGACGGCGAGGTGGTCTCGGCCGCCGAGTGGAACCACCTGGGCCTCCAGGACCGGCTGCCGGGCCGCCGCTGGGTGGTCCGCTCGGCCGGACGCCGGCCGGCCGTCGCGCTCGACTTCGACGACGCCTGGCGGGGCGGCTCCAGCCTGCTGGTCGACGGCGACTTCGACGCCCCCGCCACCGTCGGACTCCACGCGACCCGGCTGCCGCTCTCCCGCTCCACGGTCGTCGAGCTCACCCACCGGGCCGACGCCGGCACGGTGACCGTCGAGCTCGCGGTCGCCCTGCGCGAGCCCGCCGGACCGGGCGAGCCGGTCCCGTACACCTACATCCCGGCGGGGCGGCTGACGGCGGGCGGGGCCGGCTGGACCACCACGACCCTGCGCCTGGGCACCCCGCACCTGAACCCCCGGCACCCGCACGCCCCGGGACCGAACGGCCGCCCCGGCACCCTCCGTTCCCTCGGCGTCCGGCTCACCGCGCACGGCCGCGCCACCTGGCGCCTGGGCGCGCTGGCGGTACGCGACCGGGCCGCCCCGCCCGTGCCCGCCCCGGCCCGGCCGCGCGTCACCGGCTCGGCTACCGGCGCCGAAGGCACCTCGCTGCGCTTCATGTGGCGCCGCGCGCCGGGCGCGGTACGCCACTACGAGGTGCACCGGGTGCTCCCGGGGGGAAGCCGCCGCTTCCTCGGGGGAACGTGCGGGAATGCCTTCTTCGTTCCCGCACTGAAGCCGGAAGGAGGCGAGCGGTCGGCACGGTTCGAGATCCGCGCCGTCGACGAGCTCTACACCGCCTCCGCCCCGGCCACCACCGTCCACTCCTGGTGACGCCCGCACCACCCGCCTCGCCCGCGTCCCGCTCGACCCCGACCCACGGAGCAGACCCTCATGCATGACGACCGCAGCCTGATCGAGGCCCGCCTCAGGCGCGTCCTCGACGAGCGCATCCGCCCCGCCGTGTACCCCGAATCCGTCCCGCTGGAAGTGGCGGTGTGGCATGCGCCGGGAGAGCCCGTCCCGGTCGCCGAGGGGCTTGCCCGGGACCCCGAGCCAATCGCGGTCGGGGACGCCTGGGGCGCTCCCTGGGGCACCAGCTGGTTCCGGGTGACCGGGACCGTACCGGCCGCGTGGGCCGGGAAGACCGTCGAGGCGCTCCTCGACCTCGGCTTCGACGAGAACATGCCGGGCTTCCAGTGCGAGGGCCTGGTCTACCGCCCCGACGGCACCCCGGTGAAGGGCCTCAACCCCCGCAACCAGTGGGTGCGGATCGGCGCGCCCGTCGCGGGCGGCGAGGAGGTGCGGCTGCACGTCGAGGCCGCGTCCAACCCGGTCATCCTCGACTACCACCCCTTCGTACCGACCACCCTCGGCGCCAAGGAGACGGCGGGCACCGCACCGCAGTACCGGCTGGCCCGGATGGACCTCGCCGTCTTCGACGAGACCGTGTGGGAGCTGGTCCTCGACCTGGAGGTGCTGGGCGAGCTGATGCACGAGCTGCCCGTGGAGGGCGCCCGGCGCTGGGACATCCTGCGGGCCGTGGGGCGCGCGCTGGACGTCGTGGACCTCCAGGACGTGGGCGGCAGCGCCGCCGCCGCCCGCGCCGAGCTG
Source organism: Streptomyces sp. NPDC043908 (assembly GCF_056435525.1). NCBI lineage: Bacteria > Bacillati > Actinomycetota > Actinomycetes > Kitasatosporales > Streptomycetaceae > Streptomyces > Streptomyces sp. NPDC043908. The sequence goes on along the minus strand of NZ_JBWKEI010000002.1, from coordinate 502,085 downwards.
GCGGACGTCCTCGCCGTGCCCGCCGGGCCGACCGCGCACCGCATCAGCGCCGTGGGGCACGCGCACATCGACTCGGCGTGGCTGTGGCCGCTGCGCGAGACGGTGCGCAAGGTGGCCAGGACGACGTCCAACATGACGGCGCTCCTGGAGGACGAGCCGGACTTCGTCTTCACCATGTCCCAGGCCCAGCAGTTCGCCTGGATCAAGGAGCACCGGCCGGAGGTCTACGCGCGCGTGAAGAAGGCCGTGTCCGACGGCCGGTTCGTGCCCGCGGGCGGCATGTGGGTGGAGTCGGACACCAACATGCCGGGATCGGAGGCGATGGCCCGTCAGTTCGTGCACGGCAAGCGGTTCTTCCTGGAGGAGTTCGGCGTCGAGAACGACGAGGCGTGGCTGCCGGACACCTTCGGCTTCGCCGCCGGGCTGCCGCAGATCATCAAGGCGGCGGGCGCCAAGTGGCTGCTCACCCAGAAGATCTCCTGGAGCCAAACGAATACGTTCCCCCACCACACCTTCCAGTGGGAGGGGATCGACGGCACCCGGATCTTCACCCACTTCCCGCCCGTCGACACCTACAACTGCTCGATGAAGGGCAGCGAGATCGCCCACGCCGCCCGGAACTTCAAGGACAAGGGCGCGGCCAGGCACTCGCTGGCCCCCACCGGCTGGGGCGACGGCGGCGGCGGCACCACCCGGGAGATGGTCGCCAAGGCAGCCCGGCTGCGGAGCCTGGAGGGCTCGGCGACCGTCGAGTGGGAGAGCCCGGCGGAGTTCTTCACCAAGGCGCAGGCGGAGTACCCGAACGCGCCGGTGTGGGTGGGCGAGCTCTATCTGGAGCTGCACCGCGCCACCCTGACCAGCCAGGCGAAGACCAAGCAGGGCAACCGGCGCAGCGAGCACCTGCTGCGCGAGGCCGAGCTGTGGGCCGCGACGGCGGCCGTGCGGTGCGGGTTCCCGTACCCGTACGAGCAGGTGGACCGCGTCTGGAAGACCGTCCTGCTGCACCAGTTCCACGACATCCTGCCCGGCTCCTCCATCGCCTGGGTGCACCGGGAGGCGGAGAAGACCTACGCGGCGGTCGCGGAGGAGCTGAACGGGATCATCGAGGGCGCGCAGCGGGCACTCGCCGGTGACGGCGCCCCGGGCACCGCCCTGGTCTTCAACTCCGCGCCGCACGCGCGTAACGGTGTCGCCGCGGGCGCCGCCGCGCCCGTCGCGCGCACCGGCGCCGCCCGCGTCGCCGCGCGCGAGGGCGGCGGCTTCGTCCTGGACAACGGGCTGCTGTCGGTGGAGATCGACGCCCGCGGGCTGGTGGTGTCCGCGTACGACATCGGCGCCGGGCGCGAGACGATCGCCCCCGGCAGTGCGGCCAACCTCCTCCAGATCCACCCCGACTTCCCGAACATGTGGGACGCGTGGGACGTGGACGCGTTCTACCGCAACACGGTGACGGATCTGACGGACCTCGACGAGCTGGCGGCGGTCGAGGACGCCGACGCGGCCACCGTCAAGGTCGTCCGCTCCTTCGGCGCCTCCCGGGTCACCCAGCTCCTCAGCCTCGCCCCCGGCGCCAAGCGCCTGGACATCGCCACCGAGGTCGACTGGCACGAGACCGAGAAGTTCCTCAAGGCCGCCTTCCCCCTGGACATCCACGCCGAGCGGTACGCCTCGGAGACCCAGTTCGGCCACGTCCACCGCCCGACCCACACCAACACCAGCTGGGAGGCGGCGAAGTTCGAGGCGTGCAACCACCGTTTCGTCCACCTGGAGGAGCCCGGCTGGGGCGTCGCCCTCGTCAACGACTCCACGTACGGGCACGACGTGACCCGGACCGTGCGCGACGCCGCCGAGGGCCCGGGCACGACCACCACGGTCCGGGTCTCGCTCCTGCGCGCCCCGCGCTTCCCCGACCCCGAGACCGACCAGGGCCCGCACCGCTTCCGGCACGCGCTGGTGCCGGGGGCCGGTATCGGCGACGCGGTGCGCGAGGGCTACCGCGTCAATCTGCCGGAGCGGCGGGTCGCGGGCGGCGCGGAGGTGGCGCCGCTGGTGTCGGTCGACGAGGACGCGGTGGTGGTGAGCGCCGTGAAGCTGGCGGACGACGGGAGCGGCGACGTGGTCGTACGGCTCTACGAGTCGTGGGGCGGCCGGGCGAGGGCCCGGCTCACCCCGGGCTTCGCGGCGGACGCGGTGGTGGCGACGGACCTGCTGGAGCGCCCGTGGGCCGAGGGGCCCCGGCCTGAACTGGCCGACGGGGCGGTGCGGCTGGAGCTGCGCCCGTTCGAGCTGGTCACTCTTCGGCTGAGCCGGAGCCGTCCGGAAGCCTGACGGATTCCAGGGCCTGCTCCAGCGTGGGAGCGGGCCCCAGGACGGGGGCGAGGGCGGTGATCCGCAGGATCCGCAGGGTCAGCGGATGGTCGCAGACCAGCGCCCAGGAGCCGCCCCGCTCGGTCACCCGGCGGTGGGCGCGGACCAGCAGGGCGAGGCCGGAGCAGTCCAGGAACCCGATGGGGCGCAGATCCACGGCCAGCGCGCCCACCCCGTCCCCGGTGAGGGTGTCCAGGCGCGGCCGCAGCGCCTGGACGGCGTGGATGTCGATCTCGCCGTGCAGTTCGGCGACGGTCACTCCGGCCTCGGTACGGACCCGGAGCAGCGGTCGCTCGTGGTGGTGGCGGGCGGCCGGCACCAGTTCTCGCGGGCTCTCGTCGACGTCTTCGGTGTGGCGCACTGTCCCTCCCCCCAAGGCAGCGGTGGGCGTGACGACCGGGGGCTGGGGCCGCCGGGGGGAACGTTAGACGCTAGCCGGAGCGCCGGAAGTGCAGAAACAATTCACACGACCGTTTCATCACTCGATCGAGTGAAGTGGGGTGGTCGCGCTTGCCAGTTGGCCGTTCGGGACCCGGGCCGACATGAACCGGGTGGTGCGGCGCAGCCGGAAGCCCAGGGCCTCGTAGAGGCGGATGGCGCCGGTGTTGCGCGCGCCGGTGTGCAGGAAGGGCCGCTCGCCCCGCTCCCTGACGGCCGCCGCGACCGCCAGGATCAGCCGGGTGCCCAGGCCCTGGCCGCGGAAGGCGTCATCGGTGCAGACCGCGCTGATCTCCGTCCAGCCGGGCGGACGCAGCCGCTCGCCCGCCATCGCCACCAGGGCGCCGTTCCTGCGCACGCCCAGATAGGTGCCCAGTTCGATGGTGCGCGGCAGGAACGGGCCCGGCCGGGTCCGCTCCACCAGGTCCATCATCTCGGGCACGTCTGCGGCGGTCAGCGTGACCGCTTCGGGGAACGGCCTCCCGGCCACCCCGTCGCCCACGAGCTGCACACCGTCGGCCTCGAACGTCAGCTCCCAGCCCCGGGGCGGCAGATGGCTCGTCCCGAGCAGCGGCACCTCGCCGTCCGGGCCGGCCAGCGCGGCGACATCGGCCCAGTCCTCGGGCCCGGGATCGTCCGGGAGCGCCAGCCACGGCGTCACCTCGGGCGGATACCGCAGCACCCGGCCCCGCCGCTCGGCGAAGTGGGCGTGCGGCCCGGTGAGGGAGGAACGGGCGGGGTTGTCGAGGGGATGCGGTGCGCTCACGCCGTCCCCCCGGCCACGGCCGCCTCGCGGGACGCGGTGCGGCGCGGTGCGCTGCCCGGCCCGCGGCCCACCGCGTACACGCCGGTCGCCCGGGCCCCGGCCAGTACCCGGCCGGGGCCCGGGCGCCGCCCGTCCCGCTCGATGAACGCCTCCGCCCCGAGGCCGCCGGGGCGGGTGGACGCGTACGCCTTGGACATCTGCTGACTCCTCGATCTCTCAGCAGCTCCAAGGCCGCTCCCGGTGTCGCTATTCCCGGGAGCCGCGCGCGGTTCCGCACCGTGCCGCGGGGGCGCCGGCACCGCTAGCAGGACGGCACGTCACCGCCGGCCCGCACGTAGGCCGCGCTGGCCCAGCCGTGGGCGTGGCTCAGCCAGTACCAGGTGGAGGTCCCCTCGACGGTCGAGCCGTGGGTCCTGCACTCGATGCGGTCCTTGCTGCCCGGACTGAGGGCGACGACGACCCCGGCCTTCAGGCTCGGGTTGTCGCGGACGTTGAGCTCGATGCGCGAGGTGACCGTGCCCCAGACGCGGCCGCCGTCGTGGTGGTCGCCGTGGTGGTCGTCACCGTGGTCGTCCCAGCGCCATCCGCCGCCGCGGTCCTCACGGATCCAGCCGCTGATGCGGGTGTCCCACGACCAGCCGTTGCCCCGGCCGCGGTCGTGGCCGTCGCCCGGGTCATGGGCCGGGGCCGCCGCCGCGGCGGCGGCGAAGCCGCCCATGGCGAGACCGCACGACAGCAGGGTCGCGGCGGCCGCTCGACGTATCCGTCCGGTGTGCATACCGCCTCCTTTCGTCGCTCCCGCCCCTCGTGACCAACCCTTCCATGACACACCCCGGTCGCCAGGGACGCGATAGGGGCAGGTGGGAGCTCTGAAAAGGCCGCCGCGACCCGCATTTTCCGGTCAACGTTCAACCTTTGCGGGTACGTACGAGACCGTACGGGCCCGTTGTCCGGCGCACCGTTCTCAAAGGCCCGACAGGCGCGCCGCCTCGCGGAACACGTCGACCAGCATGGGGAGGGTGAGCCGTCCGGTGGAGGTGTTGCGTTGGCTCGGGTGGTAGCAGCCGAGCAGCCGCAGCGGCGGCCGCCCCTCCTCGGCGGCCTCCAGCACCACCTGGACGCCGTGGCCGAACCGGGGCCGGGGGCGGGGCACTTGCCAGCCCGCCGCGTCCAGCACCGGCAGCAGCGCCTGCCAGCCGAACGCGCCGAGCACCACGACCGTACGCAGCCCCGGTCCCAGCAACTCCAGTTCGGCCGCCAGCCAGGGGCGGCAGTTGTCGCGCTCCTGGGGCGTCGGCTTGTTGTCCGGCGGCGCGCAGTGCACGGGCGCGGCCAGCCGTACACCGCGCAGTTCGAGGCCGTCCCCGGCGTGGGTGGCCTCGGCCCGGGAGGCCAGGCCCACCTCGTGCAGCGCGGCGAAGAGGTAGTCGCCGGAGGCGTCGCCCGTGAACATCCGGCCGGTCCGGTTGCCGCCGTGCGCGGCCGGGGCGAGCCCCACGACGGCGATCGCCGCGTCGGGCGGGCCGAAGCCGGGCACCGGCCGCCCCCAGTACTCCCACTCCCGGAACGCCGCCCGCCGGGTCGCGGCGACCTCCTCGCGCCAGGCGACCAGCCGGGGACAGGCCCGGCAGCGGATCACCTGGGCGTCCAGCGCGTCGAGACTGCGGCTGCGCGGTGCCCGGTACGCGGGGAACGCCGGATCGTCCGGTCCCACCGCCGCCGCCCTCGCCCCACCCGGCCCCGTCGTCCCGCGCGTCGTGTCCATGGCTCCACGCTAGGGGACCCGGCCACCGGCCGCCGATCCGCCGGGGCGGCGACGCGCGTCCGCCGGACGAAGGAGCCACAACCGGTCGACTTTTTCGCCCGCGGTGAACTCCCGTACGCGCGGGGGCACGGGCGTGGATTCCGTTTGCGCTGGCGGACGCCCGTAGACGTCCGCGGCCCCCGTCCCGGGGCCCCCGGGCCCGGGCGCAGATGCCGTTGGCAGGTACCGGGGGCCTCCTGCGCCCGGCCCCGGCGCGCACTACTGTGAAGGTCCGGCTGCAGGGGAGTGTGGTTGGGACGTGGACAGTTCGTGGAAGATCCTCGTGGTGGACGACCGTGAGGACAACCTCTTCGCCATGGAGAGTGTGCTGCGTCCCGTGGGTCGCCCGATAGTGTGCGCCCGCAGCGGGGACGAGGCACTGAAGACCGTGCTGCGCGGCGGCATAGCGGTGATCCTGCTCGATGTGCTGATGCCGCGGATGGACGGCCTCGAAGTCGTCGAGTACCTCAAACGCCTGGACCACACCCGGAGCCTGCCGGTCATCCTGGTCACCGGTATCGGCCGGGACGACGACCTCGCGGCCCGCGCCTACCACCTCGGGGTCGCGGACTTCCTGGTGAAGCCGGTGGAGCCGTGGGCGGTGCGCTCCAAGGTCCGTGTCCTGGCCGACCTGTACGTGGAGAACCAGCTGCTGCGGCGCCGCCTCGACACGCTGGGCGCACCGGCGCCACCGCTGCCGACCGTGCCGCCGCAGCACCGGCCGCCGTGGCGGGCGGTGCGGGTGCGGGGCGACGGCATCAAAGGCGTGACGGACGACAGGCGTTGACGTCGGCCGCCTGTCGCCTGCCGTCCGTCGCTCGTCGCTCGTCGCCCGTCGCCCGCCGTCGCGCGTCGGCCGGTAGGGCCGGGCAGCAGGCCGCCGCCCGACCGGGTCCCGTCTCCGAAAGGCGTCAGCCGGACGCCTGTTGGAGCCGGTGCAGCGACGCCACCAGCTGGTCCACCTCCTCCGGCGTGTTGTAGAGCGCCAGCGAGGCACGGGCCGCCGACTCCAGCCCGTAGTGGGCGAGCGCCGGCTGGGCACAGTGGTGGCCCGCGCGGATCGCGATGCCGTCACGGTCCAGCCACTCGGCGACGTCCGCCGGATCGTGGCCCGCCAGCGTGAACGTCAGCACCGCGATCCGCTCGGGCGCGGCGCCCACCAGTTCCAGACCGGGCACGGTGGCCATGGCCTGCCGGGCGTGGGCCATCAGCCCCTCCTCGTACGCCGTGACGGCGTCGCGGTCGAAGGAGCCGAGCCAGTCCAGCGCGGCCAGCAGCCCCGTCACCCCGCCGATGTTCCCGGTGCCCGCCTCCATGCGGTGCGGGACGGGGGCGAAGGTGGTGAGGCCGAAGTCCACCGAGTCGATCATGTTGCCGCCGCCCTGCCAGGGCCGCATGTCCGCCAGTACCTCCGGTTTGGCGTAGAGGGCGCCGATGCCGGTCGGGGCGAACAGCTTGTGACCGGAGAAGGCGTAGAAGTCCGCGTCCAGCTCCGTCACGTCGACCGGGAAGTGGGCCACCGCCTGGGCCCCGTCCACCAGCACTTTCGCGTCGTACCGATGGGCGAGCGCGGTCATCTCGCGCACCGGCGGGACGGTCCCCAGGACGTTGGAGGCGTGGCTGAGCGCGACCAGCCGGGTCCGCGAGGAGAGCAGGTCCTCGTACGCGAACCGGTCGATCTCCCCCTCGGGCGTCAGCGGGACCGGCACCACCCGGGCCCGTGTCTCCTTCGCGACCATCTGCCAGGGGACGATGTTGGAGTGGTGTTCCAGGACCGGTACGAGGATGTCGTCGCCGGGCCCGAGGTTGTCGCGGCCCCAGCTCTGCGCGACCAGGTTGACCGCCTCCGTGGTGCCGCGCACGAACACGATGCTCTCGGGGTCCGGCGCCCCCAGGAACCGGGCGACCGCCGCCCGCCCCGCCTCGTACGCCTCGGTGGCCTCGCGGGCCATGGTGTGGGCGCCGCGGTGGATGTTGGAGTTGGCGGCGCCGTAGTAGGCGGCGAGCGCCTCGATGACCTGGCGGGGCTTCTGCGTCGTCGCCCCGTTGTCCAGCCAGACCAGGGGGTGGCCGTTGACCGTGCGGTGCAGGATGGGGAAGTCCTGGCGGGCGGTCTCGGCGGCGTAGGCACCGCGCGGCCGGGGCGGGGTGGGCGGCTGCCGGGGCAGCGCGGACAGGCCCGGGTCCGGCGCGTCCGGCAGGTGCCGGGTGAGGTCAGGAATAGTCATGGTAGTTGGACACCTCGACGTTTCGGAGCACGGCTATGGCGTCCTCCACCAGCACGGCCGTGTTGAAGTAGGCGGTCATCAGATACGAGGTGATGCCCTTCTGGTCGGTGCCCATGTTCCGCATGCCCAGCCCCGGTTCGATCTCGTCCTGGACGTGGGAGGGGCGCAGCCCGACCACGCCCTGCTCCGCCTCGCCCATCCGCATCAGCAGGATCTCGGTCGTCCCGGAACCGGTCCCGCCGTGGAAGCGCACCTTGTCGGAGGGGAGCAGGGGCACCCCGCGCCAGGTGAGCAGCGGGCTGCCGAACCGGGTGTCGGTGACCGGCGGCACGCCCCGCCGGGTGCACTCACGGCCGAACGCGGCGATCGCCCGCGGGTGCGCCAGGAAGTACCCCGGCTGCTTCCACACTTTGGCGAGCAGCTCGTCGAGGTCGTCCGGAGTGGGCGAGCCGGTGCGGGACTGGACGCGCTGGCCCGCCGGGACGTTGTGGAAGAGCCCGAACTCCGGGTGGTTGAGCAGCGCCGCCTCCTGCCGCTCGCGCAGCGCCTGGACGGTGAGGTTGGACTGCGCCCGGGTCTGGTCGATGGGCCCGTTGTAGAGGTCCGCGACGCGGGTGTGGACGCGCAGCACGGTCTGCGCGAGCGTCATGTGGTACTCGCGCGGCGCGTCCTCGTAGTCGACGTACGTGCCCGGCAGATCGGGCTCGCCCACATGGCCCGAGGACAGGTCCACCGGCACCTCGGCCCCCGGCACGAGATGGTTCCCGGCGCGGTAGTCGTCCAGCGCGGACCGGACCCCCGCGTCCCGGTCGGTCAGGGCCGCGAGCGCGCCGCGCTCCGCGACCAGCGCCACGCCGGGGGTGAGTGCCTGCACGCGGTACGGCATCGGCTCCGACCGGGTCCAGCTGCCGAGGTCGAAGAACTGGCCGTCGCCGATGACCTCCAGCAGCGCCTCCTCCCCGTACCGGCCCGTCATCCGCTTCTCGGCGCGGCCGCGCACGATCACCCACAGCCGGTCGGCCGGGTCGCCGCTCCGCACCAGGACCTGACCGGCCTCGAAGGAGACCTCGGTGAACGCGCCGGCCAGTTCGGTCAGCAGTGCCTCGTCGGCGTCGCGTAAGTACGTCACCTCGCGCAGATCGCCGGGGACGACCCGGTGGGCGCCGTCGTCGTCCGCGCAGGTGGTGATCCGGTCGTCGCCCAGGACGAAGGCGCGGCGGCGGTTGACGCGGTAGACCCCGGACTCGACGTCCACCCAGGGCAGCGCGCGCAGCAGATAGCGCGGGGTGATGCCGCGCATCTGCGGCACGGTCTTGGTGGCGGTCGCGAGTTGCCGTGCCGCGTCGGTGCTGAGGGCCAAGGCGTCACGCGAGGGCGCGGGAAGCGCCCCGGCCGGAAACGGTTCACCTGGTCAACGGATGACGGAAAGGGAAGAACGGCTTCCCCCGGGGGGTTTCCTGGTGGCCTCGGCCGGGGTGGAAACGGAGGGTCTTTTCCGGATTCGTTGAAATATAGTCAACTCCCTCGGAAAAGGCGGGATATGACCCGATGGAGACGCTTTGAGCTTCTGAAAGCCCCCCTTATCCCGGCCGAATGCGACAGCGGCTCCGTCGGGAACCGGACAGGTGAGAGGAGTGATGAGGGGGACCGGTGCTCGGCCGTGGGACGGGAGCGGTACTGTGCGCGCACCGCCAATCGGGCGGTACGGAACAGTGGAGGATTCTGTGACCGTAAACAGAGGAACGGGGCGTCGTCGTGGAGCGCTGATAGGGGCAGCCGCCGCGGGGCTCCTCGGCGTCGGCCTGAGCGCGCTGCCCGCACAGGCGCACACTCCCGTCTGGAAGGTGACCTGCTCGGCCGTGACGGTCGATCTGACCAGCTACTCCCGCTCGGCCACCAACACGGTGACCATCAAGACCTCGGACGGCAAGGACCTGCTCCCGACCGAGGAGTTCAAGGGCGCGTTCCACAAGAACCTGAAGCTCCCCGCCCACGACAAGGAGCTCACCCTCCGGCTCATCGTGAAGGCGGGCGACGGCGACCAGTACTCGCGCGACGAGACCAAGACGTCTCCCGTCTGCGACACGGTGCCCCCGACCAAACCCACCCCGTCGGGCAAGCCGTCCAAGCCGTCGAAGCCGCTCCCGACCCCGTCGGCCGAGCCCAGCAAGCCGGGCAAGCCCGCACCGGCGCCGAGCACGTCCGCGCCGGCGGCTCCCGCGCCGCAGCCGAGCCCCAACCTCGCCGAGACCGGCTCGTCGAGCTCCACCCCGCTCGTCGCCGGCATGGGCGGCGCCGTGCTCGTCGCGGGCGGCGGGATCGTCTGGGCCGCGCGCCGCCGGCGCCCGGCCCGGCACTGACCCGCTCACCCCGTGCCGACTGCGCCGGTGACCCCCCGGGGCCACCGGCGCAGTCGCGCGTCACACCTCATACCCGTGCGGCATCAGCGGCATCAGGGATACGAGACCACCGTCGACGGCGTCGTCGAGGTGCCCGAGGTCGGCGCCCCGGTGCTGTTGACGACGTGCGCGTACTGCCCCTGCCCGCCGAGGGAGACCACCAGCAGGTCGTGCAGCCGCACGCCCGGCCGGTCCGGCACCTCGAAGCCGTGGTCCTGGACGATCGTCGGATCCACGTTGTAGTAGCAGTAGCTGCCCAGTCCCCAGCCCTCGTGGCTGGTGACGGAATCGGCCACCTTGTACGCGGCGAATCCGCGCACGCCGCCGTTCTGCACGGCGGCCTGGTTGGGCGCGTCGTACGACTTCTCGTTCTGGAAGAAGACCGTCCGGCCGCGCTCGCCGTTCCACCGCACGTCGTACTTGTTGAAGTGCTCGACGAAGAGGCCGGTGGCCAGCACGTCGTTGCCGTTGACCGTCAGGCCGTAGTCGGCCCGGTTGGTGTCCCAGCCGACGCCGGTGCCGTGGTCGGCGCGCCACAGCCAGGTGTGGTCCACGATGGTGTGGTTGCTGTTGATCTCCATGCTGGAGGTCGCCCGGCCCGCGCCGGCCCCGCCGATCCGCACGAACACGTCCTGCACGGTCGTCGGGTCGGCCGCGTGGTTCGCGCTCGCCCCGGGCGGCCCGACCTGGAGCAGGACCGGGGAGTTGACCGGACCCGCGTCGATGAGGAACCCGGCCAGCCGCACGCCGTCGACGTCGGCGACCCGCAGCGCGGTGACACCGTTGTCCGGCACGATCGTGGCGAGCCCCAGACCGAGGACCACCGTGTCGGGCCGGGTGACCTCGATGGGCCGGTCGACGTGGTAGATCCCGGGCGTGAAGAGCAGGTTGAGGCCCTGGGCGAGCGCCTGGTTGATCGTCGCCGCGCTCGCGCCGGGCTTCACCACGTAGAACCGGTCGAGCGGGAGCGAACTGCCCGGTGTGCTGCCCGACGCCCAGGAGACGTCCCGCGCGTCGGTGCGCTTCGCCGGGACGAACACCTTGTAGTCGTTGCCGTCGAGGTAGAGGAACGGCTTCTCGCGGGAGACCGGAGTGGTGTCGAGCGTGGTGTACGGCGGGTTGGGGAAGCTCTGCGCGGGCGCGCCCCGGACCCCGGAGAAGGTCATGTTCCACACCCCGTTGGTCCAGCCGCCCACCGAGCTGTCCCGGGTGTACCACTGCTGCTGGGAGTACGGCCCGACCGTGCCGTCGATCCTGCTGTCCGCGATGTAGCCGCCGCTGGCCCAGCCGTAGCCGTTGGGTGCCAGGTTGAGGCCGCCCTTGACGTGCATCCGCCGGAAGGGTGCCGCCTGGGCGACCGCCCAGCGGTCGGTGCCGCTGACGGGGTTGAGCGCCAGGTTCTCGGCGGAGCGCCAGAAGTTCTGGGTGGCGTTTCCGTTGAACCAGCCGGCGTCGACGGTCACGTCCCCGTTGATGGTCGTGTCGTCGGGGTTGCGCCCGAGACCCGCGATCGAGGTGTAGAAGCCGAGGTTGGCGTTGAGGCCGTTGTACGTTCCGGGCTTGAACAGAAGGGCGTAGCGGCCGGTGCCGAACTGCGCCGACTCCTGCTGACGGAACACCTGGTCGAGCTTCCCCTGGATGTCGGGCGTGGAGGGATCGAAGACCAGCACGTTGGGCCCGAGGTCCCCGCCGCCGGGCAGGGTGCCCCCGCCGGTGCCGAACACCTGGAACTCCCAGAGGGAGTACCCGTATCCGGTGGCGCGGGCCGTCCCGTACACCCGTACGTAGCGGGCGGTGCCGGAGACCGGCAGGGTCTCGGTGCCGCCGGTGCCGTTGGCCGTGGAGTACGCCGTGGTCCAGGTGGTGCCGTCGGTGGAGAGCTCGACGCGGTACGCCTTGGCGTACGCCGCCTCCCACTTCAGGACCACCGTGCCGAGCGTGGCCGGGGCGCCGAGGTCGACCTGGATCCACTGCGGATCGGAGAACGCGCTCGACCAGCGTGTTCCCGCGTCCCCGTCGACGGCCGCGGCGGCCGGCGTGGAGCCGTTCTCCTGGCTGGAGGCGGTAACCGGCCGGCCCTGGGAGAGCGGCGGCGGGTCGGCGTGGGCGGGGGGCGCGGGGACGAACAGGAGCAGCGCCGCCACCAGGGCGGCGGCCACGGCGGCGGCGAGCCGGCGGGGCGGCGCGAAGGGTCCGGGGGACACCGGCGAACCGGCGGGGGGAGCGTGCATCGAGCCTCGATCCAGGTCGTGGGGGTGAACAAGGGGATACGGGAGAGCGCTCTCCGGTTGCCCCCAGATGGTTCTCCGGCGACGCGGACACGTCAAGAGTTGTACGCAGAACGGTTGTTGGGAGCTTTCACGGGGTTGCCCGCGGGGTTGCCTGAGCGTTCAGGCACGGGGGTCGTCCGAGCGTTCACCCACGGGGTTGCCCCAAGTTCGCCTACGGGCCCTTCCGCGGGGTCACCCACGGGGGTCCGTCCGGGGGCCACCCATCGGTCCGCCACGGGCCGTCCACGGGATCGCCCATCGGTTCGTCCCGGGGTCGCCCCTCGGGTCGCCCCTCGGGTCGTCCCCAGGTCCGTTCGCCGTATCGTCCGTCGGGTTCTCCGCCCGTGCCCGTGGAGCGCTCTCCCCGTACAGTTCCGTCATGAGCGGAGATCTGCGGGAGTACACCGGGGCGCCCACCCTGGAGGACGTGGCGCGGGTCGCCGGGGTGTCGCGGGCGACGGTGTCCCGTGTCGTCAACGGCGTCCGCAACGTCGACCCCGGCATCCAGGAGGCCGTGCGCAGGGCGGTCGCCGCCACCGGGTACGCGCCCAACCGCGCCGCCCGCTCGCTCGTCACCCGGCGGGCCGGGACGATCGCCCTGGTGGTGTCGGGTGTGGACGGCGGGGCCGACGCGCACGACGGGCCGGACGCGTTCGCCGCCCGGGTCTTCGCCGACCCGTTCTTCGGCCGGGTGGTCGCCGGGGTCGTCGGCTTCCTGCGGCCGCGCTCCACGCACCCGGTGCTGATGTTCGCCGAGACGCCCGCCGACCGGGAGCAGATCGTGGGGTATCTGCGCCAGGGCAGCGCCGACGGCGCCCTGGTCGTGTCGGCGCACGGCGAGGACCCGCTGCCCGCGCTGATCGCCGCCGCGGGGCTGCCCGCCGTGCTCTTCGCCCGCCCGGCCCGGCCGGTGCCGCTCACCTACGTCGACCTCGACCACGTGGACGGGGGCCGGCTGGCCGCCGAGCATCTGCTGGCCCGGGGCTGCCGGCGGGTCGCCACGATCACGGGGCCGCTGGACGTGCCGGCGGGCCAGGACCGGCTGACCGGGTTCCGGGACGCGATGGCGCTGCGGGGCCAGCCGTACGTACCGATCGTCGAGGGGCTGTTCACCCAGCGCAGCGGCGAGGAGGCGATGGCGCGGCTGCTGGCCGAACACCCGGACCTGGACGGGGTGTTCGTGGGCAACGACGTGATGGCGCGGGGCGCCTGCCAGGTGCTGGGGGAGCACGGCAGGAGGATCCCGCACGACGTGGCCGTGGTCGGCTTCGACGACAGCGCGGCGGCGACCTCCGGGCGGCTCGGCCTCACCACCGTGCGCCAGCCGGTGGAGGACATGGCGGCGGAGATGGCCAGGCTGCTCCAGGAGCACATCGAGACCCCCGGGGGCCCGGTGACCTCCGTCGTCTTCGCACCGGAGCTGGTGGTGCGGGAGTCCGCCTGAGCGGCTGTGCGAAGCCGGTCTCCGAGGGCCCCCGACCGATGCGGCGGTCAGCGTACGGCACGCTCCTCGACGGAGGCCCGCCAGCCGGGCTGCGGGGAGAGGGCCGGCGCCTCCTCGCCCGGCGCGCGGTGGCCGCCGCGCGCGAAGAAGTCGGCCAGGGGCAGGGTGGCGGCCCCCACGGTGACCGCGTCCGGGCCGAGCCGCCCCAGCTCGATGGTGACGCGCTCGGCGGGGTGGCGCAGGGCGTACGCGGTGGCGTGCGCGCGCACCGACTCCAGAATGTACGGGCCGAGCTGGAGGCCCGCCCAGCCGCCCACGAGGATGCGCTCGGGGTTGTAGAGGTTGATGAGGTCGGAGAGCCCGGCGCCGAGGTACTCGGCGGTCTCGTCCAGGACCGCCCGCGCCACGGGGTCGGGGGAGCGGCGGGCGCCGTCCGCCGGGTTCCCGCCGGGGCCCGCGTCCGTCCCGGCGCCTTCCGGGTAGGCCGCCGCCACCAGCGCCGACACCGCGGCCTCCTCCTCGATGCCGTCCGGCAGGGCGGCGCCCGCCTCGCGCCAGCGGGCGACCAGCGCCTCCGCGCCCGCGTACGCCTCCAGGCACCCCGGAGCCCCGCACCGGCAGCGCCTTCCCCGGACGTGGACGGTGGTGTGGCCCCACTCGGCGGCGCTGCTGTGCGCGCCCCCGTAGATCTGCCCGTCGGAGACGATGCACGCGCCCACGCCCGAGCCGAAGAGCACGATCACCGCGTCCCTCGCGCCGCGTCCGCCGCCGAACCACATCTCGGCCTGGCCGAGCGTCTTGGCGCCGTTCTCCACGAAGAGCCGGAAACCGGCCGGGAGTTCGTCCGCGAGCGCGGTACGCAGCAACGCCTCCAGCGGGACCGCGTCCCAGCCGACGGTCTGCCCGTGCACCACCGCTCCTTCGGCGCCGCTGCGGTCGACGATGCCCGGGACCCCGACGCCGATGCCGAGCAGCCGCTCGGGCGCGAGGGCCGCTTCCCGCAGCACGGCGGCCACCCCGTCGCGGATGAGCCCGACGATGTGGTCCACGTCGTACCCGCCCGGCGCCAAGGTCAGCTCCGCGCGCGCCAGTTCGCTCATCACCAGGTCGAAGAGCTCGACCCGGACCCGGGTCTCGCCGACGTCGACGCCGATGAGGTGGCCGCTGTCGGGGGTGACGCGGAGCAGGGTGCGCGGGCGGCCGCCGTCGGAGTCGACGACGCCCGCGTCCTCCAGGAGACCCTCGGCGGCGAGCTCGGTGACCACGTTGCTGATGGAGCCTGAACTCAACCCGGTGGCGGGGCCGAGTGCTTGACGGCTCGTGGGGCCGTCGAAATACAACCGTTGCAATACCGCGGTCCGGTTGTCGCGCCGCAGGTCACGAACGGTTCGTCTGTTCGGCATGGCCATATGGCTCCCTCCCTGCGTGCAACATACCGTCGCGCGGGGCCTTGACGCGACCTTCTCTCGGGTCTTAACTCACGTCCTAAATTAAGGCGTGAGTCCGTTCAGGACCTGAACCCGGACACCTCTGGAACCCCGGAAAGGGGCGATCCCGTCATGCGCAGACTCCGAGCCGCGGCTGCCTTCGCGACCGTCACCGCTCTCGCCGCCACCGCGAGTGGCTGCGGTGGCGGTTCCGCCACGGGAGGGGGCGGCAACGACTCCCCGAAGTCCCTGACGTACTGGGCGTCCAACCAGGGCCCGAACATCGAGGCCGACAAGAAGCTCCTGACCGCCGAGCTGAAGAAGTTCGAGCAGCAGAGCGGGATCGAGGTCAAGCTGGAGGTCGTCCCCTGGTCCGACCTGCTCAACCGCATCCTCGCCGCCACCACCTCCGGCCAGGGCCCCGATGTGCTCAACATCGGCAACACCTGGTCCGCCTCCCTCCAGGCCACCGGCGCCCTCCTGCCGTGGGACCGGGCCGCGTTCGACGCGATCGGAGGCCGGGCCCGGTTCGCGGACTCCGCGGTCGCCGCGGCCGGGGCCCCCGGCAAGGACCCGGCGGCCGTCCCGCTGTACTCGCTGTCGTACGCGCTCTACTACAACAAGAAGATGTTCGCCGACGCAGGGATAGCCAAGCCGCCCGCGACCTGGGACGAACTCGTCGCGGACGGCAAGCGGCTCTCCAAGGACGGCACCTGGGGCCTGGGCGCCGAGGGCGCCAACCTCGCCAACAACATCCACCAGGTGTTCGTCCTGGGCAAGCAGCACGGCGCCGACTTCTTCGACGCGGCCGGCAGGCCCACCTTCACCTCGGACGGCGCGGTCGCCGCGGTCAAGCAGTACGTCGACTTCATGGCCAAGGACAGGATCGTCGCGCCGGGCAACGCGGAGTACGCCCAGAACCAGTCGCTGCGCGACTTCTCCACCGGCAGGACCGCCATGGTGCTGTGGCAGGCCGCCGCCTCCACCTTCGCCGCCCAGGGCATGAAGCCCGAGGACTGGGGCGTGGCGCCGGTGCCGGTCCCGGCCGGGACGCCGGACAGCGCCAGGAACATCAACTCGATGGTCGCGGGCATCAACATCTCGGTCTTCAAGAACACCCGCAACCGCGACGGCGCCCTGAAGTTCGTGAAGTTCATGACCAGCGACGAGGAACAGAGGATCCTCAACAAGACGTACGGCTCGATCCCGCCGGTCAAGGCTGCCCAGCAGGACCCCGCCTTCGGCGCCCCCGACACCTCGGTCCTCAAGGACACCCTGCTCAAGAGCGCCGCCCCGCTGCCGCAGGTCCCCGAGGAGTCCCAGTTCGAGACGGCCGTGGGCACCGCCGTCAAGGGCCTGTGGGCCGACGCGGCGGCCGGCCGCGCCGTCACCACCGAGTCCGTGAAGGCGGCCCTGGCCAAGGCCCAGCAGCAGATGCCGAAGTGAGCGCCCCCGTGACCCCGCCCAGCCCCACCCCCGCGCCTCTCGCCGTCGACGCGCGGGCGCGGCCGGAGCGCGGCGAACGGCCGGCGCCCTCCCGGGGCCGCCGCGGCTCCCGCGCCCCCGGCCGCGTCCGCCGGGCGAGCCTGCCGTATCTGCTGCTGCTCCCGGCCCTCGCCCTCGAACTCCTCGTCCATCTGGTGCCGATGGTCATCGGCGCGGTGATGAGCTTCAAGACGCTCACCCAGTTCTACATCCGCGACTGGTCCACGGCGCCCTGGACCGGATTCGACAACTACCGGATCTCCGTCGACTTCTCCGCGCCCGTCGGCCGCGACCTGCTCGACTCCTTCGTCACCACCTGCCTGTTCACGGTGGCCTCGGTGGCGCTGTGCTGGCTGCTAGGCACGGCCGCCGCCGTCTTCACGCAGGACGGCTTCCGCGGCCGGGGCCTGCTGCGCGCGCTCTTCCTCGTCCCGTACGCGCTGCCGGTCTACGCGGCCGTCATCACCTGGGCGTTCATGTTCCAGCGCGACAACGGGCTGGTCAACCACGTCCTGTACGACCAGCTCGGGCTCGGCGGCGAGCGCTCCTTCTGGCTGATCGGCGACAACAGCTTCGTCGCCCTGCTGACCGTCTCGGTCTGGAAGGGCTGGCCGTTCGCCTTCCTCATCGTCACCGCCGGACTCCAGAACATCCCGCGGGAGCTGTACGAGGCCGCCGCCATCGACGGCGCCGGGACGTGGCAGCGGATCCGCCGGATCACCCTGCCGTCGCTGCGCCCGGTCAACCAGGTCCTCGTCCTGGTGCTGTTCCTGTGGACGTTCAACGACTTCAACACGCCGTACGTGCTGTTCGGCCGCTCGGCGCCGAAGGCGGCCGACCTCATCTCCATCCACATCTACCAGTCCTCGTTCGTCACCTGGAACTTCGGCACCGGCGCCGCCATGTCGGTCCTGCTGCTGCTCTTCCTGCTCGTGGTGACGGGCCTCTACCTGCTGCTGACCTCCCGGGGAAGGAAGACCGCCGATGGCCAGCCATAGCCCCACCGCCCCGCCCCGCTCCTTCGTCCTGGCCCGCCGGGTCTTCCTCACCCTGCTCACCGGCTTCGTGCTGCTCCCCGTCTACGTGATGGCCAGCAGCTCCCTCAAGCCGCTGAAGGACGTGTCGGGACGCTTCCGCTGGCTGCCCAGCGGGCTCACCGTCCGCCCCTACCTCGACATCTGGAAGACCGTCCCGCTGGCGAAGTACTTCGTGAACTCGCTGATCGTGGCGGGCGCGGCGACCGTCCTGTCCGTCGCCGTCGCGATCCTCGCGGCGTACGCGGTGAGCCGCTACCGCTTCCGCGGCAAGCGGGTGTTCACCGTGACCGTGCTGTCCACCCAGATGTTCCCCGGCATCCTCTTCCTGCTGCCGCTGTTCCTGATCTTCGTCAACGTCGGCAACACCACCGGCGTCGCCCTCTACGGCTCACGCGGCGGACTGATCCTCACCTACCTCACCTTCTCGCTGCCGTTCTCCATCTGGATGCTCATCGGCTACCTCGACTCGGTCCCGCGCGACCTCGACGAGGCGGCGATGGTCGACGGCTGCGGGCCGCTGGGCGCGCTGCTGCGGGTGGTGGTCCCGGCGGCGGTCCCCGGCATCGTGGCGGTCGCGGTGTACGCGTTCATGACGGCGTGGGGCGAGGTCCTGTTCGCCTCCGTGATGACGAACGACACCACCCGGACCCTCGCCGTGGGCCTCCAGGGCTACGCCACCCAGAACGACGTGTACTGGAACCAGGTCATGGCCGCCTCGCTGGTCGTCAGCGTGCCGGTGGTCGCCGGGTTCCTGCTGCTCCAGCGCTATCTCGTGGCCGGGCTCACCGCCGGGGCCGTGAAGTGACGAACCGCCGACCCCACCTCCCCGAAAGGCCTTTCGTGACCGAGCCCATCGACCTCGCCGCCCTCCCGGAGGACTTCGCCTGGGGCGTGGCCACCTCCGCGTACCAGATCGAGGGGGCGGTCGCCGAGGACGGCCGGGGCCCCTCGATCTGGGACACCTTCTCCCACACCCCCGGGAAGACCGACGGCGGCGACCACGGCGACACCGCCTGCGACCACTACCACCGGTGGCGGGAGGACATCGCGCTGATGAAGGAGCTCGGCGTCACCTCGTACCGCTTCTCGCTCGCCTGGCCGCGCATCCTCCCCGGCGGCGACGGACCGGTCAACCGGGCGGGGCTGGACTTCTACTCCCGCCTGGTCGACGCCCTCCTGGAGGCCGGGATCACCCCCAACGCCACGCTCTACCACTGGGACCTGCCCCAGGCCCTCCAGGACCGGGGCGGCTGGCCCGCCCGGGAGACCGCCGAGCACTTCGCCGCGTACGCGTCCGTCGCGGCCCGTGAGCTCGGCGACCGCGTCCCGCTGTGGTCCACCCTCAACGAGCCGCTGTGCTCGGCCTGGATCGGCCACCTCGAAGGGCGCATGGCGCCGGGCCTGACCGACATCAAGGCCGCCGTCCACGCCTCCTACCACCTGCTGCTCGGCCACGGCCTGGCCACCCGGGCGCTGCGCGCCGCCGCCCCCGGCGCCCGGGTCGGCATCGTCAACAACCTCTCGACCGTCGAACCCGACTCCGCCTCCGAGGCCGACCTCGCCGCGGCCCGCCGCATGGACGGCCACGTCAACCGCTGGTGGCTGGACCCGGTGCACGGCCGGGGCTTCCCCGCCGACATGAGGGAGGTGTACGGCGTCGACCTGCCCGAGCGCCCCGGCGACCTCGACGCCATCGCCGAGCCGCTCGACTGGCTGGGCCTGAACTACTACTTCGGGGTGCGCGTCGCCGACGACCCGCACGGCCCCTACCCCTTCGCCCGCCAGGTCCCGCGCCCGCGGCTGCCGCGCACCGGCATGGGCTGGGAGATCGACGCGAGCGGCATCGAGGCCCTGCTGATGCGGCTGACCGACGACTACGGGGCCCGCCGCCTCCACGTCACCGAGAACGGCTCGGCCTTCCCCGACGCCGTCCTGCCCGACGGCACCGTCCACGACCCCGAGCGCGTGCGGTACCTGCGCGAGCACCTGGCCGCGTGCGCCCGCGCCGCCCGCAGGGGCGCCCCGCTCGCCGGGTACTACGCCTGGTCGCTCCTGGACAACTTCGAGTGGGCGTACGGCTACGACAAGCGGTTCGGCCTGGTGCACGTCGACTACGCGACGCAGCAGCGCACCGTCAAGGGCAGCGGACGCCACTACGCGCAGATCATCGCGGACCACCGGGGCCGCGCTCCGCGCGCCGCCTGACCCCGTCAGGTCCGCCCGGCCCCGTCCAGGTGCGCGGCCAGCCGGTCGAGGAAGACCCGCTGTCCCGCCACCAGCCGGGCGGACGCCTCCTCGGGCGCGAGCCAGGCGAACCGGTCCATCTCGGGGAACTCCCGCTGGACGCCCGAGCCCCGGGGCCACTCCATGGTGAAGGTCCCGGGCACGGCGCCCGCCACGTCCAGGTCGCCCTCGACCGCCCACACCGTCACCACCTTGCCGCCTCCCTGCCGCGCCTCCCCGAGCGGCACCGGAGTGCCCTCGGGGGCGGGCAGGCCCAGCTCCTCCGCGAACTCGCGCCGGGCCGCCGCCTGCGGCAGCTCCTCGGGGTCGTACTCGCCCTTGGGAATCGACCAGGCGGCCTCGTCCCGGCCGGCCCAGAACGGGCCGCCCATGTGCCCGATCAGCACTTCGACGCCGCCCGGTCCGGTCCGGTACAGAAGGAGCCCCGCGCTGCGTTTCACGGCCATGGCCACCAGTGTGCTCGGCGGCCGGGCCCCCGGCGAGAGGGCGCGCCCTACGGCCGGCGGACGTACGGGGTGGTGGTGCTCAGCCGGGCGAAGCCCAGCCGGCGCAGGATCGGCTCGCTCCGGTCGGAGGCGTCGACCTGGAGGAAGCGGTAGCCGCGCTCGACGGCGACGCGGGCGCGGTGGGCGACCAGCGCCCGGTAGATGCCCCTGCCGCGCCACGCCTCGGCGGTGCCGCCACCCCACAGCCCCGCGAACTCCGTCCCCGGGACCAGCTCCATCCGGGCCGCGCACACCGGCACCCCGTCCGCCACCGCCACCACCGCGACCAGCGTTTCGGGGGCCTCGGCGAGCTGGAGTTCCAGGCGCCGGGCGAGCCTGGAGGCGTCCCCTCCGAACGCCTGCTCGTGCACCGCGCTCATCATCGCGACCCCGGCCGCGTCGGTCACCGGCACCAGCTCCACCCCCTCGGGCAGGGCCACGTCGTGCAGCTGGTCCGCGGCCTCGGCCACCATCAGGGCCTCGGCGGGCTCGGCCGTGAACCCGGCGGCGAGGAGGCGTTCACCGAGGTCGCCCGGGGTGTCATGGGCGTACAGCTTCCACTCGAACTCGCGGCCCAGCGAGGCGAAGTGCTCCACCTGCGCGGCGATCTCGCGCTCCGCGCACTCCTCGTCGAGACCGGACCAGAGGATCCCGTTCCAGGCGGGATCCGGCCCCACGTGACGCACCACCCGGCCCACGCGTTCCACCTCGGCTCCCGGGCCGTCGGCCGGGGGGTTCTCCCGCATCTGCCGGTCGAACAGGGCCAGTACCGCTTCGTTGTCCATGCGCTCACTCCAACATCACCGGAGTCCGGTGGCAAACGACTTGTGGACCCCCGCGGAGGGAGCGGGTCCGTGTACAACTCCCGCGGTAGTGGGCTGCACCGCGAACGGTTGACGCCACGCTTCTGACCTGCGCCTAGGCTGCGGTCATGCGGATCCGCCCCGGTGCCGCCGACGTGCTCGTCGCGCTGGCACAGACCTGTGTCGCCGTGCTGTTGGGACGCGAGGCCTCCAGCCAGGGGCAGCCCCCGCTCGACCTGGCCGGATACGGGCTCGCCATCGTCATCAACATGGCGTGCGCCTTCCGCTCCAAGGCACCCGTGGGGGTCTGCCTCTTCGTCCTCGCCACCTGGACGCTCTACATCGCCCTGGGGAACTGGCCCGTCGTGGGCAGCTACGGCGGCATGATCGCCTGTTACACGGTGGCCGCCACCCGTCCCGCCCGGATCTCCGCGGGCTGCGCCGCGCTCCTCGGCGCCGTCTGGCTGTTCGCCGGGTTCCGCGTCGGCGGCGGCTCCCTTCCCTCCGTCGCCGTCCAGGCGATCGCCGTACCGGCCGTGATCCGGCGGTTCGGCCGGGTCGCGCGCCGCTCATCCCGGCTCGCCGAACAGCTCGCCCGGGAGCAGGAGGCCCGGGCCAGACGCGAGGTCGCGGAGGAACGGGGCCGCATAGCGCGGGAGTTGCACGACATCATCGCCCACCACATGTCGGTGATCTCGGTCCAATCGGGCCTGGCGCGGTTCGTCTTCACCTCCGACCCGGCCACCGCCCGGGGCGCGCTGGGCACCATCTCGGCCACCAGCCAGGAGGCGCTGGAGGAGCTGCGGCGCATGCTGCACGTGCTGCGCGCCGAGGACCTCGACGACGAGCCGTCGGCCCCGATGCCCGGTCTCGCGCGGCTGCCGGACATGGTGGAGCGGCTGCGGGCCGGTGGTCTGCCCGTCGAGCTGCGGGTGCGGGGGCCGGAGCGGACGCTCGCGCCCGGCGTCGACCTGTGCGCGTACCGGGTGGCGCAGGAAGCGCTGACGAACGTCCTGAAACACGCGCCGGGCGCCGCCACGACCGTGGAAGTCTCCTACGAGCGGAACCATGTCGCCCTCGCCGTCGTGAACGACGGTACGGAAGCGGGTCCGGCCGGAAACCGGTCGGGCGCGGGACACGGGTTGATCGGAATGCGGGAACGGGCCAAGCTCTACGGCGGCACGATCACCACCGGCCCGGGGCGCGAGGGGGGCTTCGAGGTCCGGCTGCTGCTGCCGACCTCGGCCCGGCCGACCGCCTGACCGGGGCCGTACGACACAGGGGGAAGACGCGACTCCATGACCAGGGCACTCGTGGTCGACGACCAGTTCCTCGTACGGGCCGGCCTGGTCGCGCTGCTGCGGGCGGCGGGCATCGACGTCGTCGGCGAGGCGTGCGACGGCGAGGAGGCGGTCGCCCAGGCGGCGCGGACGCGCCCGGACGTGATCCTGATGGACATCCGGATGCCGGGGACGAACGGCATCACCGCCACGGAGCGGATCCTCGCGGACGCCGAGGACCCCGCGCCGCGCATCCTGATCCTCACCACCTTCGACCTGGACGAGTACGTGTACTCCGCGCTGCGGGCCGGCGCCTCGGGGTTCCTGCTCAAGGACGCGGGACCGGAGCGGCTGCTCAACGCGGTCGCGGTGGTCGGCGGCGGCGACATGCTCTTCGCGCCGACCGTCACCCGGCGCCTGGTGGAGGCCTTCGCGCGGCCCGCCGAGCGGGCCCCGCGGCCCTCGGCGGACCTGGCGGCGCTCACCGCCCGGGAGACCGAGGTCCTCACACTCACCGCGCGCGGGCTGTCGAACCAGGAGATCTCCGGCCACCTCTTCATCAGCGAGGCGACGGTGAAGACCCATCTGAACCGGGCCATGAGCAAACTGGACCTGGCCAGCCGGGCGCAGGCGGTGGTGCTGGCGTACGAGTCGGGGCTCGTCACCCCGGGCGGCGGCGCCCGTTAGCCCGGGGGCGTCAACTGCCGTCCGGCGCCGTGCTGTTGTAGCGCAGGAGGTAGGCGGCGAACCGGTCGAGGTCGGTCTCGTCCCAGTCCGCGAGGCGTTCGTGGAAGGCGTGCCGGCGCAGCACCGCCGCCTCGGCGAGCTTCTCGGTGCCCGCGGCGGTCAGGTGCAGCAGCTGGATGCGGTGGTCGGCGGGGTCGCTGCGGCGCTCGATGAACCCCAGCTTCTCCAGGGCCGCGATCTGCCGGCTGATCGTCGACTTGTCGAGCATGTAGTACGCGGCGAGGTCGGTCGCGCGGCACCCCTGCTGGTCCTCCAGATGGGACAGCAGCGTGAAGGAGACCAGCGACAGCTCCGGGTGCATCCGCGCGGCGGCGGCCCGCGCACGGCGGGCGAACGCGGTCAGCTCCCGCTGGATGGTGGTGACCGACTGGTCTCGGCTGGGCACGGCTGGTCCTCTCACTGGCTAGTTGCATAATACAACGCCAGTGGGTGATGTCCCGCGTCACGCGGCCGCGTGTTCCCCGCGCCGGGGCGGTACCACGGCCGCGGAGGCGAGCCGGATGAGCCGTCCTCCCCGCGCCCGCGCGCGTGAGGAGACCATGGCCGGGCAGCTAGGCCGCCTTCGCTCCGTCCTCCCCGCGCCCGCGCGCCCGCGTGAGGAGAACGCCCTCACTCCTCCTCGTCCACCGTCTCCAGCGCCTGCGTCAGCCAGCGGATCCAGAACGTCTCCAGCTCGATGCCGCCGCGCAGCACGAGGTGGCGCAGCCGGTCCTGCTCGCTGTCGCGCTCCGGCGGGAAGTCCCGCCGCTCGATCGACTCGTACAGCTCCAACTGCCGCTCGTGCAGGGCCAGATGGCGGCGCAGCTCGGCGGGGAGGCCCGCCGTGCCGACCACCGCCGCCGCCCGCACCCGCAGCAGCAGCGGGTCCCGCATGGCGCGCGGGTCCTGCCCGGCGGCGGCCCACGCGGCGAGCTCCGCGCGGCCCGCCGGCAGCACCTCGTACTCCTTCTTCTGGCCGCGCGCCGGGGTCTCGGACGGCAGCGCGCGGATGAACCCGGACTGCTCCAGCTTGCCCAGCTCGCGGTAGATCTGCTGATGCGTCGCGGACCAGAAGAAGCCGAACGACTTGTCGAACCGGCGGGTCAGCTCGAGCCCCGACGAGGTCTTTTCGAGCAGGGCGGTCAGGATCGCGTGCGGGAGGGACATGAGCGCATCGTAGGTTCCCCGGGACCGGCCGCGCCGACCGCGGTCCTCACAGGGCCGCCGCCAGCCTGGTGCCCTGGTCGATGGCGCGCTTGGCGTCCAGTTCGGCGGCCACGTCCGCGCCGCCGATCAGGTGCGCGGTGGCGCCCGCCGCCGTCAGCTCCTCGTACAGATCGCGGCGCGGCTCCTGCCCCGCGCACAGCACCACGGTGTCCACCGGCAGCACGGTGGAGGCGCCGTCGACGGTGATGTGCAGCCCGGCGTCGTCGATCCGGTCGTAGCCGACGCCCGGCACCATCGTCACGCCCCGGTGCTTGAGCTCGGTGCGGTGGATCCACCCCGTGGTCTTGCCGAGCCCCGCGCCGACCTTGGAGGTCTTGCGCTGGAGCAGGTGCACCGCGCGCGGGGGCTTGGGACGCTCGGGCGCGCGCAGTCCGCCGCGCTCGCCGTACGAGGTGTCGACGCCCCACTGCCGGAAGTACGTCTCGGGGTCCAGGCTCGCCGCGTCCCCGCCGTCGGTGAGGTACTCGGCGACGTCGAAGCCGATGCCGCCCGCGCCGACGATCGCCACCCGCTCGCCGACCGGCGCGCCGTCGCGCAGCACGTCGAGGTAGGTGAGCACGCTGGGGTGGTCGGAGCCCGGGATCTCCGGGGTGCGGGGCGTCACGCCGGTGGCGACGACGACCTCGTCGTAGCCGCCCGCGGTGAGCTCCTCCACGGTCGCGGTGGTGTTCAACCGGACGTCCACACCGCGCAGTTCGAGCTGCGTGCGGTAGTAGCGCAGCGTCTCGTGGAACTCCTCCTTGCCGGGGACGCGCTTGGCGATGTTCAGCTGGCCGCCGATCTCCGCCGCGGAGTCGAAGAGCGTGACCGCGTGGCCGCGCTCGGCCGCCGAGACCGCGCAGGCCAGCCCCGCCGGGCCCGCGCCGACCACGGCGATGCTCTTGCGGCGCCGGGTGGGGGAGAGGACCAGCTCGGTCTCGTGGCAGGCGCGCGGGTTGACCAGACAGGAGGTGATCTTCCCGCTGAAGGTGTGGTCCAGGCAGGCCTGGTTGCAGCCGATGCAGGTGTTGATGGTCTCCGGGGCCCCCGCGGCCGCCTTGGCGACGAACTCGGGGTCGGCGAGGAACGGCCGCGCCATCGACACCATGTCCGCCCGGCCCTCGGCGAGCAGCCGCTCGGCCACCTCCGGGGTGTTGATGCGGTTGCTGGTGATCAGCGGGATGGAGACGGATCCCATCAGCTTCTTGGTCACCCAGGTGTACGCGCCGCGCGGCACCGAGGTGGCGATGGTCGGGATGCGGGCCTCGTGCCAGCCGATGCCGGTGTTGATCAGGGTCGCCCCGGCCGCCTCGATGGCCCGCGCCAGCGTGACGACCTCCTCCAGGGTGGAGCCGCCCGGCACCAGGTCCAGCATGGAGAGCCGGTAGACGATGATGAAGTCCGTGCCGACGCGCTCGCGGGTGCGGCGGACGATCTCGACGGGGAAGCGCATCCGGTTCTCGTACGAGCCGCCCCAGCGGTCGGTGCGCCGGTTCACGGCGCCCGCGACGAACTCGTTGATGAGATAGCCCTCGGAGCCCATGATCTCGACGCCGTCGTACCCGGCGGACTTCGCCAGCTCGGCCGCGCGCACGAAGTCCTCGACGGTCCGCTCGACCTCCTCGTCGGTGAGGGCGTGCGGCACGAACGGGCTGATGGGGGCCTGGAGCGCGCTCGGCGCCACCAGGTCCTGGTGGTAGGCGTACCGGCCGAAGTGCAGGATCTGCATCGCGATCCGCCCGCCCGCCGCGTGCACGGCGTCGGTGACCGTGCGGTGCTGGGCGGCCTCCGCCTCGGTGGTGAGCTTGGCGCCGCCCTCGTAGGGGCGGCCCGCGTCGTTGGGGGAGATGCCGCCGGTGACCATGAGGCCGACCCCGCCGCGCGCCCGCTCGGCGTAGAACGCCGCCATCCGCTCGAAGCCGTTCTCGGCCTCTTCGAGCCCGATGTGCATGGACCCCATCAGCACCCGGTTGGGGAGGGTGGTGAAGCCCAGGTCGAGGGGGCTCAGCAGGTGGGGGTAGTCGCTCATCGGGGCGCCTCCAGATACGGCGGTGTCGTCGCCTCCAGTTGTAGAGCACGGGGAGCGTGTTGTGCAACAAGTTGCATAAAGGTTCTGTGCGGCCGCCGGCCGGACCGGTGCGCCCGACGGGCGAGGGTCCGGCGGGAGACTCCCGCCGGACCCTCACCCACGTGGCGCGGCTCACACCTTCCGGTAGCCGTACGCCTCCGAGGCCGCCGCCTCCACCGCGTCCAGCGGCGCCCCCGCCGAGGCGCTCACGACGGCCGCCACCGCGCCCTCGACGAAGGGCGCGTCGATCAGCCGCGTCCCGGGCGGCAGCTCGTCCTCGGCCAGCAGTGCCTTCACCGTGAGCACCGCGCTGCCCAGGTCCACCAGGACCGCCACGCCCGCACCCCCGTCGACGGCCGCGGCCGCCTCGGCGATCAGCTCCGAGCTGGTGCCGAGGCCCCCGTCGGGGGTGCCGCCCGCCGCCGCGACGGGAGCGGTCGTACCGCCGCCCGCGAGCCCGGTCGCCAGTGCCGCGACGGCCGCGGCGACCTCCGCGCTGTGCGAGACGAGCACCACCCCGACGAGCCCCGCGGCCCCGCCGTCCCGCTCGTCCTCCCGGCCGTCCCGGCCGTCCCGGCCGTCCCGGCCGTCCCGGCCGTCCTCCCCGCCCGCCCCGCCCGCGCTCACGCGGCGGCCTCCTCAAGCGCCTCGACCAACAGCGCGGCCGAGGTCGCGCCGGGGTCCTGATGCCCGATGGACCGCTCGCCCAGATAGCTGGCCCTGCCCTTGCGGGCCCGGAGCGGTACGGTCGCCAGCGCCCCGTCCCGCGCCGCCGTCCCCGCCGCCGCGAAGGACTCCCCGAGCGCCTCGACGGCCGGGAGCAGCGCGTCCAGCATCGTCTTGTCCCCGGCCGCGGCCCCGCCCAGCGCGGCGACGGCCGCGACCCCCTCGCCCAGCGCCGCCGCGAACTCCTCCCGGCTCACCTCCGCCCGGTCGCCGAGCGCCTTGCCGGTGCGGCGCAGCAGCGTCCCGTACAGCGGTCCGGAGGCGCCGCCCACGGTCGAGATCAACTGCCGCCCGGCGAGGGCGAGTACGGCCCCGGGGGTGTCCGGGGCCTCCTTGTCCAGGGCGGCGGCCACGGCGGTGAACCCGCGCTGGAGGTTGGCGCCGTGGTCGGCGTCGCCGATGGCCGAGTCCAGTTCGGTCAGCCGGGGCGCCTCCCGGCCCACGGCCGAGGCCGTCACGGTCATCCAGCGGCGGAAGAAAGCGGCGTCGAGCACGAGCGACTCCTTGAAGGTGCGGACGGGGTGCGGCGAGCGGTGTGTTCAGCAGCCCCACCGCAGCGCGGGCGTGTTCACGGGCGCGTCCCACAGCCGCAGCAGCTCCTCGTCGGCCTGGCACAGCGTCACCGAGGCGCCCGCCATGTCGAGCGAGGTGACGTAATCGCCCACGAGCGTGCGCGCCACCGGGACGCGCCGCTCGGCCAGTACCCGGTGCACCTCGGCGGTGAACCCGTACAGCTCCAGGAGCGGTGTCGCCCCCATGCCGTTGACGAGCAGCAGGACGGGACTCGACGGTTTCAGGTCCTCAAGGACCGCGTCCACGGCGAAGTCCGCGATCTCCCCGGAGGTCATCATGGGCCGCCGCTCACGCCCCGGCTCGCCGTGGATGCCGACGCCGAGCTCCAGCTCGCCGGGCGGCAGGTCGAACGTCGGGCCGCCCTTGGCGGGCGTGGTGCAGGCGCTGAGCGCGACGCCGAAGCTGCGCGAACTCGCGTTCACCCGGCGGGCGATCGCCTCGACCCGCTCCAGCGGAGCGCCCTCCTCGGCGGCGGCGCCCGCGATCTTCTCCACGAAGAGGGTGGCGCCGGTGCCGCGCCGCCCGGCGGTGTAGAGGCTGTCGGTCACGGCGACGTCGTCGTCGACGAGCACCCTGGCGATCGTGACGCCCTCGTCCTCGGCGAGCTCCACGGCCATGTCGAAGTTGAGCACGTCACCGGTGTAGTTCTTGACGACGAACAGCACCCCGGCCCCGCTGTCCACGGCGGCCGCGGCCCGCACCATCTGGTCCGGCACCGGTGAGGTGAACACCTCTCCGGGACACGCGGCGGAGAGCATCCCGCGCCCCACGAACCCGCCGTGCAGCGGCTCGTGCCCCGACCCGCCCCCGGACACCAGCCCCACCTTCCCGGCGAACGGCGCGTCGCGCCGCACGATCACGCGGTTCTGCACGTCGACGGTCAGCTCGGGATGCGCGGCGGCCATCCCGCGCAGCGCGTCCGCCACGACCGTCTCGGCCACGTTGATCAGCATCTTCATGGGTGCCTCCGGGTGGGCGTGGATGGTGTCGGGGAGGGTGCGACCGGGGCCGTCCGGAACCGGACGGGGCCGCGCGTACGGGCGTACTCCCTCCGGGCGTTCGGCGGGGCCGCGGCTGCGGATCACGGTAGTCACTGCCGGGGCCCCCGGCCCCGGACGACCCCCGCGTGTCGGCCACTCGGGGGGCCGGTCGCGCGCGGGTCGGACGGTTGCGGTGCCGTGCCCGTGAGTATGGGGGGCGGAGCCAGGAGAGGGACAGGGCATGACGAAGAGTCGCGGTCCGCGGCGGCGGTGGAGGGTGGCGGCCTGGACGGCCGCACTGGGCCTGGCCGTATGCCCGCTCGGGTCGCCCCCGTCGGCCGTCGCCAGTGTGGTCGGGATGCCCCGGGGGGCCGCCGCCGGCCGCGTGGAGGCCGGCCGTCCTGCCGGGGCGTTCCCCGGCGGGGACGGGCAGCGTGCGGCCAGAGGGTTCCCTGGCGAGGACGTACAGCGTTCGGCTGGGGGGTTCCCTGGCAGGGACGGGCTGCGTGCGGCCGGGCAGTTCCCCGGCGGGGACGTACAGCGTTCGCCCAGGGATTTCCACGGCAAGGACGTACCTCACGCGGCCGATGAGACCCCTGGCGGGGACGGAGAGCGCGCCGCCGAGGGCACCCCGGGCGTGGCCGAACAGCGTGCTGCCGAGGGGATCCCGGACGCGGGCGAACAGCGCGATACCGAGGGGATCCTGGGCTTGGGCGAACAGCGTGCTGCCGCAGGCAGGCCGGGCGTACGCGAACAGCGCGCCGCCGAGGACCGGTTGGCGCGTGTCGCCCGCAGCCCCAGCGACCTCGACCTCCTCCTCCGCGAGCTGCCCAAGGGCGGCGACCTCCATCACCACCTCGGTGGAGCCGTCCCCCCGGAGTCGCTTCTCGTCTACGCCGCCCGGGACCGCAAATGCGTCGACACCACCACCTACGTCGTGGTCCCCAGGCGCGAGCCGTGCGTCCCGGGGCAGCGGCCCGCCCGGGACGCCGCCCGGCCCGGGCCGTTTCGCGGCGAGGTCGTCCGGGCCTGGTCGATGCGCGGATTCGTCCTGCCGCCCGACGGCGACCCGCGGCCCGGCCACGACCACTTCTTCGCCACCTTCGGCAAGTTCGCCGAGGCCGAGGCGGGCCACGACGCGGACATGCTGGCGGAGGTGGCCCGGGCCGCCGCACGCGAGCGGACCACGTACGTGGAGACGCTGGTGACAGTGGCAGCCGAGCCGCTGCGCCGCCTGGTGGACCGGGTGCACCCGGCGGACCCCGGCCCGTCCGGGCTCGCCGGGTTCCACCGCGTCCTCACCCGCGACCCCCGCTTCGAGGAGATCGTCCGGCAGGCCGGGGCCGCGTACGACCAAACCTTCACCCTCTACCGCCGCCTCCTCGGCTGCGCCCGGACGCCCGCGCCGCCCGCCTGCTCCGTCGTCGTCCGCTTCGACTACCAGGTCGGCCGCGCCCAGCCCGCCCGCCAGGTGTTCGCCCAGGAGATCCTCGGCTTCGCCCTCGCCCACCGCCGGCTCGGCCGGGTGGTCGGCGTCAACCTGGTCCAGCCCGAGGACGACCCCGTCGCCCTGCGGGACTACACCCTGCACATGAGGATGACCGGCTTCCTGAAGTCCCGCTCCCCGTCCGTCCACGTCAGCCTGCACGCGGGCGAGCTGGTCGCGGGCCTGGGCGGCGTGCGCGACCGCGACCTCGCCTTCCACATCGCCCAGGCCGTCGGCCTGGCGGGCGCCGAACGGGTCGGGCACGGCGTCGACCTCCTCCACGAGCGCGGCCACCGGGCCCTGGCCGCCCGGATGCGCGAGCGGCACGTCCTCGTCGAGGCCCCGCTCATCAGCCACGCCCAGATCCTGCGGGTCACCGGCGACCGCCACCCCCTGCACACCTATCTCGACGCCGGTGTGCCCCTCGCCCTGGCCACCGACGACCCGGGTGTCAGTGGCAGCGGCCTCACCGACGTCTACCGGCTCGGCGTCACCGACCAGGGCCTGGACATGGGGGAGTTGCGCACCTCCGCGCGCGCCTCGCTGGACCACGCCTTCGTCGAGGGGGCGAACCTGTGGAGGGAGCAGGACCGGTACGACGCCTTCGCCGCGCCCTGCCGCCACGACACCCCCGACCCGGGCCACCCGCCCGGCGCCGGCTGCCGCGCGTTCCTGGCCGCCAGCCCCAAGGCCGCGCTCCAATGGCGGCTGGAGACGGACTGGCGGGCGTTCGAGCGCCGCGGCGCCCGCCGTTGAGCCTCGCCGGAATACCGGGATGATTCGGGCAGAATGCCGCCCATGACTCTCTTCGATCGGCGACCGCCGCGGCGAACCGCGTGCCGGCCGGTGCTGCGGCTGGGGCTCGCCGCCGCCGCTTCGGGGGCGCTCCTGCTGACCGGCGGGGCGCCCGCCGACGCGGCGAACGCGCCCGGCACGGACCGTACGGGGGAGGAGGCGGTCCTCGACGCCGAGCGGTGGTCGGACGCCGACGCCCTCGGCTTCTGGACCCCGGGGCGCATCGCCTCCGCCACCGACCCCGGGCGCCCCCGCCCGGGCGGCGGCCCCGCCGGGACGCCCGGACCCCCGGCCGCCGTGCCCGGAACGCCGAGCGCCGAGCACTTCCCCGGGATCGCCTCCGTCGGCGTCCTGTTCACCTCCGCGGGCCCCGGCCCGACGACCGGCGAGCTGCGCGCGCACAGGTGCTCGGCGAGTGTGGTGGAGGGCTCGGGGCGCAGTCTCATCCTGACGGCGGGTCACTGCGCCGGGCGGCGGGCCGTGTTCGTCCCGGGGTACCGGCCGCGCACCGGCCTCGCCGACCAGCCGTACGGCTTCTACCGGGTCACCGACTGGTACGTGGACGACCGTTACGTCCGCAACAGCAAGGAGGCCGTCTCCGACCTGGACTACTCCTTCGGCAGCCTCGCCCCCTCGCCCACGGGCAAGGACGCCGAGGACGTGGTGGGCGCCAACCGGGTGGTCCGGACGACCGGCTACCGCCATGACGTGACGATGCTCGGCTATCCCCGGGTGGGCCGCAATCCGGCGGACACCCCGGTGCGCTGCTCGGCGCGGTCGGGACGGCTGGCCGGCTTCCGGCAGATGCGGGTCGAGTGCGCCGGGATGTGGGGCGGGGTCTCGGGCGGACCGTGGTTCTCCGACGTCGACTGGGACGACGGGACCGGCGAGATCATCGGGAACGTCGGCGGCTACAACGGCGGCGGCATGGACGTGCCGGAGTCCGACCCGCGCTACCACCGGATCACCTACAGCCCGGTCTACGGCGACCGCTTCTTCCGGCTCTACGCCGACGCCCGCGGCGGGCGCCACCCGCACTACGGCTCGTACCGCTCGTACCGCTGACCCGCCGGGCGAACGGGCTTCGGGCGAGCGGAAGTCTGGCACTGCGAGCGTCGGGCGTTGCGGGAGTTGGGCGGACGGCGGGTGGAACCGGTACACCGGGTCCACCCGCCGCCCTGACCGCACCGCGGCCCGCTGCCATGGGTACCCTCCGGGCTGCCTGGCGGGGGCGCAGGAGCCAGCAGGGGGCGGGGTCACGACACGGCCGTACCGGGGGTGGGCGCAGGCGCCGCGGGAGGATTCCCTGAGCGCCCCCGCCGCTGCGGCACGGGCCTCAGACGACTTCCATCGTCGCCATCATGCCCATCGACGCGTGGTCGAACATGTGGCAGTGGTAGACGTACTTGCCTCGGTAGCCGGTGAAGGTGGCCTGCACCTTCACCTTCTCGCCGGGCATCAGCCGGACCGTGTCCTTGAGCCCGGCCTCGGGCCCGGACGTCACCGGTACGCCGTTGCGCTCCAGCACCCGGAACTGCACCAGGTGGATGTGGAAGTTGTGCGGCACGCGCTGGTTGACGTTGGAGACGGTCCACACCTCGGTGTCGCCGTACTTGATGGTGGTGTCGACGCGGGTGTGGTCGTACACCTTGTCGTCGATGTACCCCATGCCGTCCGCGATGTTCTCGTCCACGCGCAGCACGATGTCGCGGTTGACGGTCGGCACCGCCAGCGCGGGCAGGGTCCGCAGCTTGGCCGGGACCCGGCTGTAGTCCGCGGCCTTGCGGGTCACCCGGAACTGCAGGACCGGCGTCGGCGGGACACCCACCGGCACGTTCTCCGTGTTGACGATCTGGAGGGTGGTGCCCACCGGGTACTTGGAGAAGTCGATGACGACGTCGGCGCGCTCGCCGGACGTCAGCGAGATGGTGTCGGTGGTCACCGGCGCCTCCAGCAGACCGCCGTCGGTGCCGATGTGCTGGACGGTCGAGCCGTCCGACAGCTTCAGCGTGAAGAACCGCATGTTGGCCGTGTTGTACAGCCGGAAGCGGTATTTGCGCGCCGCCACCTCGAAGTACGGCCACGCCTTGCCGTTGGCGAGGATGACGTTGCGGCCCCGGAAGTCGTTCATCTGGTAGATGAACTGGCCGTTCTCGTCGAAGCGGGCGTCCCGGATGGAGATCGGAATGTCGTAGGCGCCCGACGGAAGGCCCAGGGCCTTCTCCGGCAGGTCCATCAGCGTGTAGATGCCGGTCAGACCCCGGAAGACGTTCTCCGACTCGATGTGGTGCGCGTGGTCGTGGAACCACAGGTTCGCGTTGGGCTGGCTGTTGGGGTACGTGTAGGTCTTCTCGCCGCCCGGCTGGATGAGGTCCATCGGGGTGCCGTCGCTGGACTCCGGGACGTGGCCGCCGTGCAGATGGATCGAGGTCGGCGTGGGCAGGTTGTTCTTCTGTGTGACCACCACGCGGTGGCCCGAGCAGGCCTTGATCCACGGTCCCGGCCAGTGGCCGTCGAAGGTGCGGACGGTCGTCTGCTTGCCCGGGATGATCTCCGTCTGCACCTCCTGCATCTCGAAGCTGTAGTACGAGGTGGTGCCCGATATCCGGTCCGGACGCAGGACCTGCGGAACCGTCATCTCCTGGGCGAACTTGGGGATGGTGGTGGGGTCGATGTCCGTCGTCGTCCGTGCCTGCGCCTCGCCGCCCAGGGCCGGAAGCAGCAGTCCCGCGCCCCCCACGGCGCCGGTCAGCGCGACACCGGCCTTCATCGCATTCCTGCGTGTGATCATCAAGAACTCTCCCAGCGAGACATGCTGAGGACGCCCCCGCGGCGTCCTGGCAGTGATCGTTCGGGCGGCGTACGGGCACTCCCGCAGACGCCGCCGGCCCGTCACGCGGTCCGGCGAGCGCATCGGCTCGCCGCCGCCCGACCGGCAGTCCCGGGGAACAGCCCCACCTGGTTCATGAAGCTCGGCCTCGGGGTGTCACATGGTGCTCCGGCGCCCTTCCGGGGTGGGGCCCGGCGTGACGCGGCAGATCTTGTCCCCACAGTCTCGTGGGGGTGCTCTGGCCGAACAAGACACTCTGGTTTCAGGGTTGTGTCAGATTTCGCAGATTACTTGCCAGTTGTGTAGGGGCTCTGGCACCCGAACGTCAGACTCCGTCAGGCACCCGAGGATGGGCCGCGCGGAGGCGGGGAGCTATCGTCGGAAGTCCGGATCGGTCGCGCGTCCGGAAAGTGCGGGCGGCCCCGTCCGTGAAGGGCCGGTTCCGCGTCGACGAGGGGGCGGTCGGGCGATGGAGCAGGACGAGGCCGTGATCGGCTGTACCGGCGAGGTGCTGATCGGCACCCGTGGCCCCGGCGGACCCGGTGAGGTCCTGGTACGGGTCCGCGGTGGCTCGGAGACCTTCCTCGCCTGGTCCGACGAGCCCCTGCCGCGCGGGGCGCGGGTCCTCGTCGTGGAGTCGCGCGGCACCCGTCAGGTCGACGTCATCGAGTGGTCCGACCCGCTGGACGAGCTGGGCCTCGGCACCGGCTGACACCGCCCGGTCCTCGGGTCCGCTCAGCAGCACACCAAGCAGCAGTCAAAGGGAGACCCCGATGTTCGGTTACCGCGTGCCCGCCCCCGACGAGGCGATGCTCATCTCGGGCGGCAGACGAGGTTTGGGAGGGGCGCCGTTCCGGGTGGTGACCGGGCACGGCAAGTTCGTGCTCCCCATCTTCCGCAAGACCCGCTTCCTCACCCTCGCCATGTGCGAGTCCGAGGTCACCGAGACCTGTGTGACCAAGCAGGGCATCGCCCTCAGCGTACGGGCGGTCATCGCCTTCAAGGTCGGCAACGACACCGAGTCCATCGTCAACGCCGGCCAGCGCTTCCTCTCCGACCAGGACCAGATGTCGGTGCTCACCGGCCGGATCTTCGCCGGCCATCTGCGGGCCATCATCGGCTCGATGACCGTCGAGGAGATCGTCACCGAGCGCCAGAAACTGGCCGCCGAGGTCCTGGACACCTCCAAGTCGGAGATGGCCAAGATCGGCCTGATCGTCGACTCGCTCCAGATCCAGTCGATCGACGACGGCGACACCGGCTACATCGAGGCGATGTCGGCGCCCCACAAGGCGGCCATCCAGCGCCAGGCCCAGATCGCCCAGGCGCAGGCCACCCAGGCGTCGGTGGAGGCCGAGCAGGTGGCCGCGCGCAACCAGGCCGAGTACGCCCGCCAGACCGCCGTCGTCAAGGCCGAGTACTCGGCCGAGGTCGACCGCGCCCAGGCCCAGGCCGCCCAGGCCGGGCCGCTCGCCCAGGCCCACGCCCAGCAGGAGGTCCTGGCGGCCCAGACCGAACTGGCGCTGCGCCAGGCCGAGCTGCGCCAGCAGCAGCTCGTCGCCGAGATCGTCAAGCCCGCCGAGGCCGAGGCCGAGCGCATCCGGGTGCTGGCCGTGGCCGATGCCGAGCGGATGAAGATCCAGGCCGAGGCGGCGGCCTCGTACGACCGGGTCGCCCTCGACCGGATGCTGATCGACCAGCTGCCGCAGATCGTCAAGGAGGCGGCGGGCGGCCTCGCGGGCGCCAACGTCAACGTGCTCAACGGGGCGGACGGACTGGGCGAGATCGCCGCGGGTCTGGTCGGCCAGGGCCTGACGATCCTCGACTCGGTACGCCAGAACCTGAGCGGATCCGGCCAGGGCCAGGACCGGCGCGAGGGTTCCGCGAAGAGCGCGCTGCCCGAGCTGCCGAGCTACCCCGGCGGCTCCGGAAAGCCGGCCGAGGACGCGTCGGCCGGGGAGCGTGCCCCGCGGCCCAGGAGCGGTGAAGGCCCCGTCACCCTGGACTGATCCGGCTCCCGGACCCCTCAGGCACGGATCTCCCGCGGGGCTCGCGATCAGCGTGACAGAGGGGTGTCCTCCGGGTGAATGGTGCGCGAGGATGGGGCCATGACCGCGGCCCATCGCGCCATGGCTCAGTTGGAGACATGGCCGAATCTGGTAAGTGGCGCGCCCCGGTGCGCCGTTGGGCAAGCCTTCAGCACGACGGAGTACGAGGTGGTGCACTTCCACTCCGACCACGCCGCCGATCTGCACCTCACCCACCCCGCGATCGAGCGGCTGCTGCCGGAGCTGCGGCGCAGCAGCGCGATCCGGGTGATGCCCGGATCCGCCTGGCTGACCGTGCTCCTGGACTGCGACGCGGACGTCGAGCTGCTGCTCAGCCTGATCAGTGTGGCGCTGAAGGCGCACGGCGACGTCCGCCAGCGCCACCCGGGCGCGCCCTGCGAGTGGTACGGGCCGCCCGTGGTCTCGCCGCGCGCCGCGGTCGAGGCGGTGGCGGTCGCCGCTCCCGCTCCGCAGGGTCTGATGCCCGCCGCCCGGCGGGCGATGGGCCGTTTCATCCCGCACGCCCACCGGCCGGGCTGACGCCCCGGCGCCCCAGTAGTCGGAGCGAAGGGGCGCCTGGTTCCGGCGTTTCGGCGTGGCCTGGATCACGCCCGCCCCAGGGGTGGAATCGGTAGATCATTGTGCGAACCCGCCGGTGGGACGACCGGGCCGGATGCGAGGATGAGCCCGCCATGACTGCCACCGACGCCTGCCGCGCCGTGCGGGCCGCGATGTTCGCGGCCCTCTGCGTGCTGCTCACCGCGCTCGGACACGCCCTCATGTCGCGAACGCCGGTGCCCTGGTGGGCCCTGGGGTGCGGCTTCGCCGCCAGCGGCGCCACGGCGTGGGCCCTGGCCGGACGCGAGCGCGGCTTCGCCTCCGTGGTGGCGGTCGCCGTAGGCGCGCAGGTGGTGCTGCACGAGCTGTTCTCGTGGGCCCAGACCACCGCGCGCCCCGCCGCACCGCCCATGGACGCCCGGATGACCGGAATGCGGATGTCCGGGATGCCCATGGACTCCATGGATCACATGGGGCACATGGATCACATGGGACACATGGCACCCATGGACGGCATGGGCCGGATGGGTCCCATGGGGCATATGGATTCCCTGGGGCACGGCATGACGGGCATGCCCCTGGGGATGTCCTCCACCGGCATGCTCGCCGCCCACCTCCTGGCCGCGCTGTTCTGCGGGCTGTGGCTCGCGCACGGCGAGCGCGCGGCCTTCCGGATCCTGCGGTCCTTCACCGGCTGGTTGTTCGCCCCGCTGCGGCTGGTCCTCACGGCCGCGCCGCCGCGGCCCGCGCGCCCGCGTGCGCGCCCGGAGCGTACGACCCGCCGGCTCCGGCGGCTCCTCCTCGTCCACGCGATCACCTCACGGGGTCCGCCCGCGGGGACCGCTGTCGTCTGACGACAGCCGGTTCCCCGCGGCGTCCCCGGAGCCTCTCCGGCGCCCCGGGCATCGACGGCACCCTCGGTGCCGCCGTACCCCTTCACCGGACCCGCCGCCTTCTTCGGCCGGTCCGGATCCCGGATTCCCGAGAAGGACACCAGGTGATCACTCCTGCCCTGCCCCGCTCGCGCGAGGCATCGACGGACCAGGCGATAACGGCGTGGGCGCTCGCCGCCCGCTCCGGCGACCCCGAAGCCGTCGAGCACTTCGTCCGCGCACTCCACCTCGACGTACGCCGTTACGTCAGCTACCTCGGCGCCGATCCGCAGGCCGCCGACGATCTCGCCCAGGAGACCTTCCTGCGCGCCCTCGGCAGCCTGCACCGTTTCGAGGGCCGCTCCTCGGCCCGCACCTGGCTGCTGTCGATCGCCCGCCGCACGGTCGTCGACCATCTGCGGTACGCCGCCGCGCGCCCGCGCGTGTCCGACACCCACGACTGGCAGTCGGCCGCCGAGCGGGCCCAGCCCCGGGGGCTGCCGGGCTTCGACGACGGGGTGGCCCTCGCCGATCTGCTGGCGGCGCTCCCGGACGAGCGCCGCGAGGCCTTCGTCCTCACCCAGCTCCTCGGGCTGCCCTACGCGGACGCGGCCCACGTCAGCAACTGCCCGGTGGGAACCGTGCGCTCCCGGGTGGCCCGGGCCCGCGCCGCGCTCGTCGAGCGGCTGCGCGCGGCCGAGCGCGCGGAGCCCGCGGGCGTCCCGGCCTGAGCACGGACGAGGCCCGGACCGTCGCCGGTCCGGGCCTCGCCTCCGTACACACCGCGCCGCGCGGCGGGCTCACTCCCCGGCCGTCGCTTCCGGCCCGCCCTGGAACGCGCTCAGGATCCGCTCGGCCGCCAGCGTCGCCGTCAGCTCGCCGTCCCGGACGCGCTGTTCCAGCGCCGGAGCGAGCGCGCGCACCCGCGGATGCGCGCGCAGCCGGCCCAGCAGCTCGTCCTGGACCATCGTCCAGGTCCAGTCGACCTGCTGGTCGCGGCGCTTGGCCGCCAGCCGTCCGGTGGAGTCGAGCAGCGAACGGTGCTGGTCCAGACGCTCCCAGACGGTGTCGAGGCCGCTGGACTCGCGGGCGCTGCAACACAGCACCGGCGGGGTCCAGGCCGCGTCCGCCGGGTGCATCAGGCGCAGGGCGCCCGCCAGTTCGCGCGCCGCCGACTTCGCGTCGCGCTCGTGCGGGCCGTCCGCCTTGTTCACGGCGATCACGTCCGCCAGCTCCAGGACGCCCTTCTTGATGCCCTGGAGCTGGTCGCCGGTGCGCGCGAGGGTGAGCAGCAGGAACGAGTCGACCATGTCGGCGACCGTCGTCTCGGACTGGCCGACGCCGACGGTCTCCACCAGCACGACGTCGTACCCGGCCGCCTCCATGACCACCATCGACTCACGGGTCGCCTTGGCGACGCCGCCCAGCGTGCCCGCGCTCGGCGAGGGCCGCACGAACGCCGCCGGGTCCACCGCGAGCCGTTCCATCC
The DNA here is from genome assembly GCF_056435525.1 of Streptomyces sp. NPDC043908. Lineage (NCBI taxonomy): Bacteria > Bacillati > Actinomycetota > Actinomycetes > Kitasatosporales > Streptomycetaceae > Streptomyces > Streptomyces sp. NPDC043908. The sequence goes on along the minus strand of NZ_JBWKEI010000002.1, from coordinate 463,251 downwards.
GCGTCTTGTCGCCGAGGATCGAGCCGCCGGTACGGGTGGAGGACGGGTCGACGGCCAGCACCGCGACCCGGTGGCCGAGCCCCGTCAGCATCGTGCCGAAGGCGTCGATGAAGGTGGACTTGCCCACCCCGGGCACCCCGCTGATACCGATCCGCCGGGCCTTCCCGGCGTGCGGCAGCAGCTCGGTGAGGAGCTGCTGCGCCAGCGTGCGGTGGTCGGGCCGGGTGGACTCGACGAGCGTGATCGCCCGGGCCACGAAGGACCGCTTCCCGTCGAGCACACCCTTGACGTAACTGTCGAGATCGATGCGCACGGGCGGCTACAGCTCGTCGTGGCCCAGCGCCGCGCCGAGCCGCGTCACCAGGTCGTACGCCGCGTCCGGGATGACCGTCCCCGGCGGGAAGACCGCCGTGGCGCCCATCTCCAGCAGGGTCGGGACGTCCTGCGGCGGGATGACCCCGCCGACGACGACCATGATGTCCTCCCGGCCCTCGGCCGCCAGCTCCTCGCGGAGCGCCGGCACGAGGGTGAGGTGGCCGGCGGCGAGCGAGGACACACCGACGATGTGCACGTCCGCCTCGACCGCCTGCCGGGCCACCTCGCCCGGCGTCTGGAAGAGCGGGCCGACGTCGACGTCGAAGCCGAGGTCGGCGAAGGCCGTGGCGATCACCTTCTGGCCGCGGTCGTGGCCGTCCTGGCCCATCTTGGCGACCAGGATGCGCGGACGGCGGCCCTCCGCCTCCTCGAAGCGGTCGACCAGCGCGCGGGTGCGCTCCACCGAGGGCGACTGCCCTGCCTCGTTGCGGTACACGCCGGAGATCGTACGGGTCTGCGCCGCGTGGCGTCCGTACACCTTCTCCAGGGCGTCCGAGATCTCCCCGACCGTCGACATGGCGCGGGCCGCGTTCACGGCCAGCTCCAGGAGGTTGCCGGTGCCGGAGGCGGCGGCGTTCGTCAGCGCGCGCAGCGCGTCCTGGCACACCGCCTCGTCGCGCTCCTCGCGCAGCCGCCGCAGCTTGGCGATCTGCTGGGCGCGCACCGAGGAGTTGTCGACCTTGAGGACGTCGATCTGCTCGTCGGTCTCCACGCGGTACTTGTTGACGCCGATCACCGGCTGGCGCCCGGAGTCGATCCGCGCCTGGGTACGGGCGGCGGCCTCCTCGACGCGCAGCTTCGGGATGCCCGCGTCGATGGCCTGCGCCATACCGCCGGCCGCCTCGACCTCCTGGATGTGCTGCCAGGCCCGGCGCGCCAGGTCGTAGGTGAGCTTCTCCACGTACGCGCTGCCGCCCCAGGGGTCGATGACCCGGGTGGTGCCCGACTCCTGCTGGATGAGGAGCTGGGTGTTGCGGGCGATGCGCGCCGAGAAGTCGGTCGGCAGGGCGAGCGCCTCGTCGAGCGCGTTGGTGTGCAGCGACTGGGTGTGCCCCTGGGTGGCGGCCATCGCCTCCACACAGGTGCGCGTAACGTTGTTGAAGACGTCCTGCGCGGTCAGCGACCAGCCCGAGGTCTGCGAATGGGTGCGCAGCGACAGGGACTTGGTGTTCTTCGGGTCGAACTGCTTGACCAGCCGCGCCCACAGCAGCCGCGCCGCCCGCATCTTCGCGATCTCCATGAAGAAGTTCATGCCGATCGCCCAGAAGAAGGAGAGCCGGGGCGCGAACGCGTCGACGTCCAGGCCTACGTCGATCCCCGCCCGCAGGTACTCCACACCGTCCGCGAGGGTGTAGGCCAGCTCCAGGTCGGCCGTCGCACCCGCTTCCTGGATGTGGTAGCCCGAGATGGAGATCGAGTTGTAGCGCGGCATCTTCTGCGAGGTGTACGCGAAGATGTCGGAGATGATCCGCATCGAGGGCTTGGGCGGGTAGATGTAGGTGTTGCGGACCATGAACTCCTTGAGGATGTCGTTCTGGATGGTCCCGGCCAGCTTCTCGGGCGGTACGCCCTGCTCCTCGGCGGCCACGATGTAGAGCGCGAGGACGGGCAGCACCGCGCCGTTCATCGTCATCGACACCGTCATCCTGTCCAGCGGGATGCCGTCGAACAGCTGGCGCATGTCGTAGATGGAGTCGATGGCCACGCCCGCCATGCCGACGTCACCGGTCACCCGCGGGTGGTCGCTGTCGTAGCCGCGGTGGGTCGGCAGGTCGAAGGCGACCGACAGGCCCTTCTGCCCGGCGGCGAGGTTGCGCCGGTAGAAGGCGTTGGACTCCTCGGCCGTGGAGAACCCGGCGTACTGCCGGATCGTCCAGGGCTGGTTGACGTACATCGTCGGGTAGGGGCCGCGCAGATACGGGGCCACGCCCGGGTACGTCCGGAGGAAGTCCAGGCCCTCCAGGTCGCGCGCGGTGTAGAGCGGCTTGACCGCGATGCCCTCGGGGGTCTCCCACAGCAGATCGCCGTCGGCCTTCCCGGTGGACTCCTTCACGGCGGTGCGCCACTGGTCTTCGGAGCCGCCGGCGCCGGCGCCCGGAGCCAGCGGCAGCTCCGAGAAGTCGGGGATCGTCATGACGCCACTCCCATGCGGTCGAGGGCGGAGGAGAGCACGGCCACCGCGTCGCAGCCGGCGAAGACGTACTCGTCCACCCCGCTGAACTCGCCGCGGCCGGCGAGGTAGACATGGCGCGCGCCGGCCGAGCGCAAGGCGGCCGCGACCGCCTCGGCCTGCTCGGCGTAGAGCGCGTCGCTGGAGCACAGGCACGCGACGGTGGCGCCGCTGGCGGCGAACGCCTCGGCGGCCGTCTCCGCGTCGACCGACACCGGGTCGTGCACGGGCTCGATGCCGCCCGCCTGGAACAGGTTGGAGGCGAAGGTCGCCCGTGCCGTGTGCGCGGCGGCCGGGCCGAGCGCGGCGAGGAAGACGCGCGGGCGGGTGCCGGTCGCGGCCAGCTGGGCGTCCGAGCGGGCGCGCAGCTCCTCGAACGCCTCGTCGCGGCGGACCTTCGGCAGTCCGCCCGAGGGCTCGGCGGGGGCCGCCTCGCGCTCGACGGGACGCTCGGCGAGCGAGGGGAACTCGCTGACGCCGGTGACCGGTTCGCGCCGCCGCGCGAGGCGGGCGCTGCGCGCCGCCCAGGTGGCGGCGAGCCGCTCGCGGACCAGACCGGAGCGCAGCGCGGCCGCCTGGCCGCCCGCGCGCTCGATGGTCTGGAAGAACTCCCACGCGCTGTGGGCGAGTTCGTCGGTGAGCCGCTCCACGTACCAGGAGCCGCCCGCCGGGTCGATCACCCGGGCCAGATGCGACTCCTCCAGCAGGATGGAGGAGGTGTTGCGCGCGATCCGGCGGGCGAAGGCGTCCGGCAGACCGAGGGAGTGGTCGAAGGGGAGCACCGTGACGGCGTCCGCGCCGCCGACGCCCGCGCCCAGGCAGGCCACCGTGGTGCGCAGCATGTTCACCCACGGGTCGCGGCGCGTCATCATCACCGGCGAGGTCACCGCGTGCTGGCGCTGCGCCCCGGCGGCGGGGGCCCCGCTCGCCTCGGCGACCCGCGCCCACAGCCGCCGCGCGGCGCGCAGCTTGGCGATGGTGAGGAACTGGTCGGCGGTGGCCGCGTAGCGGAACTCCAACTGGCCGCAGGCGGCCTCGACGGACAGGCCCGCCCCGGTCAGCGCGCGCAGATAGGCGACCGCAGTCGCCAGCGAGGCGCCGAGCTCCTCGGCGGCCGAGCCGCCGGCCTCGTGGTAGGGCAGGGCGTCCACGGTGAGCGCGCGCAGGTGCGTGAACCGCTCGTCGCAGAGCCGGGCGAGGCCGGCCGCGGCCGCCGGGTCCAGCGCCTCGCCGGTACGGGCCTCGTGACCGAGCGGGTCGGCGCCGAGGTTGCCGCGCGCGGAGCCGTCGGGGACACCGCGCTCCTCGTACAGGCTCAGCAACGCCCGGGCGGCCGCCTCGGTCTCGGCGCCCGCGTCGAGGACGACGGGGGCGAGGTCGAGGTAGACGCCGTCCAGGGCGCGGGCGAGCGAGGAGACCGGGATGCCGCCCCGGCCCACGGTCAGCCAGAGGGAGGTGACGCCGTTCTCCAGATCGGCGAGCACCGCCTCGTTGACCCGGGCGGGGTCGGTTCCGGCGTGGCGCTGTCGCACGCCCCAGCCGTCGGCCACGTTGCCCTCGGCCCGGCTTCCCCGGACAAAGGGGGCGAAGCCCGGATATCCGGCATCGGGCGCGGAGTCTCGCGCGGTGTACAGGGGCCGGGTGGTGAGCCCGTCCTCGACCGGGGTGGACAGTGCCTCCTCGGCAGCCGTGCCCGAGACATCTTTACCCGATTTGCGCAGCACGCCTTCCACGAGGCGCTGCCACTGCTCATGGGTTGCATCAGGGAACTCGGCGGCCAGCGAAAGCCCGTCGTCAGGCAGGACCGTCATGCTCAGATGCTAGGGCAGCCGCCCAAAGGCGCAGCAGAGGAAAAGGCTGTGACCTTGCCCTCTTCGGAACGCTCTTGATCCGTTACGGACGGTGGCGTATCCGGCGCGGGCGTGCGTTCGGGGTCGCAACGGGTCTCTACCGGCCACTTGGGGCGTATCACCTCGCGCGCGCCGACCCCTTGACCGCACCGGAGCGGCACTGGTTCAGTGGCTCAGCCACTGATCCACTGCGGAACCGCCGCATCACGACCCCTGGGGAGGGACTTCGTGGAGACGCTGCCCCGCGAGACCATCGTCGACGTCCTGGAGAACCGGCTGCGCGAGGACATCCTCACCGGCCGCCATCCGGCGGGCAGCTATCTGCCCCCCGAACGCAGCCTCGCCGACGGCTACGGCGTCACCCGGACCACCCTCAAGCACGCCTTCGGCCGGCTGGTGCAGGCCGGGCTCCTGGAGACCCGCCACGGCGTCGGCACCCGCGTCCGCGACTACGCGCGCCTGGGCGGCGCCGACCTGCTGCCGATGCTGGTGCGCCACAGCCCCGACTGGATCGCCGAGATCTTCGAGGTGCGGCGCGGTGTCGGCGCGCTGATCGCCGAGCGCGCGGCGGCCCGCCACGACAGCAGCGCCGCCGCCGAGCTGCGCCGGCTCCTCGACGCCGTACGGGAGGCGGAGGGCGGCGACGCGGTGCAGCTGGCCGACGCGGAGGTGCACCGGGCGCTCGCCCGCGCCACCGGCAACCGCGTCTACGTCCTGCTCACCAACACCCTCTTCAACGCCTACCTTCCCGTACGGGCCGCCCTGGCGGGGCCGTTCACCGACCCGGAGGCGGCGTACGCGCGGCTCGCCCCGGTCGTCGCGGCGGTGGAGGCGGGCGACCGTACGGCGGCCCACGCGGCGGCGGACGCCTATCTGACCGCCACCGAGCGGATCATGCTGGAGGACCTGGCGTGAGCGGGCGGGGCACCGAGTTCCGGGAGACGCTGCTCGGCACGTTCCGGTTCGACGGCGAGGGCCGCACCCGCGCGGCCCGCCTCGACCTGCGGGCCACCGCGGACACCGTCCCGCGCCCGGCAGGCACGACGCACGCCCGCGTCACCGGGCGCGTCCGCGTCGAGGGCCGCGCCGACGACCCGCACGCGACGGGGGAGCTGGAGATCTCCCCGCTGGCACGCCGCCGCATCCGCTACCGCATCGCCTTCACCGCCGACGGGCGCCGGCTCACCCTGGACGGCTGGAAGTCCGTCACCCCGCTGCGCCCGGTCCGCTCGATGACCGTCCTCCCCTGCACCCTGTACGAGGAGGGCGAGCGGGTCGGCGTGGGCACCCTGCGCTTCCCCCTGGGCACGGGCCTGCTCCCGTTCCTGGCGAGCTTCCGCTTCCCGCGCCGCGAGGACGTAGACGCCCTGGCCGCCCCGCGCTGGAGGGGGGAGCCCGGCCGGACCGAGGTCTGGTACACCACCGCGACCGACCCGGTCACCGGAGACGGCCTCTGGCTCCACCACGAACTGGTCGCGCCCACGGACGGCTCGGCCGCCCGCGCCCACGGCTGGATCGCGGTGTTCCCCCAGGACGGGCCGGTCGAGCACGCCCGCTTCGGGCCGGGCCCCTGGCAGGGCGGCGCGGACGGCTTCGGCACCGAAGGCGTCGCGGCCCGGCCGGGACGGCTCACCGGCCGGGCGGGCGCGTTCACCTGGGACCTGGCCGAACGCGCCGAGGACGCCCCGCTGTTCACCTTCCCGCGCTGGTCCTGGCACCACCCGCTGCTGCCCGCCGCCCAGATCCTCCCGGCCGCCCGCGCCACGTACGACGGCACGGTCACCCGCGACGGGCGGACCCTGACGCTGAAGGGCGCTCCCGGCGCGTCCGCCCGTATATACGGACACGGCAACGCCCACCGCTGGTCCTGGCTGCACGCGGACCTCGGCGGCGGGGACGTCCTGGAGGTCGTGGCGGCCGTCCCGGCACGGCCCGTGCTGCGCGCGCTGCCGCCGCTGGTCTTCCTGCGGCTGCGCCGGGGCGGCCGCACCTGGCCCCGGCGGCCCGGGCGGACGGCCCTGGGCCGGGCGGGCGCGGGCCGCTTCCGTGCCGAACTCGGGCTGCGGGTGTGGACGGTGACCGGCCGCTCCGGTCTGCGCCGCATCCGCGTCGAGGTGACCCAGCCGGAGGAGCGCACCCTGACCCTCGACTACACCGACCCCGACGGCGGCGCCGCCGTCTGCCGCAACAGCGAGGCGGCGGACGCGGTCGTCCGCGTGGAGCGCTGGTGGGGCCGGTGGCGCCCGGAGGCCCGCTGGACGCTGGAGGGCACCGCCCACGCGGAGGTGGGCGGCCGATGAGCGACCACGCCAGCCGGGCCGCGACCGGCCTCGTGGGCGCGCTGCTCGCCGACGACGGCACCCGCCCCTGGACGGCGGCGGCGGCACGCAGGCTCGACACCGTCCTCGCCTCGATGCCCGCCCCCGCCCGGGCGGGACTGCGGGGCGCGGCGGCGGCCGTCGACGCCTACGCGTTCGTCCGGACGGGGCGACGGCTGGCGGCGCTGGGACCCGGGGAGCGCGAACACCTCATGACGGCGCTCGGCGCCCGCCCCGCCCTCGCCCCGGTCCTCGACCTGCTGAAGGTGCCGGTGCTGCTCGCCGCCGGGACCGAGCGGATGCTGTACGAGGGGGCGCGCGGTCCCGTGCCCGCGCCGCCGGAGGATCCGCCGCTCGACTGCGTCCCGGCCGAGGAGTGGCCCGCGCGCAGCACGGCCGACGCCGTGGTGATCGGCTCCGGCGCCGGGGGAGCGATGGCCGCGCGGACCCTCGCGCGGGCCGGACTGCGCACGGTCGTCCTGGAGGAGGGCCACCACCACACCACCGCCTCCTTCGGCCGCCGCGCCCCGCTCGACCGGTTCGCCGAGCTCTACCGCGACGGCGGGGCGACCGTCGCGGCGGGCCGCCCGCCTCTGCTGCTGCCGACCGGCCGGGCCGTCGGCGGCACCACCCTGGTCAACTCCGGTACCTGCTACCGCACCCCGGACCACGTCCTCGACCGCTGGCGCACCACGTTCGGCTTCGGCCTCGCGGAGGGCATGCCGCAGCGCCTCGACGAGGTCGAGCGGACCCTGCGCGTCGCCACCCAGCCGCTCGACGTCCTGGGCAACAACGGCCTGCTGGCGCTCACCGGCGCGCGGCGGCTCGGCTGGCGGGCCGCGCCCCTGCGCCGCAACGCCCCCGGCTGCAAGGGCTCCTGCCAGTGCGTGGTGGGCTGCCCGTCCGGCGCCAAGCAGAGCGTGCAGCTCTCGGTGCTGCCCGACGCGTGCGCGGCGGGGGCCAGGATCGTGACGGGCGCCCGGGTGCGGCGCGTCCTGGTCGACGCCGACCGGCCCGGCGGGCCGAGGGCCGCCGGGGTGCGGGTGCGGCGCGCGGACGGCAGCGAGCTGGAGATCCTCAGCCCGCTGGTGGTGGTCGCGGCCGGCGCCCTCCAGTCCCCGCCGCTGCTGCGCCGCTCGGGCCTCGGCTCCCACCCGGGCATCGGCCGCAACCTCAGCGTGCACCCGGCGACGAGCGTGGCGGGCCGCTTCCCCGAGCCCGTCACCGCCTGGGAGGGAGTGCTCCAGAGCGTCGGGGTGGAGGAACTGCACGGCCGAGGCGTCCTCATCGAGGCGACGGCGACCCCGCCGGGCATGGGCAGCTTCGTCCTGCCGGGCGTGGGCCGCGAGCTGCGCCGCGAACTGGACGGCGCCGGCCACCTGGCCACCCTCGGCGCGATGATCGCCGACCGCCCCTCGGGCAGCGTCCAGGGCCGCGACCGCACCCTGATCCGCTACGACCTCGCCCCCCGCGACGCAACGAGGCTGCGGACGGCGGTGCGGGCGATGGGCCGGCTCCTGTTCGCGGCGGGCGCCGAGGAGGTGCTGACCGGCATCCCGAGGGCGCCGAGGGCGCGGGACCCGCGGGAACTCGACGCGGTGCTGGCCGGAGTGACGGCACGTCAGCTCCACCTATCCGCCTTCCACCCCACCGGTACGGTCGCCGGGGGCGGCGACCCGGCCCGCTTCCCGGCGGACGGGCGGGGCCGCCTGCGCGGCGTCGAGGGCGTCCTCGTCGCCGACGCGTCGCTGCTGCCGGGCTGCCCCGAGGTGAACCCCCAGCTCAGCGTGATGGCGGCGGCGCTGGGGGTGGCAGGAGGCTGAAGGGGTGGCGGAAGGCCCGGTCCGGGCATCGCGCACCACCCGTGGGGACGGGCGGCGTCGCCGGAGCGGGCCGATGTCAGCCGCCGCGCCCCGTCAGAGCAGGGCCCGCAGCGCGGAGCGGTCCACCAGCCCCACCGCGTGCCCGTCCCGCACCGCGACGGCCACCTCCTCGCCGCGCTCCTCCAGCTCGGCGAGCACGGACCGCGCCCCCTCGCCCACCCCGAAGTGGGGGAGGGGTGCGGCGAGATGGTCGCGTACCGGGTCGTGCGGCTTGAGGGCGCCCTCCTCCATGGCGGCGGCCAGCGCGTCCAGACGCAGGGAGCCCGCCAGCTCCGGGACGGTCGGCGCGCGGTCCGGGCCCACCGGGCACGGCCCGGCAGGGGCGAGCGCGGGCAGGCCCCGCTCGCGCAGGGTCCGCAGCACCGCCAGCGCCTCGGCGGCCGTGCTGAGCCGGTTCACATACGGCAGCGGCTCGGCCCGTACCGCGTCCCCGGCCCTCGCCGTGCCCTCCTCGCCGTCGAGGAAGCCCAGCCGCAGCAGCCACGCGTCGTTGAAGTACTTCGAGAGGTACTGGCGCCCCGAGTCCGGCAGGATCACCACGACCAGCGCGTCGGGGCCGAGGCCGGCCGCCACGCGCTGGGCGGCCGCGACCGCGAGACCGGCCGAGCCGCCGACCATCAGCCCCTGCTCCCGGGCCAGTTGACGGACCGTCAGCAGTGCTTCGCGGTCGCCCACCGGGATCAGCTCGTCCACCACGTCCTGCTGGTAGGAGGCGGGCCAGACGTCCTCCACCGTCTCGGGGTGGCGCACATGCCCGGTCGCCTCGACGAAGTACGGACGGCCGTCGCCGCCCGAGTAGACCGACGCCGCCGGATCGGCCCCGGTCACCCGCACGGCACCCCCGCTGACCTCCTTGAGGTAGCGGCCGGTGCCGCTGATCGTGCCGCCGGTGCCGACGCAGGCCACCAGATGCGTGACCCGGCCGTCCGTCTGGCGCCAGATCTCCGGGCCCGTGGTGGCGTAGTGCGCCGCTGGGTTGGCCGGGTTGTCGTACTGCGCGGCGAGCCAGCTGCCCGGCCGCTCCCCGGCGATCCGCACCGCCGTGTTGAAGACGTTCTCCGGGTCCTCGGCGGGCAGCCCGCTGCGCCGCACGACCACCTCCGCGCCGTACCCGCGCAGCGTGGCGATCTTCTCGGCGCTCGTCTTGTCGGGGACCACCAGGATGGCGTGGTACCCCTTCGCCGCCGCCACCATCGCGAGCCCGGCCCCCGTGTTGCCGGAGGTCGCCTCGACGACCGTGCCGCCGGGGCGCAGCAGCCCCTCCCGCTCGGCCTGCTCGATCATGTGCAGACCGATGCGGTCCTTCACGCTGCCGCCCGCGCTGAGGTATTCGAGCTTGGCGTAGAGCGCGGCGGTCGCCTCGCCGCCGGGCGTGCGCAGCCGTACCAGCGGGGTGCCGCCGACGAGTTCGAGCACTGATTCGTGAACGTCCATGCCGGCGAGCTTACGAGGCGCCAGGGGCAGGGGGACCGGCGTGCCCGGCCGCGTACGGTGCGCGGCCGGGCACACGGGTCACCGGCCGCGCGCCTACACGTCGAACGTGTAGAACTTCTTGTGGTCCAGCATGTCCGCCGGCGTCACGTTGTTCCACGGGCGCATGGTGTCGCGCAGGTCGACCACGTTCGCCGTCCCGGCGGCCGGGAGGTAGGGCGAGGAGGGGTGGCGCTCCTGCCACTGCGCCCAGAGCTTGTCGATGAACGCGTGGTGCAGCCAGAACACCGGGTCGTTGGGGGAGACGCCGGTGGCCATCTGGCCGCCGACCCAGACGTGCACCCGGTTGTGCAGGTTGACCCCGCGCCACCCCTCCAGGTGGTTGCGGAACCCGTCCGAGGCGCTGTTCCAGGGCGCCATGTCGTACGTGGTCATGGCGAGGACGCTGTCGACCTCGGCCTTGGTGGGCAGCTGCGGCACGCTCGCGCCGAGCGCGCGGCGCAGGTAGTTGCGGCCGTCGACCCGGACGTTGATGGTCCACCTGCCGCCGCTGGAGGCGAACGGGCCGTCCATCACCTGGCCGTCACGGCTGCGGCCGGTGCCGCCGAGGAAGTCGGCGGCCCAGAGCGAGGAGGCCGTGGTGCGGTCGGCCGTCCAGTCCCAGTAGGGCAGGGCGACGGTGGAGTCCACCGCCTGGAGGGCCTGTTCGAACTCCAGGAGGAATCTGCGGTGCCACGGCAGGAACGACGGCGAGCGGTGGCCGACGCGGTCGGTGTCGTCGTTGTCGCTCATGATGAAGGCGTTGTGCGTGGTGACGAACGTGTCGTACGTCCCGTTGCGCTTCAGCGTCAGGATCGCGTTGACGAAGCGCCGCTTCTCGTCCGCGGTGAGGGTCGCCTGGTTCTTGCGTACGGTCATGGAAGTGCTCCAGATGGTGGTGCTGCGGGTGCGGTGACGGGACGGGATCAGGCGAGCGGGACGAGGGTCGCGCCCTGGAGCTCCACCACGGCCGCACGGGCCACGGCGCGCGGGTTCGCGAACGTCTCGTAGTGGTTGACCACGCTGATCCAGGTGCCGTCGGCGTTCCGCATCACGTGCAGCTCCTGGCCGTCTATTCGTACCGCGTAGCCCCCGTGGTGACCGGCGTGGCCGCCGCCGTGCACGGGCTCGCCCTGTATGCGGCGGCCCTGGTAGACCTCGTCGAACGGGGCGGGAACGTCGTGCCCCGTGTGGTCCGTGGTGGCCGTGTGGCCGGTGTGGCCGTCGCCCGCGGCGGGGACGACGCCGTTCGCGGGCTCGCTGGCGGTCGCGGCGTACGCGGTGCCGGCCAGGCCGAGGCCGGCCACCGCGCTCGCGGTGAGGCCCAGCGCGCTGCGGCGGGTGAGTCGGGACATGGGTAACCCCCTGTGGTCGGGCAGTGCTCGGTAGTGGTCCAGCGGCGTCGGGGGCGCGGAAAGGTGAAATCGCCGCCCGGCCGACGCGCTTGACGGGTCGTTGACGGACTGTTGTCCGGCTGGTCAGGGCCGGACGTCCGGCAAACCGTCCTGGCCAATGCCTACAGCCCGGCAACGGAATGGCAAAGCGTCACTCGAAGGGTTGGGCTCAATGCGGACATGTCCAGATACGAAGTGCAAGGTTGAACGGAAATGATCTTGCTGTCCGGGGCCACCCGGCCTGCCGAAAGTGGAGATCCTTCAGTGGATCTGTCGATCCCGTGAAGATTTTGTTGTCGGGGTGGGGGAGATGTGGCGGCCCTCACGTGGGAAACCTGGCCGGTTTCGCGCCCCGCGTACGGGAGGTGACGGGGCGTGAGATGAGCCGGGCATGACAAACCACCTCATGGTTCGAGCGCGGTGGCCCGTGCGCGGCACCCGTCAGGCGAGGCCGAAGAGTTGCGTCCAGTACGTGCCCGCGCGCCCGCCGCCCGCGAAGCCGACACCGAGGTGGGTGAAGTCGGGCTTGAGGATGTTGGCGCGGTGGCCCGGGCTGTTCATCCAGCCCTCCACCACCTCGGCCGCCGTGCGCTGCCCGCACGCGATGTTCTCGCCGATGCCCCGGTGTCCGGCCCCGGCCGCCCTGGCCCGGTCCCACGGCTCCAGGCCCTCCGGCGAGGTGTGCGAGTAGAAACCGCGGGCCGCCATGTCCGCGCAGTACGCCCGGGCCGCCGACGCGAGGCGGGTGTCGTCCGCCAGCGGACGCAGCCCGGCCGTGACACGGCGGCCGTTGGTGAGCGCGACCACCTCCGAAACCGTCCGGTGCAGCCCGTCCTCGCTGAACGGCCTCGCCCACAGCGCCGTCCAGTACACCTCGCCCGTGCGCCCGTCCGTGGCGCTGCCGATACCCGCCTCGGTGAAGGACGCGTCCCGCAGCGGGCCGCGGGTGTGGGCGTCCTCCTGGCAGTACGCCAGGAACTCGGCCGGGGTGCGCGGACCCGAGACCAGGTGCTCGGCGATGGCCAGATACGCGTACCCCCGCGTGGTCACCCGCTGGAAGACCGACACCCCGTCCGGACTCTCCACGCTGAGGCGGCCCTGGGCGGCCATGGTCCCGGCATGCGCCTCGGCGGCCGAGGCCAGCCGTCCGTCGATGGCCACCGCGGGGACCCCGGCCCGGGCCCGCTCGGCGTTGACCAACGCGCCGAAGCCGTCGGCCCGTTGCGACCCGCTCGGCCGGGGTCCGGACCGCCGCGCGCCCGGGACCGCCGCGGGCAACTGCACGGTGGGGGCGTGCGGCGGGTCGTCGTCGGCCACGTCCACCCCGAAGTCCCGGGCCACCCCGGCGAGACCGTCCGCGTACCCCTGCCCCAGCGCGCGGACCTTCCAGCCGGTGCCCCGGCGGTAGATCTCGGCCAGCAGCAGCACCGTCTCCCGCTCCGGCCTCGGCGGGGTGAACCGGGCCAGGACCTCGCCGCCCGGGCCGGTGAGGCGCAGGCTCGGCACCGGAAGGCGGCCGAGCGGAACGGCCGGGTCCGCGGGGCTGACGACCACGGTCAGCCGGCTCGCCCCGGCCCGCAGCCGGCCGGGGTCGACCGTGATCACCTCGTCGCCGAGCCGGGTGCCGGGGGCGGACGGCTGGTTGTAGAAGACGAAATCGGTGTCGCCGCCCACCTTCCCCGTGTCGTCGGTGATCAGTACCGACAGGTCGAAGGGTCCCGGGATGCCGATCGTCAGCACGCCGTCCGGAAGGGACTGGTTGCCCCCGGGAACCAGCTCGCTCATCGCCACCACCTGTCCCCGGGGCCCGCCGCCGTCCGCCGCCGCGCCGCGCTGTGCCGTCGTGGGGAGAACGCGGTGGGCGCGGTGGCCGGTTCCCGTCCCCGGCGTGTCGTGGCGACGAACTTCGCCGGGCGGGCCCAGGGCCCGGCAGGCGCCCCGGGACCACCGGAACGGGTGACGATCGCGGGGCGGATGCGGTCTGCGGGGCCGGGTACCAGAATGGAGCCACGCCGGACTAATGAGGAGGCGGTATGAACGCTCAGTCCGAGCCCGCGCCGAAGCGGGAGGGGATCACCCCGGACGCACTGCTGCACACCGGGGCGGGCGGTGACATCACCGCGGAGGACCTGGTACTGGCTTCGGGGCGCGACATCACGCCCAAGAGCCTGGAGTGGGCGGAGCGCCGTCTGGAGCAGGACGGCACCCGGGCGATCGACAAACTGCTGCCCTGACCCGACCGCGGGGGCCCGGCTCCTCCCGGCTCAGCCCCTCGCGTAGACGCTGCTCGCGAAGGAGGCGAACTGGTCCGCGGGGAGGTGCCGGGCCAGGTCCGCCTCGGTGATCACGCCGACCGGCTCACCGTCGTCCACGACGACGAGGCGGCGGATGCGCGCGTCGCTCATCACCCGTACCGCCTCCGCCGCGTCCGCGTCGGCGGGGATCGTGCGCGGCCCGCCGTCGGCGAGATCGCCGGCGGTCACCTCGGCCGCCTCCTTTCCGGCCGCGAGCACCTTCACCACGATGTCGCGGTCCGTGACGATGCCGGTCAGCGTGCCGTCGTCGCCCCGCACCGGCAGCGCGCCGATCCCGTGGTCCCGCATCAGCTGGGCGGCGCGGTCGAGGGTCTCGTCCGCCGGGATGCAGCGGACGTCGACGGTCATCAGATCGCGGGCGGTGGGCATGGGGGCCTCCGGGACGGTGGGGTACGCCCTCGTCATGCTGGCCGCGCCCCGGGCGCCCGGCGACCGTACGGGGACGAACGGGTGACCGGGCACGCCCGGGCGCCCGCGAGCCCGCGCCGCCCCTTCCGGGAGCCTCGCCCTTCCAGATTGCTGGAACACGTTCTACTGTGTGGCCGCCCGCACCACGTGACGGCAGCGCGCGGTCACGTGCGGCGACGGACAGCGACACACCGTGACGCGCCCCGCCACGGACCGTGACCCGCCTGGGAGGGCCCCGTGCACCTCGAATACACGCCCGAGCAGCAGCGGCTCCGCGCCGAGCTGCGCGCCTACTTCGCCGGGCTGATGCCCGCTCCCGGCAGCGCCCGCCCCCAGGGCTCCGGCGGCGGGGGAGGCGCCCGGGGCGGGGGCGGCCCCGCCGTCACCGGCGCCGCCGAGCGCAAGCGCTTCTACCGCGACACCGTGCGCCGCCTCGGCAGGGACGGATGGCTGGGGGTGGGCTGGCCCGAGGAGTACGGCGGGCGCGGGCTGAGCCCGATGGAGCAGTTCATCTTCTTCGACGAGGCCGCCCAGGCCGGGGTCCCGCTGCCGCTGATGGCGCTCAACACCGTCGGCCCGACCCTGATGCGGTTCGGCACGGACGAGCAGAAGGCGTACTTCCTGCCGAAGATCCTCTCCGGTGAGATCGACTTCGCGATCGGCTACAGCGAGCCCGACGCGGGCACCGACCTCGCCGCCCTGAAGACGAGGGCGGTGCGCGAGGGGGACACGTACGTCGTCAACGGGCAGAAGATCTGGACCACCAACGGCGACACCGCGGACTGGGTCTGGCTGGCGGTGCGCACCGACCCCGCCGCGCCCCCGCACAAGGGCATCTCCATGCTCCTGGTGCCGACCTCCGACCCCGGGTACTCCTGCACCGTCATCAACACCCTCGCCTCGCACGACACCACCGCGAGCTACTACGAGAACATCCGCGTCCCCGTCTCCCGCCGCGTCGGCGAGGAGAACCACGGCTGGCGGCTGATCACCAACCAGCTCAACCACGAGCGCGTCACGCTCGCCGCGCACGGCACCATGGCGATCCGCGCCCTGCACGATGTCCAGCGCTGGGCCGCCGACACCAAGCTCGCCGACGGCCGCCGCGTCATCGACCTCGGCTGGGTGCGCGGCCGCCTCGCCCGCGCCCACACCCGGCTCGACGCGATGAAGCTCCTCAACTGGCAGATGGTCAACGCCGTCCAGGAGGGCACCCTCACCCCGCAGGACGCCTCCGCCGTCAAGGTGTACGGCTCGGAGGCGCGCAGGGACGCGTACGCCTGGCTCATGGAGGTCGCCGGCGCGGCCGGCCCCCTGAAGGAGGGCTCGGCCGGGGCGGTGCTCCACGGCGAACTGGAGCGCGGCTACCGCTCGGCGGTGATCTTCACCTTCGGCGGCGGCAACAACGAGATCCAGCGCGAAATCATCTCCTGGATCGGTCTGGGGATGCCGCGCGTCCGCCGTTAGCCTGGCCGGTACAGGAGGTGGCGGCAGATGGGTGAGGGCAGGAGCGGATACGGCGGGGCCGACCCCGGGTACTTCGGGCCCGGCTCGGTGACCTGGCAGATGCACGCCGACCCCGTCATGTGGATCGCCGGGGTGCGGGCGCTGTACCTCCAGGCCCTGCACCCGCGCGCGGTGCGCGGGGTCCTGCAGAACGGCGACATCCGCGAGGACCCCTGGGGGCGGCTGCTGCGCACCGCCCGCTTCGTGGGCACGCTCACGTACGGGACGAAGGAGGACGCCGAGCGCGCGGGCGCGCGCGTGCGGCGCATCCACGGCCTCCTGAAGGCCGACGACCCGGTCACCGGCGAGCGGTTCGGGATCGACGACCCGGCCCTGCTGCTGTGGGTGCACTGCGCCGAGGTCGACAGCTATCTGCACGTGGCACGGCGCTCCGGCTTCCCGCTCAGCGACGCGCAGGCCGACCGGTACGTGGACGAACAGCGCGAGGCGGCGCGGCTCATCGGCCTCGACCCCGCCCGCGTCCCGGCGTCCACCGCGCGGCTCGCCGCCTACTTCGCGGACGTCCGGCCCGAGCTGACGGCCGGCGCCGACGCGCGCGAGGTGGACGCCTTCCTGCGGCGCCCGCCCGTCCACCCGCTGCTGGCCCCGGCGCGCGCGCTGGTGTGGCGGCCGGTGGCCCGGCTCGCCTACGACGCGCTGCCCCCGTACGCCCACGAGCTGTACGGGCGGCCCGCGCCCGCGCCGCACGAGGTCACCCGCCGGCTCTCGGCCACCGCGCGGCTGCTGCGGGGCATCCCCGACACCCTGCGCTGGCAGCTCCCGCCGAAGCACATCCTGCGGGCGGTGGCCCGGCTCGGTCCCGGAACGCGGCCCGCCCCGTACAAACTCCGCGGACAGGCGTCCATACTGGACGGGGCCGGGGAGGGCGCAGCAGCAGCACAGTGACGGGGGCGACATCGCGCGATGGCGGACACCAGGCTGATCCACGGCCGGTACCGGTTGCTGGAGCTGATCGGGCGCGGCGGCATGGGCGAGGTGTGGGCGGCCCGCGACGAGTCGCTGGGGCGGCGGGTGGCCGTCAAGTGCCTCAAGCCGCTGGGAGCGCAGCCCGAGCAGTCGTTCGCGCGGGTGCTGCGCGAGCGCTTCCGGCGCGAGGCGCGGGTGGCGGCGGCGCTCCAGCACCGGGGCGTCACGGTCGTCCACGACTTCGGGGAGTTCGAGGGCGGGCTGTACCTCGTCATGGAACTGCTCGACGGCCGCAACCTGAGCCAGCTCCTCCAGGACGGCAAGGGGCACCCGCTGCCGGTGCCGGACGTCGTGGACATCGCCGAGCAGGTGTCCTCCGCCCTCGCCTACACCCACCAGCAGGGCATCGTGCACCGGGACCTGAAGCCCGCCAACATCATGCGGCTGTCGGACGGCACCGTGAAGATCCTCGACTTCGGCATCGCCCGCCTCGGCGCCGACATCGGCTTCACCTCCCGGCTCACCGGCACCGGCATCGCCATGGGCACCCCGCACTACATGTCGCCCGAGCAGATCGGCGGCGCCGTCGTCGACCACCGCAGCGACCTGTACTCGCTGGGCTGTGTGCTGTACGAACTGGCCACCGGGGCGCCGCCGTTCGACCTCGACGACGCCTGGGCGATCCTCGTCGGCCACCGCGACACCGAGCCCGAGCCGCCGCGCGCCCGGCGCGCCGAACTGCCGGTGTTCTTCGAGGAGGCCGTGCTCGACCTGCTCGCCAAGGAGCCCGCCTCACGGCCTGCGGACGCCCGTGAGCTGGTGCGGCGGCTGGCCGCCGGGCGCGGGCTCCCGTCCGCCCCGGCCGCCTCCTCCGCCGCGGCGCCGCCGTCCCCGCGCACGCGCGGACTGCCGTCCTGGGCGCGCGGGATGACCACCGGCCACAAGGCGACCGGCGCCACCCGGCCGGACCTCGCCCCGCCCGACCCCGACGGCAGCCTCACCGGCGCCTGGACGAGCGCCCTGCCGCCCGCTCCGCCCGTCCCCGGCCCACCGCCGCCGCCCCCGGCCGAACTGCTCGCCACCCTGGAGGACCGCCACCGCGAGGGCCTGGCCCTGGGGCGCGCCGGCCGCTGGGCGGAGGCGGGCGAGGTGCACCGCGCGGTCGCGGCCGAACGCGCCCAGGCGCTGGGTCCCGACCACCCCGACACCCTGGTCAGCCAGTACGAAGTGGCCTTCGCCCTGAGCCGGACCGGGCGCGAGGCCGACGCCCTGCGCGAGTTCGGCCTGGTCGCCCAGGCCCGCGCCCGCACCCTCGGCCCCGACGACCCGGGCACCCTCGACGCCCGCCAGGAGACCGCGTACGTCCTGGGCCGTCTCGGACGCCACTTCGAGGCCCACCAGACGTACGCCTCGGTGCTCGCCGCCCGCGAGCGCGTCCTGGGCGCCGACCATCCGGCCACCCTGCGCTGCCGCCACAACCTCGCCTTCAACCTGAGCCGCCTCGGCCGGCTGGAGGACGCCCACCGCATGGCGCGGGAGGCCGCCGCCGACCGTGCGCGGGTGCTGGGCGCCGACCATCCCGACACCCTGGTGTCCCGCTACGAAGTCGCCTATGTGCTCGGCCAGTCGGGACGCTGGGTCGAGGCGCTCCAGGTCTACCGCGAGGTCGCCTCGGCGCGCGCGACCGTGCTCGGGGCCGACCATCCCGACACGCTCGCCACCCGGTACGAGGTCGGTATCGCCCTCGGCCGTCTGGGCCGCAGCGCCGAGGCGCTCCAGCTGTACCGCGTACTCGTCGACGACCGCACCCGCGTCGGCGGGCCCGAGGACCCCGAGACCCTGCGCGCCCGCCACGGCCTCGGCGTCAACCTCGGCCGCCTGGGCCGCTGGGAGGAGGCTCTGGCCGAGGCCCGCGAGGTGGGCGCGCTGCGCGAGCGCGTCCTGGGGCCCGACCATCCCGACACCCTGGTCAGCCGGCGCGAGACGGCCGTCGGGCTCGGCTGGCTCGGGCGCTGGTCGGCGGCCCTGACGGTCTACCGGCAGGTCGCCGACGCCCGCGAGCGCGCCCTGGGCGCCGGCCACCCCGACACCCTGGCCGCCCGGACCGAGGAGGCGCACTGCCTGGAGCGGCTGGGGCGCGGCGTCGAGGCGGCGGACCTCGGACAGCGCGTCGCGGGCCTGCGGCAGGAGAGCGGGCGGGACGGGCAGTAGGACGCGCGGGGCGGGCAGGAGGGCGCGCGGGTGGCGGGCCGCTCACCGGCGCCACCCTGGCCGCCGGTGAGTGCCGCGTGCTAGGAAGGGCCATGCCCGCACACCAGGTCTACGACACCGTGATCGTCGGCGGGGGCCACAACGGCCTGGTCGCCGCCGCCTACCTCGCCCGCGCCGGGAAGTCGGTCCTGGTCCTGGAGCGCCTCGGCCGCACCGGCGGCGCGGCCGTCTCGACCCGTCCCTTCGCGGGCGTCGACGCCCGCCTCTCCCGCTACTCCTACCTCGTCTCGCTGCTGCCGCGGAAGATCGTCGACGATCTGGGGCTGCGCTTCGCCGTCCGCAAGCGGACCGTCTCCTCCTACACGCCTGCCGTACGCGAGGGCCGTCCCACCGGGCTGCTCGTCGGCGGCGGCCAGGAGCGCACCCGCGCCTCCTTCCACCGGCTGACCGGCTCCGACGCCGAGTTCAGGGCGTGGGAGGAGTTCTACGGGATGACCCGGCGGGCCGCCGGGCGGATCTTCCCGACGCTGACCGAGCCGCTGCCCACCCGCGCCGCCCTGCGCGAGCGGCTGGGGGACGACACGGCGTGGCGGGTGCTCTTCGAGGAGCCGATCGGTGTCGCCGTGGAGGAGCGGTTCCGCGACGACCTGGTACGCGGCGTGGTCCTCACCGACGCCCTGATCGGCACCTTCGCCGACGCCCACGACCTCTCCCTCGCCCAGAACCGCTGCTTCCTCTACCACGTCATCGGCGGCGGCACCGGCGACTGGGACGTACCGGTGGGCGGGATGGGCGCGTTCACCGACGCGCTCGCGGGTGCCGCGCGGGCGGCCGGCGCGGAGATCGTCACCGGGCACGAGGCGACCGCGCTGCGCACCGACGGCCGCGACGCCGAGGTCGACTTCCGTACGGAAGCCGGCGAGGGCACGGTCGCGGCCCGGCACGTCCTGGTCAACGCCTCTCCCGCGGCCCTGGCCGCGCTGACCGGCGGGCCGGCCCCGGAGCCCGCCGAGGGCGCCCAGCTCAAGGTGAACATGCTGCTCACCCGGCTGCCCCGGCTCAAGGACACGGCGGTCGACCCGCGCGAGGCGTTCGCCGGCACCTTCCACATCGGCGAGGGGTACGGGGCCCTGGCCGCCGCGTACGCCCAGGCGGCGGCCGGTGAGCTACCCGCCGCGCCGCCCAGCGAGATCTACTGCCACTCGCTCACCGACCCCTCCATCCTCGGCCCCGACCTCGCGGAGCGCGGCCACCACACGCTGACGCTGTTCGGACTGCACACCCCGGCGCGGCTGTTCGCGCGGGAGAACGACAAGGCGCGCGAGGCGCTGCTGGAGGCGACGCTCGCCCAGGTGGACGCGCACCTGGCCGAGCCGCTCGCCGACTGCCTGGCCACCGACGCCGAGGGGCGGCCCTGCATCGAGGCGAAGACCCCGCTGGACCTGGAGCGCGAGCTGCGGCTGCCCGGCGGCCACATCTTCCACCGCCCGCTCGCCTTTCCGTACGCGGAGGAGTCCGCCGGGCCCTGGGGCGTGGAGAGCGCGCACCCCAACGTCCTGCTGTGCGGGGCGGGCGCGGTCAGGGGCGGCGGGGTCAGCGGCATCCCGGGCCACAACGCGGCGATGGCGGTCCTCGGACGGTAGCCGCGTCAGGACGCGATCGCCCGGGCCGGGGGCGCCGGGCGGAGCCCGTGCGACCGCGCCGGGCAAAGAAACTGACGCAGCATCAGAAAATCTCTTCCCTCTCCGTCCGGGCTGCGGCATCCTGCGCCCCATGCAGACGGAGCTGAGCAGAAGACTGGGAGTGGAGCACGCCATCTTCGGCTTCACCCCGTTCCCGGCGGTGGCCGCCGCCATCACCCGGGCGGGCGGGTTCGGCGTGCTCGGCGCGGTCCGCTACACCGCCCCCGACGACCTCGCGCGCGACCTCGACTGGATGCAGGAGCACACCGGAGGACTGCCCTACGGCCTCGACGTCGTGATGCCCGCGCGGAAGGTGGAAGGGGTCACCGAGGCCGACGTCGAGGCCATGATCCCCGAAGGCCACCGGCAGTTCGTGCGCGAGACGCTCGCCAAGCACGGCGTCCCCGAACTCGCCGAGGGCGAGGCGTCCGGCTGGCGCATCACCGGATGGATGGAGCAGGTCGCCCGCGACCAGCTCGACGTCGCCTTCGACTACCCGATCAAGCTGCTCGCCAACGCGCTCGGCTCCCCGCCCGCCGACGTGGTGGAGCGGGCCCACGCGGGCGGCGTCCCGGTGGCCGCGCTCGCCGGCAGCGCCAAGCACGCCCGCCACCACGCCGAGGCGGGCATCGACATCGTCGTCGCCCAGGGCTACGAAGCGGGCGGCCACACCGGCGAGATCGCCTCCATGGTGCTCGTGCCCGAAGTCGTCGAGGCGGTCGGCCCGCTGCCCGTTCTCGCCGCCGGAGGCATCGGCAGCGGCGCCCAGGTGGCCGCCGGGCTGGCGCTGGGCGCCCAGGGCGTCTGGCTGGGCTCCCTCTGGCTCACCACCACCGAGGCCGATCTGCACTCGCGCGCCCTCACCCGCAAGCTCCTCGCGGCCGGCTCCGGCGACACCGTCCGCTCGCGCGCCCTCACCGGCAAGCCCGCCCGCCAGCTGCGCACCGAGTGGACCGACGCCTGGGACGACCCGAGCGGCCCCGGCACCCTGCCCATGCCCCTCCAGGGGCTGCTGGTCGCCGAGGCGCTGTCGCGGATCCAGAAGTACGAGGCCGTCCCCCTGCTCGGCACCCCGGTCGGCCAGATCGTCGGCCGGATGACCTCCGAACGCAGCGTCCAGGAGGTCTTCGACGACCTCACCCGCGGCTTCGAGCAGGCCGTGGACCGCATCAGCCGCATCGCGGGAAGGAGCGGGTCATGACCGACTCCCGGCAGCCGCCCAACGGGTTCTGGGCGCAGGCCGCGGCCGACCCCGGCCGGGTGGTGCTCACGGCTCCCGACGGCGAGCGCTGGACGGCGGGGCGGCTGCACGCCGCCGCCAACCAACTGGTGCACGGGCTGCGCGCGGCCGGACTCGAACAGGGCGACGCGTTCGCCGTGGTGCTGCCCAACGGGGTCGAGTTCTTCACCGCGTATCTGGCCGCCTCCCAGGCCGGGTTCTACCTCGTCCCCGTCAACCACCACCTGGTCGGCCCCGAGATCGCCTGGATCGTCGCGGACTCCGGCGCCAAGGTGCTCATCGCCCACGAGCGGTTCGCGGACGCGGCGACCGCCGCCGCCGACGAGGCGAAGCTGCCCGCCGGCCACCGGTACGCGGTCGGGGATGTGGCCGGATTCCGCCCGTACGCCGACCTCCTCGACGGGCAGGGCGCGTCCGCGCCCGAGGGCCGCACCCTGGGCTGGGTCATGAACTACACCTCGGGCACCACCGGCCGCCCGCGCGGCATCCGGCGCCCGCTCTCCGGCAAGCTCCCCGAGGAGTCCCATCTGGGCGGCTTCCTCGGCATCTTCGGCATCAAACCGTTCGACGGCAACGTCCACCTGGTCTGCTCACCGCTCTACCACACGGCCGTGCTCCAGTTCGCGGGCGCGTCCCTGCACATCGGGCACCCCCTGGTCCTGATGGACAAGTGGACGCCCGAGGAGATGCTGCGCCTGATCGACACGTACCGCTGCACGCACACCCACATGGTGCCGACCCAGTTCCACCGGCTGCTCGCGCTGCCCGGGGAGGTCAGGGCGCGGTACGACGTGAGTTCGCTGCGGCACGCCATCCACGGCGCGGCCCCCTGCCCCGACCATGTGAAGCGGGCGATGATCGAGTGGTGGGGGAGCTGCGTGGAGGAGTACTACGCGGCGAGCGAGGGCGGAGGGGCGTTCGCCACCGCCGAGGACTGGCTGAAGAAGCCCGGCACGGTCGGCAGGGCGTGGCCCATCAGCGAACTCGCGGTCTTCGGCGACGACGGCGAGCGGCTGCCCCCGGGCCAGCTGGGCACCGTCTACATGAAGATGTCGACGGGCGGCTTCAGCTACCACAAGGACGAGACGAAGACGCGCAGGAACCGCATCGGGGACTTCTTCACCGTGGGCGACCTCGGCTACCTCGACGAGGACGGCTACCTGTTCCTGCGCGACCGCAAGATCGACATGATCATCTCGGGCGGGGTCAACATCTACCCGGCCGAGATCGAGGCCGCGCTCCTCACCCACCCGGCCGTCGCCGACGCCGCCGTGTTCGGCATCCCGCACGCGGACTGGGGCGAGGAGGTCAAGGCCGTCGTGGAGGCCGCCCCGGGCCACGAGCCGGGGGACGGCCTCGCCGCCGGCATCCTCGCCCACTGCGAGGAGCGGCTGGCAAGCTACAAGCGCCCGAAGTCCGTCGACTTCATCGCGGCCATGCCGCGCGACCCCAACGGCAAGCTCTACAAACGGCGGTTGCGCGAACCGTACTGGGAGGGGCGCGAACGGGCGATGTGAGCCCCGCGGCGCCCGGGGCGCGGGGCCGGCGCGTACGTCCGCGGCAGGACCGGCGCCGGCGGGACCCGGAGGACCCGGAGGACACGCCCCAAGGCCGCGTATGGCCCATGTCACACCCGGCGACTGTCACGCGCGCCAGGGCTCGCCCGTCCTGATGCCGAAACTCCCGTGGGGCCGAGGACCGGTGCCACGGGACCGACATCGGGAGGAACCCCCATGCGTGTACTGGTCGCCGGCGCCACCGGAGTCATCGGCCGGGCCCTGATCCCGCTGCTCACCTCGGTGGGCCACGACGTGACCGCCCTGTCCCGTTCGGCCGGGCGGTCCGCCGTCCTGGAGGGGACGGGCGCGCGGACCGTCCTGGCCGACGCCCTCGACGCGCCGGCCCTGGACCGGGCCGTGCGCGAGGCGGCCCCGGACGCGGTCGTGCACCTGCTCACCGCCATTCCGCCCCGGCTCGACCCCCGCCGTATGGCGCGCCAGTTCGCCCTCACCGACCGGCTGCGCACCGAGGGCACCCGCAACCTGATCGGGGCGGCCCAGCGCGCGGGCGCGCGCCGGATCATCAGCCAGGGCGTCGCCTTCGCCTACGACCCGGACGGCGACGGCCTCGCCGGGGAGGACACCCCGCTGTGGCGCAACCCGCCCAAGCCGTTCCGCCGCTCCCTCGACGCCCTGCGGGAGCTGGAGCGGCGGACCGGCGAGGCGCGCGGACTCGTGCTGCGCTTCGGCCATCTGTACGGCCCCGGCACGGCGTTCGACACCGACGGGCAGTTCGTCCGCGACATCAGGGACCGTCGGCTGCCGCTGGTGGGCGGCGGCTCCGCCACCTTCTCCTTCACCCACGTCCACGACGCGGCCACCGCCGTGGTCGCGGCCCTGGACAAGAACGCCACCGGCCTCCTGAACATCGTCGACAACGACCCGGCCCCGATGAGCGAGTGGGTGCCGGAGGTCGCGCGGATCCTGGGCGCCCCGGCGCCGAGGCGGCTGCCCGCCTTCGTGGCCCGTCTCGCCGTCGGCGGCTGGGGCGTGGCGTACCTGACCCGGCTGCGGGGCGCCGACAACACGCGCGCCCGCCTCGCCCTGGACTGGCGACCGCGCCACACCTCGTGGCGCACCGGCATGGCGGTCGAGTTGAATGGCGCCCCGGCCGCGGTGAAGTGACGGACACGGCCGTGAACAGCGCGAACGGGGAAGAGGGCGACGGTATGGCAGTGCCGGGGGAACACCGGGAACACCGGGAACACCAGGACGCGGCGGCGGTGGAAGGGAGCGGCGCGGCCGAGTTCGAACGGCACCGGCCGATGCTGCTCGGGCTCGCCTACCGCTTCCTCGGCTCCATGTGGGACGCCGAGGACGTCGTCCAGGACGCCTGTGTGCGCTGGCTGGGCACCGACCGCGACGGGATCAGGGTGCCGCGCGCCTTCCTGGTCAAGATGGTCTCGCGGCTCGCCCTCGACCAGCTGCGCTCGGCGCGGGTGACCCGCGAGTCCTACACCGGGCCCTGGCTGCCCGAACCGGTCGCCACCGACGCGCTCGGGCCGTTGGACTCCGCCGAGCTGCGCGACACGGTCGCCTTCGCCACCGTCCACCTGATGGAGCGGCTGTCCCCGCCCGAGCGGGCCGTGTTCGTGCTGCGCGAGGCGTTCGAGCTGCCGTACGAGGAGATCGCCGACATCCTCGGGCTGAGCGCCGCCTACTGCCGTCAGCTCTTCCGCCGGGGCGGACAGCACCTGGCGGACGGGCGAGAGCGCTTCCGGCCGGCCGAGGAGGACCATGTGCGGCTCTTCACGCGGTTCTTGGAGGCGGCCCGGCAGGGCGACCTCGAAGGGCTGGCCGACCTGCTCAGCGAGGACGTCGTGGCCTGGAACGACGGCGGCGGCAGGGTGCGCGCCGCCCTGCGCCCCGTCATCGGCCGCGCCAAGGTGCTGGCCTTCGTGTCCGGTCTGCTGAAGCGCTACACGGTCGGTGCCACCCGCCTGGTCGACGTCAACGGCGCCCCCGCCCTGTTCACCTCGCTCGGCGACCGCTCCCAGCTCACCTCGCTCGACCTCCGCGACGGCCGGGTCCACGGGATCTACGTCGTGCTCAACCCCGACAAGCTCGGCCACGTCCCCGCCTGACCTCCGGCGGGGGGGGGGGGGGGGGGGGGGGGGGGGGGGGGGGGGGGGGGTGTGGGGGGGGGGGGGGGGGGGGGGGGGGGGGGGGGGGGGGGGGGGGGGGGGGGGGAGGGGGGGGGGTGGGGGGGGGGGGGTGGGGGGGGGGGGGGGGTTGGGGGGGGGGGGGGGGGGGGGGGGGGGGGCGGGCCCCCCCCCCCCCCCCCCCCCCGCCCTCCCTCTCCCTACCGCTGCTGCTTCCTCGCGGCCTCGATGAAGGCCTCGAAGAGGGGGAGGGTGTCGCTGCCGAGTTCACCGTGGGCCTGGAGCCCGGCGAGGAACGGGGCGGAGGGGTCCTCGGCCTCGGCGCCCTCGATGACCCCGTCGTCCGACCAGGCGGTGGCGACCAGACCGGCGCCGAGCTTGTCGATGCCCTGGTGGTGGTGGCAGTAGACGGTGGCGGTCGGCCCGAGGGCGCTGCCGAGCAGGGAGTCCGGCTTCACCTGTATCTCGCGCGGCTCGTACGTCCCGGGCACGGCGGGCGAATGCTCGGGCAGGTGCTGGTCGAGCGTGCCGCCGCGGATGATGGAGATCAGCTGCAGGCCGCGGCAGACGCCGAGCACCGGAATCCCGCGCCGCTCGGCGACGGCGAGGGCCGCGAGTTCGGCGGTGTCCCGGGCCCGGTGCGGCGGGAACGTGAACTTCTCGCGCTCGGCACCGTAAAGAGCGGGATCGATGTCGGCCCCGCCGCTCATGAGCAGGGCGTCGGCCCGCGCCATCACCTCGTCGACCGCGTCCGGAATCGGCGGCACCAGGACCGGCGCTCCGCCGGCCTCGTGCACCTTCTCCATGTACTCCCACGGGAGAAGGGCCACCCGTACCTCTCCCCAAATGTTCCAATTCACCGTTGTCAGGTCGGCGGTCACCGCCACGACGGGCCGAGTCATCGAATGTCGTCCTTCCCAATTCCAGCAAAATGGAGTTTCACTAGAGCGTCGCTCGTGCGTCTCTCGAATGCGCCGGACTTTCCCCCGGCTTGGATCAAGAATTGCACAGAGCCCGGCTCTGTGGAAGAAATGGAAAAATAGGTACGGTGGAAACACGGTCGTCTTTCGGAAGAAAGCGACGGTGACCGCGTGCGTTCAACTGCGGGGTGATCGCAGTCGAACACCCCTATGGGGCGCGCGGAGCTTTTGCGTACCCTCGCGGCAGTGTTCGGTCCATGAGCGTCAAATAACTGGGGGATACTCGACATGACCGCCGCGACAGACAACCCGGGCGCCCGTATGTATCAGGAGTTCCTCGCCGTGCACGCGATCCTGCGGCGGGGAACGGAACTGGTGGCGAACGCGTTCGAGCGCCTGGGCGAGGGCGACCAGGTCAGCGTCAAGGAACTGATCGACACGACGCAGTGGCTCATCGACTTCACCCACCACCACCACGAGTCGGAGGACGAGCTGTTCTGGCCCGTCCTGCACGGGTTGTACCCGGACTCGGTGGCGGCGTTCGACACCCTCAACGAGGAGCACGCGGAGCTGGACCGGGAGCTGGGCGGTCTGAGCCGGGCGGTGGAGCTGCTGTCGGCCGCCAACGAGGCGGGCGACGAGCAGGACTCGCCCGCGGTGAAGCGGGCCGCGCAGGCCGGCACGACGGCGGCGCGCAAGGTCCGCGACATCCTGGCCGGGCACCTGGACACCGAGGAGCCGGTCGTCCGCGACCTCTTCCCCGGCGTCCCCGCCGACGAGGTCGACCGCCTCCGTACGGCGATCACCGAGGGCAGCCCCAAGTCCGGCGGGCACCTGGTCTTCGGCCTCCTGGAGGACCCGCGGGAGGCGGAGGGCTACGACGAGATCCTCGCGAGCTTCCCCCTCGCGTTCCGCTCCCACCGGCCGCAGCTGGTGCAGATGTACGTGGAGAGCAAGAAGGCGCTGGGGCTGCTGTAGGCGGGGGAGGGGCGGGGGGCGCGCGCCCGGGGTCCGGTATTGCCCGCCATGATCGGGATCCGACAGCCCCCGCGCGGCGTTATGTGGGTACGGGACCACATACCGGAGGTGACCGCTCGTGTTCGGATCGGCCATGAACGAGCTCTTCGCGCCTGGCAAGCGGCACGAGGAGGAGGAGCGGCGGCGACTGGAGATCACGCTCGACGAGGTCGGGGACGCCGACCCCGGGCGGGGGCCCATAGACCTGGCCAGCGGGGCCGTCACCATACGGGTGCCGCCCAGGCCCGGCGCGGACGAGGACGAGAACGGGGACGCGGACGGGGACGCGGGCGAACACAGCGCCGAACACAGGGCCGGACACCGCGCCGAACACAGGGACGGACCCCGGGACGACCCCGGGGGCGGCGCCTAGCGGGCCCGCGTACGCGGAGGGCCCGGCACCCGCATACGCCGGAGGGCCCCGCGCCCGCGTACGCCGGAGGGCCCGGCACCCCGATTCCTCGGGATGCCGGGCCCTCCGTACCGCTACAGCCTCAGCCTCGGCGCACAGCCGCCCGTCCTCGGCGGCCGCGGCCGGCGGCTACGCGTCGAAGACCTCCGCGCACAGCTGCTCCTGCTCCTGCTCGTGCCGCTTCTTCGAGCCCACCGCGGGCGACGAGGAGTGCGGGCGCGAGATGCGGCGCAGGCGCTCGCCGTGCGGGACGTCCGCGCCGACCGCCAGGTCCAGGTGGTCGATCAGGTTGAGCGCG
This sequence comes from Streptomyces sp. NPDC043908, assembly GCF_056435525.1. Classification (NCBI taxonomy): domain Bacteria; kingdom Bacillati; phylum Actinomycetota; class Actinomycetes; order Kitasatosporales; family Streptomycetaceae; genus Streptomyces; species Streptomyces sp. NPDC043908. Next base: position 435,194 of record NZ_JBWKEI010000002.1, on the reverse strand, counting down.
ATGAACGGCCAGGCACCCTGGTTCGCCGGCTCCTCCTGGGCCCACAGGTACTTCTCGGCGTTCGGGTACTTGGCGATCTCGGCCTGGAGCTCCGCACCCGGCAGCGGGTACAGGCGCTCCAGACGGATCAGCGCCGTGTCCGTCGCGCCGCGCTTCTCGCGCTCGGCCTTCAGGTCGTAGTAGACCTTGCCGGCGCAGAAGACGACCTTGCGGACCGCGTTGGCGTCGACGAACTCGTCACCGATCACCGGACGGAAGCCGCCCGTGGTGAACTCCTCCACCTTGGAGGCCGCCGCCTTCAGACGCAGCATCGACTTCGGGGTGAAGACGATGAGCGGCTTGTGGTGCGGGTTGTGCACCTGCCAGCGCAGGAGGTGGAAGTAGTTCGACGGGAGCGTCGGCATCGCGACCGTCATGTTGTTCTGCGCGCACATCTGCAGGAAGCGCTCGGGGCGGGCGGACGAGTGGTCCGGGCCCTGGCCCTCGTAGCCGTGCGGAAGCAGCAGCGTCACGCCGGACGTCTGGTTCCACTTCTGCTCGGCCGAGGAGATGAACTCGTCGACGACCGTCTGCGCGCCGTTGACGAAGTCGCCGAACTGCGCCTCCCACATCACCAGGGACTCGGGACGGGCCAGCGAGTAGCCGTACTCGAAGCCCATCGCCGCGTACTCGGAGAGCAGCGAGTCGTAGACGTTGTACCGCGCCTGCTCCTCGGTGAGGTACATCAGCGGGGTGTAGTCCTCGCCGGTCTCCTGGTCGACCAGGACCGCGTGGCGCTGGCCGAAGGTGCCGCGGCGGGTGTCCTGGCCGGAGAGGCGCACCGGGGTGCCCTCCATCAGCAGCGAGCCGATGGCCAGGGTCTCGCCCATGCCCCAGTCGATCGTGCCGTCCTCGACCGAGGCGGCGCGGCGCTGGAGCTGCGGCATCAGCCGCGGGTGGACCTTGATCCGGTCGGGGATGTTCACCTGCGACTCGGCGATGCGCTTGACGACCTCCTGGGAGACCGCGGTGCTCACCGCCGCCGGGAACTCGGCCTGCGGCTCCGGGGACTGGATCTCGCCCGCCTGCGAGGTGGCCTCGCGGACCTCGGCGAAGACCTTCTCCAGCTGGCCCTGGAAGTCCTGGAGCGCCTGCTCCGCCTCTTCCAGGGTGATGTCGCCGCGACCGATCAGCGACTCGGTGTACAGCTTGCGCACCGAGCGCTTCTTGTCGATCAGGTTGTACATCTGCGGGTTGGTGAACTGCGGGTTGTCGCCCTCGTTGTGACCGCGGCGACGGTAGCAGATGAGGTCGATCACGACGTCCTTGTTGAACGTCTGGCGGAACTCGAAGGCCAGCCGCGCGACGCGGACCACGGCCTCCGGGTCGTCGCCGTTCACGTGGATGATCGGCGCCTCGATCATGCGGGCCACGTCCGTGGCGTACATGGAGGAGCGCGACGACTCCGGGGCGGCGGTGAAGCCGACCTGGTTGTTGATGACGATGTGGACCGTGCCGCCGGTGCGGTAGCCGCGCAGCTGCGACATGTTCAGGGTCTCGGCCACCACGCCCTGGCCCGCGAAGGCGGCGTCGCCGTGCAGGGCGACGGGCAGGACCGTGAAGTCCGTGCCGCCCTTGTTGATGACGTCCTGCTTGGCGCGGACGACGCCCTCCAGGACCGGGTCCACCGCCTCCAGGTGCGAGGGGTTGGCGACCAGCGAGACCTTGATCTGCTCGCCGTCCAGGCCCGTGAAGGTGCCCTCGGCGCCCAGGTGGTACTTGACGTCACCGGAGCCGTGCATCGACTTCGGGTCGAGGTTGCCCTCGAACTCGCGGAAGATCTGCGCGTACGACTTGCCGACGATGTTGGCCAGGACGTTCAGCCGGCCGCGGTGGGCCATGCCGATGACGACCTCGTCCAGACGCGACTCGGCCGCGCTGTCGATGACCGCGTCGAGCAGCGGGATGACCGACTCGCCGCCTTCGAGGCTGAAGCGCTTCTGGCCGACGTACTTGGTCTGGAGGAACGTCTCGAACGCCTCCGCCGCGTTCAGACGCCGCAGGATGCGCAGCTGCTCCTCGCGCTCCGGCTTGGAGTGCGAGCGCTCCACCCGGTCCTGGATCCACTTGCGCTGCTTGGGGTCCTGGATGTGCATGAACTCGATGCCGGTGGTGCGGCAGTACGAGTCGCGCAGCACGCCGAGGACGTCGCGCAGCTTCATCAGGGACTTGCCCGCGAAACCGCCGACCGCGAACTCGCGCTCCAGGTCCCACAGGGTGAGCCCGTGCTCGGTGATGTCCAGGTCGGGGTGCTTGCGCTGGCGGTACTCCAGCGGGTCGGTGTCGGCCATGACGTGGCCGCGGACCCGGTAGGAGTGGATCAGCTCGAAGACGCGCGCGGCCTTGGTGACGTCGTCGTCGTGGCTGGCGTCGATGTCCTTGAGCCAGCGGACCGGCTCGTAGGGGATGCGCAGCGACTCGAAGATGCCGTCGTAGAAGCCGTCCTCGCCGAGGAGGAGGTTGGCGACGATCCGCAGGAACTCGCCGGAGGCGGCGCCCTGGATGACGCGGTGGTCGTACGTCGAGGTGAGGGTCATCACCTTGGAGATGCCCAGCTTGTTCAGGGTGTCCTGGGAGGTGCCCTGGAACTCGGCCGGGTAGTCCATCGAGCCGACGCCCATGATGACCGACTGCCCGGGCATCAGACGCGGCACGGAGTGGACGGTGCCGAGGCCGCCCGGGTTGGTGAGGGAGACCGTCACGCCCGAGAAGTCGTCCATCGTGAGCTTGCCCTGGCGGGCCCGCTTGACGATGTCCTCGTACGCCTGCCAGAACTCGAAGAAGTTGAGCGTCTCGGCCTTCTTGATGCCCGCGACGACCAGCTGGCGGTCGCCGTTGGGCTTCACCAGGTCGATGGCGAGACCGAAGTTGATGTGCTCCGGCTTGACCAGGGTGGGCTTGCCGTCCTTCTCCGTGAAGGAGTAGTTCATCGACGGCATGGCCTTGATGGCCTGCACCATCGCGTACCCGATGAGGTGGGTGAAGGAGATCTTCCCGCCCCGGGCGCGCTTCAGGTGGTTGTTGATGACGATCCGGTTGTCGAACAGCAGCTTCACCGGCACCGCGCGCACCGAGGTGGCCGTCGGGACGTCGATGGAGGCGTGCATGTTCTTCGCCACGGCGGCGGCGGGGCCGCGCAGGGTGACGTACTCCGGACCGGCCGGGGCCTCGGTCGCCGGGGCGGCCTTGGGGGCAGCGGCGGCGGGCTTCGCGGCGGGCGCCGGAGCGGCCTTCGCGGGAGCCGGAGCCGGGGTCTGCGCCGGGGCCGGGGCCGGGGCCTGGGCAGGGGCGGCGGCCGCGGGCTGCGCGGGCGCGGCCGGAGCCTGGGCGGCGGGGGCCGGGGCCGGGGCGGCCGGGGCTGCGGCGGGGGCGCTTACCGCAGCCCCCGCGGCTGCGGCGGGGGCACCCTCGACAGGCTTGTCCGCCGTGCCGGAGGCACCCGGCTTGTAGTCGGCGAAGAAGTCCCACCAGGCACGGTCGACCGAATTGGGGTCCTGGAGGTACTGCTGGTAGATCTCGTCGACGAGCCACTCATTGGCACCGAAGCCGGCTGCAGGGTTCTTGCCCTGCCCGTCTTGGTCGGTCGAGACGCTCGAATTACTGGGGGACTGAGACGACACGGCGGCAACCGCCCTCTTCCGCTTCACAAGGTGATGGACAGCGGGAATCAAGGCTACGCCTCCCTGGCCTGGAGGTGCAGACCGGGCGTGCCACAGTCGCGTAAGTCACACCGGAAAGCGAGTTTCAGGGCAGGATTTGGCGGGAAACAGATCAGGTTCTGCTTCCTCTGGGTACGCCTCGCATCGGCCACGGCCCCGAGGACCGTGTGCCCCACGGTCCGAAGACCATGTGCTCGTACCTACCCACACGCAGAACGTGTGCTTCCGGTTCGAACCCTACGTCAATTCGTCGCCCGGGGTGCTCCCGGAAGGGTGACCTGGATGCGGCATCCGCGTGAGGATTCGGCCACGCCGATCTGACCGCCGTGCAGATCCACCGCCCAGCGGGCGATCGCCAGGCCGAGTCCCGTGCCGCCGTCGCTGCCCGGCCCGTGCGGCGCCGAGGCGTCGCCCCGGTTGAACCGCTCGAAGACCCGGTGCCACTCCGACTTCGGGATGCCCGGGCCCTCGTCCAGGACCTCCAGGTCCAGCGACTCGGGCTGCGGGCCGCGCCGGGCCCGTACGGTGACCCGGCCGTGCGGCGGCGAGTGCTTGACCGCGTTGTCGATGAGGTTGGCGACCACCTGGTGCAGCCGCTCCCGGTCCGCGTACGCGGTCAGCTCCGGCGGCGAGACGTCCAGGTGCAGATGGACGTCGGTACGGGTGTGGTTGCCGGAGCCGGAGGAGAGCCCGCGCCGGGACGCGGCCAGGTTGGCCTCCTTGAGCACGCCCGACAGATACGGCCAGACCTCGAAGCGGTGCGCCCGCAGCGGTACGACGCCGTTGTCCAGGCGGGAGAGGTCCAGCAGGGTCTCCACCAGGCGCCCGAGGCGCTCGGTCTGCTTCAGGGCCGTGCGCATCGTCTCGGGGTCGGCGGCCGAGACGCCGTCCACCACGTTCTCCAGGACCGCCCGCAGCGCCGCGATCGGGGTGCGCAGCTCGTGTGAGACGTTCGCCACGAGCTCCTTGCGGTGGCGGTCCACGGCCTCCAGGTCGTCCGCCATGCGGTTGATCGTGGAGGCGAGGTCGCCGAGCTCGTCGCGGCGGTCGGCGCCGCGCACCCGCCGGGTGTAGTCGCCGTGCGAGATGGCCCGGGCGACGGTGTTCATCTCGTCCAGCGGCGCGGTCAGGCCGTGCGCCACGAACTGGGTGATCAGCAGGGTGGCGATCACCGAGAAGACGGTGATGAACCGCAGCTCGGTACGGGTCTGCACGGCCACCATCAGCAGCCCGGTGGTGATGAAGACCGAGACCACGACGAGCGAGCCGAGCTTGGTCTTGATGGAGATGGAGACCTCGCGCAGCCCGCCCTTCAGCCGCTCGCGCAGCCGGTCGCGGGCCCGGCCGCGGGGCCCGTCCCGCCGGGTCCGTCCGTGCACCGCCCCGGCCGCCGCCCGGCTCATGGCGCCGGGGTCTCCAGCGCGTATCCCACGCCGTGGACCGTGCGGATGCGCTCGGCCCCGATCTTCCGGCGCAGCGCCTTGATGTGGCTGTCCACGGTCCGGGTGCCCGAGGCGTCCGCCCAGTCCCAGACCTCGGCGAGCAGCTGCTCGCGCGAGAGCACCGCGCGCGGGGTGTTCGCCAGGCAGCTCAGCAGGTCGAACTCGGTCGGAGTGAGGTGGACGTCCTCGCCGCGCACCCGGACCCGGCGCTGCGCGTGGTCGATCTCCAGCTCGCCCAGGCGCAGGATGCCGGTGCGCGGGGTGGCGGCGGCCAGCGTGGCGCGCTCGACCCGGCGCAGCAGCACGTGGACCCGGGCCGCCAGCTCCCGCATCGAGAACGGCTTGGTCATGTAGTCGTCCGCGCCGACGCCGAGCCCGACCAGCATGTCCGTCTCGTCGTCGCGGGCCGTCAGCATCAGCACCGGGACCGGCCGGCGGGCCTGCACGCGGCGGCACACCTCGAGCCCGTCGAAGCCCGGCAGCATGATGTCCAGGACCATCAGGTCCGGCTGCCACGCCTCGGCGGTGTCGACGGCCGCCGGGCCGTCGAGGGCGGTCTGGACCTGGAAGCCCTCGGCCCTCAGCCGCGCCGCGATGGCGTCGACGATCGTCGTGTCGTCCTCGACGACCAGCACCCGGCGCTGGGCGCCGGGGGTGGCCGCTACGCCGTTGTGGGTGGTGTGTGCCTGCTCCATCGCCCCGCCCTGATATTGCTTCCGGGGATCCGTGGGGTGATCCCTCGTGTCGGTCAGAGACTAGAGGCACCGGCCGCGTCCCGGCTACGCAGGGCGAACGGCGAGATGGACCACGTCAGGGACGCCCCGGGCAACTGTGATCTCTTCGGTCCTAACCCCGTGGAATCCGGCATTACGGAGAGCTTCCTCGAAGGCGGGCGACGGCCGCGCGGACCAGACGGCGAGCACTCCGCCGGGGGTGAGCCGGTCCCGGCAGGCCGCGAGGCCGGCGGGGGAGTAGAGGCTGTCGTTGCTCCGGGTCACGGTCCAGTCGGGGCCGTTGTCGATGTCCAGGCAGAGCGCGTCGAAGGTGTCCGGAGCGCTCCTCACATAGGCGACCAGATCGGTGTGCAGGACCTCGGTGCGGGGGTCGGCCAGGGCGGCTTCGGAGAGGGGTGCGAGGGGGCCCGAGCGGTGCCAGTCGATGACGGCCAACTCGCGTTCCACCACGGCGATCCGGCCCCACCGCCCGCTCGCGGCGGCGTGCGCGAGGGAGAAGCCGACGCCGAGCCCGCCGATGAGCACCGAGGGCCGCTCGCGGCGGTCCGCCAGCGCCTCGTACGCGGCGTCCACCAGCAGCCGCTCGGAGCGCCCGTCGGAGGTGTCCATCAGGAAGGTGCCGTTGGCGATGATCTCGAAGTGCGGACCGCGCCGGCGCAGGACCACCTCCCCGTACGGGCCCTCGCGCCGGTCGAGGACGACCGGTGCGGCGATCGGGTCGGCGATGGACATCGAAGGACCTCCTCGTGATGCGGAGCGAACGGCTCGAAGGCCGACGCGCGGCCTGCGTCAAAGGTTGTCCGATGTGGCACAAGTCATAGACGCGGACGGGAGCGTTCGCAGAGGGTGAGCGTTGTACAAGCGTAAGCAGCAAGGCCGGACGATCACCGGCGTGGCTTGTGGTTCCGGGTGCGAGCGGGGCGCCCGGTGGAAGGGGCCTCACCGGTGCACCCTGAGAGAACGCGCGAACGGGCGGATCTGCTCGACGGCATCCCGCGGCAGCGGCCGACGGCCGCGGAGGCGACGGCCGACGGGGCAGCGGAGGACGGGGACGTCGCGGTGGCCCCTCCGACGGGGCTCGACGACGAGGCCGTCCTCGGCGAGGGCGCCGCGCGCGACCGCGAGGTCGCCGGCCCCGCCGTGCGCGTGAGCGGCGGCGCGGACGGGGCCCGGAGCCCCGGGGCACCCGCCGGACCGGGCGCGCGTGACGTGTGGCGCGGCGCCGCCCGCCTCGTACCGACCCCGGCCGGCACGCCCTTCACCTTCGGGTACACCCTGCTGCTGCTCCTGACCTCGCTCTACATGGAGTTCGGCGACCCGGACACGGTCCGTACCCTCCTCGAGGGCTCCAGCACCGATGTGCAGCACCTCACGCGTACGCCCGTGCTGGTGCTGGTGGCCAGCGCGCTGTGGATCGCGGGCGGCATCTCCTCGCCGTGGGCCGTCGGCTTCGTCTTCATCCTCACCGCCCTGGAGCGCCGCGTCGGCGGGCTGCGCACGGCCGGGGTGTTCCTGCTCGGCCATGTGGTGGCGACGCTGGTCACCGAGGTGCCGGTGGGCGTCTCCGTCGCGGCGGGGCAGCTGCCGGACTCCTCGCTGCACCGCCTGGACTACGGGATCAGCTTCGGGCTGATGGCGAGCGTCGGCGCGCTCGCCGGGCTGCTGCCCCCGCTGCTGCGGTGGCCGGTGCTCGGGGTGATGGCCGTGCTCCTGACCCAGGACCTGCTGGACATGGCGGACCCGCTGGCCAGTTGGGGCCATCCGACCGCCCTGCTCGTCGGCGTCGTCTGCTGGCCGGTGCTGCGCCGGGCCGCCCGGTCCGGCGGCGGGCCGTCAGCGGTAGCCGACGGGCAGCCGGGCCCGCACGGCCCGTAGCCCCGGGGTCTGGTGCACGTCGTCGGCGAGGACGACGTGTCCCTCGTACGTGAACTGGTACATCAGCGCGTCGGCGATCGGGCGCCCGGTCGGGCGCGGCGGCAGATGCGCGAAGTCCGCGTCCACCAGCGCCTCGCGCAGCTTCGCCAGCTCCTCCCGCGTCAGCGTGCCGGTGGTCTTCTGCCCGTCCCGGCGGGTGGAGGTGTACGAGCCGTCGTCCTTGACCACCAGCTCGTTGTGCACCCCCGCGAACCCGCCGCTCACCACGAGCCGGAGCAACTGCCCCTGCCGGGCGGGCGGCGTGGCCGTGCCCGCCGGGGAGGTGCCCGGAGTCGGGGAGGTCGCCGGCGGCTGGGCGCTCAGGGTCGTGCTCGGCGCCGGGGTGGGCGACTTGGAGGCGCCGTCCGCCGTCGAGTCGCCGGAGTCGCAGGCCGTCGCCGCGAGCAGGGTGGCGAGCAGCAGTGCTCCGGTGGTGGTGGTCCTGCCCATGAGGCTCATGGAGCCGAGGATGCCGGATCGGTGGGAGCGAAGTACAGGCTTGCCATGGGAGAGCGCGTCGTCCAGCCGAGCGATCCGTACAGGTCCCGGCCCTCGGGGGTGCCGACCAGGACGCCCGTGGTGGCCCCCGCGGCGTGGGCGCCGCTCTGGAGCGTGCGCATGACGACGCTGCCCAGGCCCCGGCGGCGGTGCCCGGGCGCCGTCTCGATCTGGTCGGCGACGGCGGTCGCGCCGGTGGGGGCGATCTGGCCGCGGGCGGCGAAGTGGCCGTCCCCGGTGCGCACCAGGACGCGCAGGACGCCGCCGGTGGTCCAGCGGGTGAGGGTGTAGCCGGCCGGGACCGGCACATCGGCCGGGGCCAGCGGCACCGTCATCAGGAAGCCGGGCTGCTCGTACTCCCAGCCGGGGCCGAGCCACGGGCGGACCGTGTCGTCGTCCGCGAAGAGCTTCAGCCAGGTGCCCGGCACGGCCGCCGCGTGGGCCAGCTTGCGCACCGAGGCCTCGTCGGGCTCGGGCATGACGTGCCGGCACACCTGCTTGACCTGGCCGACGTCGATGCTCCACCCCCACGGCTCGGCGACCGGCGCCGCCGCGCCGCGCGAGACCACCCACCCCTTGGTCCAGGCCTCGACGAGCTCCGGTACCGACTCCATGACCGCCCCCTTGCGAACGTACGAGGTGGTAATAGTCCTTTCTGTGATGTGACTCTTACAAGAGGTGATCGCTCAGAGCGAACAGGCCCGGGGGAACATTCCCGGGCTCACATGCATTGAGTCGGCATAGCTCAACTTGACTGCCGAAGGGGAGATCATGGCTCACTCGTCCGCACCGCTCACCCTGCCTGTGCTGCCGCTCGACGACGAGGTCGTGCTGCCCGGGATGGTCGTGCCGCTGGACCTGTCCGACACCGAGGTGCGCGCCGCCGTCGAAGCCGCCCAGGCCGCGGTCCGGGCCGACGGCCCCTCGGCGGGCAAGCCCCGGGTGCTGCTCGTCCCGCGCGTCGACGGGGCCTACGCCGCGACCGGCGTGCTCGGCACCGTGGAGCAGGTCGGCCGGCTCTCCGACGGCGACCCCGGCGCGCTCATCCGCGGCGTGGCCCGGGTGCGCATCGGCGCCGGGACCACCGGCCCCGGCGCCGCCCTGTGGGTCGAGGGCGCCCAGGTCGAGGAGACCGTCCCCGAACCGCTGCCCGGCCAGGTCACCGAACTGGTCAAGGAGTACAAGGCGCTCGCCACCGAGTGGCTCAAGAAGCGCGGCGCCTGGCAGGTCGTCGACCGGGTCCAGCAGATCGAGGGCGTCTCGGCCCTCGCCGACAACTCCGGCTACTCACCCTTCCTCACCACCGCCCAGAAGGTCGAGCTCCTGGAGACCGCCGACCCGGTCGCCCGGCTCAGGCTCGCCACCGAGCAGCTGCGCGAGCACCTCGCCGAGCAGGACGTGGCCGAGGCGATCGCCAAGGACGTCCAGGAGGGCGTGGACAAGCAGCAGCGCGAGTTCCTGCTGCGCCGCCAGCTCGACGCCGTCCGCAAGGAGCTGCGCGAGCTCAACGGCGAGTCCGAGGGCGACGAGTCCGACGACTACCGGGCCCGGGTGGAGGCCGCCGACCTGCCCGAGAAGGTCCGCGAGGCCGCCCTCAAGGAGGTCGAGAAGCTGGAGCGCTCCAGCGACCAGTCCCCCGAGGGCTCCTGGATCCGCACCTGGCTGGACACCGTCCTGGAACTGCCCTGGCAGGAGCGGACGGAGGACGTCTACGACATCGCGGGCGCCCGCGCGGTCCTGGACACCGAGCACGCGGGCCTGGAGGACGTGAAGGAGCGCATCACCGAGTACCTGGCGGTCCGCAAGCGCCGCGCCGACCGGGGCCTGGGCGTGGTCGGCGGCCGGCGCGGGGGCGCGGTGCTCGCCCTCGTCGGCCCGCCCGGTGTCGGAAAGACGAGCGTCGCGGAGAGCGTGGCCCACGCGATGGGCCGCGAGTTCGTCCGCGTCGCCCTCGGCGGCGTCCGGGACGAGGCCGAGATCCGCGGCCACCGGCGTACGTACGTGGGCGCCCTGCCCGGCCGGATCGTACGGGCGGTCAAGGAGGCCGGGTCGATGAACCCGGTGGTGCTGCTCGACGAGATCGACAAGCTCGGCTCCGACTTCCGCGGCGACCCGGCCGCGGCCCTGCTCGAAGTCCTCGACCCGGCGCAGAACCACACCTTCCGCGACCACTACCTGGAGGTCGAGCTCGATCTGAGCGACGTCGTCTTCCTGGCCACGGCGAACGTCCTGGAGGCCATCCCGGAGGCGCTGCTCGACCGGATGGAGCTCGTCCGCCTCGACGGTTACACCGAGGACGAGAAGGTCGTCATCGCCCGCGACCACCTGCTCCCGCGCCAGTTGGAGCGGGCCGGGCTCGACGGCGGCGAGGTCGTCCTGGAGGAGGAGGCCCTGCGCAAGCTGGCGGGGGAGTACACCCGCGAGGCGGGCGTGCGGAACCTGGAGCGCTCGCTCGCCCGGCTGCTGCGCAAGGTCGCGGCCCAGCACGAGACCGGCGAGCGCGAGCTGCCCTTCACGGTCACGCCCGACGACCTGCGCGCGCTGATCGGCCGCCCGCACCACGTCCCCGAGTCCGCCCAGGACCCGGCGGAGCGGCGCACCTCGGTGCCCGGGGTGGCCACCGGCCTCGCCGTGACCGGGGCGGGCGGCGACGTCCTGTTCGTCGAGGCGTCCCTGGCCGACCCGGAGACGGGGGCCGCGGGCCTGACCCTCACCGGCCAGCTGGGCGACGTGATGAAGGAGTCGGCGCAGATCGCCCTGAGCTTCCTGCGCTCGCACGGCGCCGAACTGGAGCTGCCGGTGGCCGACCTCAAGGACCGGGGCGTGCACGTCCACTTCCCCGCGGGCGCGGTCCCCAAGGACGGCCCGAGCGCCGGCATCACGCTGGTCACCGCGCTGTCCTCGCTGCTCAGCGGCCGGCTGGTGCGCACCGACGTGGCGATGACCGGGGAGGTCTCGCTCACCGGCCGGGTGCTGCCGATCGGCGGCCTGAAGCAGAAGCTGCTCGCCGCGCACCGCGCGGGCATCACCACGGTGGTGATCCCCAAGCGCAACGAGCCGGATCTGGACGACGTCCCGGCGGAGGTCCTGGAGAAGCTGGAGGTCCACCCGGTCAGCGACGTCCGCCAGGTCCTTCAGATCGCACTGTCCCCGGCGGAGGTGCCGGTGCCGGTGGCGGCGTAGCGGCCCGGTGGTTGTCCGCGGACCGTGGTGGGTTGCTCGCGCAGTTCCCCGCGCCCCTGGGTAGTCAGGGGCGCGGGGCTGTGACATGTGCGGCTCCGCCGCGTGGGCGCGACCAGCCACCCACGGTCCGCAGACGAAAACACCCCTAAGAGCGCGCAGCCCGCTCGTACAGCGCCCGCGCATGCGCGTCGAAAAGGACCGCCGTCGACGCCACATCCGTGTCGCCGCCGCTCAGCACCCCGATGAGACGGCCGGGGCGGTAGGGCCCGCGGTGATCGGCCAGCCAGGGGCTGCCGCTGGTGCCGGTCCAGAACCCGGCGCAGTCGATCCGTACGTCGCTCGCCAGATCGGGGTCCGGGCGGGTGTCGGTGGTGCAGGCGATGGGCCGGTTCTCCGGGTTGTGGTCCTCGTCCGGATAGCCGACGACGGTGACCCGGCGACGCGGCCCCGACCCCCAGTCGGGCTGGGCGGCCCCCACCACGCTCTGCACGCTGCGGCCCCGGGCGTCCGGCTCCAGGGTCAAGAACGCGTAGTCGAAGGCGTCGTCGCCGTCGTCGGACCAGCGCGCGTCGGTCTGCACGGCTCTGACCTTCCAGGTCCCGTACGGGAAGGAGCCCTTGCCCGCGCCGGAGAAACCGGGGGCGAACTCCATCGAGCCCGCCGACCCGGCGTCGGCGCAGTGCGCGGCGGTGGCGACGACATTGCCCCGGGGGCCGGCGACGACGGCGGCGGTGCACCAGTGCTTGTCGCCGTCGACCAGGACGCCCACGAACGGCAGTCCGGCGGTGGCGGTGGCGGAGGACTGCGGGGCGGGCGCGGGCGGCGCCTCGTCGGGCCGGTCCTGCTGGGGAGCCGACACGGCCGACCCGCCGCACCCCGTGACCAGGGCGAGCATCCCCGCGGCGGTCACCCGCCCCACCGTTCGCAGCACGCGCATGGTGACCATCCTGTCGTATGACGGCGCGCGGCACGGGCAGGCCCCCGGCGCGCGTCGGGCGCGCCGGGAGCCCGTCGGACCGGTGTTCCCTAGCCGTTGGCGAGGGCTTGGAGCCGGTCGTACGCCCCGTTGAACCGGGAGTGGTCGCCGACCGTCGGTCCCGAGGAGGTGTACTGCCACATCGTGTAGTAGCCCCAGCCGGCCGGCAGGGCGCCCGGGTCGGTGTTGTACCGGGCGATCCACAGGGGGTCGGTGGAGCCGAAGGCGCCGGAGTTGCCGGTGCACTGGGTCCACCAGCTGGTGGCGGTGTAGATGACCGCGTCACGTCCGGTGCGGGCCCGGTACTGGTTCACGAAGTCGCGGATCCAGCTCACCATCCCGGCGGCGGACTTGCCGTAGCAGGCGGCGCCGTAGGGGTTCCACTCGATGTCGAGCGCGCCCGGCAGCGTACGGCCGTCGCGCGACCAGCCGCCGCCGTGGTCCACGAAGTAGTCGGCCTGGGCGGCGCCGCTCGCGGTGTCGGGCGTGGCGAAGTGGTACGCGCCGCGGATCATGCCGACGTTGTACGAGCCGTTGTACTGCTGGGCGAAGTACGGGTTGGTGTAGTACGTGCCCTCGGTGGCCTTGACGTAGGCCCACCTCACCCCGCTGTTCCACAGGGTGCTCCAGGCCACGTTGCCGTTGTGGCTGCTGGTGTCGACGCCCTCCAACTGCACGGTCTGTACGGTCCGGGTGTCGCGCGGGAGGGGACCGGTGCCGTCGTGGGCGGCGACGCCCATGCCGAGGGTGGCGGAGCCGCGGGCTGGGGTCCCGGCCGCGTTCGAGGTGCCGGGCGCGGTCAGCAGGAGGGCGAGGGAGAGGAGGAGGATTCCGGCCGCGGCGAGGGGACCGCGACGGGCCGTTCCGGGTCTGTGCACGGGCATTGCGTGCCTCCGAAAGGCGAAGGGTGGGGGGACGTGCCTGGGGATCGACATGTCGTTGTGGACATGTCATACGGAAAAAGCTACGCACGTAGACCGTGACGCGAAAGGGCTTGCCGGACTGCCATTGGCCCATGCCTGTGGCGGGCTGGCCGCGGCGGGCGCGAGCTGGGCCGACCGCCGCGGGCCGCAAGTAACTTTCAGCCGTGGGCGGTTGGCCGCCGGGCGCCGCGCCCCGGCCGTGCCGCCCGGCTCCCGGCCGATGTCCCGGGTCGCGTTCGCGCCAAAGCTCCCCTGTCAACACAGAGGCCCCATTGAGGAGTTCACGCCTCCCGGGCTTGCATGGCCATGACCAGTCGGCGCCCACCGGCGCCACCGGCCTCCCGCGCGGCCGACGCCGTCCGCGGGGGGCACCTCGCATCGGCCCGTGGAGGAACGACCTTGCACAAGCCCAGAGCAGGCAGAGCCGGAACAGGCGGCACCCGGGGGAGCAGGACGGCCGGTTCACCGGTCCGGGGCGCGGGCGCCGCCGCCCTCCTCGGCGCCGCCGCCCTCCTCGCCACCGCCGTACCGGCGGCCCAGGCCGCGCCCTCGCCGCGGGTGCCGGCCGCCGACGTGGTGCCCGGCACCGGCACCGAGACGCCCGCCCTCGTGGACGGCCTCCACGAGAGCGCCGACGCGAAGGCCGCGCCCGCCGACGCGGCCCGCGGCCACCTCGCCGCCAGGGAGAGCCGCTACCGGATAGCCGACCCCGGCCGCGACCTCACCCCCGTCCAGACCCTGCGCCAGGGCGCGGACGAGACCGTACGGCTCCAGCAGAGGCACCACGGCGTCGAGGTGCTCGGCGGCCAGTACGTGGTGCGGATGGAGAAGAAGGACGGCAGGCGCGTCGTCACCGGCACCTCCGGCAAGTACTTCACCGGTCTGACCGCTCCCACGGCGGCGACGGTCACCGAGGACCTCGCCGTGCGCCGGGCCGTCTCCTCCGTCGCCGCCCGGCTCGGCGGCGCCACCCTCGGCAAGAAGGACGTCCGGCCCTCCGCGGGCGCGAAGAGCGGTGCGGCGGCCGCGCTCAGCGGGCGGGCCGGCGGCCTGGTCGTCGTCCCCAAGGGCGCCGGCGTCCTCACCTACCGCGTCACCGTGCGCGGCACCGACCCCGCCACCGGCCAACCGGTCCTCCAGGACGTGTACGTCGACGCCCGCGCGGGCTTCCCGGTGCTCCAGTACAGCCTGATCAGGACGCTCACCGCGGACCGGCCGGCCGCACCGCGCCCGGCGGCGGCGACGGGGACGGGGGCGGGAGCGGACGCCGTGCGGCAGGCACCCGCCGCCGCGCCCGGCCCCGGCACCAGCGGCACCGGCGTCCGCTCCAACGGCGACCAGGTCCCGCTGGAGGTCGCGTTCGACGAGGCGAACCGGCGGTACAGCCTCGTCGACCACGCGCGCATGGCGGCCACCAGCAAGAACACCCTGCACACCTGGGACGCCCGCGCGGTCGACGTCGACGACGCCTCGGGGCGCTGGCCGGACGGGCTCAAGGACTTCACCAGCCCGTCCCCCCACTACAGCGGCGACGCCACCGAGTCGGGCGCGGTCGACGCCCACTGGGCGGCCGGACAGGTCTACGACTACTACAAGAAGGTGCACGGCCGCGACAGCCTCGACGGACGCGGCATGGCCGTCAACTCGCTGGTGGGCGTCACCTACGCGGGCGGCCCGTTCGTCAACGCCTTCTGGGACGGCCAGAAGATGGTGTACGGCGCGGGCGACGAGCAGTACCGGACGCTCTCCGCCGACCTCGACGTCGTCGGCCACGAGATGACCCACGGGGTGGTGGAGAACACCGCGAACCTCGTCTACGCGGGCCAGTCCGGCGCCCTCAACGAGGCGCTCGCGGACTACTTCGGCAACGCCATCGACACCACCGCGAGCGGCGCGAGGATGGACGACCCGGACTCCGGGCTCATCGGCGAGGACCTGTGCCGCACCGCCAAGCCCCGGGACTGCGCCTTCCGCGACCTCAACGACGGCCGCACCACGTCCAAGGACTACCTCGGCGTCACCTTCTCCACCGACAACGGCGGCGTCCACCTCAACTCGACGGTCTTCTCGGGCGCCCTGTGGGACATCCGCCAGGACCTCGACCCCAAGGACCCCTTCCTCGCGGACCGGCTCGTCTACAAGGCGCTCTCCACGTACATGACGCCGCTGGACGGCTACACCGAGGCCCGCGACGCGGTCGTCGCGGCCGCCAAGGACATGGGGCTCTCCGCCAGGCAGCGGAACGTGGTCAAGCGGTCGTTCAGCGCCCACGGCATCGTGCCCGGCTGGGAGAACGCCCTCGGCGTCGACTCCGACCGCCTCTTCGGCAAGGTCAACACCACCGGCACGGGCACGGCCGCGGGCGGCGGCTGGTGGGCCACCTCCCAGTCCAACGACGACGGCACCGAGGCCTACTCGGTCTACGCCGGACGCGTCGACGGCCGGGGCACGCCCAGGCTGATCAGCCCCAACGACGGGCGCTACCACGTGTATCCGGCCACCGACGGCACCACGGTGGTGTGGGCCGCGTTCGGCGCCACCAGCGTCGACATCCTCTCCCGGCCGCTCGCCGGCGGCCCCGTCAGGACGCTCTACACCTCGTCCACCACCGTCCAGAACCTGCGGGTCGAGCACGGCACGGTGGTCTTCGAGGTCTTCGACACCTTCGGCGGGCGGCACGTCGGCTTCCTCAGGCCCGGCGACCGCGAGCCCACCCTCGTGGACGGCGGCGGGTACGACGTCGGCAGCGCGCTCCCCTCGCTGCGCGACGGCAGGATCGCGTACGCCAAGCTCTACCGCAGCGGCGACGACTACAAGCTGGGCGTGGAGACGTACGACCTCGCCACCGGCCGCGCCCGGCTCGTCCAGCAGCTCGGCGAGCCGCAGGCGATCGGCCAGACCGGCATCACCGGCAGGAACGTGTTCTGGCTGGTCGACGAGAACATCGCCGACCAGGGGCAGCTGGCGGTGCGCCGCTCGAACGCGGACGGCACCGGCGCGGTGGACCTCAGCCCCGAGGCCGGGCCCGGCGCGCTGATCCCGTTCGACCTGACGGCCTCGGACGAGGCGGTCACGGTGAACACCACGCTGCCGGACACCCAGTACCGCAACGAGACCCTGCCCAAGCTGTGGCAGCTCAGCGCCGACGGCACCCGCAAGGAGCGCCTGTCCTGCAACCGCGGTGAGCAGCTCTACCCGTCCGCCGCGGGCGGCCGCCGGGTCGTGTGGCTGGACGGCACCACCGGCTGGACGGACCTGGTCACCCGGGAGCGGCCGGCCGGCACCTGCTGAACGCTCCCCCGAGTTCTCGACTCCGCTCGAACAGGGGGGGACCCCCACCCGCGCGACGCGTGATTGAGCCAAAGGGCCCCCGGTGGACGACGCCGGGGGCCCCGGCCCCGGGGGACTGGGAAATACTGTCCCGTCCAGGCAGCGTGGAATGGGAGCTGATGTGCACGGTCCGGACCAGGAGTTCCTCGCACTCGAACGCGAGCTGGCGGTCTTCCTGAGGCGTGCCAGGGCATCCTCCGGCGAGATGGCCCGCGCGGTCCATCCCGAGCTGGAGGCCGCGGCCTACGGGCTCTTCGTACGTCTGGAGGAGGGCGGTCCGCAGCGGGCCACCGAACTCGCCGCGTACTTCGGCGTGGGCAAGGCGACCATGAGCCGCCAGCTGCGCGCCCTGGAGGACCTGGGCCTGGTGGCGCGCGAGCCGGACCCGGCCGACGGGCGCGCCTCGCTGGTGCGCCTCACCGGGGAGGGCCTGGACCGCTTCCGCCGGGTCCGCGACGCCCGCCGCGCCCAGTACGTCACCAAGCTGGCCGACTGGGACCGCGGCGAGATCGCGGAACTGGCGCGGCTGCTGCACCAGCTGAACGCCAGGGCGGACATGCAGGAGCCGGGCGCCGCGCGCCCCTAGAGGCGGCGGCACCACGCGCCGGGAGGGCACCCCGGCCCGGCCGCGCCTCAGAGCTCGACGTACACGGCGGTGGCGTCGTCGTGCGTCTTGCTCCGCCGCAGACACGTACGGCCGGCGCCGGCGTCCGCGTGCTCCAGCTCCCGCACCCGGTCGATCAGCCGCTGCGGTCCCGCCTTGGCCACCAGCGCCAGGCACCCCGCCCAGTCGCCCTCGCGGAAGGTCTCCACCCACCGGGTCGCGCCGTCGGTCAGCGCGGCGAGCGCGCGTACGTCCCGTACCGGGGTACGCCCCGTGACCGCGCGTCCGGCCACCGAGGGGTCCGCGGCGGCGGTGAAGAAACCGCCCTCCTTGTTGCGGGCGCGGGCGTCGGCCACCTCGTCCGAGACGAGCAGGTCGCCCGGCAGCCGCTCCAGCCGGTCGTCCAGGACCGCCCGGACCGCGCCGTCCGGTGACTCCAGGAGCAGCGCGGAGTCGGAGAGGACCAGATGCTCCACCGCCTCCTCGTCCCAACGCGCCAGGACCACGGTCGCCTGAGGTGTGCGCGGGTGAGAAAGGTCACAGGTGTCCCGGTGGGCGTCGGCGGTGCGCCTGATGGACTCCGCGAGGATCGCGGTCAGCGGTATGTCGCGCCGCGAACCGGACAGTTCGGTCAGCGCGCCGCCGAGCCGGGCGGTGTACCAGGGCACGTCGTGCACACAGTCGCCGTTGCCCGGGGGCGGAGTCACCCCGTCCAGCACCACCAGCACGCCGCCCCGCCCGGCGGCGGGCAGCGCGGCGGCGGCCCAGTCCTCGTTGGGGCGTGCGGGGTCTCCGGGGGCCGTGGCGAGCTCGATGCGCATGGAGCCAGTCTGCACGACCCCTCCACCCCGCCCCCTTGACCCCCAATTGGCCTGGACCAGTTGGGGGGACCGGGCGCCGCGGCCCGTGCGGGAGGCCCCCCGGGAAGCTGTGGGCGGGCATCCTGCCAAAGGCCGCGCGGAAGTTCCAACCGGCCTCCCACACGAGCGGGGGCGGGCATTCCGCGGGAGTTGAACGCCAACTCCCGAGTGTTGTTCACTCGTTCGGGTGGCGGAGTGGATGTTGCATGCCTCCTTCCCAAAACCACTGGAATGGTCGGAAGCCGTGCAGGGGTGGGAACGCGTCGCATACGACGCAAGAGACGCATGACCGGTCGTCACCTCGGCTTCATGGTGGACGAGTCAAGATTGAGAGCACCGGTGCAGAACAAGCGGCCTCGGGGCAAGGACGGCGCCCCCGCAGAGGGCGCCAAGGGCGCCACGGGCGCCGCGCGCCCCGTGCGCGTACGGACCCGGCTGGTCACCTCGGTCGCCCTGGTCTCCCTCACCGTCCTGGGCGCGGGCGCCCCCGCGCTGCTCACCGCCTCCTCGGACCTCAACGAGTCCCAGCGCCTGGTCACCCTGGCCGAACTCGACCAGCAGGCCGTCATCCTCGCCCACGCCCTCGCCGACGAACGCGACGACCTCACCGCGTACATCGCGGGCGGCCGCGACCCGCGCGAGGACGCCGCCCTCAAGGACCGCGCCACCCGCGTCGACCGGCGCATCGACGAGATCCGCGCCACCGCGCCCGCCGCCCTCGGCCGCGACCTGGCCACCGTGCCCTCGCTGCGCCGCACCGCGCTCACCGGCAAGGGCACGGCCCTGGAGGCCCACCGCACGTACTCGGACGTGATCGGCAAGCTGCTCGGCCTCGCCGACGAGCTGGCCGCCCGGACGCCCCCGCGCGCCGCCGGGGCCTCCCGCGCCCCGGCCGACCTCGGCCGCGCCGTCGAACAGGCCTCCGCCACCCGGGGCCTGCTGGTCGCCGCGCTCTCGGTCCCGCAGAAGGCCACCACCCCGGTCTACGACCCGATCACCGGGCGGTACGTCCAGAAGGACGCGGGCGACGGCGAGGAGGGGCGCACCCGGGACGCGTTGAGCGCCGCCGGGCAGCAGGCGCGGGTGCGCGAGCAGGCCGCGCTCGCCGACTTCGACCAGGCCGCCCCCGCCACCGCCCGCGAGAAGCTCTCCACCACGGTCACCGGCCCGGACGTGGACGCGGCCGAGCGCTACCTCGCCCGCCTCACCGACCAGCCGCAACTCAGCTCCGCCGACCGCAGGCTGGGCGCCGACAAGGTCGCCGCCGCGCTCACCGCGCGCATCGACCGGATGCGCGGCACCGAGTCGGCGCTCGCCGCCGCCCAGGTGAAACGGTTCGAGTCGCTGCGCGACGACGACGTGACCGGCCTGGAGCTGCGGGTCGCGCTGGTCGGCGCGCTGCTGCTGCTCGCGGTCGGCATCTCCTCCGCGACCGCCCGCAGCCTGACCCGGCCGCTCGCGGTGCTCCGGCGCGGCGCGGCCCGGCTCGCGAGCGCCCCCGAGACGGAGGAGCCGGTCCGCTTCACCGGCCGCAACGACGAGTTCGCCCAGGTCGTCCGCTCCCTCAACACGCTCCACGACCGGCTGCGCGAGCACGCGGGCCGCGCCGACACCCTCGCCGCGCAGCGGGACGAGGCACGCGAGGACCGCACGAACCTCGCCGCCGAACGCGCCGAACTGGCCGCCTCCGTACGGGAGCTGACCGCCCAGGTCGAGCGGGCGCGCGGGACCGTGCAGCACACCTTCGTCAACCTGGGCCTGCGCAGCCTCGGCCTGGTCGAGCGCCAGCTGGGCATCATCGAGGGCCTGGAGGAGCGCGAGCAGGACCCCGACCAGCTCGCCACGCTCTTCAAGCTCGACCACATGGCCACGGTCATCCGCCGCCACGGCGAGAACCTGCTGGTCCTCGCGGGCGCCGAGCACCACCACAACCACCCCGGCCCGGTCCCGCTCGTCGACGTGCTGCGGGCCGCCGTCAGCGAGATCGAGCGGTACGAGCGGGTCGTCATCCAGGCCCTGCCCTCGCACGCCCAGGTCGCCGGGTTCGCCGCCGACGACCTCAGCCACCTGGTCGCCGAGCTCCTGGAGAACGCCACCTCCTTCTCCCCGCCGGACGCCCAGGTCCAGCTCTCGGGCTGGCAGCTGGAGAGCGGCGAGGTCATGCTCTCCGTCCAGGACGAGGGCATCGGCGTGAGCCCCGCCCGCCGCACCGAGCTCAACATGCGGCTCGCGGACCCCTCCTCGTACGAGCCGGCGGAGCCCGGGACCGAGTCCGGCGGGCTCGGACTGCACGTCGCCGCGCTGCTCGCCCGGCGCCACGGGGTGCGGATCGAGCTGCGCGAGCAGAAGCAGGGCGGGCTCGCGGCGGTGGTCGTGCTGCCCGAGGCGCTCCTGCCGAAGACGCCCCCGGCCGCGCCGCCGCACGCGGTGCCGGCGCAGAGCGACGCCCCGCGCTTCACGCTGCCGGGCGCGCTGGCGGAGGCCAACTCCAACGTGCTGCCCGAGCGGGCGGAGCGCACCGCGCAGATCCCGCTCCCGAAGCAGACGCCCGCCCCGGCGCAGGCCCCGGTCCCGGCCGACGCGGAGGCGGAAGCCGCGGCGGCGACAGAGGCTGAGGCGGAGGCGCACGGGCGGGTCGACGAGCCCACGTTCGAGATGCGGCTCCCGGCACCGTCGGCAGAGGAGACGGAACCGGAGACGGAAGCGGCACCGGCACCGGAGTCGGAAGTGGCACCGGTACCGGAAACGAAGAGGCGACCGGACACCGCGCCGGAGCCCGAGCCCTCCCCGGCCGTCCCCGCCCAGCGCGTCACCGACAAGGGGCTGCCCAAGCGCACCCCGAAGGTGGTCAAGTCCGGCCCCGCCGCCCCCGCCCCGCGCAAGGGCGGCGCGGAGATGGCCGACGCCCTGCGGCGGCGGCTCGGCGGATTCCAGCAGGGCGCCCTGGAGGGCCGCCGGCACGCCGAGACCGAGATCCAGGAAGTCCCGCGTACACCGAGCGAAGAAGAGCAGAAGAACCAGAGGCCACAGACGGGGGAGACAGTCGAGGAGGCACGCAGTTGACCGCGACCGGCACCGGCACGTTCGGACTGAGCAGCGAGGCCCGCAATCTGCACTGGCTGCTGCGGAACCTGGTCGAGGAGGTGCCGGGCCTGCTGTCGGTGGCGGTCGTCTCCTCCGACGGCCTGCTGCTGCTCTCGTCCGACCCGGACCAGCGGCAGACCCGCACCGAGCCCCGCCCCGAGGGCCCGCGCGGCTCCAGCGCCGACCTCGCCACCATCGTCTCCGGCATCGGCAGCCTCACCCACGGGGCCGCGCGGCTCATGGACGGCGGCGGCGTCAAGCAGACGGTGGTCGCCATGGAGGAGGGCAGCGTCTTCGTCATGTCGATCAGCGACGGCTCGCTGCTGGGGGTGCACGCCACCCCGGACTGCGACGTGAGCGTCGTGGCGTACCACATGGCCCTCTTCGTCGGCCGCGCCGGACACGTGCTCACCCCCGAACTCCGCAGCGAGCTGCGCCAGTCGATGGAGGCCGTCCAGTGACCTCGTCCGCCCCCAAACTGCCGATACGAGGCGCCGGCCGCAAACCGGCCCGGGTCCGCCCGTACAGCCTCACCGGCGGCCGTACCCGCTTCGGCCACGTCCTGCTCGTGGAGACGTTCGTGGCGGCCATCGAGGCGCCCGAGGAGCGCAGGGCACTGGGCGCGTCACCGATGCGGCTGATGCCGGAGATGCGGGCGATCGTGGAGATCTGCCGCGCGATGCGCACGGTCGCGGAGATCTCGGCGCTGCTGCGCATGCCGCTGGGGGTCGTCCGGGTGCTGCTGAGCGACCTGGCCGACCAGGGAAGAATCCGTGTGTACGGGACCGGGCACGGCTCCGGGCGGCCCGACCGCGCGCTGCTCGAAAGGGTCATGAGTGGACTCCGCCGCCTCTGAACTCCTGGTGCCGGACGCGCCCCCGGCGCCCGCGCTGTCCGCCGACGAGGAGCTGCGGCCCTGGCAGCAGGACCGCACCCGGGCGCCCATCGCCACCAAGGTGGTCGTGGCGGGCGGCTTCGGCGTGGGCAAGACGACGTTCGTGTCGTCCGTCTCGGAGATCACCCCGCTCCAGACGGAAGCGGTGATGACCCAGGCGAGCGAGGGCACGGACGACCTGTCGTCGACCCCGGAGAAGACCACCACGACCGTGGCCATGGACTTCGGCCGGGTCACGCTCGACGACGACCTCGTCCTGTACGTGTTCGGCACGCCCGGCCAGCAGCGCTTCTGGTTCATGTGGGACGACATCGTGCGCGGGGCGATCGGCGCGGTGGTGCTCGCCGACACCCGCCGGCTCTCCGACTGCTTCCCGGCGCTCGACTACTTCGAGAGCTGCGGCCTGCCGTACATCGTGGCGGTCAACCACTTCGAGGGAACGGAGTCCTTCGAGCCGGAGGACGTCCGGGAGGCGCTGACGGTGCCGCCGCACATCCCCGTCGTGATCATGGACGCGCGCGACCGGATCACGGTGATCGAGTCGCTGCTGGGACTGGTGGCCCACGCGCTGGACGAGCTGCCGGAGTAGCGGGACGCGGCCCCTCGGGGGCGCGGTCCTCCGGGGCGCGGGCACCTTCCTCTTTCTCATATCTGCTGACGTATCGGAGCACATTCGCATGCGGAGAATCCTGATAGTCGGGGCCGGCCAGTCCGGGCTCCAGCTGGCCCTCGGACTCCAGTCGAAGGGGTACGAGGTCACCCTGATGTCCAACCGCACGGCCGACGAGATCCGCTCCGGGCGGGTCATGTCGACGCAGTGCATGTTCCACACGGCGCTCCAGCACGAGCGGGACCTCGGCCTGAACTTCTGGGAGTCCCAGGCCCCGCGCATCGAGGGCCTGGGCGTCTCGGTGGCCGCCCCCGACGCCTCCCGGCCCATCGACTGGGTCGGCCGCCTCGACGGCTACGCGCAGTCCGTCGACCAGCGGGTCAAGATGGCGGGCTGGATGGAGACGTTCGCGCAGCGCGGCGGCCAGCTGGTGATCCATGGCGCGGCCGTCTCCGACCTCGACTTCTTCGCCCGCACCTACGACCTGGTGCTGGTGTCGGCGGGCAAGGGCGAGCTGGTGTCCATGTTCGGCCGCGACGCCTCGCGCTCGCCGTTCACCGAGCCGCAGCGGGCCCTCGCGGTCAGTTACGTGCACGGCCTCGGCCCGCGGCCCGAGCACCCCGACTTCGACGCGGTCCGCTGCAACCTGGTGCCCGGGGTGGGCGAGCTGTTCGTGATGCCCACGCTGACCACGTCCGGCCGGGCCGACATCCTCTTCTGGGAGGGCATCCCCGGCGGGCCGCTGGACGTCTTCCAGGGGGTCACGGACCCGGGCGAGCACCTCTCGCTGACGCTGGAGCTGATGGAACGCTTCACCCCGTGGGAGTACGCGCGGGCGACCAAGGTCGAACTCACGGACGCCGGGGGCACGCTGGCCGGCCGGTACGCCCCGACCGTCCGCAACCCCGTCGGCCGGCTGCCCGGCGGCGGCCTGGTCCTGGGCGTGGCCGACGTGGTCGTCGCCAACGACCCCATCACCGGCCAGGGCTCCAACTCGGCGTCCAAGTGCGCGGCGTCCTACCTCGCGTCCATTCTGGAGCGGGGCGAGGAGGCGTTCGACGAGGCGTGGATGCGGGGGACGTTCGAGCGGTACTGGGCGACCGCGCAGCCCGTGGTGAAGTGGACGAACGC
This sequence comes from Streptomyces sp. NPDC043908, assembly GCF_056435525.1. Classification (NCBI taxonomy): domain Bacteria; kingdom Bacillati; phylum Actinomycetota; class Actinomycetes; order Kitasatosporales; family Streptomycetaceae; genus Streptomyces; species Streptomyces sp. NPDC043908. The sequence continues at coordinate 411,312 of NZ_JBWKEI010000002.1, read as the reverse complement.
GATGCTGGGGGCGCCGCCGGAGCACGTCCTCCAGCTGATCGGCGCGGCATCCGAACTCCAGCCGGTGGCGGACCGCTTCGCGAACGGCTTCGACGACCCGTCGGACTTCGAGAACTTCTTCTTCGAGGAGGAGAAGGCGAAGGCGTACCTGGCAGAGGTCTCCGGGGCGTAACCCCGGACCCGTTGTCGTGCTGCGGGTGGTGGTGGGTTGCTCGCGCAGTTCCCCGCGCCCCTGGCGGGGGGCGGCCAGGGTGGACGCGATGGCGGAGCCGAGGCCTTTAAGGGGCGCGGGGAACTGCGCGACCAGCCCCCCACCGGCCCGCGCGTGAACACCAAGCGGGGTCCGGGGGCGCAGCCCCCGGGGGACCGGGCCTCCACCCACCCCCACCCCCGGAGGGTTAAGGGAACGGGCGGGGTGGGGGCTAATCCTCCGGTGGCGCATCCGCCGCGTACCCCTCGTCCGCACCTCCACCCCCCACCACCCCCGAAGGCACCCGCACCGGCCGATACCCCCGCACACCCCCCACCCCCGGATCCGGCCGCACCGCCCCCAGCAGAGGGTTCGACGCGATCGGCGAGACCTTCACCCGCGTCCCGGGCCGCGGCGCCTGCACCACCATCCCGTCCCCCACGTACAGCGCCACATGCGTCGCCCCGGGGTAGTACACCACCAGGTCCCCGGGCCGCAGCGCCCGCAGCGGCACCCGCGGCAGCGACGCCCACTGCTCCTGCGAGGTGCGCGGGATCGCCCGTCCCGCGTGCGCCCACGCCTGCGAGGTCAGGCCGGAGCAGTCGTACGAGCCCGGCCCCTCCGCGCCCCACACATACGGCTTGCCCACCTGCCCCACCGCGTACCGCACCGCCTCCTCCCCCTCCGGCGACGGCGCCCGCACCCCGCTCAGCGCCCCCGTCGCCAGCAGGTCCCGCTGGGCCTTCGCCGTGCCCTGCCGCTCCAGCGCGGCGAGTTCGGCCAGCTGCTCCTCGCTGAGCGACGCCAGCAGGCCCTCCACGTCCTTCAGCCGCGCCCGCACCTCGTCCCGCGCGCGCCGCTGCCGCGCGGCCAGCGCCACCTGCTCGTCCAGGGCCTTGCGCGCCTCCCGGGCGAGCGCGTCCGCCTGCTTCTCCGTGCGCGCCAGCCGCGCCAGCGCGACGCGGCGCCCGTCCGTGGCGCGCCGCATGAGATGGTCCTGGTCGAGGGCCCCCTGCGGATCGCGCGCCAGCAGCAGCCGCATGTACGTGGAGAGGTCGCTGCGGCCCTGGTACTGCTCCCGGGCCAGACGCCCGGCCGCCTCGCGGCTGCGGGCCAGCGCGGTCCGCGCCCTCGTCAGCCCGGCCGCCACCTTCTTCTCGTCCGCCGCGCGCGCCTTCAGCTGCTCCTCGGCGGCGTTGTACGCCTCGGACGCCTCCTCGGCCTGCCGGTACAGCGTCCGCAGCTGCGTCAGCAAGCCGGTCACCGGGCTCTGCGGCGGCGTGGGCGCGGCCTGCGCCGTGGGGACCGCCGACACGAGCGCCGCCGCGACGGCCGCCGCCGTGCACACCGTACGCAGGGATCTTTCTGACACGTGATCACCTCCGGTCGGATGGTGGCACGGTGATCCGGTGCGGTGCGCGCCGAGCCGGGTGAATGGTGCGAATACTCCCCCCGTCCGGCCGTACCCCGGTGCGGGCGCTTGCCGAGGGGGCCGGGGTCGGCTACCGCACCGGCAGCGCGTACAGCGTCGCCCCGTGCCACACCACCGCCGTGTCCGGGCCCGCCGCCACCGCCCGGTAGCCGCCCCGGTCCGCCGACTGCTCCTTGGTGCCCGCGTCCTGGAACTTCCACAGCCGCTCGCCGCTCGCCGCGTCCAGCGCGGTCACCTGGAACGGGTCGAGCGCCAGGACCGTACGGCCGGAGGGGCTCGCCACCGCGCGGGTCTCCACCGCGCCCACGGGCGCCAGGTCGGTGGAGGCGACCCACGCCTCCCGCCCGTCGGCCGCCGTGACCGCGGCGATCCTCGTCCCGTTGTCGGGGGCGTACACGACTGCCTTGTCCAGCAGGGGCGTTCCGTAGAGCGTCGTGCCCCTGGCGCGCTGCCAGCGCTGCTTCGTGGTCTCCAGGTCGAACGCCTGGAGGCCGCCGCCGGCCGTGGTGAGCAGCACGCCGTCGGGCGAGAGCTCCGCGGTGTCGGTGGGCAGCACCGCGCCGTACGACCGCGACCACAGGTCCTTGCCCGTCTTCGGGTCGACCGCGAAGAACTCCGCGAGGACCTGCTTGGCGCCCTTGGGCGGGCTCGCCGCCGGGCGCCGCGCGATGAGCCGGCCGCCGACGACGGCCGTCCACGCGAAGGTCTCGCCCCGGCCCAGCGGGCGCCGCCACAGGATGGTGCGGGTGGCGATGTCGTACGCGTAGAGCGAGGTGTCCTTGCCGACCGCGGCCGTGAACCACACCGTCGTGCCGTCGTGCGCGCGCACCTCGGGGGTGCCCATGCCAGGCGCGAGCCGGGCGTACGCCACCTTCTGGCGGACCGCGCCGTCCGCCACCGCGAACCAGGTGAACTCGGTGGGGCCGACGCCGAACGCCACCGCCGGGTCGGCGCCCGCCTGCTGGAGCTGGGCGACCCCGGCCAGCTCGGGGCGGTGCCACAACTGGCGGCCGGTGCGCAGGTCGACGCCGGTGAGTGCGGCGCCGGGAACGACCAGGACCGCGCCCTGGACGAGCGGGGTGCCCAGGAGCTTGCCGCCGGGCACCGCGTACCCCCAGCGGGGGGCCGGGGGAGCCCCGGGCACCGGCTTCGGGAGGGCGGCGGCCTTGCTGTCGGCGGCGGGGGCCGCCTCGGCGTCCGTGCCGTCCCCGTCGAAGGCCAGCACCCCGGCCGCGCCGACCGCGAGCCCGGCCGCGGCCGCGAGCCCGGCCGTCAGCAGCGAACGCCGGTCGCCGGTGAACCGGGCGAGGCCGCCCCCGGCGGGCCCGGCCGCCGGGGCACGCTCCGGCGGTACGGGCAGGGGCAGCGGAGCCCGGGCGGGCTGCGGGGGAGCGGCCGGGTGGCCGTTCGTCCCGGGCGCGGGCGGCGGTACGGCGGCGGCCGGTGGCACCCGGTCCGCCACCACGGCGCCCGGCAACTCCCGTGCCTGCGCGGCCCGTTCGGCGATCGCGGCCGTCAGGCGCGGGGGCAGCCAGCCGGCGCCGGGCTGCGGGGCGGCCCCGCCCGGGGACAGCTCGGCGGCCACCTCGGCGGGCGCCGGGCGCGCCCCGGGCGCCTTGGCCAGACAGCGTCCGAGCAGCGGACGCAGGGCGGCCGGGACCGGGGTGAGGTCGGGGACGGCGTGCGCGATGCGGTGGGCGGCCGCGTCGGCGGGGCCGGAGTCGAACGGCCCCGCGCCCCCGGCCGCGTACGCGAGGAGCATGCCCAGCATGAAGACGTCGGCGGCCGGGCCGGGCTGCTCCCCGGCGACCTGTTCCGGCGTCAGATAGCCGACCGTGACCCCGAGCCGCCCGCCCTCGCCGGCGCTGGCCGCGCTGGCGCCGCCGAGCACGCCGAAGGCGGTGACGAGCGGCCCCTCGGCGGTGAGCAGTACGACATCGGGGCCCAGGCCCTGGAAGGCCTCGCCGGTCACCGCGTGCGCCCGCTCCAGGGTGGCGGCGAGCGCCGCGCCCAGGGTGCGCACGGCCGGTTCGGGCAGCGGTCCGGCGAGCGCCACCGCCTCCGCGAGGGTGAGCGCGGCCGTGAACGGGGTGGCCAGCCACGGCAGCCACTCCTCGGGGCCGGTGGCCAGGACCGGCGGCACCCAGGGTCCGGCGAGCCGTTCGGCGGCCTGTGCCTCGGCGCGGAAGCGGGTGCGGAAGGCGGGCAGCGCCGCGAGGTCGGGGCGGGCGGCGGTGACGCAGACCCCGCGCCCGTCCGCCCCGTGGGCGAGGTAGACCCGGGCGGTGCCGGTCTCGCGCAGTCGGGCCCGCATCCGGTACGGACCGAGCTCGCGCGGTTCCTCGGCGGTCAGCGCCTCCATGGTTCAACTCCCCCTGCGGCACGGCGTGGACCAGCGAGCCTATCGCGCCCCGCGGACACCGCGGGCACGCCCTAGGTCCGGGGCCTCGGCCTGCTCCAGGGCCAGCGGCGCGGCTCGCGCCCCTCGGGGACGTAGGTGTACTTCCAGCCGCGCGGCAGCCCGAGCCGCTTGCTGTGCCCGGCGGGTTCGAGCCGGTACGCGTGGACGGCCGGCGGGCCGCCGCCGGCGTCCGGGACCGGGACCTCGTACCACTGGGGCGGCTTGCCCGCGGGGCCGAGCAGGACGGGCAGGACGCGCCCGTCGAGGGGGCCGCCCACAAAGAGGGTGTTCTCGCTCTGCACGCCCCCAGTGTCACACCATCACGGCCCGCGCCGCTCGCGTCAGAGCAGGTGGGCGGCGTCGGAGAGGACCGGGATCACCCGGCGGCCAAGGAGTCCAGCCGGGCCGTCGCCCGACTCCAGGGCCAGGGCCGCCCGGACGACGGCGGCGGCCTGCGGGTCGGTGGCGGCGGTCGCGATGAGCAGGGCGACCAGATGGTCCACCAGCCAGTCGCGCAGCTCCGGCAGCGGTGGCTGCTTCTCCTCGTCGAGCCAGATGAGGGAGGCGGCCTCGACGGCGGCGATCCAGGTGCGCACCATCATCCGCAGCCGTGCACCCGGGCTCTCCACCCCCAGGTGGAGGAGGATCTGCTCGGCGGCGGCCCGGCGCACCTCGTCGACTATCGCGGTGGTCCGGGAGGTCTCGGCGACGCTGCCGCCCTGGAGCAGCGCGGAGAACCCCGTGTCGTGCTCGTCGACGAAGGCCAGATAGCGGTCGAGGGCGTGGGACAGACGGCGGGTGAGCGGGCCGCTCTGGGACTGGGCGAAGCAGAGTTCGAGCTCGTCGGCGGCCGAGCGCAGCGCCGCCTCGTACAGCTGCTGCTTGCCGCCGGGGAAGTACCGGTAGACCAGCGGGCGCGAGACCCCGGCGGCCTCGGCGACGTCGTCGAGCGAGACGTCCTCCGGGGCCCGGTGCGCGAAGAGCGTCAGCGCGGCGCCGAGGAGCTGGGTGCGGCGCTCCTCGACGCTGAGCCTGCGGTACGCGGGGGTGGCGGCCGGTGAGGTCATACGGGCAGCGTAATCCCCGTGTCCCGGCTTGACGCCGGTGCTCGCGTGCGGTTGGCCGGGAGTGAAGGGCATCCGGGGCGCTCAGGCCAGCAGACCCGAGCTCTGCCACAGCCGGCGGCCGACCCCGCGCAGCACACCGATGTCGTCGAGGAAGTCGGTCAGCCGCTTGGCGCCGTTCTGCATGACCTCGCGCCGGTGCCCGCTCGCCTTCACCTGGGCGACGGCCTCCCGCCGGTCCAGGCCGACGTTCTCGTACACCTGGGGGTTGACGAAGCAGGTGGAGAAGACGCGGGCGGCCTCGCCGCAGCTGACCCGGGTCAGCTCCCGCTCCCAGGCGGGCGCGGTGACCATCTGGCGCCGCAACTCCTCGCGGGCGTACCGGACGTGGCGGGCCTCCTCCACCACGTGGATGCGGGTCACCCCGCGCATCAGGCTCTGCACCCGCTCGTCCGGGAAGGTCAGCCGCTGCATCCAGTCCAGGATCTCCTCGCCCAGGAGGGTGGCCGCGAAGGAACCGGGGGTGGTGGAGACGGTCTTCAGGACGCGCGCGAGGTTGTGGTAGAGCCGGGGGACCGGGTAGGCGGGCGAGCCGCTCTTCTGGATCACGCGGGCGAACATCATCGAGTGCCGGCACTCGTCGGCTATCTCGGTGAGCGCGTAGCGGACGTGGTTGCTGGTCACCGGCTTGTCGTAGATGTGGCGCACCAGGAGCTGCATCAGGATGATCTCGAACCAGATGCCGAGCGAGCCGAGGGACGCGGCCTCGTGGCGGGAGAGCTCCTGGCGCTGCTCCTCGGACATCTTCCGCCATATCGGGGTGTCGTAGAGGGAGAGCAGCTCCGGCGGCCAGAACCACTTGCCGTCCTCGAAGGGAGCGCTCCAGTCGAGTTCCTTGTCGGGGTCGAAGGAGTGCTTGGCGGACGACGCGAGGAGCCGCTCGGCGACCTCCTCGCGGTCCCGGAGCAGTCCGAGCGCGTCGCGGAGCACTTCGCTTGTCGTCACGGTCGTCATGGCTGGGGCACCTCGGTGAGTCGGCCTCGAAGGGGGTTACCGGCGGTCAACTCTTATGAGACTGCCTGTCAGCAAGCGCGTCAATCCCTTGGGGCCGACTTGTTGACCCGGCGTCTACCACCGTGTGAGCCTGCCCATGAACCCGCGTGTAACGGTCGGTCAGGGAATTCCGCGACGCGAAGGAGCCGCACGTGTCGACGCACGACCTGTATGTGAACGGCCCGCAGGACCCGCTCTGGGAGGTCCCCGCCTCGGGGGCGGCCCGCTTCAGCTGGGACTACGACAACGGCCGCGAGCGCCTCCTCGCCCTGTACCAGAAGGGCAAGGACAAGCAGTGGGACGGCGCCAAACGCATCGACTGGGACATCGAGGTCGATCCGTACGACCCGCTGGGCACCCCCGACGAGGCGATGACCCTCTACGGCACCCGCTACTGGTCCAAGCTGACCGGCAAGGACAAGGGCGAGCTGCGCCGGCACTACACCTCCTGGCAGTTCAGCCAGTTCCTCCACGGCGAGCAGGGCGCGATGGTGTGCGCCGCCCGGATCGTGGAGTCGGCGCCGGACCTGGACGCCAAGTTCTACTCCGCCACCCAGACCATGGACGAGGCCCGGCACGCCGAGATCTACGGCCGGTTCCTGCACGAGAAGATCGGGATGCTCTACCCGGTCAACGACAACCTCCAGGGCCTGCTCGGCGACACCCTGCGCGACTCCCGCTGGGACATGCCCTACCTCGGGATGCAGGTCCTGATCGAGGGGCTCGCGCTCGCCGCGTTCGGCATGCTCCGCGACACCACCGACAAGCCGCTGCCCCAGCAGATCCTGGCGTACGTGATGCAGGACGAGGCCCGGCACGTGGCGTTCGGGCGGATGGCCCTGCGCGACTACTACAAGCAGCTCACCGACGCGGAGCTGCGCGAGCGCGAGGAGTTCGTCATCGAGGGCTGCTATCTGATGCGCGACCGGCTGCGCGGGGTGGAGGTCCTGGAGAACTTCGGCATCCCCAAGGCGGAGGCCGAGCAGTTCTCCGAGCAGAACGAGTTCCTGCACCTGTTCCGCAAGCTGCTCTTCAGCCGCATCGTCCCCTGCGTGAAGGACATCGGCCTGTGGGGCAAGCGCCTCCAGCAGGCGTACGTGGACATGGGCGTCCTGGACCTGGGCGACTCCAACCTCGACCTGCTGATGGCCGAGGACGAGGAGATCGCCGAACGCCTGGACGCCGAGCGGTTCGGCCGGGAGGAGACGGCGCGGGTCGCCGAGGTCGAGGAGGCGATCGCCCAGGGCGCCACGGGCTGACCCGCGTCCCCGGACGCGGCCGACGCCTCGGGGAGGCGGCGCTCACCCGGCCAGCGCCGCCTCCATCACCGCTTTCGCGATCGGGGCCGCGTCCCCGCCGCCGCTGATGTCCGCGCGGTCGGCCTCCGCGTCCTCGACGACCACCGCCACCGCCACCGCGGGCTGCGCCGCGTCGTGGCCCCGCGCCCAGGAGATGAACCAGGCGTACGGGTGGCCCCGGTTGCCCACGCCGTTCTGCGCGGTGCCCGTCTTGCCGCCCACCTTCGCGCCGGGGATCGCGGCGTTGGTGCCGGTGCCCTTCTCCACCACGTCCACCATCAGCTGCTGGAGCCGCAGCGCGGTGGCCGGGGTCATCGCCTGGCGGTGGACGCGGGGGCCGTTCAGGGTGACCGTGGCGCCGCCCGCGGTCGTCGTCCGCTCCACCAGGTAGGGGCGTCTGAGCTCCCCGCCGTTGGCCACGGCCGCCGCGACCATCGCCATCTGGAGCGGGGTCGCGGTGGTGTCGAACTGGCCGATGGAGGAGAGCGCCAGCTGGTCCGGGCCCATCTTCCGGTCGAAGCGGGAGGTGGCCACCGGCGACGGGATGCGCAGCCCCGCGTCGTTGAAGCCGAACCGCCCCACCGCCTCCAGCATCCCCGCCAGCCCCACCTTCACCCCCAGATGCGCCATCACCGTGTTGCAGGAGACCAGGACGGCGTACGCGAGCGAGGCCCTGCCGCACCCCTCGGCCTCGTTGGGCAGCGTGGTGCTGGTGCCGGGCAGGACGTACGGGTCGGGCGTGGTGGTCGGGGCGTCCACGTCGGTGACGGCGCCCGCGTCGAGCGCCGCCGCGGCCGTCACGATCTTGAAGGCGGAGCCGGGCGGATAGGTCTGCCGGATCGCCCGGTTGAGCATCGGCCGGGCGGGGTCCGCGTTCAGCGCGGTCCAGGCGCTCTCGACCGCCCGTCCGGTCCCCGAGAGCCGCCCCGGGTCGTAACTGGGGCTGCTGACCAGTGCGAGGATCCGGCCGGTGGCCGGCTCCACGGCCGCGACCGCGCCCCGCCGGCCCGCGAGCCCCCGGAAGGCGGCCCGCTGCACGGCGGCCCTGATGGTGGTGACCGCGTGCCCGCCCGCGGGCCGTGTGCGGGTGAGGCCGTCCCACAGGGGCCGGAGCAGCGGGGAGGAGCCGGAGAGCACCGGGTCCTCGGCGGCCTCGACGAGCGTCGTGCCGTACACCTGGGAGGAGTACCCGGTGACCGGCGCGTACAGCGGCCCGTCGGTGTACGTCCGTTCGTAGCGCAGCGGCTGGCGGGTGTCCTTGGAGCCGGTGACGGCCCTGCCGTCCACCAGTACGTCACCGCGCGGCTGGCCGTAACGGGCCAGCGGGATACGGCGGTTGGCGGGGTTGGCGTCGAGCGCGTCGGCCTGGAAGACCTGGATGCGGGCCGCGTTCAGCAGCAGCGCCACGAGCAGCACCAGAGAGCAGGCGGCGGCCCGCCGGATGTAGCGGATCATCGGCTTCCCGTCCGGACGGGGGCGGGCGCGCCGGCGGCCGCGGCCGGGCGCGGGGTGCGCGCGCGGTCGCTGATCCGGATGAGGAGCGCCACGATCACCCAGTTGGTGACGGTCGAGGAGCCGCCCTGGGCCAGGAACGGCATCGCCATGCCGGTGAGCGGGATCAGCCCCGTCACCCCGCCCGCGATCACGAACACCTGGAGGGCGAGGATCGAGGCGAGCCCGACCGCGAGCAGCCGCCCGAACGGGTCGCTGAGGGTCAGCGCCGCGCGGTAGCCGCGGGCGACGAGCAGTCCGTACAGCAGGAACACGGCGGACAGTCCGGCCAGGCCCAGCTCCTCGCCCGCCGTCGCCAGGATGAAGTCGGACTTCGCGGCGAACCCGATCAGGACCGAGTGCCCGGCGCCCAGGCCCGTGCCGAGGAACCCGCCCGCCGCGAAGGCGAAGAGCGACTGGGCGAGCTGGCCCGGGCCCCGGCCGGCCTCGATGGAGGCGAAGGGGTGGAGCCAGTCCTCCACCCGGCTGTGGACGTGCGGTTCCAGGGAGCCGACGGCCGCCGCGCCGACGGCCGCGAGCAGCAGCCCGACCGCGATCCAGCCGGTGCGGCCGGTCGCCACGTACAGCATGATCACGAAGAGGCCGAAGAAGAGGAGCGAGGTGCCCAGGTCCCGCTCCAGGACCAGGACGCCCACGCTGAGCAGCCAGATCGTCAAAATCGGGCCCAGCACCCGGCCGGTGGGGAGCTGGAGCCGCCGGACGCGGCGGCCGGTGTACGCCAGCGCGTGGCGGTTGGCGGCCAGGTACCCGGCGAAGAAGACCGCGAAGAGGATCTTGGCGAACTCGCCCGGCTGGAAGGAGAGGCCGCCCAGACGCACCCAGATCTTGGCGCCGTTGACGGCCGGGAAGGGGATCGGCACCGCCATCAGCACCAGCGCGGAGGCCGCCGAGAGGTAGGCGTAGCGCGTCAGGACGCGGTGGTCGCGCAGCAGGAGGACGACCACGGTGAAGAGCCCGACGCCGACCGTCGACCAGACGAGCTGGGAGGGCGCGGCCGCGCTGTGCGGGGTCTCCAGGTCGAGGCGGTAGATCAGGACCAGCCCGAGGCCGTTGAGCAGCACCGCGATGGGCAGCAGCAGCGGGTCGGCGTACGGGGCCCGCCAGCGGACCGCGAGATGGGCGAGCAGGGCCAGCAGCCCGAGCCCCGCGCCGTAGCGGACCGCGTCGGGCGGTACGGCGCCGCTCCTGGCGAGGCCGACACCGGCGTATCCGTAGACCGGGGTGAGGACGGCGCAGACCAGCAGCGAGAGCTCGACGCCCCGGCGTCCGGCGGGGTGCGGGGCGGGCGGGGGTTCGTCCGCCGCCGTCGGTGCGGTCATGTCGGGCAACGTAGCAAGCCGGGGCCGCTGTGTCCCCTTATGTCATAGTGTGCCGAGGGGTGGGACTTTTGACGGTCCGTCACGGAGGAGCACGCCATGGGGCCCGTGGAGTTCATCGTCCTCGCCTTCCCCGAGGAGCGGCTGCGGGTCCAAGCCGTCGACTCGCTCGTGGGCGTGCGCAGATCCCGCGCCGTACGGATGGTCGACGCGCTGGTCGTCACCAGGACCGCCGCGGGCGAGGTGTCCGCCGCCGAGCTCGACGAGTTCGAGGAGCTGGCCGGGGTGCTGGCCGGGCAGGGGGCGGAACGGCTGATCGGGCCGGAGGACGTCGAGGAGGCCGCGGGCCTGCTCGCCCCCGGCAGTTGCGCGCTGGTCGTCCTGATCGAGCACCTGTGGGCCGAGGAGGCCGCCCGGGGGGTGCGCGCCGCGGGCGGGTACGTCGCCGGGTCGGTGCGCATCCCGCCGGAGCGCCTGGAGGAGGTCAGGGCGGCCCTGGCCGCGCGGGCGGGGACCGTACGAGAGGAAGGCTGAGCCATGTTCATCCGCCCCGCCCGAGCGGCGGCAACCCCCGTGGAGCGCCCGGCGGGCACCCCGCTGCTGCGCGGGCTCCTGGTGGGCGGCCCCCGCCCCGCCCGGCCCGCCCCCGACTCCGCGGCGCCCGCTCCCGACTCCGCGGCGCACGTTCCCGACTCCGCCCTGGTGGGCCTGCTGAGCCAACTGGGAGAGCTGGCTCAGCAGGGCGTGCTCACCTCCGAGGAGTTCACGGCCGCGAAGGCGCGCCTGCTCGGACGGTGAGCGGGGCTCAGCACCAGCGGGGCGCCGAGCCGATGTTGGCGATGTAGTGCGCCGAGCCCCAGGCCCAGGTGCCGTCCTGGAGCAGGTACCAGACGCCGTTGCCGTGGACGCTGCTGCCGCGGGTCTTGCAGAAGATGTGGACGATCGCGCCGTACGGCGCGAACGCCACCACCCTGCTGCTGCGGGTCGGCTTGTCCCGCAGGTACAGCCCGGACGAGGCCGTCACCCGGCCCTTGTGGACGGCGCTGGGCGCGGATTCCCCGGCGGCGGCGGGAGCGGCGGAGGCGAGGACGGCGACCGCCCCGGTGGCCAGGGTCAGACCGAGCAGGGCAAGCGGGTTACGTGGGGACACAGTGCCTCCTGGGGAGGGGAGGGCCGCGCACCGCGGCTCCTTGGCTCGCCCCGCTCACGTTAGGTTCGCTCGTTGTCGCCCGCAAAGCGCTCAGGGGGGCGAGGACCGCCGGACGGGGTACGCGCCCCTCCCGCGCCCCCGGTCCCGGCCTGCTCGTCCGGGTGCCCGGGGCCCGGCGGGCCGCCGTCCGGGTCCGCGTACTCCGGCAGGGTCAGCCGCGCCAGCGCGCCGCCGTCCGGGGCGTTGCCGAAGCGCAGCTGGGCCCCGAGGACCGCGGCCTGGCCGACCGCGATGGTCAGGCCCAGTCCGTGCCCCTTGTTGCCGCCCTCGGTCCTGAAGCGCTGGGGGCCGTGGTCGAGGAGGTAGGCGGGATAGCCGGGGCCGTGGTCCCGCACCGTCACCACCGGCCCGTCCACCGTCAGCTCGACCGGCGGCGCGCCGTGCTTGTGGGCGTTGCCCAGGAGGTTGGCCAGGACCCGCTCCAGGCGGCGCTTGTCGGTCTCCACGAAGGTGTCGCGCACGACGGTGAGTTCCGTCGCCGTCCCCGAGGTCCGCACCACGCGCTCCACCAGCGGCCCCAGTTGCTCCAGATCGGGCTCGACCCGCTCGCTGCCCGCCTCCAGACGGGAGATCTCCAGCAGGTCCTCGGTGAGCGAGCGCATCGCGCGCACCCGGTCCCGCACCAGCTCGGCGGGCCGTCCCTCGGGCAGCAGTTCGGCCGCCGCGTGCAGCCCGGTCAGCGGGGTGCGCAGCTCGTGGGCCACGTCCGCGGTGAACCGCTGCTCGCTCAGCAGCTTGTTCTGGAGCGTCCCGGCCATGGTGTCGAGCGCCCCGGCGACCGTGGCCACCTCGTCCTGGGGCCGGGAGGGGTTCTTCGTACGGGGATCGTCGACCCGGGCGTCGAGGTCGCCCGCGCCGATCCGGCGGGCCACCGTCGCCGTCTGGTGCAGCCGGCGGGTGACCCGGGTGACACCGAAGACGCCCACCAGCAGGGTGGCGCCGATGGCGAGGATCGAGGAGCCGAGGATCGCCTGGTCGAGGCCGGTGATGGTGCGGGCGCTCTGGCTGTAGTCGATCGAGGCGGCGATCGCCCGGCCGTCGGCCGGACCCGCCGCCCACATGGTGGGCCGGCCGCGGTCGTCGGCCACGACCGTGCCGCGCCTGCCGGAGAGGGCGAGCGTGCGCAGGGAGGCCGGCAGGTCCTGCGGGTCGAGACCCGAACCCGGCGGCAGCGGCTCGCCCGCCTCGTACGCGCGCGAGACCTCCTCCAGCTTGTCCAGCGCCTTGTCGCGGGCCTGCCCGACCGTCTGCCGGGTCACCGAGACGTGGACCAGCACACCGAGCAGCGCCGCGAGCGCGCAGCACATCACGGTGATGAAGACCGCGGCCTTCCAGGTGAGCGTCGCCGTCCAGGCCGGCAGCCGGGGCGCCCTCACCGGGCGCTCGCGGTGGCGCGCGGCGAGCGGGCGGCGGACGGGCCCGGGCTCTTGGGGCGGGCGCCGAGGGAGTGCTGCGGCTCGACCCGGATGATCTCGTCACGGGTGGGGAGCATCGCGCGCTGGTGGTCGTCCCACGACCAGGCGGTGCGGTACTCGTACCCCGGGATGCCCGCCGAGACCGAGTGCAGGATGACGTCCCGCCCGGCCAGCTCCACGCCGATCAGCTGGTCCGAGGTGGACATGATCCGGGTCAGGGCGCCGCGGTCGGGCATGTAGCAGCGCACGGCGAGCTGCTGCTCGGGCATCTTGATGCCGAGGATCAGCTCGTCCCTGCCGTCGCCGGTCAGATCGCGGTAGTACGCGCGCAGCACCGGGCAGGCCTTCGGCTTCTGGCGGCAGCGGTTGAGCTGGCGAACCGTTTCCTCGTAGAGGCCGTCGGCGCCCGTGTACTGGTCGGGGTGGGCGCGCACCTCGGCCTGGACGACCGCGACCGGATCCAGGGCGCGGACGTCGCCGCCCGGGACCTTGATGCCGGGCACCCGCTCCGTCTGGCCCTCGCCGTAGTCCTGCGGCGTCGTCGTGGGCTTGGGCAGATCGGGCCAGAGGTGGACCGGGCCGACCGCCGTGGGGGTCGCGCCCGCGCCCTCCAGGCTGCCCGCGTTGCCGCAGCCGGAGAGCAGCAGGGCTGCGACGCCGGCGGCGAGCAGCGGGAGCGCTGCGCTCAGGGGGCGGCGGTGGCGGGTCAAGGTGCTCCTGTCGTGCGGAGGGCGGCGTGCTCGCGAGCGGCACCGCCGCCGGGCTACTCCACCTTCACCAGGTCGGCGTAGAAGATGATGTTGGCCGAGCGGTGGCCGTTCTTGATCGGGCCGCCGCAGGTGATGAGGCGGAGTTCCGGACGGTCGGTCTTCCCGTAGACCTTATTCGTAGGGAAGTCTGTTTTGTCCACTTGCTGGGTCTCGCGGATCGCGAAGACGGCCGTGGAGTGGTCCGCCCTGCCGATCCTGATCACGTCTCCCACGTGCATCTTCTTCACGTCACGCAGGAGGGCCGGCCCCTCGGCCGTGTCGTAGTGCGCGACGATCACGGACGCGCCCGTCTCGCCGGGGGTGACGCTGCCGGTGTACCAGCCCGCCAGCTCGGCCTTGTCGACCGGCGGCACCTCCAGCTCCTGCTTCCCGTCCAGCCCCAGCCGCAGCACCGGGCCCGCGTCGACCCCGGCGGACGGAATGACCACCCGCGTCGGCTCGGCCGCCTTCAGCGGACCCACCTGCTGGCGGGCCCGGGTGGTGGCGGTGTTCCGCACGGTGACGTCGGGGGCCTTGGCCTCGGTCCCGGAGGAACCCGAGCCGCAGGCCGCGAGCCCGCCGCCGGCGGTGAGGGCGAGCGCGGCGGCGGCCACGAGCCGGGCCGTGCGGCGCGGACGGGGGCGCAGGCGGGAGGGAGGGGGTGTGGTGGACCTGGTCATGATCACCACCGTAGGAGGGCCGTGTCGCGGAGCCTTCCCGTCCGTGTCACAACTCCCCATGACGGGGAAGAAGCCGCGAACGAGACGGCGAAGGTAGCCGCGAAGGACTTCCCGGCTACTGCTGGTACGGGTTCTGCCCCGTGGCCGCCCCCGGAGCCTGGCCCTGCATCTGGCCCTGCGGCTGCGGCTGCTGCTGCGGCTGCTGGCCCGGCTGCGGCCCGGCGGCCATCGCCAGGAGCTGCTCGGCCTGCTCCTTGGCGATCTGCTGCTCCATCCCGCAGAAGGTGCACTGCGTGCGGTACTTGGTGGAGACGGGGAAGAGCGGGATGAAGAAGAACGTGAACTTGGTGACGTACTTCCGCAGGCCGTGGGCGGCCGGGTTGCCGCAGTTCCCGCAGACGAGCGTCATCATGGCGAGCTGGTACAGATATCCCTTGGTGCCCCAAATGAGCATTGGACGTCCCCTCCCGAGGTGAAGCGGCGCGCGTTGCGCGCGGTGGCGCTCGCACTATACGAGCCGCGATGTTGCCCTGCGCCGCCGGTGCTGTTCCCATGGGCGTGGGGGTGATGAGGGATGTCGGCACTGCGGGTGGTTCCGGTGCACCGGCACGGACGGGCACGGCTGTACGTCAGCCTCCCGGACGGCAGAAGCGCCGCCTGGTACGACAGGGACAGCGGACGCGTCAGCCTCCTCATGGAGGAGTTCCGCGAGGCGGTCCTCCAGGCCCTTGCGCCCTTCGTGACGGGCGAGGTGACGGTGGGTCCGCCGCCCGTCCCCACCTCGGCCGACCTGGCCCGGCTGACCCTGCACCCCGACGACGACCTGGCGCCCAACCGCCCCGGCGAGGCGCTCCTGGGCGAACTCGACGGCCACGGCCCGCCGCGCCGCTTCCGCCAGGACCCCCGCAGGGCGCTGCTCGCGGCGCAGGAGCGGGTGGGGGCGGGGCTGGACGCGCTGGAGGGGGCGGGGTGGCGGGTGCTGCACTCGGTGCCGCTGCCCGGGGGCGGGGTCCTGGACCACCTCGCGATCGGCCCCGCCGGGGTCATGACGTTCCGTACGGTCGCGGCGGACCGGCGCCGGGTGCGGATCGCCGACCCCCTGGTGGGGGTGGGGCGCTCGGCCCCGTCCCCGGTGCTGCGGTGGGTGCGGCGGGACGCGGAGCGGGTGGCGCTGGGGCTGGTGGTCGGGGTGCGGGGGGTGCTGGTCGTGTCGGACGCGTCCCGGGTCGACGTCGCGGTGCCGCCGCCCCGGGACGTCCGGGTGCTGCGGGACTCGGAGGTGGGTGGGCTGGGGCGGGCGGGGGGTGTGCTGAAGCCGGCGGATGTGGAGGGGTTGTACTGGAGGGCGAGGGACCGGCGCACGTGGCTGCGCACGTAACCGCCCGAGCCGGGCGCCCCCGGGACCCCGACGGCCAGGCCTGCGGCCCTTGCGGCTTGTTGCTTCGTGTGAGCCAGCGGGCCGGTGGGGGCTGGTCGCGCAGTTCCCCGCG
The DNA here is from genome assembly GCF_056435525.1 of Streptomyces sp. NPDC043908. Taxonomy (NCBI): domain Bacteria; kingdom Bacillati; phylum Actinomycetota; class Actinomycetes; order Kitasatosporales; family Streptomycetaceae; genus Streptomyces; species Streptomyces sp. NPDC043908. The sequence goes on along the minus strand of NZ_JBWKEI010000002.1, from coordinate 395,502 downwards.
CCCCTGAGGGCCCGGGGCTCCGCCCCGAACCCCGCTCCTCAAACGCCGGAGGGGCTGAATCGCCGGATATACAGCGCCCGGAGGTGCCGGAAGGGGCGCGGGGAACGGCGCGAGCAACCCACCACGACCGGCAGACGACGTCGGGTTAAGGGGCGCGAGGAACTGCGCGAGCAACCCACCACGACCCGAAGACGACCACGGGGTTAAGGGGCGCGGGGAACTGCGCGACAAGCCCCCACCGGCCGGCAGACGGCCACGCACGTTTTCAGGGGCGCGAGGAACTGCGCGAGCAACCCACCACCCACCCGCAGGCGCAAGCCCCCGCCCCCCCGGTTCACACCCCCGGCACCCCCCGCAGACGCAGCACCGTGGTCACCCCGAGCCGCGCCGACCCCCGCTCCACCTCCGCCACCAACCCCCCCGCCTCCACCTCCGTATACCCCACCTCCCCCCACCCGGGAGCCACCGCCGTCCGCGTCGGCGGGCCCGGGGGCAGGGCGGCCCGTCCCGCCTCCGCCCGCAGACCGGCGGACAGCGGCGTCGACACCGTCACCGCGTCGTCCCCGGGCAGCACCAGCACCAGCGCGCTGGGCCGCCGCGCCGGACCCACGTACCCGACCACCACCCCCTCCCACGTCTCGGTGTGCCGCACCTTCCGCCACGCCCGCGTCCCGCCCCGGTACGCGGAGTCGTCCCGTTTGGCCACCAGGCCCTCGATGCCGCTCGCGGGGAGCGTCTCGTACCAGGTCAGGGCCGTGTCGACGTCGGGGGTCGCCGGGACCGGCTGGAGCGGGGGGCCGAGCGGGGCCAGCAGGGACACGAGGCGGGCGCGGCGCTCCCCGTACGGCAGCCGGCGTACGTCCTCGCCGCCGTCGGCCAGGACGTCGAAGGCCGCGTACGACACCGGCAGCCGCGCCGCCAGCAGCGCGGCGCGCGCGGGCGTCGCCGCCGCCCGGCGCTGCACCGCCGCGAAGTCCGTGCGGCCCCCCGTCCACACCACGACCTCCCCGTCGAGCACGCACCCCGCCGGCATCTCCAGCGCCGCCGCCACCAGGTCGGGGAACGCGGCCGTGACGATCCGGCCCGACCGGGCCTGGAGCACCACCCCGGACGCCTCCCGGAACACCACCATCCGGTGGCCGTCGAACTTGGGCTCGTACCACCACCCCGGCCCGCGCGGCAGCTCCCGTACCGACCGCGCCAGCGCCACCCGTACCGGCGGCCGCAGGCTCACGGCAGCCGCCCCGCCCGGTTGAGGTTGATCAAGGGGCCGAGCAGGTCCCCGTCCGCCGCCAGCCTCGGCTCGATGTCCCCGAGCAGGAAGACCAGGTCCTGGGGGGTGCGGCAGGACTCCACCTCCTCCCACGTCACCGGCGCCGACACCGTCGGCCGCTCGCGGGCCCGGAGCGTGTACGGCGCCGCCGTCGTCTTCGCCGCCGCGTTCTGGCTGTGGTCGACGAACACCTTCCCCGGCCGCAGCGCCTTCGCCATCCGGTGGGTCACCAGGTCGGGAAGGGCCGCCTCCGCCTCCTGGGCCAGGCCCTTGGCGTACCGCGAGACGTGCGCGGAGGCGGTCGGCTCCAGCGGGACGAGCAGGTGCAGGCCCTTGGAGCCGGAGGTCTTGGCGTAGGCGTGCAGGGCGTCGGCCGCCAGGCGCTCCCGCAGCCAGCGCGCCACCGCGCAGCACTCCACCACCGTCGCCGGGGCCCCGGGGTCCAGGTCGAAGACCATCCGGTCGGCCCGCGCGGGCGCGTCCGCCTGCCACTGGGGGGTGTGGAACTCCACCACCAGGTTGGCCGCCCACATCAGGGTCGACAGGTCCGGGACCGTCACCTGGCGCGCTCCGCTGTCCTCGGAGCGCGGGACCGCGGCGGTCTTCACCCAGGAGGGCGTGCCGGGCGGGGGATTCTTGGTGAAGAAGAGCTGGCCGTCGGGGCCGTCCGGGTAGCGCAGGAACGACACCGGCCGGTTGTGCAGATGGGCCAGGAGCGCGCCCGCGACGGACGCGTAGTAGTGGAGCACCTCGCCCTTGGTGGTGCCGGTCGCCGGGTACAGCACCTTCTCCAGGCGGGAGAGGGCGACCCGTCGCCCCTCCACCCATGTGATCGGCGTCATACGATGAGAATCCCACTAATCCCGGCAAAGAGGACGAATAGTGCGATCCATATGGAACGGTGCGATCTCCTTCGGGCTGGTCAGCATTCCGATCAAGCTCTACAACGCGACCGAGAGCCATTCGATCTCCTTCCGGCAGATCCACACGGAGGACGGCGGACGGGTCCGCTACCGCAAGGTGTGCGAGCTGGACGGCGAGGAGCTGGACGCCTCGGAGATCGGCAAGGCGTACGAGGACGCCGACGGGTCGCTGGTCCCCATCAGCGACGACGACCTGGCCGCGCTGCCGCTGCCCACCGCCAGGACCATCGAGATCGTCGCGTTCGTGCCGTCCGACTCCATCGACCCGCTCCAGATCGACACGGCGTACTACCTGAGCGCCAGCGGGGTCCCGGCGGCCAAGCCGTACACCCTGCTCAGGGAGGCGCTCAAGCGCAGCCGCAAGGTGGCCGTCGCCAAGTTCGCGCTGCGCGGGCGCGAGCGGCTGGGGATGCTGCGGGTCGTGGACGACGTCATCGCCATGCACGGGCTGCTGTGGCCGGACGAGATCCGCGCCCCCGAGGGCGTCGCCCCGGACAGTGACGTCAAGGTCCGCGACGCGGAGCTCGATCTGGCCGACGCCCTGATGGACACCCTCGGCGAGGTCGACGTGGAAACCCTGCACGACGACTACCGGGAGGCCGTGGAGGCCCTGATCGCGTCCAAGGCGGGCGGCGCGCTGCCCCCGGCCGAGGCGCCCGAGTCCCCGCGCGGCGGCAAGGTCATCGACCTGATGGCGGCGCTGGAGAACAGTGTGCGCGCGGCGAAGGAGGCGCGCGGCGAGGAGGCGGGGGAGCCGGCCGCGGAGCGGCAGGCCGAGGTCACCGAGCTGAAGCCGCGCAAGACCGCCGCCCGCAAGACGGCCCCGGCGAAGAAGACCGCCGGGAGCACGGGCCGGGCCCCCGCGAAGAGCACGGCGAAGACCACCGGCAAGGCCGCCGCGAAGACGACCGCCGCGAAGTCGGACACCACCAAGTCGACCGCCACCAAGTCGACCTCGAAGACCACCAGGAAGACGGCCCAGTCGCCCAAGTCCTCCTCGGCGGGGGCCAAGAAGTCCACCTCCACGGCCGCCAAGAAGACGGCCGCCAAGAAGACGACTCCCCGCAAGCGCGCGTCGGCCTGAGCGGCCGGCGTACGCCTGGGGGAGTCGGGAGCCGGAGTGTGTCAGCGCCGGGGCGTCACGCCCCGCGGGCCACCGGCTCGCCCAGCGCCTCCAGCTCCGCGTCCAGGTCACGCGCCTGCACCTGCCGGGGCAGCGCGAACATGCCGAGCGCCACCAGCACCAGGATGCCGACCCCGTACCAGAGGCTGAGGTCGAAGCTCTTGACGAAGTTGTGGCTGACGGCCTCCTGGCCACGCTCGGTCAGGATCGGCTGGACCTTTTCGGCGCCGGGCACCGAAGACGGCTTGCAGCTCGCCGGGACCTTCGTCGGGTCCGACTCGGCCGACCGGTCGTGCACACATTTCCGGAAGCCGTTGACGATGTCGTCGACGCCGCCCGCCGGGACGCCCGCGGCCACCAGTTCCTGGCGCAGGGCCGGGGTCACCTTGTCGACGCCGTGGTCGGAGTCGCTGGAGAGGTGGCCGAAGAAGAGCACGCCGACCAGCGCGACACCGAGCGCCATGCCGACCTGCTGGGTGGTGCCGAGCAGCCCGGAGGCGGAACCCGCGTCCTTGGCGGGCACCTTGGTGAGGATCGCGTCGATCATCGGGGCCACCACCAGACCGAAGCCGAAGCCGGTGACGACCAGCGGCGCGATCATCTGCCAGGACGGGATGTCCGGGCCGTAGTGGTGGGCGACGAGGATGTACGCGGCGAAGCCCAGCGCGTTCAGGAGCGCGCCGCCGATCAGGGTGAGGCGGCCGATGCGCGGGGTGAACACCTCGACCGCGAGACCGGAGCCCGCCGCCGCGCCGACCGCGAAGGCCGCGCCTGTCAGACCGGCGCGCATGGGCGACCAGCCGAGCCCCAGCTGCATGTACAGCGTCCACACCAGGAAGAAGCCGCCGAGCGCGATCCAGAACAGCGTCCACACCAGCATGCCCGCGGTGAACGCGCGCTCCCTGAAGAGGCTGAGCACCACCAGCGGCGAGCCCACGGTCCGGGTGCGGTGGCGCTCGAAGACGACCAGGATGCCGAAGACCACGACGGAGCCCGCCATCAGCAGGTACGTCCACAGCGGCCAGCCGAGCGTACGGCCCTCGGCGAGCGGATAGACCAGCATCAGGATGCCGGTCACGGCGATGACCACACCGATCGGGTCCAGCTTGGGCGCGGCCGGCGACTTGGAGTCGCGTACGAAGAACCAGGCGGCGATCAGGGCGCCGATGCCCACCGGGATGTTGACCAGGAAGATCGGCCGCCACTCCAGGTCCGCGATGTTCGCGTCGACCAGCACACCGCCGACGATCAGACCGGCCACCGACGCGGAGCCGAGCACACCGCCCCAGATGCCGAGCACCTTGCCGCGCTCCTCGGACGGGAACGTGACATGGATGATCGCCAGGATCTGCGGGACCATCAGACCGGCCATGGCGCCCTGGAAGAAGCGCGCGCCGATGAGCATGCCGGGACCACTGGCCACACCGCACAGGGCCGAGGCGACGGTGAAGCCCGCCACACCGATCAGGAACATCTTCTTGCGGCCGTAGATGTCGCCGAGCCGGCCACCGGTGATCAGCAGGGCCGCGAAGCCCAGGACATAGCCGGCCACGACCCACTCGATCTGGGTGTAGTCGGCGTGCAGGTCCTTCTGGATGCTCGGGATGACGACGTTGACGATCGTCACGTCGAGCATGTCCATGAACCCGGCCACCAGGACGATGATCAGGGCGAGCCAGCGGCGCGGGTCCAGCGCCGGCGCTTCACCGGAGGCTTCTCCCGCGCGGCTGCCGCCGGGCAGGTCGGCTCCGGCGTGGGTGTCGTGAGTCATGGCGTTTCTACCTCTGGGCCGATCGTGGTGACCGGGCCGTCCGAGCCCGGTCGTGACGGATGGGGCGTGATGAGACGAGTGCCATTTGCGGGTCTCCTTGCCGCGAGGGGCAGGAAAAAGTGCGTCACCAAGATGACGACACAGGATCGGGCGGTGTGACTTTTCGCAGGTCACACCGCCCGACCCCGCTATGGAATGTCGGGTTCATGACAGCCCGGCACCGTCACGGAAGAAGGCTCACCCGCGCGGTGGGGCGACCCCGTTCAGACGACCGGCTGCGCCGCGCCGTGTTCGGCCAGCAGGCGCCGGGCCTCCTCGTCGGCCTCGCCCGCCGGGACGAGGACGCCCTCCGGCGTGAGGCGCATCGGCTCGCTGCCCGCCATCCGCCAGTCGAACTTCGCCGCCAGCTCGAAGAGGTCGGACTGGATCAGCGGCCCGCCCTTCTCGTGCTCGGCCGCGAGCGCGGTCGGGTGGTAGAGCTCGTAACCGCCCGGCAGGTGCAGCGTCAGGAAGTGGCAGCCGCCCTCGACCGTGGTCGACCAGGTGTGCTCGGTGCCCTTGGAGATGTGCGCCATGCCGCCGGGGCCGAGCGTGGTCACCTCGCCGTCGATGTACATGACCAGGGAGCCCTCCAGGACGAAGTACGTCTCGTCGGACTCGGCGTGCGTGTGGAGCGGCGGTCCGGGAGTGGCGGCGGCTATCTCGCCTTCCACGAGGGCGGCGGCGCCATCCGTGGCGCCGCTCGGCAGGACGATTTCAAACCCGCGGCGGCCGGCAGGGCGGTCCTCGGGGTAGATGATGGTCGTCATGAATCCCTCTCTGGCTTGATTTCCCTCAAGTGCGTACGGGTTTAGCACGGGGCCGCGGGTGCGGGTCAAGCAGCGCTCAACTTGCCCGTCGGGCGCGGCTCCAGTGGCACTCGGGCCCCCGGTGACCAGCTCTAGCACGGCTCTGTGCGACCGCGGGATTTCCGCAGTTGAACACGTGTGGATAACGCCGACCGGTTTTGTTCGTTGTTCTGTCAACGACATTCCCGGAGTTCACGACTTGGGCAGGGAGAATTCCCCGGAATGCCGACGGGCGGGTACCGGCGCTCTCCGCGCCGGCACCCGCCCGTACGGCGGCAGACGTCTCAGACCCGCTCGGGGATCCGGACGTGCTCGGGCCGCGGCCCGTACCCGATCATCCGCGCGATCAGCTGCCGCATCGGCCGTACGTGCTCCGCGACCGCCAGGAACCGCGGCGGCCTGGACTCGCGGGTGCCGTGCAGCGTCGGCGCGATCAGCTGGTTCTGGAGCAGGATCTGCATACGCTGGATCGCGGCCGCCGCGGGCAGCCGCCGCCGCTGCACCGCCGCCAGGTCCTCGGTGCTCACCGCGCCCCGGTGCAGCGGCTCGGCCAGCAGGTTGGCGGTGGCCACCGCGTCCTGCACGGCCACGTTGATGCCGAAGCCGCCGACCGGGGACATCGCGTGCGCCGCGTCCCCGATGAACAGCAGCCCCGGCCGGTACCAGCGCTTGAGCCGCTCGACCCGGACCTCCAGCATCCGCGCGTCCGAGAACTCGATCTTGTCCGGCCGGTCGCCCATCCACGGCAGCAGCGCCCGCACGCTCGCCCGCAGCGACTCGATCCCCTCGGCCTGGAGCTCGGCGTACCGGCCCTTGGGGATGACGTACGCGAACTGCCAGTACGTGTCCCGGCAGATGCCGATGAGCAGGCCCTGCTGCCCCATGCGGATGAAGGTGTCCGGCGGGTCGCTCTCCTCGCGGGGGATACGGAACCACAGGTCGTCCATGGGCGCCCCGAAGCCCTGCGGGACGAGTCCGGCCGGGCGGCGCAGCACCGAGTCGCGGCCGTCGGCGGCCACGGTCAGGACCGCGCGCAGCTCGTGCTCGCCCTCGGCGTCCCGGAAGCGCACGCCCCGGGCCCGGTCGCCCTCGCGGATCAGACCGTGCACCTCCGCCCCCATCCGCAGGTGGAAGTTGGGGTACGTGGCGGCCTCGGCGGCGAGCAGGTTGAGGAAGTCCCACTGCGGGACGAACGCGATGTAGGGATACGTGCCGGACAGCAGGCGCTGGTCGGCGACGAGCACATCGCGGGTGTCGGTGACCATGTTGATCCCCGGCGTGGTGCGGTGCGGCAGCTCCAGGAAGCGCTCGGCGAGGCCCAGCTCGGCGAGCACGTCCAGGGTGGAGGGGTGGATCGTGTCGCCGCGGAAGTCCCGCAGGAAGTCCCGGTGCTTCTCCAGGACGGTGACCTCGATGCCGGCCCGGGCGAGCAGCAGCCCCAGCATCGCGCCGGCCGGGCCGCCTCCGACTATGCAGCAGGTGGTTGTCTCGGTTGCCATGGGTGCCACCTCGGCGTCGTGCGTGGATGTCGTACGAGTCGATCTCGGCGAGCATGCCCCACGCGGTCGCGGGTGCCAAGGTCGAACAGAGCGAACGGAGCGTCAGATTCCCCTGAAGGGTGGCCCGTTGGGGATCACCAGGTCTGGCCGCCCTGCTGGCGGGTGGCCGCGTTGAGGCGGTTGTAGAAGTTGCTGACGGCTATCCACAGCACCAGGGCCGCGAGCGGCTTCTCCTCGTAGTGCCGGGCGGCCTCGGCCCACACCGCGTCGGGGACCGGCTCCTCGCGGTCGTTCAGCCGGGTCACGGCCTCGGTGAGGGCCAGCGCGGCCCGCTCGGCGTCCGTGAAGTACGGCGTCTCCCGCCAGGCGGCCACCGCGAACAGGCGCTCCGCGCTCTCGCCGCCCTTCATCGCGTACCGGGTGCCGGAGTCCACGCAGGCGCTGCATCCGTTGATCTGGCTGGCGCGCAGATGGACGAGGTGCATCGTGGTGGCGGGCACTCCGGCGCCGTGGGTCGCCTTCTGGAGTCCCCGTACGGCCTCCATCGCCCCCGGGACGAGCGTCGCCGGGCTCGGCATCCGTGCTTCCATGACTGTTCTCCTGGCTGCCACCCACTGGGTGGCCTGGGCTCCGACTGTCATGGAATTGACGAAGCAGGGCCCCGAAGTGTGACGAAGCGCCCCACCCGGCACGCCCGCGGACCTGGCCGGGTCCCGCCGGAGCCGCGTACCGCGCCCGTACCCCCGCCGCGCGGGCAGGTCCGCGTATGAAGGGCGTCAAGGAGACGCCGCCGGCCGTCAGGGGACCGTCAACGAAAGCGGCGCGGGCGTCGCGGGCGGGTTTGCTCAGGGAGTCCGCACCCGTCCCGCTCGTCCACGAGCCTCTTCGAGTCCTGGAGTTCACGATGGCCGACCTGGCCTTCGTCGCCGCCACGATCGCGGTGTTCGCCCTGGTGGCGCTCATAGCCAAGGGGGTGGCGAAGCTGTGACCACCGAGAACGTCGTCGGTCTTGTCGTGGCCGCCGCCCTGCTGGGCTATCTCGTCCTCGCCCTTGTGTACCCGGAGAGGTTCTGAGCCCCGCGATGTCTTCCGTCCTTTCCGGCGTGCTCCAGTTCGCCGCGCTCGCCGCGGCCCTGGCGCTCTCGTACCGGCCGCTGGGCGACCACCTGGCCCGGGTCTACTGCGGCGACCGGCATCTGCGGGTCGAGAAGTGGATCTACCGGGCCATCGGCGCGGATCCGTCCGCCCGGATGCGCTGGCCCGCCTATCTGCGGGGCGTGCTCGCCTTCTCCGCCGCGGGCGTCCTCTTCCTCTATCTGCTCCAGCGCCTCCAGGGGCACCTGCCCGGCTCGCTCGGCTTCGCGTCGATCCCGGCCGACCAGGCGTTCAACACGGCGGCGTCGTTCGTGTCGAACACCAACTGGCAGTCGTACGCGGGCGAGCAGGCCATGGGCCACGTCGTGCAGACCGGCGGCCTTGCCGTGCAGAACTTCGTCTCGGCCTCGGTGGGCATGGCCGTCGCGGTCGCTCTCGTCCGCGGCTTCGCCTCCTCGCGCACCGGTGAGCTCGGCAACTTCTGGACCGACCTGGTCCGCGGCACCGTACGCGTCCTGCTGCCGGTCTCGGTGGCCGGCGCGCTCGTCCTGGTCGCCTGCGGCGCCCTCCAGAACTTCGCCGGGATCCACGAGGTCGGCCAGTTCACGGGCGGCCCGCAGCAGTGGAACGGTGGCGCGGTCGCCTCCCAGGAGGCGATCAAGGAGCTGGGCACGAACGGCGGCGGCTACTTCAACGCCAACTCCGCCCACCCCTTCGAGAACCCCGGCGGCTTCTCCAACCTGTTCGAGGTCTACCTCATCCTGCTGATCCCGTTCGCGCTCACCCGGACCTTCGGCCGGATGGTCGGAAGCGTCCGGCAGGGCTACGCGATCCTGGCGGCCATGGTCACCGTCTGGGCGGGCTTCACCGCCCTGATGCTGTGGACCGAATCCGCCCACCACGGACCGGCGTTCGACCTGGCGGGCGGAGCGATGGAGGGCAAGGAGACCCGCTTCGGCGTCGGCGGCACCTCCGTCTTCGCGGTCGCCACCACCCTCACCTCCACCGGCGCCGTGGACGGCTTCCACTCCTCGCTCACCGGCTTCGGCGGCGGCATCACCCTGCTGGGCATGCAGCTCGGCGAGATCGCGCCCGGCGGCACCGGCTCCGGTCTCTACGGAATGCTGGTCATGGCGGTCATCGCGGTGTTCCTCGCGGGCCTGATGGTGGGGCGCACCCCGGAGTACCTGGGCAAGAAGATCGGCACCCGCGAGATCAAGTACGCCGCCTGCTACCTCCTCATCACCCCGGCGCTGGTCCTGGTGTCCACCGCGGTCGCGATGTCCCTGCCCTCGACCCGCGACGCGATGACCAACCACGGGGCGCACGGCTTCTCCGAGGTGCTCTACGCGTACACCTCCGGCGCCAACAACAACGGCTCGGCCTTCGCGGGCCTGAGCGCCGACACCCCCTGGTTCAACACCTCCCTCGGCCTGGTGATGCTGCTCGGCCGGTTCCTGCCGATGGTGTTCGTCCTGGCACTCGCCGGCTCGCTCGCCGGGCAGCGGCCCGTCCCGGAGACCGCGGGCACCCTGCGCACCGGCAAACCCCTGTTCACCGGTCTGCTGGTCGGCACGATCCTGATCGTCACCGGTCTGACCTACTTCCCCGCCCTCGCGCTGGGGCCGCTGGCCGAGGGGCTGGCGGCATGACCACGCATCTGAAGCCCGAGGAGCCCGGCTCCATGCCCACCGCCCCTGCCCCCGCCACGGATCCCGCGAGCCCCGCCCGCACCCCGCACGACGCCCACCCCGCCGGCCACCCGGACCGGGCCGGGGCCGGAGGCGGCCTGTTCGACCCCAGGCAGCTGGTCGCCGCGTTCCCCGAGGCGCTCAGGAAGCTCGACCCCCGGGTGATGGCCGCGTCCCCGGTGATGTTCGTCGTCGAGATCGGTTCCGTACTGACGACGGTCCTCGCGCTCAGGGACCCCGGCGACTGGTTCGGCTGGGCGATCACCGGCTGGCTCTGGCTGACCGCGGTCTTCGCCAACCTGGCGGAGGCGGTCGCCGAGGGCCGGGGCAAGGCGCAGGCCGACACCCTGCGCCGCGCCAGGACGGACACCGTCGCCCGCCGTCTGACCGGCACCGCGGAGGAGCGGGTGCCCGGCACCGGACTGCGCGTCGGCGACCTGGTCGTCTGCGAGGCGGGCGATGTCGTCCCGGGCGACGGCGACGTGGTCGAGGGCGTCGCCTCGGTGGACGAGTCCGCGATCACCGGCGAGTCCGCGCCGGTGATCCGCGAGTCCGGCGGCGACCGCTCGGCTGTCACCGGCGGTACGAAGGTGCTCTCCGACCGGATCGTCATCAAGATCACCACCAAGCCGGGCGAGACCTTCATCGACCGGATGATCGGCCTGGTCGAGGGCGCGGCCCGGCAGAAGACGCCCAACGAGATCGCCCTGAACATCCTGCTCGCCTCGCTGACCATCGTGTTCCTGCTGGCGGTGGTCACCCTCCAGCCGTTCGCCACGTACGCGGGCGCCGAGCAGCCGATGGTCGTGCTTGCGGCCCTGCTGGTCTGCCTCATCCCGACGACGATCGGCGCCCTGCTCTCCGCCATCGGCATCGCCGGCATGGACCGCCTGGTCCAGCGCAACGTCCTGGCCATGTCCGGCCGGGCCGTCGAGGCGGCCGGGGACGTGTCGACGCTGCTCCTGGACAAGACCGGCACCATCACCCTGGGCAACCGCCGGGCGTCCGAGTTCGTCCCGGTCGAGGGCACGACCGAGGCCGAGGTCGCCGAGGCCGCGCAGCTCTCCTCGCTGGCCGACGAAACGCCCGAGGGCCGCTCGATCGTGGTCCTGGCCAAGGACCGGTACGGGCTGCGCGAGCGCCACCGGGGCGAGCTGACGGACGCGGAGTGGATCGCCTTCACCGCCCAGACCCGGATGTCGGGCGTGGACGTGGAAGGGCGCAAGGTCCGCAAGGGAGCGGCCGGTTCGGTCGCCGCGTGGGTGAGGGAGCGGGGCGGACGTGTGGCCGAGGACGCCCAGCAGCTCACCGACGAAATTTCCCAGGCCGGCGGCACGCCGCTGCTGGTGGCCGTGGAAGACGCGGAAGGCGCCCGCGTCCTGGGTGTCATCCACCTCAAGGACGTGGTCAAGGAGGGCATGCGGGAGCGGTTCGACGAACTGCGCCGGATGGGCATCAGGACCGTCATGATCACCGGTGACAACCCGCTGACCGCCCGGGCCATCGCCGAGGAGGCGGGCGTCGACGACTTCCTCGCCGAGGCCACCCCCGAGGACAAGATGGCGCTGATCAAGCGCGAGCAGGCCGGCGGCAAGCTGGTCGCGATGACGGGCGACGGCACCAACGACGCCCCCGCGCTCGCCCAGGCGGACGTGGGCGTCGCGATGAACACCGGCACGTCGGCCGCCAAGGAGGCCGGCAACATGGTCGACCTCGACTCCGACCCGACCAAGCTGATCGAGATCGTCGGGATCGGCAAACAGCTCCTGATCACCCGGGGCGCGCTCACCACGTTCTCCGTCGCCAACGACGTGGCGAAGTACTTCGCGATCATCCCGGCGATGTTCGCGGCCGTCCACCCGGGCCTGGACGAACTCAACATCATGGGCCTGCACAGCCCCCAGTCCGCGATCCTCTCCGCGGTCGTCTTCAACGCCCTGGTCATCGTCGCGCTGGTCCCGCTCGCGCTGAGGGGCGTGCGGTACCGGCCCGCCGGGGCCGACCGGCTGCTCCGCCGCAACCTGGGGATCTACGGCCTGGGCGGCCTGGTCGCCCCCTTCGTCGGCATCAAGCTCATCGACCTCCTCGTCTCCCTCATCCCCGGAATCGGCTGATCGTCATGAACAACTCGGTATCCGCCGCGGCCCGGCAGGCCGGCGCCGCCCTGCGGGCCCTGCTCGTGCTGACCCTGGTGTGCGGGGTGGTCTACCCGCTCGCCGTGACCGGCGTCGCCCAACTGGCCTTCCCCGGCCGGGCGAACGGCTCGGAGGTCACGTCGCGCGGGAAGGTGGTCGGTTCGGAGCTGATCGGCCAGCGGTACGACCTCCCCGCGAAGGACCCGTCCGACTCCGGGGAGGCGCCCCGCCCGGACCCGCGCTGGTTCCAGCCGCGCCCCTCCGGAGGCCTGGGCACCAACACCCTCAACACCCGCTACCGGCTGCTGGTGTCCGGCGCGAGCAACCTCTCCGGCGACAACGAGGAGCTGGTCCGGCGGGTCGAGGCAGCCAAGGCCGCGGTGGTCGGGGACAACTCCACGGACACGTACCAGGTGGACCCCGCGGACGTCCCCGCCGACGCGGTCACCTCCTCCGGCTCGGGCCTGGACCCCGACATCTCCCCGGCGTACGCGCGGCTCCAGGTCCACCGGGTGGCGCAGCGCAACGGGCTGCCGGTGGCGAAGGTGGAGCACCTGGTCGCCGACCACACGGAGGGCCGCCTCCTGGGCTTCATCGGCGAGCCCCGGGTCAACGTGCTGAAGCTGAACATCGCGCTGCGGGAGCTCGCGGGGAGGTGACGCAGACGCGGGGCGCGGGGCGCGGGGCGCGGGGCGCGGGGCGCGGGGCGCGGGAGGAGCCTCCGGGAACGGGGACCTCCGGGAACGGGGACCTCCGGGCGAGGACCGCCCCCGGGACCGCCCCCGGGACCGTCGGCCGGGACCGCCGGCCGGTGCCGCCGCCCGGGCCGAGGACGGCCGCGATGCGGGCGGAGGGGGCGGCTCATAGACTGACGTGGACAATATGCCCCTTTTCGTACCGGCAAGGGAGATGCGGTCCATGTCCAAGCGAGGCAACAAGCGGCGCGCGCGGAAGAAGAAGGGCGCCAACCACGGAAAGCGCCCCAACACCTGAGCCCCCGGGCGCCCCCGGCCCCGGCCCCCGCCGCCCGTCGTGGCACCGGGCTGGGGCCGACGCCGTGTCCCACACTGGCCCCATGGACCTGGAAGCGGCACGCGCCCTGCTCCCCGCCGCCCTCGAAGAGGCACGCGCCGGACGGGCCGAGGGCGGCATCCCCATCGGCGCGGCGCTCTACGACGCGTCCGGCACCCTCATCGGGCGCGGCCGCAACCGCCGCGTCCAGGACGACGACCCGTCCACGCACGCCGAGACGGCCGCCTTCCGGGCGGCCGGGCGCCGGACCACGTACGCCGGTACGACCATGGTGACCACCCTCGCCCCCTGCTGGTACTGCAGTGGCCTGATCCGCCAGTTCGGCATCCCCCGTGTGGTGATCGGCGAGACGCGGACCTTCGGCGGCGGACAGGAGTGGCTCGCCGGGCACGGGGTGGAGGTCATGGTGCTGGACGACGCCGAATGCTGGGCGCTGCTGGGGGAGTTCATCGCGGCGGAGCCCGGGTTGTGGTCGGAGGACATCGGAGGCCCGCCGTCGGACGGCTAGCGCGGCACCGGCCCGTGCGGACTGAGTACCCGTACTCATTGCTGGCCTGAAATGGCCCAGTACCCTGCCGGAAAGAAGATCAGCAAGCGGGAGGGGCGAAGGGCATGTCCACACCGATCGGTGGTCCCACACGGGGCTTCTGGATCACGCCGGGCGAAGTCCAGAAGGCCGGTGACTCGGCCCGCAAGGTGGCCAAGGACATCCCGGACGAAGTCAAGACCCTGTACAAGCCGACCGACACGGCGGTGGCGGGCCTGGCCGGTTTCGAGACCGCGAAGGCCATCGACGAGTGCCTGGAGGCGTGGGCCAAGACGCTGCGCGCGCTGGCGGGCATGGTGGAGGGCGCGGCCGACGCGGTCGGCTCGTCCAGTACGAGCTTCGTCCGCGAGGACCACGCGCGCGGGCAGTCGTTCCTCGGCTTCGGCCCCCAGACCCCGTATGCGCCGGGCGTCTCGGCCCCGGGAGTGCACCCCCCGTACGCACCGAACGCCCCGTATGCACCGAACGCCCCGTACGCGCCGAACGCCCCCCACATCCCCTACACCCCCCAAGCCCCGGGAGTGACCCTTCCGCCGGCGTCCGACGGAGGACACTGACCGATGCGGGTCTCGCAACTGCGCGATGCCAAGCCGCTCCTGCTGACCGACGCGGGCGACGCCTGGGACAAACTGGCGGAGACGTTCGGCACGCACACCACCGACTGCGGCAAGTACCTGCACCGGCCCCTCCAGCAGGGCAACTGGGGCGGGATCGCCGCCGAGTCCGCCGCCGACCGGCTCGCCCGGATGCAGCGCGACCTCCTGGTCGCCAAGCAGGAACTGGACGCCGTGGGAACGGTGTTGCGGGCCTGCGGCGAGGTGCTCGCCGCCCAGCAGGGCAAGCTGGCGCACGCCCTGGAGGACGCGACCGGCGCCGGATACCACGTCGCGGACGACGGCAAGGTCACCGCTCCGAGCGTCGACACCAGCGGGATGACGCCCGGCGACGTGGCGATGATGCAGCGCGACCGGACCACCCGCGCCCAGGGCTTCGCCGACCGGATCGGCGACGCGCTCGCGGCGGCGGCGAAGGCCGACACGGAGTACGCGAAGGCGATCAGGCTCTTCACCGAGGCGGCCAACCGCTGCGGCAGGGGCGACTGGAGCACCAACATCGCGGAGATGGCGACGGCGGGGGGCATCAACAGCGAGCTGCTGCACGAGCTGGGCATGCCCGACAAGAACGGCTCCCCGGCCGCCGTACAGGCCTGGTGGGCCCAGCTCTCCCCGAGCCTCCAGGCCGAGCTGATCCAGGACTACCCGCAGCAGATCGGCAACCGCGACGGCATACCGGCCACCGACCGCGACCGCGCCAACCGGACGTATCTGCCGATGCTGCTCGACAGCCTCCAGTCGGAGTACGAGGGAGCCGACGGCGACAAGGCGAAGGCCCTCAAGGACAAGATCGAGGGGCTCAAGGGCATCCAGAAGCAGCTGGCGGCGGAGGGCGAGCCGCGCCCGTACCTGCTGGGCATCGGCGCGGAGGGCAAGGGCCGCGCCATCGTCTCCTTCGGCAACCCGGACACGTCGAAGAACGTCTCCGCGTACGTGCCCGGCCTCAACACCAAGCTCAGCGGCCACTTCGCGTCCTCGGACGTGGACCGGGCCCGGAACGTGGCGACCATGGCGAACAAGATGTACCCCGACACCACGACCGCCTCGGTGGTCTGGCTCGGCTACGACTGCCCGCAGCTGGACGGCTTCAAGTGGTCGGCGACGGACGTGATGAGCGAGGACGACGCGAAGGCCGGGGCGCCGGCGTACGACAAGTTCCTGAGCGGCATCAGGGCCACCCACGAGTCCGGCTCCCCGCACGTCACGGCCATAGGCCACTCGTACGGCTCGCTCACCGTGGGCCAGGCGACCCAGCAGCCCGGCGGCATCCCCGCGGACGACGTGGTCCTGGTCGGCAGCCCCGGCGTGGGCGTGAACAAGGCGTCCGACCTGGGGGTGGGGGCGGACCACGTCTACATAGGCGCCGCGGAGAACGACCAGGTCACGTACCTGCCGTCGCCCAACCTCCTGGAGTACGTGGCACCCGGCAGCGAGTACGGCCCGAAGAAGAACTGGTTCGGCACGGACCCGGCGGACGACCACTTCGGCGGCCACCACTTCGCCGTGGCCCCGGGCAAGGACACGGGCCTGCCCGGCCTGGCGACGGGCAACCTCCCCGCACACTCGATCTACTTCGACCCCGACGCGGGCGGCGACTCCCTCCCCAACATCGCCAGCGTGGTCACCGGCCACGGCGACCGGATCACGGGGACGAGGCCGCGATGAGGGTCCGGGGACGCCGGGTGGCGTGCGCGCTGCTGCTCGCGGCGGCACTGACCGGTTGTGGAACGGGCAGCAGTGGCCGGAGCGACCAGCAGGTACGACAGACCCAGAAGGCACCGAAGATGAACATGCAACAGGCGGGCGAGGGCTCGGAGAAGATCCTGGACGCCACACTGGCGGCGATCCGGCCGCCGGTGAAGTGGACGTACGGAACCCCCATGCAGGAGGCGTGCAGCACGGACCTCAACGAGCCGACGGGCAGGACGACGGTCACCCGCAGCCGCAACATCCTGACGATCGTCTCCCCCCACCGCCGAGGCAGCCTCCTGGGCGTGGTCCAGCGCCACTGGGAGTCGGCGGGCTTCAAGGTGACGAGCGTCCGCAACGACGAGTCGATGCCATGGGTACGGGCGACCCGGGCGGACGGCTTCAGCGTGTCGCTCCAGGTCGGGAGCGTGGGGAACGTGTTCCTGAGCGCGAGTTTCGCGTGCGCGGAGGACTCGGAGATGACGTACCCGGCGGGAACACCGGGGAAGCCGGGGGGCCCGAAGGGGGAGCAGGTCCGGCCGAACGAGCGGTCGGAGTTCTGGTCGGGGGAGGGGTGAGGGGGGTGCTGCCGGGAGGGGGCGTTGCCGCGAAGGGGCTTTGCCGCGTCGCGCGGCTGGGGGCACCGCGGTCGCGGCTGGGCGGCCGGTACGCCGACGGCGGCGGGCTCCGC
The DNA here is from genome assembly GCF_056435525.1 of Streptomyces sp. NPDC043908. Taxonomy (NCBI): domain Bacteria; kingdom Bacillati; phylum Actinomycetota; class Actinomycetes; order Kitasatosporales; family Streptomycetaceae; genus Streptomyces; species Streptomyces sp. NPDC043908. The sequence continues at coordinate 378,571 of NZ_JBWKEI010000002.1, read as the reverse complement.
TAGGCAGCGGGGCGGCTCAGTACGCCGTGAGGTAGACGCGTACGCGGTCACCCGACTGCCCGGCCACGTGGATCTCGATGGCCTGGACGGTGCTGCGCCGCGTATCGCCGACGCACGGGGGACAGGCGCTGGTGGTCCGTACGCCCTCGACTTCCTGGGGTGGTTCGAGCCCCAGGTGGTGGAATCCGTCGCCGCTGAGTGACGAGTTGGTGTGGACAGCCCGCAGGGGGTGGTCGGGGCGCAGATCGTCGACGAGCGATTGCGCGGCCGTGGCGTCTGTGACGAAGGAGAGCAGATACACACGCTCCCGAGGCTGAACGCGCACGGCACCGCGCACCTCACCCGCCCCCACAGGAACACGCACCTTCATGAAGGCAGCGGCCTCGGGGGCACCGGCACCTTTCTCCCACCCGGGGTCACCTGCATTGCGGCGGCCGGCCTGCGGGGATGAGCAGGCGGCGAGCAGGAGGGTGGCGGCGATGAGGAGTACGGGGGCGGCGGGGAGGCGCTTCGCGGAGCGAGGGGGGACGCCACGGGTTCTCCTCGTCGCCCCGGGATCATGTGGCATCTCGGCCATGCTTCCTCTACCGCTGGTTACTGGTTTCACCTACCGCGTCGCCCCCTCTTTCCCCGGCGCGCACCGGCCCCAGGCGTCCCGGCCGGTTCGCGCTCTACGCACCGGTCGCCGAAGTGCCGACCCTCACCCTATGGGGGCTTTGGAGAAGACACCGCGTCGGCTGGGCGGCGAACAACCACGCTGCCCCTACTGCGGCTTACCGCAAGACCAGGTGGCCACGCTGGAGTACGACTGGGTGCTGTTGGAGCCGGACATGACTCCACTGGCCCACACGGTGCCGGCGGGGCATCGGTGGATCGAGCTGTCCGATGGACGGGTGGCCGTCTACGGGGTTTGCCCACCGGATCCGTTCCAGCGGTGCCGCATAGAACACCGTCTGGCCTGCCCGGCGAGACCCCTACCGGATCTGTGGCCGTGGCTGACAGCCCTGCGAGGGGAGAACGCCAGGCAGGCGGACCGGGACGATCCAGAGCAGCAGCCTCAGCCTGGGCCCCGGCCCCGGGCCCGGCCTCCAGAGGAATGGCCAGAGGTGGGTTGAGGGTCGGTTAGCGGGTGCCGAACTCGTGCTGCCCCGGTGCACGATCTTCTGCAACCGTTGCCGCTCTGATTAGCCAGTCAGCAAGCATGGAACGGCTTGACCACCGCCCGTCCTTACCTTTCGCGTACGGCTTCGACCTCGGCGGCCAGCGCGGCCACGTCGCGGGCACGCGTGTAGTACTTGCTCGCGTACTCGTCGTTGATTGCCGGAAGTACCTTCCCGAACACCTCCACCAACCTGATCAAGCCGCCTCGGGACGCTTCAGGGAGGGGGCCGTTGAGGACGCGGGACGCGTAGCCGGCGGTGTCCGCGTCGAGCATGACCATGTCCTGGCCCTCAACGTCCAGGCCACGGAACCCGTTCGGGAACGGCATGGCTCTGTACTCATCCATCATCTGCGAGAGGGCGTCGAGCTTCTTCTGCATCACGTGGGGATACTGCCAGGAGCGCATCCTCATGTCCCTATAACGGAGGCCCGATGTGCGTTGGTCCGTACGCCCGTATCGTCGAGTGCATGATCTCGGGCGACGGCAGCACTGAGGGCGGCGCGGCGGAGTTCACGGCGGAGGCGGCGGATGCCGCTCTTCAAGAGGCGTGTCAGCGAGTCGACTTGGAGCCAACGGGTGCTGAGTTGGTGCGGCTGGGGTCGAACGCGGTGTACCGACTGGCGGCTGTGCCTGTGGTCGTGCGAATAGCCAGGGATTCGGATGCACTGGGGGAGACGGAGCGGGTCGTAGGGCTGGCTCGGTGGCTGGAGGCGGAACGCTTCCCGGCGAACCGGGTATGGGGCGGCGTCGAGCAGCCGCTCGTTGTCGCCGGCCGTGTGGTGACGTTCTGGGAGAGCGCGCAGGATCGCGTGGAGTACGGGACGGTCGGCGAGCTGGCCGACCTGCTGCGGCGGCTGCACTGGCTGGAGGAACCGGAGACGCTGAGGCTGCCATACTTCGATCCGTTTGCGAAGCTGTCGGGCTCGCTGCGGCGGCTGGGTGTGGTTAGTGGCGTATCCGGTGAGGACCGGGAGTTCTTGGCAGAGCGGGCCGGGCGCTTGCAGAAGGAGTACGACCGGATCGACTTCGTGCTCCCCTTCGGGATGATTCACGGGGACGCGAACGTCGGCAACGTGCTGCGGCACCGGGACGGCTCGGCCGTCCTCATCGACCTGGACGGCTTCGCTCTGGCACCGCGTGAGTGGGATCTCGTGCTCACCGCTATGTACTACGAGCGGTACGGCTGGCACACGCGCGAGGAGTACCGGGAGTTCGTCTACCGCTACGGCTTCGACTTGATGAACTGGCCTGGGTACTCCGTGCTCGCGGACGTGCGCGAGCTGATGATGGTCGCCTGGATGGGGCAGCAGGTGGCGACGAGTGCCCGGTCCGCCGGGGAGTTTGCCCGCCGGGTGCAGTCGCTGAGGACCGGGGAGGGGCGGAAGGAGTGGAAGCCCTTCTGACGGGTGACGGCTGACGTCAACCAGTGGTCGGGCTCGCGATTGCGATCCACAGGCGGTGCTCGGCGGCCTGGTCCTCGAAGTCCCGGACGATGGCGGTGGAGTTCCCCGTACGGGAAAGATGGCCGCGGAACTCCGCCAGGTAGCTCACGCAGCGAGCGGACTTCAGTTGTTCTCCGAGATCCAGCGCGTCCAGGGCCACCCGGCAGGCTTCCTCCGGTTCTCCAACCCGTAGATGCGCGTCGGCCAGGACCATGGTCGCGAAGAAGTCGCTCCGTACGTGGTTTCCGCTCATCGCGTTCTCGGCGTTGGCGACGGCCTGCCGGGCGCTGTTCACGTCACGGAAGCAGTGCGCGGCCTCGGCCGCGAGCTCGGTCGTGTCGAAGTACGAGATCCACTCGGGCTCGTCGTCGCTGTTCTTGCTGTCGAGCGCGTTCGTGGCGGCCACCAGGGCGCGCTCGGTGGCCTTGCAGTCGCCCGTACGAGCGAGGGCGCGGGCCTCCATAGCGTGGAACTGGGCCCGGAGCGTCGGCGTTGCCACGGCGGAGATGCCCATGAGCGCGGCGCGTGCGAGTGTGGCGGCCTGCGTGTACCGGCCGAGGAATGTCGCCTGATGGCTCATGGCAGACAGGATGCTTCCAGATAGGCGTCGGTCGTTGGCGTCCTGGGCGAGTCGGAGGGCCTGGAGGAAGTACCGCTGCGCGAGTCCGTGGTGGCAGGCGTCATAGGACATCCAGCCGGCGAGGAGTGTGGCCTCGGCGACGGCGGAGAAGAGAGCGCGCCCGACCGCCTCTGTGTACTGCCCGGTGAGGAGTGGAGCCACGTCCCGACTCAGGTACTGGACCACGGCGTGCCGCGCGTGATCACCGCCAAAGCGGTCGTCGAGCTGGGCGAACATGTCGCTGGTCGCCTTGATCGTAGCCACGTCGGCCAGTCCGACGCGGACGCGTCTTTCGTCTTGGTCGCTGGGGAAGGCTGGTTCCGGCGCCACGAGCCACCGGAGGGAAGCCTCGTTCCAAGCAGGCTCCGAGGGTTCGGCGGCGAGGAGCGGTTCGTACCCATTGAGGTCCGCACGCCACAACCGATCGACGTTGTCGAAGGCGGCTTCGGGGCTTGCCGGGTACGAGGCATCGAGCAGACCGGAGTCCTGGCTCCCGACGTGGTGGAGACCGAGCTCGGCCGCGCTGACCCCGAGTGCCGCGCAGATCAACGGGCCGTAGAACTCATCGGGGACGCTGTGGCCGTTCTCCCAACTGGCAATCCGTCTCTTCACGCTGGCATCTGCCGGGAGTTGATGTCCACGATGCGCGGCGAGCGTACGCAGCTCACGGACCAGCCGCGGTTGGCTCCAACCACGATTCGTCCGGGCTGCGCGTAAGTGGCTGCCGACTGACTGTGTCGGGTCCGTGGTCGTCGCCCCCTCCATAGCGCCGCGAAGGTGCCTGAGCTTCCCGCGAGTCTGAATGTACGGACTCGAAAGCGCCCATGTGAGGGGCAGACCGTAGTTCGGTGAATCGGGCGAGCGGGGTGACGGGGGATGACGGATCCGTCAGCCGGGCGTCATCCCCCATCACTACTCGTCATCTGCCCAGCTCAGGGGCATCGGCGAGAGCCTGGCTCCAGGCCGGTTGACTGGCGCCGGGTGAGAGCGACTTGGGGTGAGATGACGTGCAGAGGATGACCAAGAGGGGCGTCGAGTGGCTATCGGCTGCGGCGGAGGAGCCGACCGTATGCCGGGCGGTGTGGCGGGAGGACCCGCGGCTCCCCTACCTGCTGCCCACCGGGCGTCTCTTCGACGTCGTGGCGGTTCCCCAGCGGGTCGGTCTTGAGGTCTTCGATCAACTGGTACGTCGGCAGATGCCGGTCGGGCCAGTCATGACCGACCGGAGGGCTCAGCAGGTGGGCTTCTTCCTCAACTCCGACTGGCGGAAGTCGTTCGAGGACTTCGTGTGGCGGGAGACGGACAGTCCGCCCGAGTACAAGCCCATGGGTGGCGGGAGGTCAGCAAGCGGGACCTGATGGTCAAGCTCTCCCGCTCCGAGTTCCGCACGGCGAACGACTTGGACCCCGTGTTGGCCCTGTTGGAAGACCACGGATACGTGCGCGCCCAAGCCGTCCAGCGCACCGGAGGACGCGGCCGGCCGCCCTCGCCCCGCTACCTGGTCCACCCCCGCCTGCCCGACCCGACTGCCTGACCCCCGCCACAGAAACCACAGAATCACAGAAATACTCCCGCCGAGCCCCTGACCAGCAAAGACAGCCCTGTCAGGGGCTCGCGGTGCGCTGCCACAGAAACGAACCGAGAAGCCACAGAAATAAGCGAGCACCGGCCGCACCGGTCCGGCCGCCTATTTCTGTGGAGCTTTCCGCGATTTCTGTGGCAGCCCCCACAGCGCGGCATCGCCGCAGGTCAGCCCACCAATCCAGGGTTTCCGTGTATTTCGTGGTTTCTGTGGCGGCTCTCGGCTGGTCCCACCACCTTCCCTTGCCCTCTCGCCTAAGGAGGAGTCGTGGCCAAGCCCCGCGACGAGATGCTGACCATCCCCGAAGTAATCGAAGAGATAGGCGTACCGCGAGCGACGTTCTACCGCTGGCGGCAATACAAGAAGGGCCCGAAGTCCATCAAACTCCCGAACGGCGCGGTGCGAATCCGGCGGTCCGAACTGAGTCGGTGGCTCCAGACGCTGGAGGAGAGCGCGTGACGAAAGACACCGCCAACGGGGCCGAGCAGAACAACCGCTCGGCCCCGGACGGGTTTTCTCTCGACATTCGTCTGTGGAAGGTGTCCAAGGCGCAGAGCAAGACCCGTCCATACCAACTCCGTTGGAAAGTCGGAGGAAAGGTCAGTAGCGCAACCTTCGCCACGGTGGCGCTGGCAGAGAGCCGCAGATCTGAACTATGGCAGGCAATGCGCCGTGGCGAGGCATTCCGCATCACGGACGGTCTGCCTGAATCCGAGGTACGGGCCGAGGCCAGTGCGGAGCAAGCCCGCGAGGAACTGCCCTGGTTCGCATTCTGCCGCGAGTACATGGCGATGCGCTGGCCGACCGCCGCGGCCAAGACCCGTGAGGGCATCGCCGATGGGCTCGCCGCCGTGACGCTGGCTCTGGTAGAGCAGGAACAGAAAATGCCGTCACCGGAAGAGCTACGTCTCGCCTTCCGATGGGCGGTCATTCCCAAGAACGCCGAACTTGACCCGCCGGAGGAACTTGAAGACGCCTACTGGTGGATCTCCAAGAAATCGCTTCTCGTCTCCTCACTGGAAGACCCGAAGATTCTTCGCGATGTTCAGTATCGGATCTCCTTCAAACTGGATGGAACCCCCGCGGCGGGGGAGACCTCCCGTCGCCGTCGGCGCGCGCTCAACACCGCAGTTGAATACGCCATCGAGCGCAAGCTTCTGACGGAGAATCCACTCACGGCTATCAAGAGGGTGAAGAGTGCTTCATCGGACCGTGTGGACCCCCGCGTTCTCGTGAACAAGACGCAGGCTGCTCAACTCCTCGCCTCGGTCTCGTACGTCGGGACATGGGACCGCAAGAAGGGTCGGCGCCTGGTGGGCTTCTATGCGGTCATATACTTCGCGGGGCTCCGCCCGAGTGAGGCAGTGGGCCTCAGCAAGACTGATTGCTTCCTCCCGGAGAAGGGGTGGGGCGTTCTGACACTTCACGACACGCACCCCGTGTCGGGCAAGCAGTGGACAGACAGCGGAGAGCGCCACGACAAGCGCGGCCTGAAGTCGAGGGAGGCCAAGGAAGACCGGCCGGTCCCGATCCCCCCGCCGCTCGTGGCCATGCTCCGCGCCCACGTGAAGGAATTCGGCACGGCCAAGGATGGGCGGCTCTTCACGAACGAGCGGGGCGGTCTCGTGGGTAGCAGTACCTATTGGCGCGTGTGGCGGGACGCTCGGGAGTACGCGCTCTCGCCGGACCTGCAGGCGTCCATCCTCGGGGGGCGACCGTACGACCTGCGGCACACCTGCATCACGACGTGGCTGAACGCCGGCGTGCCCGTGGCCGAGGTCGCCCGTCGGGTCGGCAACTCGCCCGAGGTGATCCACCGCGTCTACGAGGGGTGCATCTACGGCCAGGAGGAGGCCATAAACAAGAAGATCGAAAAGGAACTCGACTGGCCGTGATCTAGCTGCTTGTTTTGGCTCGGGGGTAGGGCTGCGCACCCCCGAGTCATGACAGAGCGCTTAGGAGCATGCGGATTCCCTGAAACAGCTCGTCGTACGTTAGAACGCGAACGTCCTTGAGGGAGGACCGGAATATCTCGAAGGAATGTCGTCCGCTTTCGGACATCCCCTCGCTTTCCAAATCGCCGATGAGTACTGTGCAAGGAGGGCTGATGGCGCGAAGGTCAGGTGCGGAGAAGGCGAATGTCATGAGTTCGCGTGTAAGGCTCTCCCTGTAGGTCAGAACCTGCACGCATGAACCTGACAGCTCGCGCGACGGTGCAAATACATTCGTACGGTACGGGGAAGGCATCAGGAGATTGGCCGATGGCGTCTTGATCTCCAGGAGAGCGCAGTTCCCTGTGTTCTGGGCCAAGAAGTCGAGAATGTTTCCTCCAGAGTTGGTCACATTCTTTCCGCCGACGTAGCATTTGCTCAGGAGGCTGTACGCCTTCCCTTCCAAGGGGATTGCCAGTACTTCCGGCCGCTCAGCAAAGAAGCGATGCCAGAACTCCTCGCTGGAGTTACTGCGTTCGCTCTCCCACACCGCCAAGGCTTCAGCCAGCCGATTAACGGCTGCTCCTGATTCTTCGAATCCATTGGCGACGCGCTCGAAGTGGGCTTCACGCATGCGCAAGAGCACGTCAACGGGGTATGAATCAGGATTCCTGTCCACGAGGACGTGATGTGTAGGGCACAGGACAATGATGTTGTCGCCCAACTTTTCGGCGCTGGGGTGGCCCCCATCCACGTACCTGGGGGCGCCTGGCGCGTACGACGAGATCTGAGCGATCTCCAGTAGGGGAAGCCCGTTGTCCAGCGTCCTGGGGGAGGGGCATCCAGGGAAGGCGCACCGCCCCCCTGCGAGACGCATGGCTCTCCGCATCGCCGCTTGCGAGATTCGCCGTCGTGTCACGGTGGTGATGTGGCGTACTTCCCCGTCCTCAGTAGTCATCTGCCCGATGCTGCCTGAAGAGTCGAACGCGCGTGGGGCGAACCGTGATCTATCGCAGGTCTATCGCGATCAGCGCGCAGCAACGACAAAGAGCGGGACCCAGTGAGACTGGTTCCCGCTCTTCATGCTTGGCATCTGCGCTGGTCAACCGCATCATCGTGCTGGTTGAAGCGAAGTGCCCCCGGCAGGATTCGAACCTGCGCACACGGCTCCGGAGGCCGTTGCTCTATCCCCTGAGCTACGGGGGCGTCCGCCGCGCTTGGCGGCGACGGGTAGAACCCTACCAGCTCCCGTGGGGTGGCTGTGAACAGGTATTTCCCGTGGTGGGCGGGGGCTGGGTCCCCCGCAGGGGGCGGAAGTGGGGAAAACCCGGACGCGGCGGTGGTCGCGGACCTAACCTCGAAGGGTGCCAGGCGCGTCCGGCCGGGTGCTTGTTGTCGACGACAACAAGGTCATCCGGCAGCTGATCAGGGTCAACCTCGAGCTGGAGGGCTTCGAGGTCGTGACCGCGGCTGATGGTGCCGAGTGTCTGGAAGTGGTCCATCGGGTCTGTCCTGATGTGATCACCCTGGACGTCGTGATGCCCCGGCTCGACGGGCTGCGTACCGCCACCCGGCTGCGGGCGGATCCCCGTACGCGCCATCTGCCGCTCGCCATCATCAGCGCCTGCACGCAGTACGAGGTCGAGACCGGGCTCGCGTCCGGTGTGGACGCGTTCCTGGCCAAGCCCTTCGAGCCCGCCGAGCTGGTCAAGGTCGTACGGCAGCTGATGCACCGGGAGGCCCCGCCGTCCGCCGACGGCAACAGGCAACCCGGACGCGCCGGCCGGGCCGCCGGCACCTCCCGCGGATGAGAGCGTCGTCCTGCATCTCCTGTGGATGACCCCGCAGATCGGGAGCTCTGACGGTCCGAGTGCCCCGGCCCCCGTCGCTTTCCGACCCCGGAGGCCCCGGCCGGCCTCCTCCCGATCAGCCCCTGGCCCCGCGCCGCCCCCTCCGCCCCGGGCCTCCCGAGCGCTCCTGGCCCCGAGCACCCCGCCCCCCCCCGCACGCCCCCGGCACCCCCCGCCCCCGCACACCCGGCCCCCGGCCGGCCACCCCCCCCCGCCCACATCCCGAAACCGATTACCCGCCCCACCCCCCCTCTCCCATACGCTGGTCCCGTGACCCCCGCAGAGCTCTCCCGTACCGTCGTGCGCGCCGTGCGCAGCGTCGTCGATGAGGGTGTGCTCGCTGTGGAGGTGCCCCGGGATGTCAAGGTCGAGCGGCCCCGGCCCGGGGGTGGCGGGGACTACGCCAGTGCCGTCGCCCTCAAGCTCGCCGCCGCCTCCGGGCTCGCCCCCCGTACCGTCGCCGAGGCCCTGCGCGGGCGGCTCGCCGGGGCGCCCGGGCTCGCGCGCGTCGACATCACCGGGCCCGGGTTCCTCAACTTCACCCTGGAGACGTCAACAGATCGAGCCGAGCTGGTCCGCCAGGTCCTCGTCCTCGGGCCGCGCTACGGGTACGGCGACGCCCTCGCCGGGCAGCACCTCTCCTTCGCGCCCGTCGACGAGCCCCGCGCCCTCGCCGTCACCTCCGCCGTCGTCGCGCTGCTGCGCTCGCAGGGAGCCGCCGCCGAGATCGGGCCGTACGGGAACGAGCGGGTGCCTGTGCTGCCCGATCCCCGTACCGCCGCCCCCCTGGCCGAGCTGGTCGGGCCGGACGCCGCCCGTTGGGCCCATCTGCGCGCCGCCGCCCACGACCGGCCCGCCCCCGCCGCCGAGCTCCTCGCCCAGCGCGAGAGCAATCCGTACTTCCGCGTGCGGTACGCCCACACCCGCGCCCGCGCCCTCACCCGCAACGCCCACGCCCTCGGCTTCACCAGCGCCCCGGGCGACCTGGGCCTCCCGCGCGACACCGCCGGACGCCCTCCCGCGAGCACCCCCGGCGCCCTCCGCCCGCACCAGAACGACACCACCCCCACCCCCCTCCTCCCCCTCCTCGCCGACCACCCCGCCGCCCTCCTGCGTGCCGCCGAGCTCCGGGCGCCCGACCGGGTCGCCCGGCAGCTCGAAGCGGTCGCCGACGCCCTGCTCGACTTCCAGCACCTCGTGCTGCCGCTCGGGGACGAGAAACCCTCGGCCGCCCACCGTGCCCGGCTCGCGCTCGCCGAAGCCGCCGGGGTGGTGCTCGCCGGTGGCCTGTCCCTGTTCGGTATCGACGCCCCTGAATTCCTGTGAACTCGTGCGAGTCCCGAGAGCCGTACGAGTCGTGAGAGTTGTGAGAGTGACCGCATGAGCCGTTCCGCACATCCCGCCGGGCCCCGGCACGCCGACGTCCTGCCCGAGGGGCATTACTCCGCGCCGCCCGCCGACCTCAACTCCCTCGACCCCAAGGTCTGGTCGCGGACCGTCGGGCGCGACGACGACGGGGTCGTCCACGTCGGCGGGCTCGATGTCGCCGCGCTCGCCGAGGAGTTCGGCACGCCCGCGTACTTCCTCGACGAGAGCGACTTCCGCGCCCGCTGCCGCGCCTGGGCCGACGCCTTCGGCAAGGACGCCGACGTGTTCTACGCGGGGAAGGCCTTCCTCTCGCGCGCCGTCGTGCGCTGGCTGCACGAGGAGGGGCTCAACCTCGACGTCTGCTCCGGCATCGAGCTCGCCACCGCCCTGTCGGCCGGCATGCCCGCCGAGCGCATCGCCTTCCACGGCAACAACAAGTCGGAGGAGGAGATCCGGCGGGCCGTCGACGTCGGGGTCGGGCGCATCGTGCTCGACTCCTTCCAGGAGATCGTCCGCGTCGCCCACATCGCCCAGAGCCTCGGCAGGCGCCAGCGCGTCCAGATCCGGGTGACCGTCGGCGTCGAGGCGCACACCCACGAGTTCATCGCCACCGCCCACGAGGACCAGAAGTTCGGCATCGCCCTCGCCGGGGGGCAGGCCGCCGAGGCCGTCCGGCGGGCGCTGAAGCTCGACGGGCTCGAACTCATCGGGATCCACTCGCACATCGGGTCGCAGATCTTCGACATGGCCGGGTTCGAGGTCTCCGCCCGGCGGGTCGTCCAGCTCCTCGCCGAGGTGCGGGACGAGCACGGTGTCGAGCTGCCCGAGATCGACCTCGGCGGCGGCCTCGGCATCGCGTACACCTCCGACGACGACCCCAGCGAGCCCCACGAGATCGCCAAGGCCCTCCACGACATCGTCACCCGCGAGTGCGAGGCCGCCGGGCTGCGTACACCGCGCATCTCCGTGGAGCCGGGGCGCGCGATCGTCGGTCCCAGCGCGTTCACGCTGTACGAGGTCGGGACGATCAAGCCGCTGGAGGGGCTGCGGACGTACGTGAGCGTCGACGGGGGGATGTCCGACAACATCCGGACCGCCCTGTACGACGCGGAGTACTCCGTCGCGCTCGTCTCGCGCACCTCGGACGCGGAGCCGATGCTGGTACGGGTCGTGGGCAAGCACTGCGAGAGCGGCGACATCGTCGTCCGGGACGCCTTCCTGCCCGCCGACCTGGCGCCCGGCGACCTCATCGCGGTGCCGGCCACCGGGGCGTACTGCCGCTCCATGGCCAGCAACTACAACCACGCCCTGCGCCCGCCGGTGGTGGCGGTCCGCGACGGCGAGGCGCGCGTCATCGTCCGGCGCGAGACCGAGGAAGATCTCCTGCGGCTCGACGTCGGATGACGAACAAATGAAGAGAACGATGAATACATAGTGGAATATGTGTCTCAGGATCCGGACGGACGGCGGAAACCCCCGTCCGGTGAGTGAGACTGGTCGGCATTCACGCGGGTAGAGGGAAACGAGGTCGGATGATGCGTACGCGTCCGCTGAAGGTGGCGCTGCTGGGCTGTGGAGTGGTCGGCTCAGAGGTGGCGCGCATCATGACGACGCACGCCGACGACCTCACGGCGCGCATCGGCGCGCCCGTGGAGCTCGCCGGTGTCGCCGTACGCCGGCCGTCGAAGGTGCGCGAGGGCATCGACCCCGCCCTCGTCACCACCGACGCCACCGCCCTCGTCAAACGCGGCGACATCGACGTGGTGGTCGAGGTGATCGGCGGCATCGAGCCCGCCCGCACCCTCATCACCACCGCCTTCGCGCACGGCGCCTCCGTCGTCTCCGCCAACAAGGCGCTGCTCGCGCAGGACGGGGCCGCGCTGCACGCCGCCGCCGTCGAGCACGGGCGGGACCTGTACTACGAGGCGGCCGTCGCCGGGGCCATCCCGCTCATCCGGCCGCTGCGCGAGTCCCTTGCCGGGGACAAGGTCAACCGGGTGCTCGGCATCGTCAACGGCACGACCAACTTCATCCTCGACAAGATGGACTCCACGGGCGCCGGATACCAGGAGGCCCTCGACGAGGCCACCGCCCTCGGGTACGCCGAGGCCGACCCCACCGCCGACGTGGAGGGCTTCGACGCCGCCGCCAAGGCCGCCATCCTCGCCGGGATCGCCTTCCACACCCGCGTCCGCCTCGACGACGTCTACCGCGAGGGCATGACCGAGGTGACCGCCGCCGACTTCGCCTCCGCGAAGGAGATGGGCTGCACCATCAAGCTGCTCGCCATCTGCGAGCGCGCCGCCGACGGCGGCTCCGTCACCGCGCGCGTCCACCCGGCGATGATCCCGCTCGACCACCCCCTGGCCTCCGTGCGCGGCGCGTACAACGCCGTCTTCGTCGAGGCCGAGGCCGCCGGCCAGCTGATGTTCTACGGGCCCGGCGCGGGCGGCGCGCCCACCGCGTCGGCCGTCCTGGGCGACCTGGTCGCGGTCTGCCGCAACAAGCTCGCGGAGTCCACCGGGCCCGGTGAGTCGGCGTACACCCAGCTGCCCGTGAGCCCCATGGGCGACGTGGTGACGCGCTATCACATCAGCCTCGACGTGGCCGACAAGCCCGGTGTGCTCGCCCAGGTGGCCACCGTCTTCGCCGAGCACGGGGTCAGCATCGACACCGTGCGCCAGCAGAGCCGGCAGGACGGGGTCGGCGAGGCCTCCCTGGTCGTCGTCACCCACCGCGCGGCCGACGCGGCCCTCACCGGGACCGTGGACGTCCTGCGGGAGCTGGACACCGTGCGCGGTGTCGCCAGCATCATGCGTGTGGAAGGGGAGTAACGAGCAATGACCCACCAGTGGCGCGGAATCATCGAGGAGTACCGGGACCGGCTCCCGGTCTCCGCTACGACCCCGGTCGTCACCCTCCGCGAGGGCGGCACCCCGCTCGTGCCCGCGCAGGTGCTCTCCGAGCGCACCGGCTGCGAGGTCCACCTCAAGGTCGAGGGCGCCAACCCCACCGGGTCCTTCAAGGACCGCGGGATGACGATGGCGATCACCCGGGCGAAGGAGGAGGGCGCGCGGGCCGTCATCTGCGCCTCCACCGGCAACACCTCGGCCTCGGCCGCCGCCTACGCGGTACGGGCCGGGATGGTCTGCGCCGTCCTGGTGCCGCGGGGCAAGATCGCGCTCGGCAAGATGGGCCAGGCGCTGGTCCACGGGGCGAAGATCCTCCAGGTGGACGGAAACTTCGACGACTGCCTCACGCTGGCGCGCGGCCTCTCCGACAACTACCCGGTGGCGCTGGTCAATTCGGTCAACCCGGTCCGTATCGAGGGCCAGAAGACGGCCGCGTTCGAGATCGTGGACATGCTCGGCGACGCGCCCGACATCCACGTCCTGCCGGTCGGCAACGCCGGCAACATCACGGCGTACTGGCGCGGGTACCGGGAGTACGCGGCGGACGGGCCCGCCGGCCGCACCCCGCGCATGTGGGGTTTCCAGGCCTCCGGTTCGGCGCCGATCGTGCGCGGTGAGGTGGTCAAGGACCCGTCGACGATCGCCACCGCGATCCGCATCGGCAACCCCGCGTCCTGGCAGTTCGCGGAGGCCGCGCGCGACGAATCGGGCGGTCTCATCGACGAGGTGACGGACCGTGAGATCCTGCGGGCCTACCGGCTGCTCGCCGCCCAGGAGGGCGTCTTCGTGGAGCCCGCGTCGGCCGCCTCGGTCGCGGGGCTGCTGAAGGCCGCCGAGCAGGGGCTGGTGGACCCGGGCCAGAGGATCGTCTGCACGGTCACCGGCAACGGGCTCAAGGACCCGGACTGGGCCGTCGCGGGCGCTCCGCAGCCGGTCACGGTGCCGGTGGACGCGGCGGTCGCGGCCGAGCGCCTCGGTCTGGCGTAGTCGAAACCGTACAACTCCGGGTAACTCGGCACGTAGGGGCGCAGGGGGCTCGCGACACGCATCGTGCGCCTCCTGTGCGCCCTATGTCGCCACTGAACCTTCCTTCGATAGGCTGTACCCAACCCACCCCGCCGCATATGCCGCGGTGCAGTTGCCCCTGTGGCCGTCGGGTTCCTGGGTACCTCTTCGAAAATCCCGCAGCAGTCTCACAAGGAGAGTCATCAGAGCGATGGCCGGTCCCGCATTCCGCGCCGCCGCCGTACGGGTGCGCGTCCCCGCCACCAGTGCCAACCTCGGCCCGGGCTTCGACTCCCTGGGCCTGTCACTGGGGCTCTACGACGACGTGGTGGTCCGCGTCGCCGACTCCGGCCTGCACATCGACATCGCGGGCGAGGGCGCGGACACGCTGCCCCGCGACGAGAGCCACCTCCTCGTACGGTCGCTGCGCACCGCCTTCGACCTCCTCGGCGGACAGCCGCGCGGCCTGGAGGTCGTCTGCGCCAACCGCATCCCGCACGGCCGGGGCCTGGGCTCCTCGTCGGCCGCCATCTGCGCCGGGATCGTCGCCGCGCGCGCGGTGACCATAGGCGGCGACGCCCGGCTCGACGACGCCGCGCTGCTGGAGCTGGCCACCGAGATCGAGGGCCACCCCGACAACGTCGCGGCCTGTCTGCTCGGCGGGTTCACGCTCTCCTGGATGGAGGGGGGAGCGGCGCGCGCCATCAGGATGGACCCCGCGGACTCCGTCGTCCCGGTGGTCTTCGTGCCCGGCAGGCCGGTGCTGACAGAGACCGCGCGGGGGCTGCTGCCGCGCACCGTCCCGCACGGGGACGCGGCGGCCAACGCCGGACGGGCGGCCCTGCTCGTGGAGGCGCTGACCAGGCGCCCCGAGCTGCTGCTCCCGGCCACCGAGGACCGGCTCCACCAGGAGTACCGGGCACCGGCCATGCCCGAGAGCGTGGCGCTGGTCAACCGGCTGCGCGCGGACGGAGTCCCCGCGGTCATCTCCGGCGCGGGACCCACGGTCCTGGCGCTGGTCGAGGACGGTGCGGCCGACAAGGTCGCACGGCTGGCGGGCGACGGGTGGGCCGCGAACCGGCTCCGCCTCGACGCCTCGGGCGCGAGTGTTCTGCCGCTGGGGTCCTAGGCCATCGGGTCCGGGACCGTCCGGCGGGGACGCGCGGCTTGCCGGTGAACGAGAGGGGGAATGTTTGTTGGATCCGGTAGTGTTAACCTCAAGTCTGCATCGGTCGTCATTGTGGCGCGGTGCTTCGTGTCCCCTTCAGGGACCGCCTTTCTTCCGGGAGCCTCCCAAACCGCCTGCGCAGCCTGCATGAGCAGTTTCCGAGCACGCTCCGGAACCGGCACGACACCCCCCGCTTTTCCTCAGGGGGCCGAGTAGGGGAACTCGGGCCGGAACCCACGCACGTTTACCTCTCCGCCGGTACCCGGCGGACCACCGCCCCGGCACGGTCAGTGACCCCAGGTCACGGGCCATGTCCGGACAGCACAACCGGTCGCCGAGCCAGACAGGCCGACGTCCGCTCCAGGGAAGGACCCTTCGTGAGCGACACCACCGATCTGATGGGCGTGACAGCCGACACTTCTGTCGACGACGCCGCGCCCGCCGCAGGTGCTGCCTCTGGCACCACCGCACGGCGCCGCCGCTCCGGCACCGGCCTCGACGGCATGGTCCTGGCCGAGCTGCAGCAGGTCGCGTCCGGCCTCGGCATCAGGGGCACCGCGCGGATGCGCAAGAGCCAGCTGATCGAGGTCATCAAGGAGGCGCAGGCCGGTTCCGGCTCCGCCGCCCCGGCCAAGGGCGCCGACGCGGCCGAGAGCAAGCCCAAGCGCCGCGCCACCTCCAAGGCCCGTACGGGTGACGAGGCCGACGGCAAGCCCGCCGCCCAGCAGCAGATCGAGATCCCCGGCCAGCCCGCCGGGGACGCCCCCCAGGCCGAGCGGGGCCGCGAGACCGCGGGAGACGACCAGCCCGCGGGCGAGCGCCGCCGCCGGCGTGCCACCGCGGCCGCCGGTTCCCCGGAGTCCGCCGCCGAGCCGCAGACCGCCAAGGCCGAGGCCAAGGCGGACACCCGCGCCGAGCAGAAGACGGACGCCCAGCCCGACGCCAAGGCCACCGAGGCCGTGGACGGCGCCGAGGGCCGGCGCGAGCGCCGCGACCGCGGCGAGCGCGGCGACCGCCAGGGCCGCCAGCGCGACCGTGAGCGGGGCGAGCGCGGCGACCGTGGCGAGCGGGGTGACCGTGGCGAGCGGGGCGACCGCGGTGACCGCGGTGGTGACCGCCGCGGCAAGGGCGACGACCAGCAGGGCCAGGGCGGCCAGCGCCAGCAGCGCCAGGGCAACCAGGGCCAGCAGAACAACGGCCCCCAGGACGACTTCGACGACGAGGGCCGCCGCGGCCGCCGGGGCCGCTACCGCGACCGCCGGGGCCGTCGTGGCGGGCGCGAGGAGTTCGGCGCCGAGCCGCAGGTCAACGACGACGATGTGCTGATCCCCGTCGCGGGCATCCTGGACATCCTCGACAACTACGCCTTCATCCGGACCTCCGGCTACCTGCCGGGCCCGAACGACGTGTACGTCTCGCTCGCCCAGGTCCGCAAGAACGGCCTGCGCAAGGGTGACCACGTCACCGGCGCCGTGCGTCAGCCCAAGGACGGCGAGCGGCGCGAGAAGTTCAACGCGCTGGTCCGCCTGGACTCCGCCAACGGCATGGCGGCCGACTCCGGCCGCGGCCGTCCCGAGTTCAACAAGCTCACCCCGCTCTACCCGCAGGACCGGCTCCGTCTGGAGACCGACCCGGGCATCCTGACCACGCGGATCATCGACCTCGTGTCGCCGATCGGCAAGGGCCAGCGCGGTCTGATCGTGGCCCCGCCGAAGACCGGCAAGACCATGATCATGCAGGCGGTCGCCAACGCGATCACCCACAACAACCCCGAGTGCCACCTGATGGTCGTCCTGGTCGACGAGCGTCCGGAAGAGGTCACCGACATGCAGCGGTCGGTCAAGGGCGAGGTCATCTCCTCGACCTTCGACCGTCCGGCCGAGGACCACACCACGGTCGCGGAGCTCGCCATCGAGCGCGCCAAGCGCCTCGTGGAGCTCGGCCACGACGTGGTCGTGCTGCTCGACTCGATCACCCGTCTGGGCCGTGCGTACAACCTGGCGGCCCCGGCCTCCGGCCGCATCCTGTCCGGTGGTGTCGACTCGACGGCGCTCTACCCGCCCAAGCGCTTCTTCGGCGCCGCGCGCAACATCGAGGACGGCGGCTCGCTGACCATCCTCGCCACCGCGCTCGTGGAGACCGGCTCGCGCATGGACGAGGTGATCTTCGAGGAGTTCAAGGGCACCGGCAACATGGAGCTCAAGCTCGACCGCAAGCTCGCCGACAAGCGCATCTTCCCGGCGGTGGACGTGGACGCGTCCGGCACCCGCAAGGAGGAGATCCTGCTCGGCAGCGACGAGCTCGCGGTCGTCTGGAAGCTGCGCCGGGTGCTGCACGCGCTCGACCAGCAGCAGGCGATCGAGCTGCTCCTGGACAAGATGAAGCAGACGAAGTCGAACGCCGAGTTCCTGCTCCAGATCCAGAAGACCACCCCGGGCAACGGCAACGACTGACGTCCCCGCCGCGACCTGCGGATACGCCCTCGGCACCTCGGTGCCGGGGGCGTTTTCGCGTATCCGGGGCGCCGAGAGCTTCGCCACAGGAGCCGGGCGTTCTCAAGAGGTTCTTAGAACCCTGTGCAACCCTTCGTGGTGCTTCTCCGTCTGACAAGTGTCGACAAACCGTGCCTGGCAGACACGGCGGGGGGTATCCGGAGCAGCGACGAGGACTGAGGAGACCATGGCCGACCAGAGTGAGAGCGGCAGCGCCCGAATATCCGGCGGTGGCCGCGGCCGGCGCCGTAAGCGCCCGGCCCCGCGCCGCCGTGCGCTGACGATCGCGGCCTGGTCCGCGGCGGGTGTGATCATGGTCGGCGGGGCCGGCCTCGGCTACGTCTACTTCAAGCTCAACGGCAACATCAAGGGCGTCGACATCAACGCCCAGCTCGGCACCGACCGCCCCCAGGACGTCGACAACGGATCCATGGACATCCTCGTCCTCGGCTCCGACTCCCGGGCCGGTGCCAACAAGCAGTACGGCCGGGACGAGGGCGGCGCCCGCTCCGACACCGCGATGGTCGTCCACGTCTACGAGGGCCACAAGACGGCCAGCGTCGTCTCCATCCCCCGCGACACCCTCATCACGCGGCCCTCCTGCGCCACCACGGACGGCAAGGACGACCCCGGCGGCAAGCGCCAGATGTTCAACACGGCGTACGAGGTCGGCGGGCCGGCCTGCGCGGTCAAGACCGTCGAGCAGATGTCCGGCATCCGCATGGACCACTACATCGAGGTCGACTTCACCGGCTTCAAGAAGCTCATCGACGAGCTCGGCGGGGTGCCCGTCACCACCGCGAAGCCCATCAAGGACAGCAAGAGCCATCTCGACCTCCCGCCCGGCCGGCACACCCTCGACGGCGAGCAGGCGCTCGGCCTGGTGCGCACCCGGCACGGCGTGGGCGACGGCTCCGACCTCGGCCGCATCCAGCTCCAGCAGGCCTTCATCAAGGCCCTGATCGAGCGCGTCAAGGGCGTCGGCGTCTTCACCAGCCCCACCAAGCTCTACGGGCTCGCGGACGCCGCCACCAAGGCCATCACCACCGACTCCGACCTGAACTCGATCAACAAGCTGATCGGCTTCGGCAGCGGGCTCAAGGGCCTGGGCTCCGACGACGTCCACATGATCACGCTGCCGGTGATGTACGACCCGGCCGACCCCAACCGCGTACTGCCGCAGGAGGCCCACGCCAAGGAGGTCTGGGACGCGCTGCTGCGGGACCAGCCCGTCCCGGCCTCCGCGACCCGGGACTCCGCGGGTGACAAGGGTGATGTCGGCGGCGTGGTCAAAACCGGCTGACCTGCACTTTCGTCCGGCCGGGCGGGGCGTGGAATAGATCGGGCCGCACCCCGGTTTTGGGAGATGTGCCCAGTCCTGGCAGACTGGTACGTCGGCCCCGGTTCACGTGCGCGCATTCCCGCGCGGACGACCCGGTGCCCTCCATGAACATAGGAGACACCCTTGAAGCGCGACATTCACCCCGAGTACGTCGAGACGCAGGTCAGCTGCACCTGTGGCGCGTCGTTCACCACCCGTAGCACCCTGGCCGAGGGCACCATCCGTGCCGAGGTCTGCTCCGAGTGCCACCCGTTCTACACGGGCAAGCAGAAGATCCTCGACACCGGTGGCCGCGTGGCCCGCTTCGAGGCCCGCTTCGGCAAGGCTGCTGCCGCCAAGAAGTAGCGAGCCACTGCGCCGGTCTTCGGCCGCCCCCGACGGGGCGGCTGGGACCGGCGTTTTGCCGTTGCCCGCAGCCCCTTTTCACGTACACCCAGGAGCCCCCGATGTTCGAGGCGGTCGAGGAACTGATCGGCGAGCACGCCGATCTGGAGAAGAAGCTCGCCGACCCTTCGGTCCACGCCGACCAGGCGAACGCGCGCAAGCTCAACAAGCGCTACGCCGAACTGACGCCGATCGTCGGGACCTACCGCTCCTGGAAGCAGGCGGGCGAGGACATCGAGACGGCCAAGGAGTTCGCGGTCGACGACCCCGACTTCGCGGCCGAGGTCAAGGAGCTGGAGAAGCAGCGCGAGGAGCTGACGGAGAGGCTGCGCCTGCTCCTCGTCCCGCGCGACCCCAGCGACGACAAGGACGTCCTGCTGGAGATCAAGGCGGGCGCGGGCGGCGACGAGTCGGCCCTGTTCGCCGGCGACCTGCTGCGGATGTACCTGCGCTACGCCGAGCGCGTCGGGTGGAAGACCGAGATCATCGACGCCACCGAGTCCGAGCTGGGCGGCTACAAGGACGTCCAGGTCGCGGTGAAGACCAAGGGCGGCAACGGCGCCACCGAGCCCGGCCAGGGCGTCTGGGCGCGGCTGAAGTACGAGGGCGGGGTGCACCGCGTGCAGCGCGTGCCCGCCACCGAGTCGCAGGGCCGCATCCACACCTCCGCCGCCGGCGTGCTCGTCACGCCCGAGGCCGAGGAGGTCGACGTCGAGATCAACATGAACGACCTGCGCATCGACGTGTACCGCTCGTCCGGCCCCGGCGGCCAGTCCGTCAACACCACCGACTCGGCCGTGCGCATCACGCACCTGCCGACCGGTGTCGTCGCCTCCTGCCAGAACGAGAAGAGCCAGCTCCAGAACAAGGAGCAGGCCATGCGCATCCTGCGCTCGCGGCTCCTCGCCGCGGCCCAGGAGAAGGCCGAGGCCGAGGCCGCCGACGCCCGGCGCAGCCAGGTGCGTACCGTGGACCGCTCCGAGAAGATCCGCACCTACAACTACCCGGAGAACCGCATCTCGGACCACCGGGTCGGCTTCAAGGCGTACAACTTGGACCAGGTACTCGACGGCGACCTGGACGCGATGATCCAGGCTTGCGTCGACGCCGACTCCGCCGCCAAGCTCGCCGCGGCGAGCTGACACCCGTAAGACACCCGGTACTTCCCCCGCCGCCACCACCGGGCGGGGGAGGCCCATTGCAGCCCGGAGGACCAGCGTGCCGCAACATTCTGGGGGGCGAACCCCAGGCCCCCGCAGTGTGCTGCTCGCGGAGGTGGCCCAGGCCACCCAGCGGCTGGCCGACGCCGGCGTGCCCTCGCCGCGCTTCGACGCGGAGGAGCTCGCCGCGCACATCCACGGCGTGAAGCGGGGCGAGCTGCACCTGGTCAAGGACGCCGACTTCGACGCCCGCTACTGGGAGGCCATCGCCCGCCGCGAGGCGCGCGAGCCGCTCCAGCACATCACCGGGCGGGCGTTCTTCCGCTATCTGGAGCTCCAGGTCGGCCCCGGCGTCTTCGTGCCGCGCCCCGAGACCGAGTCGGTCGTCGGCTGGGCCATAGACGCCGTGCGGGCCATGGACGTGGTCGAGCCGCTCATCGTCGACCTGTGCACCGGCTCCGGCGCGATCGCGCTGGCCATGGCCCAGGAGGTGCCCCGCTCGCGGGTGCACGCCGTGGAGCTCTCCGAGGACGCCCTCACCTGGACCCGCAAGAACGTCGAGGGCTCGCGCGTCGTGCTGCACCAGGGCGACGCCCTGACCGCGCTGCCCGAGCTCGACGGCCAGGTCGACCTGGTCATCTCCAACCCGCCGTACATCCCGCTCACCGAGTGGGAGTACGTCGCCCCCGAGGCCCGGGACCACGACCCCGAGCTCGCCCTCTTCTCCGGCGAGGACGGCCTCGACACGATCCGGGGCATCGAGCGCACCGCCCACCGGCTGCTGCGGCCCGGCGGCCTCGTCGTCGTCGAGCACGCCGACACCCAGGGCGGCCAGGTGCCGTGGATCTTCAACGAGGAGGCCGGCTGGGCGGACGCGGCCGACCACCCCGACCTGAACAACCGCCCGCGCTTCGCCACGGCCCGCAAGGCGATGCCGTGACCGCCTTCATCCCCTACCGCTTCATGACCGCGTACGCGTACGAGGAGGCCCGTTAGATGGCTCGGCGATACGACTGCAACGACGCGACCGACCGCACGACCGGTCTGCGCGAGGCCGCCTCCGCGGTGCGCCGCGGCGAACTCGTCGTCCTGCCGACGGACACCGTCTACGGCATCGGCGCCGACGCGTTCAGCGCCGAGGCCGTCGCCTCCCTGCTGGACGCCAAGGGCCGCGGGCGCAACATGCCCACCCCCGTCCTGATCGGCTCCCCGAACACGCTGCACGGGCTGGTGACGGACTTCTCCGAGCAGGCCTGGGAGCTCGTCGACGCGTTCTGGCCGGGTGCCCTGACGATCGTCGCCAAGCACCAGCCCTCCCTCCAGTGGGACCTCGGCGACACCCGGGGCACGGTCGCCATCCGGATGCCGCTGCACCCCGTCGCCATCGAGCTGCTCACCGAGGTCGGCCCGATGGCCGTCTCCTCCGCCAACCTCACCGGGCACCCCTCGCCCGAGGACTGCGACGCCGCGCAGGAGATGCTGGGCGACTCCGTCTCGGTGTACCTGGACGGCGGCCCCACCCCGGGCATCGTCCCGTCGTCGATCGTCGACGTCACGGGGAAGGTGCCGGTGCTGCTGCGCGCGGGCGCGCTCGACGCCGACGAGCTGCGCAAGGTGGTACCCGACCTCGAGGTGGCGAATTGACAGCCCCGGAGACGGGGCGTGGCATAGGCACCGGGCTCACCGGCACCACTTTCCGCATCCTCCACGTCAGCACCGGCAACGTGTGCCGCTCGCCCATCACCGAGCGGCTGACCCGGCATGCCCTGTACGACCGCCTCGGCGACCCGTACACCGGCGGCCTGATCGTGGAGAGCGCGGGCACCTGGGGCCACGAGGGCGCCCCGATGGAGGCCAACGCGGCGGCCGTCCTCGCGGACTTCGGCGCGGACGCCTCCGGCTTCACGGGGCGCGAGCTCCTGGACGAGCACGTCATCACCGCGGATCTGGTCCTCACGGCCACCCGCGACCACCGCGCCCAGGTCATCTCCATGGGCCATTCGGCGGGGCTGCGCACCTTCACGCTGAAGGAGTTCACCCGGCTGGTGCGCGCCATCGACCCCACGACCCTGCCGGACCCCGACGAGGCCGGCATGGTCGAGCGCGCCCGCGCCCTGGTCCGCGCGGCCGCGGCCCTGCGCGGCTGGCTGCTGGCGCCGAGCGCGGAGGCGGACGAGGTCAACGACCCCTACGGCGCCCCCATCACGTTCTTCCGCTCGATCGGGGACGAGATCAACACGGCCCTGGAGCCGGTGGTGACGGCGCTGACGGGCGTGGCCGCGCCGCACTGAGCACCCCGGCGCGCCGAGCGCGCCGGCCGCGCCACCGGCACTGACGGGAATCCGCCGGGCGCCGCGGGGCGCGTCGGCCTACATTGGATCTGACGCCTCACAACCACCCCCTGTCAGGCCCGGAGACCCCGATGACGGTCACCACCGCAGCCGTGTCCGCCGCCCGCGCAGCCGCCCCCGAGGGGGCGCTCGACGCCCTGCGGCGGCAGGACCCCGAGATCGCCGACGTGCTGCTCGGCGAGACACGGCGGCAGGCCACCTCGCTCCAGCTCATCGCCGCCGAGAACTTCACCTCGCCCGCGGTCCTCGCCGCCCTCGGCTCCCCGCTCGGCAACAAGTACGCCGAGGGCTACCCCGGCGCCCGCCACCACGGCGGCTGCGAGCTCGTGGACGTGGCCGAGCGGATCGCCGTGGACCGGGCCAGAGCGCTCTTCGGGGCCGAGCACGCCAACGTACAGGCGCACTCCGGCTCCTCCGCGGTCCTGGCGGCCTACGCGGCGCTCCTGCGCCCGGGTGACACCGTCCTCGCCATGGGCCTCCCGTACGGGGGACACCTCACCCACGGCTCGCCCGCCAACTTCTCCGGCCGGTGGTTCGACTTCGCGGGCTACGGCGTCGACGCGGAGACCGGCCTCATCGACTACGAGGAGGTCGCCGCCCTCGCCGAGCGCCGCCGTCCCAAGGCGATCGTCTGCGGCTCGATCTGCTATCCCCGCCACCCCGACTACGCGGCGTTCCGCGAGATCGCCGACTCGGTGGGCGCCTATCTCATCGCGGACGCGGCGCACCCCATGGGCCTGGTGGCCGGGGGAGCGGCGCCCAGCCCCGTCCCGTACGCGGACGTGGTGTGCGCGACCACCCACAAGGTGCTGCGCGGGCCGCGCGGCGGGATGCTGCTGTGCGGCGCGGAGCTGGCGTCCCGGATCGACCGGGCGGTCTTCCCCTTCACCCAGGGCGGCGCCCAGATGCACACCATCGCCGCCAAGGCGGTCGCGTTCGGGGAGGCGGCGGCCCCAGCGTTCACGGGGTACGCCCATCAGGTGGTCGCCAACGCCCGCGTCCTCGCGGCCGGGCTCGCCGCCGAGGGGTTCTCCGTGGTCACCGGCGGCACCGACACCCACATCATCCTGGCCGACCCGGGACCCCTGGGGCTGGACGGACGGGCCGCCAGGGGCCGTCTGGCGGGCGCGGGGATCGTCCTGGACGCCTGCGCCCTGCCGTACGACGGGGCGCGCGGCATCCGGCTCGGCACGGCCGCGGTGACCACCCAGGGGATGGGCGAGGCGGAGATGGCCAGGCTCGCGGTGCTCTTCTCCGCGGCGCTGCGCGAGGACAGCGGCGCGGACGGCGACGGCCTCGCGCAGGTGCGGGCCGAAGTGCGGGAGCTGGCGGGGAGATTTCCCCCCTATCCGCACTAGAGGGGGTCGTCTGCAACCATCTCGTGTACCCGCGTGTCCTCAACCACGTAAGCGCGAAGCTAGTGTGTGGGGCTGAGATGGCCAGCGATACCTCTGGGGCAGCCCGTGCGTGAATACCTGCTGACGCTCTGCGTCACGGCCGCGGTGACCTACCTGCTGACCGGGCCGGTGCGGAAGTTCGCCATCGCGGCCGGCGCGATGCCCGCGATCCGCGCCCGGGACGTGCACCGCGAACCGACGCCACGGCTTGGCGGCATCGCCATGTTCGGCGGACTCTGCGCGGGCCTGCTCGTCGCCGACCACCTCGACAGCCTCAACGGCGTCTTCGAGCGCTCCAACGAACCGCGCGCGCTGCTCTCCGGCGCCGCGCTGATCTGGATCATCGGCGTCCTGGACGACAAGTTCGAGATCGACGCCCTGATCAAGCTCGGTGGCCAGATGATCGCCGCCGGTGTGATGGTCGTCCAGGGTCTGACGATCCTGTGGCTGCCCATCCCGGGCGTCGGCGCGGTCTCGCTCACCTCCTGGCAGGGCACGCTGCTCACGGTCGCCCTGGTGGTGATCACCATCAACGCGGTGAACTTCGTGGACGGCCTGGACGGCCTGGCCGCCGGCATGGTGTGCATCGCGGCCGCGGCGTTCTTCATGTACGCGTACCGGATCTGGTTCGGGTACGGCATCGAGGCCGCGGCCCCGGCCACCCTCTTCGCCGCCATCCTGATGGGGATGTGCCTGGGCTTCCTGCCGCACAACATGCACCCGGCGCGGATCTTCATGGGCGACTCGGGCTCGATGCTCATCGGGCTCGTCCTGGCCGCCGGCGCGATCTCCATCACCGGGCAGGTCGACCCGGACGCGCTGCGGATGAACCTCAGCCTCAGCGGCAGTGAGCGCGAGGCCACCCACGCGATGCTCCCGGTCTTCATCCCGCTGCTGATGCCGCTGACCATCATCGCCATCCCGATGGCCGACCTGGTGCTCGCGATCGTGCGGCGCACCTGGAAGGGGCAGTCGCCGTTCGCCGCCGACCGCGGCCATCTGCACCACCGGCTCCTGGAGATCGGCCACAGCCACAGCCGCGCGGTGCTGATCATGTACTTCTGGGCGGCGCTGATCGCCTTCGGGACGCTGGCGTACTCGGTGCACTCGGCGTCCATGTGGATCGTCTTCGTGATCGTGGCGCTGAGCGCGGTCGGTCTGGTCCTGCTGCTGCTCCCGCGCTTCACCCCGCGCGCCCCGCGCTGGGCCGAGGCGTTCGTCCCGCCGCGCTACCGCCGCCGCAAGCGGCCCGCCGGGGCCGAGTCGGCCGAGGAGGCCGACGGGGCCGACGAGGCGGGTGGGGCGGATGGGGCCGACGGGGGAGCGGACGGCGAGGGCGAGGAGCGCGCGCCGGTCGTCGCGGGCGTCTCCGGCGTCAACGGGGCGACCGCCATCGGCCCCCGTTCGCGCTTCCCCGACCGGCGGAAGACCGGCGCCTCGCGCTGACGAATTGCCGCACCGGATCCCAATACCAGACAAGTTGCCGCCGTCCTTGCACATGCGCGCGCGTTCACTCTCATGTGTGACAGGCAGCACACCACCTTGGTAAAGACCTCATCAAATAGTTTGTGATACCGTTCACGAGACCCGGCAACAGAGCCGAAGGACCGTAGTGCGACGGCCCATTGGCCCGAGGGACCACCTCGGCCGGGGCCTACGCTCGTCCATGACGACACCCTGCCCCCACCAGTAAGCGGAGCTGCCGCCATGCCGTCCAACGACGCCCGCACCCTCCTTCGGACCGCCCTGCCCACCGCTGCCGCCGGCGCGATCGCCGTCGCCGTCAGCGCCGGGGTAGCGGGCGGCAAGGGGGCCGTCGGCGCCGCCATCGCGACGGTCGTGGTCATCGGCTTCATGGGCGTCGGGCTGCTCGTCCTGGAACGCACGGCGAAAAACCTGCCCCACCTGTTCCAGGCCATGGGGCTGATGCTGTACACGGCCCAACTGCTGTTGCTCTTCATCTTCGTCGCGGTCTTCAAGGACACGACGCTGTTCAACCCCAAGGCATTCGCCGCCACACTCGTCGCGCTGACCCTCGTCTGGATCGGCATGCAGGCACGTGCGCACATGAAGGCCAAGATCCTTTACGTCGAGCCGGATTCGGAGGCTCAGAAGCCCCAGAAATCCGGGTCTTCGTCGTGAAAGGTAGGGGCGGAATAAAAGCGAGTTCGAGACCCTGCTATCGTCCGGTGCCAACTGCGGCACTGCGGGCGCGGGCATCTGAGCTGACGCCTGCTCGAACGCGAGGCTTGATGCCCGACCGCCGCCCCATCATCCGTAACACCAGTCCAGTGCCGAACCGCGGCTGCGCGCCGCGCCGACACAACGAGGTTGCCGTACCTATGCGCCACGCTGAAGGAGCCCGCGGTGAGTGCTGACCAGACCCAGCTCGCCTTCGACTGGAACTGCCGCATCCTGTCCGACAACGGCTGTGGCTTTCCGGCTCCGGGCCTGCACTCCTTCCTCTTCAAGCCGCTCTTCACCGTAAACGGCTATGAGTTCAACAAGGTGATGATGCTCGCGCTCGTCACCACGGTGCTCATCAGCAGCTTCTTCTGGGCGGCCTTCGGCAAGGCCAAGGTGGTCCCGGGCAAGCTCCAGATGGTCGGCGAGGCCGGCTACGACTTCGTACGCAAGAACATCGTGTACGAGACGCTCGGCAAGCGGGAGGGCGAGAAGTACGTCCCCCTGATGGTCTCGCTGTTCTTCTTCATCTGGATCATGAACATCTGGTCCGTGATCCCGCTGGCGCAGTTCCCGGTGTCCTCGGTCATCGCCTTCCCGATGGTGCTCGCCGCCCTCGTGTGGGTGCTCTGGGTGAGCGTGACGTTCAAGCGCCACGGCTTCGTCGGCGGCCTGAAGAACATCACCGGCTACGACAAGTCGCTCGGCGGCGTGCTGCCGCTCGTCATGGTCATCGAGTTCCTCTCGAACCTGTTCGTCCGGCCTTTCACCCACGCGGTGCGACTGTTCGCCAACATGTTCGCCGGTCACCTCATGCTGGTCATGTTCACGGTCGCCTCCTGGTACCTGATGAACAGCTACATGATCCCGGCCGCCGGCGTCTCGTTCGTCATGACCATCGTCATGATCCTCTTCGAGCTTTTCGTGCAGGCCGTCCAGGCGTACGTCTTCGTGCTGCTGGCCTGCTCGTACCTCCAGGGCGCTCTGGCCGAGCACCACTGAGTCCTGGCCCGCCCCGCAAACCCCCAGTCGTCCGGTGGCCAACCCCCACCGGTCCATGAAAGAGAAGGAAGAACTGGCATGTCCCAGATCCTCGCTGCCTCCGAAGTCACCGGCTCGCTCGGCTCGATCGGCTACGGCCTCGCGGCCATCGGTCCCGGCGTCGGCGTCGGCATCATCTTCGGTAACGGCACCCAGGCCATGGCCCGTCAGCCCGAGGCCGCCGGTCTGATCCGCGCCAACCAGATCCTGGGCTTCGCCTTCTGTGAGGCGCTCGCCCTCATCGGCATCGTTATGCCGTTCGTGTTCGGTAAGTAAGCACCGATTACTGACACGCATCGACGAAAGGCACTGATGTGATCGCCAACCTGGCTGCACTCGCGGCCGAGGAAGAGCAGAACCCGCTCGTACCCGCGGGCCCCGAGCTGCTCGTCGGCGCCATCGCCTTCGCCATCGTCTTCTTCGTCTTCGCCACGAAGCTGCTTCCGCGTATCAACAAGACGCTGGAAGAGCGCCGCGAAGCCATCGAGGGCGGTATCGAGAAGGCCGAGGCCGCGCAGACCGAGGCTCAGAGCGTGCTGGAGCAGTACAAGGCCCAGCTCGCCGAGGCCCGCCACGAGGCCGCCCGCCTGCGCCAGGAGGCGACCGAGCAGGGCACCGCGCTCATCCAGGAGATGAGGGCGGAAGGCCAGCGGCAGCGTGAGGAGATCATCGCTGCCGGACACGCTCAGATCGAGGCCGACCGCAAGGCCGCCGCGCACGCGCTCCGCCAGGACGTCGGCAAGCTCGCCACCGACCTGGCCGGCAAGCTCGTCGGCGAGTCCCTGGAGGACCACGCCCGGCAGAGCCGCACCATCGACCGCTTCCTCGAGGGTCTTGAGGACAGCGCTTCGAAGGCCGAGGCCACGCGATGAACGGAGCGAGCCGCGAGGCACTGGCTGCCGCGCGCGAGCGGCTCGACGCGCTGATGGACCACACGTCCGTCGACGCGGCGAAGCTCGCCGGGGAGCTGGCGGCCGTCACCGCGCTGCTCGACCGCGAGGTGTCGCTGCGTCGGGTCCTCACCGACCCGTCGCAGCCCGCCGAGGCCAAGGCCGAGCTGGCCGGGCGCCTCCTCGCCGGCCAGGTCGGCGGCGAGAGCACCGACCTGGTGAGCGGCATGGTCCGCGCCCGCTGGTCGCGCTCGCGCGACCTGGTGGACGCGCTGGAGGACCTGGCGAACACCGCCGACCTCACCGCGGCCCAGCAGAAGGGCGCGCTGGACGACGTGGAGGACGAGCTGTTCCGGTTCGGCCGGATCGTCACCTCCAACGCCGACCTGCGCTCCGCGCTGACCCACCGCGCCGCCACCGAGTCCGCCAAGGGCGAGCTGCTGCGCAGCCTGCTCGGCGGCAGGGCGAACGTGGCCACCGAGCGGCTCGTCACGCGTCTGGTGACCAAGCCGCGGGGACGTAGCCTGGAAGCGGGACTCGAGTCCCTCTCCAAGCTCGCCGCGGAGCGCCGGCAGCGGATGGTCGCCGTGGTCACCTCGGCGGTGCCGCTGACCGACGTACAGAAGCAGCGCCTCGGCGCCGCTCTGGCGAAGGTGTACGGCCGCCCGATGCACCTGAACCTCGACGTGGACCCGACGGTCCTCGGCGGGATCTCGGTGCGGGTCGGCGACGAGGTCATCGACGGCACCATCGCGCAGCGTCTCGACGAGGCGAGCCGGCGACTGGCCGGCTGACCTGCCTCGGCAGCGTCACCAACAACACAGGCAACACAGCGGCCCGGTTGGGCCGTGCAGAACTTGCAGAAGATTCCTGGGGGCCGCCCCCAGACCCCCTAAGAAGCTTCAGGCCCAACAAGGAGAGCAGGGAACCCAGATGGCGGAGCTCACGATCCGGCCGGAGGAGATCCGGGACGCACTGGAGAACTTCGTCCAGTCGTACCAGCCGGACGCGGCCTCGCGCGAGGAGGTCGGAACGGTCAGCGTTGCCGGCGACGGCATCGCGAAGGTGGAGGGTCTGCCCTCCGCCATGGCGAACGAGCTGCTGAAGTTCGAGGACGGCACCCTCGGTCTCGCCCTCAACCTCGAGGAGCGCGAGATCGGTGCGATCGTCCTCGGCGAATTCAACGGCATCGAGGAGGGTCAGCCGGTGCAGCGCACCGGTGAGGTCCTCTCCGTCGGCGTCGGCGAGGGCTACCTCGGCCGCGTCGTCGACCCGCTCGGCAACCCGATCGACGGTCTCGGCGAGATCGCGACCGAAGGCCGCCGCGCCCTCGAGCTGCAGGCCCCGGGCGTCATGGTCCGCAAGTCGGTGCACGAGCCGATGCAGACCGGCTACAAGGCCGTCGACGCCATGGTGCCGATCGGCCGTGGCCAGCGTCAGCTGATCATCGGCGACCGCCAGACCGGCAAGACCGCGCTGGCCGTCGACACGATCATCAACCAGCGCGACAACTGGCGCTCGGGCGACGTGAACAAGCAGGTCCGCTGCATCTACGTCGCCATCGGCCAGAAGGGCTCGACCATCGCGTCCGTTCGCGGCGCCCTGGAAGAGGCCGGCGCGCTCGAGTACACGACGATCGTCGCCGCCCCGGCGTCCGACCCGGCCGGCTTCAAGTACCTGGCGCCGTACACCGGTTCCGCCATCGGCCAGCACTGGATGTACGCCGGCAAGCACGTCCTGATCATCTTCGACGACCTGTCGAAGCAGGCCGACGCCTACCGCGCCGTGTCGCTGCTGCTGCGCCGCCCGCCGGGCCGCGAGGCCTACCCGGGCGACGTCTTCTACCTGCACTCGCGTCTGCTGGAGCGCTGCGCCAAGCTCTCCGACGACATGGGCGCCGGTTCGATGACCGGTCTGCCGATCGTCGAGACCAAGGCGAACGACGTGTCGGCGTTCATCCCGACCAACGTCATCTCCATCACCGACGGCCAGTGCTTCCTGGAGTCCGACCTGTTCAACGCCGGCCAGCGCCCGGCCCTGAACGTCGGTATCTCGGTCTCCCGCGTCGGTGGCTCGGCCCAGCACAAGGCCATGAAGCAGGTCTCCGGCCGGCTTCGCGTGGACCTCGCCCAGTACCGCGAGCTGGAGGCGTTCGCCGCCTTCGGTTCCGACCTGGACGCGGCCTCGAAGGCCTCGCTGGAGCGCGGCAAGCGCATGGTCGAGCTGCTGAAGCAGGGCCAGTACCAGCCGATGCCGGTCGAGGAGCAGGTCGTCTCCGTCTGGGCCGGTACCACCGGCAAGATGGACGACGTCCCGGTCAACGACATCCGCCGCTTCGAGTCGGAGCTGCTGGAGCACCTGCGCCGCGAGCGCAAGGAGCTCCTCACCTCCATCGCCGAGGGCGGCAAGATGTCGGACGACACCCTCCAGTCGATCGCCGACGCCATCACGGCCTTCAAGCGGCAGTTCGAGACCTCGGACGGCAAGCTCCTGGGCGACGACGCGCCGGCCGTCAACGTCTCCAAGTGACGACGGAAGGGACCTGACTCATGGGAGCGCAGCTCCGGGTCTACAAGCGTCGCATCCGTGCCGTCACGGCGACCAAGAAGATCACCAAGGCGATGGAGATGATCGCCGCCTCGCGCATCGTCAAGGCGCAGCGCAAGGTGGCGGCGTCGATGCCGTACGCGACCGAGCTCACCCGCGCGGTGACGGCGGTGGCGACCGGCTCGAACACCAGCCACGCCCTGACCACCGAGGTCGAGACGCCGACCCGGGCCGCGGTCCTGCTCATCACGAGCGACCGCGGTCTGGCCGGCGGGTACTCCTCGAACGCCATCAAGCAGGCGGAGCGGCTCACCGAGCGGCTGCGCGGCGAGGGCAAGGAGGTCGACGCGTACATCGTCGGCCGCAAGGGTGTGGCGTACTACGGCTTCCGTGAGCGCAAGATCACGGACTCGTGGACCGGTTTCACCGACAGCCCGGCCTACGCGGACGCCAAGCGCGTCGCGGCGCCGCTGATCGAGGCCATCCAGACGGACACGGCCGAGGGTGGCGTCGACGAGCTGCACATCGTCTACACGGAGTTCGTGTCGATGATGACGCAGAACGCGGTCGACGGCCGGATGCTGCCGCTCAGCCTCGACAAGCCCGAGGAGGAGACCGGCGCGAAGGGCGAGATCCTTCCGCTGTTCGACTTCGAGCCGTCGGCGGAGGACGTCCTCGACGCCCTGCTGCCGCGCTACGTCGAGAGCCGTATCTACAACGCACTGCTGCAGTCGGCCGCTTCCGAGCACGCCGCCCGCCGCCGCGCGATGAAGTCGGCGACCGACAACGCCGGGGATCTCATCAAGAGCCTCTCCCGGCTTGCCAACGCGGCCCGCCAGGCCGAAATCACCCAGGAAATCAGCGAGATCGTCGGTGGCGCGAGCGCCATGGCCGACGCGACCGCGGGGAGTGACAAGTAATGACGACCACTGTTGAGACGGCCGCCGCCACGGGCCGCGTCGCCCGGGTCATCGGCCCGGTCGTCGACGTGGAGTTCCCCGTCGACGCGATGCCGGAGATCTACAACGCCCTCAAGGTCCAGGTCGCCGACCCGGCCGAGGACGGCAAGCTCAAGACGCTGACCCTGGAAGTCGCCCAGCACCTGGGTGACGGCCTGGTCCGCACCATCTCGATGCAGCCCACCGACGGTCTGGTCCGCCAGGCCCCGGTGACCGACACGGGCGAGGGCATCACCGTCCCCGTCGGTGACTTCACCAAGGGCAAGGTGTTCAACACCCTGGGCGAGGTGCTGAACTACCCGGAGACCAACGCCGAGGTCACCGAGCGCTGGCCGATCCACCGCAAGGCGCCGTCCTTCGACGAGCTCGAGTCGAAGACCGAGATGTTCGAGACCGGCGTCAAGGTCATCGACCTCCTCACCCCGTACGTCAAGGGTGGAAAGATCGGTCTGTTCGGTGGTGCCGGTGTCGGCAAGACCGTGCTGATCCAGGAAATGATCTACCGCGTCGCCAACAACCACGACGGTGTGTCGGTGTTCGCGGGCGTCGGTGAGCGTACCCGTGAGGGCAACGACCTCATCGAGGAGATGGGCGACTCGGGCGTCATCGACAAGACCGCCCTGGTCTTCGGCCAGATGGACGAGCCCCCGGGCACCCGTCTGCGGGTCGCGCTGGCCGGTCTGACGATGGCGGAGTACTTCCGTGACGTCCAGAAGCAGGACGTCCTCTTCTTCATCGACAACATCTTCCGGTACACCCAGGCGGGTTCCGAGGTGTCGACCCTGCTCGGCCGTATGCCCTCCGCGGTGGGCTACCAGCCGAACCTGGCCGACGAGATGGGTCTCCTCCAGGAGCGCATCACCTCGACCCGTGGTCACTCGATCACCTCGATGCAGGCGATCTACGTCCCCGCGGACGACCTGACCGACCCGGCGCCGGCGACCACCTTCGCCCACCTCGACGCGACGACGGTTCTCTCCCGTCCGATCTCCGAGAAGGGCATCTACCCGGCCGTGGACCCGCTGGACTCGACGTCCCGCATCCTCGACCCGCGGTACATCGCGGCGGACCACTACGCGGCCGCCATGCGTGTCAAGGGGATCCTCCAGAAGTACAAGGACCTCCAGGACATCATCGCGATCCTCGGTATCGACGAGCTGGGCGAGGAGGACAAGCTCGTTGTCCACCGTGCCCGCCGCGTCGAGCGCTTCCTGTCGCAGAACACCCACGTCGCCAAGCAGTTCACCGGCGTGGACGGTTCGGACGTGCCGCTCGACGAGTCGATCACCGCGTTCAACGCGATCTGCGACGGTGAGTACGACCACTTCCCCGAGCAGGCGTTCTTCATGTGCGGTGGCATCGAGGACCTGAAGGCCAACGCCAAGGAGCTCGGCGTCTCCTGACCCGAGCCGGTTTCCGTGACGACGAGGGGGCGGGTGCGTCCCGCCCCCTCGCTCACGCCCACTAGACTTTGACCCAACACCCGGCAGCAACCGCCGGGTGGTGACCCGAGGAGCCCACCTTGGCTGCTGAGCTGCACGTCGAGCTCGTCGCCGCGGACCGCAGTGTCTGGTCCGGCGAGGCCACCCTGGTCGTCGCGCGTACCGCGTCCGGCGACATCGGCGTCATGCCCGGTCACCAGCCGCTCCTCGGAGTGCTGGAGTCCGGCCCGGTGACCATCCGTACGAGCGAGGGCGGCACCGTCGTCGCCGCTGTGCACGGCGGGTTCATCTCGTTCGCGGACAACAAGCTCTCCCTGCTGGCGGAGATCGCGGAGCTCGCGGACGAGATCGATGTCCAGCGCGCCGAGCGTGCGCTGGAGAGCGCCAAGTCGGCCGAGGACGGCGCCGCCGAGCGCCGCGCCGAGGTCCGGCTGCGTACGGTGTCGGTGCGCTAGCACCCCGCCGAGGAGTTTTGCCCTCAGCCGCGGTCACGGGTCTGGAGTCTTCCGGACCCGGCCGCGGCTGAGGTCGATGCAGGCACAAGTGACCGGGGCGATCCCCCGGCCCCGAATGGAGCGAGGAGGTCGGTGTAGATGACCCTCGTTCTGCTTGTGGGCGGCCTGGTCGTCGCGCTGGTACTGGTGGGACTCTTCGTCTTCGGTCTGCGCCGGCGGCTGATCCAGCGTTCCGGCGGGACCTTCGACTGCAGTCTGCGCTGGGACGTGCCCGAGGGCGGCGATCCCGGCGGCAAGGGCTGGGTGTACGGAGTCGCGCGGTACAGCGGTGACCGGATCGAGTGGTTCCGGGTCTTCTCCTACGCGCCTCGGCCGCGGCGGCTCCTGGAGCGCTCGGCGATCGAGGTCGTGACCCGGCGCAAGCCGGCGGGGGAGGAGGAGCTGGCGCTCCTGTCCGACGCGATCGTGCTCGGCTGTACGCACCGGGGGGTGCGCCTGGAGCTGGCGATGAGCGAGGACGCGCTGACGGGCTTCCTGGCGTGGCTGGAGGCGGCCCCGCCGGGGCAGCGGGTCAACGTGGCTTAGCCGGGGCTTCGCCCGGGACCCCTGTTTCGTTTCGTCCGCGCGCCGTGGTCGGCCGGTCGCGCAGTTCCCCGCGCCCCTCGGGCACCCCCGCTGTGGGCAGTCGTTCCGCCGGGGCGGAACGGGTGGGCACGGCGGACCACCGGCCCGCGGACGAAGGGGCGGCACCGGGGGAGGGGGACGAGCCCTCGCCCCGATGCCGGTCCGGGCGGGTTACCGCAATCCGGAGTCGATCGCCGTCATCAGCTCGCCCCCGGACGTGTCCCCGCTGAACTCCCAGAAGAACGCCCCCTTGAGGCCCTGGGACTTCACGTACGCCATCTTGCCCGCGATCGTCGACGGCGTGTCGTAGCTCCACCAGTTGGAGCCGCAGTGGGCGTACGCCGTGCCCGCGATCGTGCCCGTCACCGGGCAGGTGTTCTTGAGGATCTTGTAGTCCTCGATGCCCTGCTCGTACGTGCCGGGCGCCGGGCCCGTCGCCGTGCCGCCCGGGGCGTCCTGGGTGACGCCGGTCCAGCCGCGGCCGTAGAACCCGATCCCCAGGTTGAGCTTGCTCGCGGGGACACCCTTGCCCCGGTACTTCTGGATCGCCGAGTCCGTGTCGAAGCCGGCGATCGGGATGCCGTTGTACGAGGTGAGCGGGGAGTGCGGGGCCGTGGGGCCCTTCGCGTCCCAGGCACCGAAGAAGTCGTACGTCATCACGTTGTACCAGTCGACGTAGCTCGCCGCTCCGGCGTAGTCGGCCTGGTCCATCTTGCCGCCCGCGGAGCCGTCGGCCGTGACCGCCGCCGTCACCAGGTTCGAGGGGCCGAACTTGGCGCGCACCGCGGCCAGCAGGTTCTTCAGCGCGGCCGGGCCGCTGGTGTCGCAGGAGAGCCCGCAGGCGTTGGGGTACTCCCAGTCGATGTCGATGCCGTCGAAGACGTCGGCCCAGCGCGGGTCCTCGACCAGGTTGTAGCAGGAGTTGGCGAAGGCGGTGGGGTTGGCCGCCGCCGCGCCGAAGCCGCCCGACCAGGTCCAGCCGCCGAACGACCACAGCACCTTGATGTTCGGGTACTTCTTCTTCAGCTCGCGCAACTGGTTGATGTTGCCCGCGACGGGCTGGTCCCAGGTGTCCGCGGTGCCGTCGACGCTGGAGGAGGCGTCGTACGTCTTCTGGTAGTCGGCGTAGGCGTCACCGATGGCGCACTGGCCGCCGGTGACGTTGCCGAAGGCGTAGTTGATGTGGGTCAGCTTGGCCGCAGAGCCCGAGGTGACGATGTTCTTCACGTGGTAGTTGCGCTGGTAGACGCCCCAGTCGGTGAAGTAGCCGAGCTTGACCGCTGAGCCGGGGCCGGGCCCGGGGCCGGGCCCGGGGCCGGGGCCGCCGCCCGTGGTGGTGACGGTGACCGAGCCGGAGGCCGGGCCGGTCTGGTCGGCGGTGTCGCGCGCGGTGACGCTGTACGTGTAGGTCGTCCCGGCGGTCAGGCCCGTGTCGGCGTACGTGGTCCCGGTCACCGTGGCGATCTTCGACGAGCCCCGGTAGACGTCGTAGTTCCTGACGCCCTTGTCGTCGGTGGCGGCGGTCCACGCCAGGCTCACCGAGGTGTTGGTGACGCCGCTCGCCCTCGGGGTGCCGGGCGCGGACGGCGGGCTGTCGCCCGGCGGGGTCGTACCGCCGTCGCAGGAGCCGCCGTTGAGCTTGCAGCCCGAGGGGGAGCCGGAGCCCGCGCCGTTGAAGCCGAACGTGACGCTGGCGCCGGGCGCGAGCGTGCCGTTGTACGCCTTGTTCTTGGCGGTCCAGTGGTTGGTGTCATGGGTGACGTCCGCGTCCCAGGACGAGGTCACGGACGTACCCGAGGGGTAGTCCCACTCCACGGTCCAGGAGTTGAGCGCGGTGGTGCCGGTGTTCTTCACCGTCCACTGGGCGCCGAAGCCGGAGCCCCAGTCCTGGGTCTTGGTGTAGGTGGCGGTCGCGGAGGCGGCGGCCGCGGCGGGGGAGGCGCCGGCCAGGCCGACGAGTGCGGCCAGGGGAAGGGCCAGCGCGGTGAGGGTGGCGGCGGCGCGGGTTCTGAGGCGGGTGCGGGTGCGGATGCGCGTGGGAGTGCTCAAGGAAGCTCCTCGAGTGAGGTCCGACGGGTGTGGGGGTGGGACCTTGCTCCGCCCGGTGAGCGCACGGCCACGGTGTGGGCACGCTCACACAGCAGTGCCGTGAGCGTAGAAAGGTCTGGACCAAGCGTCAAGAGGTCCAGACCAACGGCCGGAAGCCGTCCTCAGAGGCCCAACTCCTGCGCCAGCACCGCCGCCTGGACCCTGCTGCGCAGCTCCAGCTTGCCCAGCAACCGGCTGACGTGCGTCTTCACGGTGGCCTCCGCCATCGTCAGCCGCGCGGCGATCTCCGCGTTCGACAGCCCCTCGCCCAGACACGACAGCACCTCGCTCTCGCGCCGGGTGAGCGTGTCCAGCGCCGCCGGGCGCTCGGCCGGGGTCCGTGCCGACGCGGGGGCGGCGAACTCCGCGATCAGCCGCCGGGTCACCGCCGGGGCGATCATGCCCTCGCCGCGCGCCACCGTCCGCACCGCCTCGATCAGGTCCCGGGCGTCGGTGTTCTTCAGCAGGAACCCCGCGGCCCCCGCCCGCAGCGCCCCGAACACGTACTCGTCGAGGTCGAACGTCGTCAGCACGAGCACGTCCGCCAGCCGCTCGGAGACCACCTGGCGGGTCGCCGACACCCCGTCGAGCCGCGGCATCTGCACGTCCATCAGGACCAGATCGGGCCGCAGCTCCCGGGCCAGGCGCACCGCCTCCTCGCCGTCCGCGGCCTCCCCGGCCACCTCGATGTCCGGGGCGCTGCCCAGGATCAGGACCAGCCCGGCCCGTACCGCCGACTGGTCCTCCGCGACCAGCACCCGGATCGTCATGCTCGCGACTCGCCTTCCCTGAGGGGCAGTTCGGCCCGTACCCGCCAGATCTCGCGGCCGTCCGCCGCCGGCTCGGGCCCCGAGGCGAAGCTGCCGCCGAGCAGCACCGCCCGCTCCCGCATCCCCACCAGACCCGCCCCCGACCCGGGCGCCCGCGGCCCCGGACGCCGTCCCCCACCGTACGGGCTGCTCACCTCGACGGTCAGCGCCCGCCCGGTGTGCGCGAGCGAGGCGGTGACCGTGCCGGGGGAGGCGTGCTTGAGGGCGTTGGTCAGCGACTCCTGGACGATCCGGTACGCGGCGAGCTCCACCGGCGCGGGCAGCGCCGCCCCGGCCGGGCGGTCGTCCCGGAGCGTGAAGCCGAGTCCGCTGGAGGCGCCGTTGGTACGCGCCTGGGCGACCAGCGCGTCCAGCCCGGCCAGCGTCGGCGCGGCGGCGGGCTCGTCGTCGGCGCCGCTGTCGCGCAGCAGCCCGATGAGGCGGCGCATCTCGGCGAGCCCGTCCACGCTGTTCTCCCGGATCACCGTGAGCGCCCGGCGGGTGGTGGCGGGCTCGTCGAGCGAGAGCGCCGCCGTGGAGTGGATGGCGATCGCCGAGAGGTGGCCCGCGACCAGGTCGTGCAGCTCACGGGCCATCCGGGCGCGCTCGGCCACCACCGCCTGCGCGCGGTCCAGCTCGGCGAGCAGCGCGGTCTGCTCGGCCCGCAGGGTGGCCGCCTCCGCCGTGTCGCGGTGGTTGCGCACCAGGGCGCCGGTGGTGGCGGGCGCGAAGCTGACGAGACCGGTGAGGATGCCCAGGAGCAGGGCCTGCGGGGTGCGGAACCAGGCGAGGTAGCCGAGGGTCGTGGCCACGGTGACCAGGCCGGTGGTGACCGGGATGCGGCGGGCGGCGGCCGGGGTGCCGTAGAGGACGGCGGCGTAGACGAGGTCGGTGAACATCAGGACCGTCGCCAGGCTGCCCGAGGTGAACTGGTCGCCGACGATCGCGGCCGTACCGCAGAGGAGGGCGGTCTGCGGGCGGGTGCGGCGCATCAGCTCCAGCGCGGCCGTCACCGCCAGCGGCAGCAGCGTCCAGCCCCGGCCGAGCAGTCCGCTGCCCCCGGAGAACAGCCCGAGCGCCCACAGCACGAGGCCGCCCGCCAGCCCGACGGCGGCGATCAGGACGTCGTGGCGGTGCGGGCGGGGGAGGCGGTTCACATACCCATGAAACACGGCGTCACCGCCCCGGACCTCCCCGCACCGGCGGAACCCCCGCCCCCTTCGGTACACCGAAGGATGCAGTGCCGTTTCCTCACTGCCGACGACGAGCGGGCGCGACCGGGCGCCGACGCTGGAGGAGTACGGACCAGGAGCCGAGCGAGGAGAACGCCGTGATCGTCACCCTGATCGTCATCTGCGAGGTGGGCTTCTGGGTGCTGCTCACCGGCGGTTTGGCGCTGCGCTACTTCGCGAAGATGCCCAGGACCTCGGTGGCGGTGCTGCTCTGCGAACCGCTGCTCGAGGCACTGCTCCTCGCGGTCACCGTGATCGACCTCAGGAACGGCGCCGAGCCCGACTTCAAGCACGGCCTCGCCGCCGTGTACCTGGGCTTCTCGGTGGCGATGGGGCACGGGCTGGTGAAGCGGTGCGACGCCTGGTTCGCCCACCGTTTCGCGGGCGGCCCGCGCCCCGCGAAGGCGCCGGCGGGCGGCACGGCCCGCACGGTCCACGAGTGGCGGACGGCCGCCCGCTGGACGCTCGCCGCCGTCCTCGCCATCGCCCTGCTCCAGGGCGCGATCTGGTACGTCGGAGGCGAGGGGGACGTGGAGTCCCTGCGGATGTGGCAGCAGCGGATGCTCTGGGTGATCGGCGTCAACCTGGTCATCGCGCTCAGCTACACGCTGTTCCCGAA
Source organism: Streptomyces sp. NPDC043908 (assembly GCF_056435525.1). NCBI lineage: Bacteria > Bacillati > Actinomycetota > Actinomycetes > Kitasatosporales > Streptomycetaceae > Streptomyces > Streptomyces sp. NPDC043908. Next base: position 339,516 of record NZ_JBWKEI010000002.1, on the reverse strand, counting down.
GAAGGCGGAGCCGGCCCGCTCCCGCCACTGACCGGCGGCCCTCACCCGGAACACCGCCCTCCCAACCGAGCGCTACCGCTCGCCGCCCGGCACCCACAGCACGTCCCCGGTCTCCACGTTCGCCGTCCTGGCCAGGATGAACAGCAGGTCGGAGAGGCGGTTGAGGTAGGTGGCGGTCAGCGGGTTCATCGTCTCGCCGTGCACCTCCAGGGCCGCCCAGGTGGAGCGCTCGGCGCGGCGCACCACCGTGCAGGCCTGGTGCAGCAGCGCGGCGCCCGGGGTGCCGCCCGGCAGGATGAAGCTGCGGAGCTTCTCCAGCCGCTCGTTGAACCGGTCGCAGTCCGCCTCCAGCCGGTCGACGTAGAACTGCTCCACCCGCAGCGGCGGGTACTTCGGCTCCTCGACCACGGGCGTGGACAGGTCCGCACCCACGTCGAACAGGTCGTTCTGCACGCGGGTGAGGACCTGGACGACCTCCTCGGCGAGACCGCCGAGCGCGATCGCCGTGCCGAGCACCGCGTTCGCCTCGTTGGCGTCCGCGTACGCCGAGATCCGCAGATCCGTCTTGGGGGTCCGGCTCATGTCGCCCAGGGCCGTGGTGCCCCGGTCGCCGGTGCGGGTGTAGATGCGCGTCAGATTGACCATGGGGTCAGCCTAGTTACGCGGGGGCCCGCCGCCACGCCCGTGTGCCGACCGTCACGGCCCGGTCCGAACGGGACGGACATTCCCCGCCCAAGTACGCGGTAGGGGACGAGCGGTGGGCTCCGGGGGGCCTTCGGTGAGACGCCGCTCACCCGTCTTGGTGTGATGTCCGTCATCTGAGACGTGACGCGCATCTCTTACGGCTCCCAAGACGCCTCACGGCCGATAGCCTCCGCCGGAGAGCCGTATCAGTAAGCCGTCAAAGGGGTGTGAAGTGGCCAGGAAGCTCGCCGTCATCGGGGCCGGACTCATGGGTTCGGGCATCGCGCAGGTCTCGGCGCAGGCGGGCTGGGACGTCGTGCTGCGTGACGTCACCGACGAGGCGCTGACCCGGGGCACCGACGGCATCAAGGCCTCGTACGACAAGTTCGTGGGCAAGGGCAGGCTGGCCGCCGAGGACGCGGAGGCCGCGCTCGGCCGCATCACCACCACCACCGACCTGGACGCCGCCGCCGACGCCGACATCGTCGTCGAGGCCGTCTTCGAGAAGCTGGAGGTCAAGCACGACATCTTCCGTACGCTCGACAAGATCGTGCGCGCGGACACCGTGCTCGCCTCCAACACCTCCGCCATCCCGATCACCAAGATCGCGGCGGCCACCGAGAACCCCGAGCGGGTCGTCGGTGTGCACTTCTTCTCGCCGGTCCCGATGATGCAGCTCTGCGAGCTGGTACGCGGCTACAAGACGAGCGACGAAACCCTGGCCACCGCCCGGGAGTTCGCCGAGTCCGTCGGCAAGACCTGCATCGTCGTCAACCGCGACGTCGCCGGTTTCGTCACCACCCGGCTGATCTCGGCGCTCGTCGTCGAGGCGGCCAAGCTGTACGAGTCGGGCGTGGCCACCGCCGAGGACATCGACCTCGCGTGCAAGCTCGGCTTCGGCCACGCGATGGGCCCGCTGGCCACCGCCGACCTCACCGGCGTGGACATCCTGCTCCACGCCACCAGCAACATCTACACCGAGTCGCAGGACGAGAAGTTCGCGCCGCCGGAGCTGATGCGCCGGATGGTTGACGCCGGTGACATCGGTCGCAAGAGCGGGCAGGGCTTCTACAAGCACTGATTGACGCGCCCTCACCTCCCCTTGCCCCGGAATCACTCCATGGGGTGAATTAGGTATCGGTTCGCTTACAGACGGCAACTTCCCTGCGGTCTGTGCAGTCAGTTGGTGCAGTAAGAGACGACAGGCAGACAGGCATACGGAGCACTCCGGGGAGTTCATATGCACATCAGGGGCGACCACGTCGAGCTGGTCGTCGGGGGCCGCCTCGACGTCCGCAGCGCGGCGGACGCCCGTACGGTCCTGCACTCGGCCGTCGACGACGGAGCCGGCGACCTGGTGCTCGACCTGACCGAGCTGGACTCCTGGGACGCCACCGGCCTCGGGGTGATCATGGGCGCCCACCGGCGGGCCGGCCGCTGCGGCCGGCGGCTGGTGCTGCGGGGCGTCCCGCCCCAGATGCAGCGCCTGCTGGTGGCGACCCGGCTGCACCGCATCCTCGCCATCGAGGGCGGCATCGCCGCGGAGGCGCTGCCGCGCGTGTGAGCGCGCGCGGCGCCCCCGCCGTACGCCGGTACGCCGCCCTCCCGCCGCTCTGTCGCGCACGTCTGTTGCGCACGGCCTGTGCGGCACTGGTGCAGATCATGTGGAAGCCGGTCCTCCGCACGCAATCCTCACCGGACTGTGACGCTCTGGGCGGGTTGGCACCCCGCCCGTTCGGCGATACTGGGCGAAGGTTTAGGGTGCGGTCTCCCGCCGGTCGACATCCCTGCGGCGGGGACCGGACCAGAGCGACAGCGCAGTGCGTAGCGGCCGGGTGGGGCAAGGTTACGCAGGCGCATCTGGGGGGCTTTCACCATGAACCCGATGGACACCCGGGGACCGGACGAGTTCGACGACGAGCAGGACGGACACGGACCGGGCCAGGGCGCCGCGGCCCCGCGCAAGGAGCGCGAACGCGCCGCCGTCACCCCCGAACTCGGCACCCGCGCCGCCTCACTCGCGCGCACGGTCCGGCTCGTCTCGGGCGACTTCCTGCTCACCGTCAACCCCGTCGACGGCAGCGAGATAGCCGCCTGCCCGCCGGGCGAGATACCCGGCCGGCCCGAACGCCGCTCCGCCACCGAACGCACCGAGCGGGAACGGGCGCTCAGGCCCCCCGTACCCGCCGGTCCCGCGGCGCCCGCGCCGGTCCTGCTGGAGCGCGACGAGGAGCGCGAGCGGCTCGTGCGCCTGCTGGGCCGGGGCCGTTCCGTCCGGCTCACCGGCCCCGCCGGCTCCGGGCGCACCGCCCTGCTCGACGCGGTGGCCGCCGACTGCGCCGGCCTCGCCCCCGACGGCGTCGTCCGCCTCAGCGGCCACCGCCGCACCCCGCAGGAACTCCTGCACGAGCTGTACGCGACGGTGTACCGCTCTCCGTTGCACCGGCCCGACCGGGCCGGGCTCCACGACCAGGTCCGCGAGATCGGGGCGATCGTCGTCGTCGACGACCTGGAGTTCGGCGGCGCCGCCCTGGAGGAACTGCTCTCCGCCACCCCCGAATGCGCCTTCCTCCTCGCCGCGACACCCGACGTCGCCGCGCCCCTCGCCGAGTCCGCGCTCGAAGAGCTCCCGCTGACCGGGCTCGGGCGCGCCGCCTCCCTGGAACTCCTGGAGCAGGCCGTGGACCGGCCGCTCACCGACGACGAGGCCAACTGGGCGGGCGACCTCTGGTTCGAGTCCGAGGGCCTGCCCCTGCGGTTCGTCCAGGCGGGCGCGCTGCTGCGGCAGCGGGACGGGCTGCGCGGCGAGGGCGCCCCGCTCGACGAGTTCGGGCTGCCGGTCGAGGGGCCCGAGGACCTGTCGGTCTTCTCCGCCGAGGGCCGCGAGATGCCGCTGCCGTCGCTGGGCGAGGGCGCCGCACCCGCCGCGCCGCTCGCGGCCCGGCTCGGCCAGGCCGCCCGGGAGACCCTGCGGTTCGCCGTCGCGCTCGGCGGCGAGGTGCCGCACCAGGCGCACCTGCCGGCGCTCGTCGGCGACACCCACGCGGACGCCGCCCTGGGCGAACTGCTCGGCTGCGGGCTGCTCTCCCCGGTCGGTACGCGCTACCGGCTCGCGGCGGGCGTGCTCACGCAGTTGGAGGCCGCCGGGTACGGGGAGTCCGAGGAGGGCACCGCGGAGCGGGCGCACACCGCCGCCCGCCACTACGCCTGGTGGACCGGCCACCCCTCGGTGACGCCCGAGCGGGCCGCGGCCGAGGCGGACGCGGTGCTCGCCGCCCTGGCCGCGCTGGTGCCCGGCGACGGCGCCGAGCACCCCGCCACGGCCGTGCGGCTCGCCCGCAGCGCGGCGCCCGCGTTCGCGGCGGGGCTGCACTGGGGAGCGTGGGAGCGGGCGCTGCGGATCGGCTCGGCCGCGGCCCGGCTCACCGGCGAGGTGGCCGACGAGGCGTACTTCCACCACGAACTCGGCGTCCTCGCGCTCTGCGCCGGCAACGTCGACCGCGCCCGGGCCGAACTGGAGGCGTCCATCGGGCTCAAGGGCGCGCTCTCCGACAAGCGGGGCACGGTCGCGGGCCGCCGCGCGCTGGCCCTGGTCGAGGACCGCTCCGGCCACCCGGCGGTGGTGGTCTCGGGCGGCCGCACCCCGTCCGGCGACGAGGTCCCGGCGGCGCGCCACGAGGAGTCCCAGTCGCCGCCCGCGGGCGTTCCGGCCCCGGTGCCGTTCCCGGCCCTCGCCCTGGCCCCGGCACCGCCCCCCGAGGGCGTGCCGACCGTACTGATACCCGGCGCGACGCCCGGGTCGGCCAAGCGGACGCTGTTCACCGGCACGCGCCGCAACCTGGTGGCGGCGGGCGCGGGAGCCGTGCTGGCGGCGGTCCTGGGCACGGTGGTGACGCTGGGCGCGACCTCCGGTTCGGACGCGCCCGACGACAAGGTCGAGCAGCAGCGGCAGTCGGTGGACGAGGGGGACGGCGGGGAGGTGGGTCTTCCGGCGGACAGCCCGACGCCGCCGGCGACGAGGCGTCCCCGGTCCGGGGGCGGTTCCGCGACGCCGCCGTCCTCGTCCCCGGTCCACCACGGCGTGCCCGGGACGTCTCCGTCCTCGGTCCCCTCGTCGCCGTCGACGTCCTCGGGGAAGCCGTCCACGCCCTCGGGGTCGCCGTCGAAGCCGACGGGGAAGCCCTCGACGTCCGGGGGAGGGTCGTCCACGACGGGCGGATCGTCCACGACGGGAGGGACCACGAGCACGGGCGGTACGTCCACGGGCGGGACCACGGGGTCCACGACCGGGTCGCCCACCGGGGGTACGTCCTCGACCGGCGGGACGACGTCCAGCGGCGGCACGTCGGATGGCGGCACCACCGGCTCGACCTCGGGCGGCTCGACCACGACCGGCGGGTCGACCACCGGCGGGGAGACCACGACGGGCGGGTCGGGTACGGGCGGGACGTCCACGGGCGGGACGGACGGGACTTCGGGGGCGACCACGGGGTCGTCCGCGTCCGGCGGGACGACCCCGAGCGGCAGCGCGTCCGCCCCGGCGGCGTCGCCTTCGGCGTAGGCCCCCCACCCCGCCCCTTCCCGAAAGCCTCCGGCGGTTGCCGGTCGTCCGCGGGTGGGTGGGGGTCGGCCGCGCAGTTCCCCGCGCCCCTGAGGCAACTCCGCCGACCGCACCGGCTGACCTCGGGGCGCAGCCCGCCCCGTAGCGGCGCGGGGAACTGCGCGACGAGCCCCCACCGGGCCGCAGATGACCACGGGGTTTGGGGCGAAGCCCCGTTCTTCAGGGGCGCGGGGAACTGCGCGACCAGCGACCACCGGGCCGCAGATCACCCAAGGAACCGGGGCCGGGGCCCGAGGTCAGAACAGGCGGAGTTTGTCGTCCTCGATGCCGCGCAGCGCGTCGTAGTCCAGCACCACGCACCCGATCTCCCGGTCCGTCGCCAGCACCCGCGCCTGCGGCTTGATCTCCTGCGCCGCGAACACCCCCCGTACCGGGGCCAGGTGCGGGTCGCGGTTGAGCAGCTCCAGGTAGCGCGTGAGCTGCTCGACCCCGTCGATCTCGCCGCGCCGCTTGATCTCCACCGCCACCGTCCCGCCGGACGCGTCCCGGCAGAGGATGTCGACGGGCCCGATCGCCGTCGGGTACTCGCGGCGGATCAGGGTGTACCCCTCGCCCAGCGTCTCGATGCGGTCCGCGAGCAGCTCCTGGAGGTGCGCTTCCACGCCGTCCTTGATGAGGCCCGGGTCCACGCCCAGCTCGTGGGAGGAGTCGTGGAGGATCTCCTCCATCGTGATGATGAGCTTCTCGCCCGCCTTGTTCACCACGGTCCAGACGTCGACACCGTCCGCCGTCCCCTCCTTGAGGGTGCAGGGCGGAGACATCCAGTTGAGGGGCTTGTACGCCCGGTCGTCCGCGTGGATGGAGACGCTGTTGTCCGCCTTCACCAGGATCAGCCTGGTGGCGGAGGGCAGATGGGCGGTGAGGCGGCCCGCGTAGTCGACGGAGCAGCGGGCGATGACGAGACGCATGGTCGGCAACGCTACTCGAATCCCCCCGCCGAACGCGATTCGTCCGGCAAAGCACTGTTCGTTATTGGCCGGTTACGTGCCAAGTACCTGTCGCAGCCACCATGCCGCCCCTACCGTGTAAGCGGGAGGTCGTCGGTCAGGCACACAGCGTGGCCGACTTCGTTCCTTTCCCTGGCCGTAAGACCCCCTCCCCGGGGTCGCGAGAGGAGAAACCATGTCGCTCGACGTCTCACCGGCCCTACTCGAACAGGCCGAGCGAGGCGAGGTCGACGAAGCCGATTTCGTCGACTGCGTCCGGACCTCCCTGCCGTACGCGTGGGAGATGATCAGTTCTCTGGTGGCCCAGCTGAAGGTGGACGGTGGCGAGTTCGCCGACAACCAGACGCCTCCGCCGGACGAGCAGGCGCGCGGCCAGCTTCTTCGTGCGCTCGCGAGTGACGCCATCCGCGGTGCGCTCCAGCGGCACTTCGGTGTCCGCCTGGCGTTCCAGAACTGCCATCGCGTGGCGGTGTTCCCGCTGGACCCGTCGGTCGACGAGCGGCTCGCCCGCTTCACCTCGATCCGGGGTCAACTGCTCAACCAGTCCCCGGAGTTGAGGGACTGCTGAGGTCTTCGCCGCCGCTCCGCATCGCGGGAGGTGCGACTGATGCGGAGCGGGGGCTCTCCGCGGCGGCCCCCGGCCTCGCGCCCCCTCGGGGCGCCGTCCCCCTCGGGCCCCTCATCCCAGCAGCGGCAGCACGTCCGCGCCGAGCCTGCGGACGTTCTCCTCCGTCGCGGCCAGGTCCCCCGATCCCTCCACCAGGAAGGCGAAGCGCGTGATGCCCGTCTTCTCCGCCGTCGCCGCGATACGGTCCGCCGCGAGCCGCGGTGTGCCGACCGGGTGGAGGTCGCAGAGCAGTTCCGTGTACTCCACGGGGTCGCGCATGGCCCGGTGGCGGCCGTCGACCGTCACATGCGCGTCCAGCCCCTGCTTCAGCCAGCCGGGCATCGCCTTCAGCAGGGTCTCGGCGGCCTGGGCGCTGTGGTCCTCGATCTGCGCCACCCCCGCCGACACGTGCGGCGCCGCGGCCACCGCCTCCGGTGCGACCCCGGACGCCAGCGCGTGCGACCGCCACAGCGCGACCATCTCCGCCTTCTCCTCGTCGCCGCAGTGCATCCCGAGCAGCATCGGCAGACCGCGCTCGGCCGCCAGCCGCACGCTCTTCGGCGAGGTGCACGCCACGATGACCTCGGGGCCCGCCGGGCCGTCCGCCGGCCACTCGTCGGGCCTCGGCACCACCGGGACCTCCCGGAAGGCGAAACGTTCGCCCTCGGACGAGACCCGGGGTTCGGACAGCCAGCGCAGCAGCAGGTCCAGCGACTCCGAAAAGCCCTCCTCGTACGCCCGCAGGCCCGCGCCGAAGACCTCCAGGTCGACCCAGGGACCACCCCGGCCGACCCCCAGCGAGAACCGGCCGCCGGACGTCAGGTGCAGCAGCGCCGCCTGCTCGCCCAGCGCCACCGGGTGCGCGTTCGGCAGGACGCTGACCGCCGTGCCCACCCGGATCCGGCGGGTGCGCCCCAGCAGCAGCGCCGCCAGCGTCACCGCCGACGGGCAGACCCCGTACGGCACGAAGTGGTGCTCGGCGAGCCACACCGAGTCCAGGCCCGCCTCCTCGGCCACCTCGGCGGACCGCACCGCCCGGTGCAGCGCCTCCCCCTGGCCCTGGCCCGGGAACTGGGCGGCCAGTACAAATGTTCCGACACGCATCGCCTTCATGCCTCCTCGCGGCCGACGCGGCTCCCCCTCTTACCGGCAACAACGTCTGACAAGTGCCAAGGGCACGGCCGGGCGCGAACTTGTTGCGATAGTCCGGTAAGTGTCCCCCGTACGAGTTACCGTGCCACCCCTGTGCGGCTCGGGTACCCGGGGCAAGTACCTCTACGCTGGAGGCAGTCCGTCCGCCCGGCCCCGTGAGGTGTTTCCGTGTCCCCGCGCCGCAACCGCCCCAAGGGCGGCGACCAGCCGACCGCACCGACCGGCGGGCCGGGGGACCGCTTCGGCCTCGGGCGCACCGAGACGTACCAGGGCGAGGAGTGGTCCGTGCGGCACGTCAGCGGAGCGAGCGCCCAGGGCAAGCGCTACCGCTGCCCCGGCTGCGACCAGGAGATCCCCTCCGGCGTCCCGCACGTGGTGGCCTGGCCCGAGTACGGCGGCGTCGACGACCGCCGCCACTGGCACAAGGCCTGCTGGAACGCCAAGGACCGCCGCACCAGCAGGGTGCAGCGGTCCAGGAACGCGCCCAGGTACTAGGGCGTGTACGGGCGGAGCCTCACACGTCCCGGCTGTTCAGCGCCGCGAAGGCGCCGCCGAGCGCCGCGGCCGCGACCGCGCCCAGGATCAGCAGCGGGGTCCAGCCGGTGGGGCCCGAGTCGCTCACCGTGGAGCCGTAGAAGACGGCCAGCTGGCTGGGGATGGAGTACTCGAACAGGGCGTCGCGCACCGACTCCAGCGACGGCGAGAACATGAACAGGCCGAGCACCAGCGGCAGCAGCACCAGGCCGATCATGATCGTGATCGCGCCGGCCGAGTGCCGGATCACCGCTCCGACCGCGAGCGAGAGCAGGCCGAGCGTGGAGACGTAGAGGCCGACGCCGACCGTCGCCTTGAACAGCTCGGAGCCGGTCGGCTGCGCGGCGCTGTCCACCATCCCGGTCTGCATCATCGCCACCAGCCCTGTGGTGAGCGTGACGATGACGAAGGACAGCAGGAAGAAGACGATCGACTTGGCGGCGAGGATCCGGGCCCGGCTGGGGCAGGCCGTCAGCGTGGTGCGGATCATGCCCGTGCCGTACTCGGAGGCGATGGTCAGCACGCCGAGCGTGATCACGCAGATCGAGCCGAGCAGGACGCCGTAGAACCCCAGGGCGAGGAGCGGGGTGTCGCCCATGTCCGAACTGGAGGAGTTGACCGCGACCGCGGCGAGCAGTCCGATGCCGATCACGAGCGCGATCAGCACGCCGAGGGTCCACAGGGTGGAGCGCACCGAGCGGATCTTCGTCCACTCCGAGGCGATGGCGTCGCCGAGGGAGGCGGGCCGCACCGGGATCGGCGAGGTGTACGTCCCGAGGGGCGCACCCGGTGCCTGCTGCTGGTAGGGGGTGGTCATCGGGCGTCCTCGGGCTTGGTCAGGGAGGGGGCGGTCGCGGGGGCGGCCGGAGCAGGCTGCCGGGGGGCCGCGGCGGGCGCCTGCGGCACGGGAGCCTGCGCCGGGGCGGCCGGGGCACCCGGGGGCGCCGCCGGGGCCTGCGCGGGGGCGTGCGGGGCCGCGTAGGGGTTCTGCCCGGGCGGCGGCGGGGCGTACCAGCCCTGGGTCGGCACCTCGGGGATCACCGGCGGCGGCTGGTGGCCGGGCGGCAGCGGCTGCATCAGACCGGCCTTCTGGTCGGCCGTGGAGCGGTAGTCCACCGCGCCCTGCGTCATCCGCATGTACGCCTCCTCCAGCGAGGCCTGGTGCGGGGAGAGCTCCCACAGGCGTACGTCCGCCTCGTGGGCGAGGTCGCTGATGCGCGGCAGTGCGAGGCCGGTCACCCGCAGGGCGCCGTCCGGCTCCGGCATGACCTGGCCGCCGGCCTCGGTCAGGGTGGCCGTCAGCTTCTCCCGGCCGGTGGGCTCGGGGGTGCGCACGCGCGCGAAGTCGGCGGAGTTGTGGGAGATGAAGTCCGTGACGCTCATGTCGGCGAGCAGTTGGCCGCGGCCGATCACGATGAGGTGGTCGGCGGTCAGCGCCATCTCGCTCATCAGGTGCGAGGAGACGAAGACGGTACGGCCCTCGGCGGCGAGCCGCTTCATGAGGTTGCGCACCCACAGGATGCCCTCGGGGTCGAGGCCGTTGACCGGCTCGTCGAAGAGCAGCACCTGGGGGTCGCCGAGCAGGGCCGCGGCGATGCCCAGCCGCTGGCCCATCCCGAGCGAGAACCCCTTGGAGCGCTTGCCCGCCACCTCCTGGAGCCCGACGACCCCGAGCACCTCGTCGACCCGGCGGGCCGGGATGCCCGACAGCTGGGCGAGCGAGAGCAGGTGGTTGCGGGCGCTGCGGCCGCCGTGGACGGCCTTGGCGTCGAGCAGCGCGCCGACCTGGCGGGGCGCGTTGGGGAGCGAGCGGTAGGGGTGGCCGCCGATGGTGACATGACCGGACGTGGGCTGGTCCAGGCCGAGGATCATGCGCATGGTCGTCGACTTGCCGGAGCCGTTGGGCCCCAGGAAGCCGGTGACGGCGCCCGGCCTCACCTGGAAGGAAAGGTTGTACACGGCTGTCTTGGCGCCGTAGCGCTTCGTCAGGCCGACTGCCTCGATCATTCTCCAGCCCCATCGACGGTGTGGGTCGTCGGGGCGGTGGCCGATCGCCAGGGTGCCCCCGTATGAGTGAGGAGCTTATCCAGGACTTTACGGTTCCGGCCAAGCGATGACAGTTGGGTTACGTCGGCGTTCGTCCCTTATGTCCGCCGACTTTCCGCAGGTCAGGGGCCCGCCGCGGGTTCAGGCGTCGCGCTTCTTGAGGACGAGGTAGCCGCCCGCGAGCGCCGCCGCCACCCACAGCGCCATGATCCCGAGCCCGGCCCACGGTCCGTACGGCGGCGGCTCGCTGTTCATCGCGTTCGGCACCACCTGCATGATCTTGGAGCCCGCCTGGTCGGGGAAGTAGCGGGCCACCTTCTTGGCGCCCGGGACCGCCGACAGGATCTGCGAGATCAGGAAGAAGAACGGCATCAGGATGCCGAGCGAGAGCATCGAGCTGCGCAGCATCGTGGCCACGCCCATCGAGAAGAGCGCGATCAGCGCCATGTAGAGCCCCGCCCCGACGACCGCCCGCAGCACGTTCGGCTCGCCGATGGCGGTGCGGTGCGGGCCGAGCAGCGCCTGGCCGAGGAAGAAGGAGAGGAAGCTGGTCGCCATGCCCACGACCAGGGCGAGCGCGGTGGCCACCAGGAGCTTGGCGAAGAGGAAGGTGGCGCGCTGCGGCACGGCGGCCAGCGAGGTGCGGATCATGCCCGAGCTGTACTCGGTGCCGACCACCAGGACGCCGAAGACCACCATCGCCAGCTGGCCGAGCACCATTCCGGAGAAGCTGACGTAGGTCGCGTCGAACGTCATGCGCTCGGCCGGCTTGAGATCGTCGAACTGCGACTTCATCAGCGCGCACAGGGCCGCGCTCACCGCGACGGTGACGACGAACGCGCAGATCAGCGTCCAGGACGTGGAGGAGACCGAACGGATCTTGGTCCACTCCGAGCGGAGGACCGCGGGTACCGAGGCCATCGGTCACACCCCCCGGTCCGGGCCGTCCGGGCCGTCCGGGGTGTTCCCGGCCGGGCCGCCCCGGGTGCGGGTCCGGTAGCCCTCGCCCCAGGCCGGCGCGGGCGCCGCCGGGGCCGGGCCGTGCGCGCTGTCGGAGTGCGCGTGGTACTCCACCGATCCCGCCGTCATCCGCATGAACGCCTCCTCCAGCGAGGCCTGCTGGCCCGACAGCTCGTGCAGGACGATCCGGTGCTGCGCGGCCAGCTCGCCGAGCCGTTCGATCCTGCCGTTGTCGACCTCCAGGGCGCCGTCCCCGGTCTGGGTGACGGGGATCCCGGCCTGCGCCAGGACATCGAGCAGGTGTTCCCATTGGGGCGAGCGCAGCCGGACGAAACTCCGTGAATTCTGCCGAATGAAATCCGCCATCGATGTATCGGCGAGCAGTCGGCCCTGGCCGATGACGATCAAATGATCCGCCGTCAGCGCCATTTCACTCATCAGATGAGACGAGACGAAGATCGTTCTGCCCTCCGCCGCGAGGGCTTTCATCAGATTGCGGATCCAGTGAATTCCCTCGGGGTCCAGACCATTGACGGGTTCGTCGAACATCAGGATCTCGGGGTCGCCGAGCAGCGCGGAGGCGATTCCCAGCCGCTGGCCCATGCCGAGCGAGAACCCCTTGGACTTCTTCTTCGCCACCGCCGTCAGCCCGACGGTGTCGAGGACCTCCGCGACCCGGCGCTCGGGAATCCGGTTCGACTGCGCCAGGCACAGCAGGTTGTTGTACGCGCTGCGGCCGCCGTGCATCGACTTGGCGTCGAGGAGCGCGCCGATGTACTTCAACGGCTCGTCCAGCTCGCGGTAGTGCCGCCCGTCGATGCGCACGGTGCCGCTGGTCGGGTTGTCGAGGTCGAGCATCATCCGCATGGTGGTGGACTTGCCGGCGCCGTTGGGGCCCAGGAAGCCGGTCACCACACCCGGTCGCACCTGGAACGACAGGTCGTCGACCGCGGTCTTGTCGCCGAAGCGCTTGGTGAGACCGGCCAGCTCGATCATGCGGCCACGATAGGGGCGGACAGAGCCCCCCGCCACCGGAGTGGCGAGGGGCTCATCGCGTCACCGACGCAGCCCACGGGGGAGGAGCTGCGGCACGGACGGGACTAGCGGGACTGCTGCGCCGGGACGCCGCGCGAGACGGGCTCGTCGTCGACCGGGGAGCCGGCCGCCGCGACCGCCGCGCCCGTGAGGGTCGCCAGCATCTCGCGGACGTTGGTCAGCTGCGCGTTGATCGAGTCGCGGCGGTTGGTGAGCGCCGCCAGCTCGCGCTCGGATTCCGAACGGATGCGGTCGGCCTTGGCGTTGGCGTCCGCCACGATGTCCTCGGCCTGGCGCTGGGCCGTCTCGACCGTCTGACGGGCCCGGCGCTCCGCGTCCGTACGCAGCTTCTCGGCCTCCAGGCGGAGCTGCTCGGCGCGGTGCTCGATCTCGGCGAGACGCTTCTCCGCCTTCGCCTGACGCGAGGCCAGGTCGCGCTCGGACTGCTCGCGGCGCTTGGCGAGGTTCGTCTCGAAGTCGGCCGCCGCCTGCGCGGCCTTGGCGCGGGTCTCCTCGAAGAGGGCGTCCGCCTCCTCGCGCTTGGACTGCGCGTCCTTCTGCGCCTCGGAGCGCAGCGTGGAGGCGTCACCCTTCGCCTTCTCGACGATCCGGACGCCCTCGTCCTCCGCCTTCGCCTTGCGCTCGGCGGCGAACGACTCGGCGTCGTTGCGCACCTGCTGGGCGGCCGACTCGGCCAGCTCGCGGTGCTGTTCGGCGGCGCGGCGCGCCTCCTCGCGCAGGTCCTTCGCCTCTTCCTCGGCGAGACGCAGGATCTTCTCGACCCGCGCGCCCAGGCCCGCGTACGACGGCTCCGCGTCGTTCACCTGGGCCTGGGCGTTCTGCGTTTCGAGGTGCAGTTCCTCGATGCGCTTTTCCAGAGAAGTGATCCGTGCCAGAGCGCTGTCACGGTCGGCGACGAGCTTGGTAATGCGGTCGTCCACCTGACCGCGGTCGTAACCACGCCGCACGAGCTCGAAGCCGAAGGGGGAGGAAGTGTCGCTCATGGGGTTCCTGTCGAATGAGACCGGTGAGGTGATAGGGGGAATCCTAGGGGCCCAGGCGGCGTGGCATCGAGCGTATGCCCGTTTGATCTGGAGAATGTCCAGCCTTTTGAGTGGCTACCCCTCCGAAGACTTGCCACTCGAACGGGTTGCTCCGGCCGAGGCTCCCGCCTTGGCGGCCTCCTTGCCGCCGGAGGCCGGGGCCTCGAAAGACTCCAACGCCTCCAGGACGTCCTGGACACGCGAGATCTCCGCGTTGATGTCCGCCCGGCGCCGGACCAGCACGTCCAGCTCGCGCTTGCCCTCGTCGACCGTGCGCCGGGCCTCCGCCGCCGCCTCGTCGCGCAGCCTGGTCGCCTCGCGGATCAGCTCGGCCTTCTTGGTCTCCGCCTCCTTGAGCAGCGCCTCGGCCTTCTTCACCGCCGCGATCCGCACCTTGCTCGCCTCGGAGTTGGCGTCCGAGAGCAGCTCCTTGGCCTTCGCCTCGGCCTGCTCCGTCTGCTCGGTGGCGGCCTTCACCAGCTTGTCGACGCGCTCGCCCGCCGTCTTCATCTGCTCCGCGCTCTCGCGCCGGGCCCGCTCGTGCAGCTCCTCGATCTCCGCCTCGGTCCGGGCCCGCACCTCCTCGGTGCGCTCCCTTATGGCCGTCGCGTCCGCGCGCGCCCCGGCGAGCAGCTCGTCCGCGTCCGTACGGGCCTTCTCCACCAGCGTGTTGCCCTCCACGGTCGCCTCCGCGACGAGCCGCTCGGCCTCCTTGCGGGCGGCGCCCACCATCGTGTCGGCCTGCTCCTCCGCCAGGGTCGCCGCGAGCAGCGCCTCCTCCTGGGCCTTCGCCACGAGCTGGTCCGCCTGCTCGGCCGCGTCCGCACGGCGCTTGGCCGCGGCGGTACGCGCCTCGTCCAGCAGCCGGTCGGCCTCCTCGCGGGCCTCGGCACGGGTCTTCTCGGCCGCCTCCTCGATCCGGGCGCGGCTCTTCTCGGCCTCCGCGCGGATCCGCTCCGCGGCCTGCTGGGCCGAGCCGACGGTCTCGGCGGCCTCGGCGCGCAGCCGCTCCGCCTCCCCGTTCGCCTCGGCGAGCATCCGCTCGGCCTCGCCGGTCGCCTCCGCGACGAGCTGGTCCGCCTGCGCCGCCGCGTCCGCGCGCCGCTTGTCGGCGGCCTGGCGTGCCTCGTCCAGCAGCCGCTCCGCCTCCGAACGCGCCTCGCTCAGGAGCAGTTCTCCCTGCTCGCGGGCGTCGGTGACCGTCTGCTCGGCCTCGGCCGCCGCGGCGGCCAGGACCGCGCCGGCGTCCGCGCGCGCCTCGGTGGTGACGAGCTCGACATAGGTGTCGGCCTCGGACGTGGTGCGCTCGGCGTGGGCGGTGGCCTCCGCGAGCAGCCGGTCGTGCTCCGACTGGCCCTCGTCGCGCAGCTGCTGAGCCTCCGCCACCAGCCGCTCGGCGGTCGCCGTCGACTCGGCGGCCAGCCGCTCGGCCTCCGAAGCCGCCTCGGTGACCAGCCGGTCGGCCTGGCTCGCGGCGTCGCCGCGGATGCGGTTGGCGTCCTCGCGGGCGTCCGCCCGGGTGCGGGCGGCGTCCTGCTCGGAGGAGGCCAGCGCGTCCGAGGCCTCGGTACGCATCCGCTGCGCGTACTCCGAGGCGTCCGAACGGGCCTTCTCCGCCTCCGCGATGGCGTCCGCCACGGTCCGCTCGGCGAGCTCCCTGGCGGCCTCGGCCTCCTCCTGCGCCCGGGCGCGCAGCCGCTGGGCGTCCTCGGCGGCGCGCTCGCGCTCGGCGTGCGCGTCGGCGCGGACCCGGTCCGCCTCCTGCTGCGCCTCCGTCTTCGTACGCTCCGCCACGTGCTCGGCCGTGGAGCGCAGCCCGGCGATCTCCTGCTCGGCCTCCTCGCGCAGCCCCGCGACGGAGTCCCGGACCTGCTGGGCGGTCTGCTCGGCGGCGGCCACCAGCTCGGTGGCGCGCCGGTCGGCCTCCTCGCCGAGCCGCACCGCCTCGGCCTGCGCCTCCTCCACCCGCTTGCGGGCGGAGGCCAGCAGCTCCTCGCTCTGCTCGCGGGCCTGCGCCCGCTCCGAACCGGCCTCACTGCGCGCCGAGTCCAGCGTCTCCTCCGCCTCGCGGCGCCGGCGCGCGGCCTCCTCCTGGGCGGCGGCGAGCGCCTCGGCGGCCTCCGCGCCCACCCGCTCGGCGGCGGCCGCGGCCTCCGCGCGCATCCGGTCGGCGGTCTCCTGCGCCTCGGACTTCAGCCGCTCGGCCTCCGCGGCCGCCTCGGACCGCAGCCGTACGGCGGCGCCCTCGGCCTCGGCACGGGCGGTCGAGGCGTCGGCGGCGGCCTCGGTACGCAGCCGCTCGGCCTCCTGCTCGGCCTGCGCCTGGAGCGTACGGACGCGCTCGGCGGCCTCCGCGCGCAGCCGCTCGGTCTCCTCGGCGGCCTCGCGCCGGATCCGCTCGCTCTCGCCGCGCGCCTCGGCGAGCGCCTGCTCGGCGGAGGCGTGCCGCTGCTCGGCCTCGGTGTGCAGCCGCGTCAACTCGGCGGCGGCCTCGGCCTGGCGGGCCGCGACGGCCCGCTCGGTCTCCTCGCGCAGCGTGGCCGCGGCCTGCTCGGCGGCCGCCCGGACGGCCTCGGCCTGCTCCTCGGCCTCCGCGCGCATCCGCTCGGCCTCGGCGCGGGTGCGCTCCAGGGTCTCCTCGGCCTGCTTGCGCAGGGTCGTGGCGCGCTCCATGGCCTCGCCGCGGACCCGCTCCGACTCGGCGCCCGCCGAGGTGCGCAGCTCCTCCGCGTCGGCCTTCGCCTTGGTCAGCAGCTCCTCGGCGGTCCTGGCCGCCTCCTCGATCTGCTGGACGCCCTCGCGGCGCGCCTCGCCCCGGATGCGCTCGCCCTCGGCGACCGCCTCGGCCCGCAGCTGCTCGGCCTCGCCGCGCAGCCGCCGCGCCTCCTCCTGGAGCTCGACCGTCCTGGCGCGGTACTCCTTGGTGTCGTCCTTGGCCGCGCCCTTGAGCTCGTCGGCCCGCTCCTCGGCCTCCAGGCGCAGCCGCTCCGCCTCGGCGTCGGCCTCGCGGCGGATCCGCTCGGCCTCCTCGGACGCCTTGCGGGTGGTCTCCTGGGCGTCCGCGGAGGCCTTGGAGAGCACCTCCTCGGCGGCCCTTGCGGCCTTGGCGAGCTGGGCGGCGGTGTCCTCGGCGGCGCTGGTGCGGGCCTTCTCGGCGGCCTCCGCGAGAAGCCGCTCGGCCTCGGCGCGGGCGTCGGCGAGCGCCTGCTCGGCCTCCGTCTTGAGCGCCTCGGACTCCTTGGTGGCCTCCGCCACCAGCCGGGCGATCTCGGTCTTGGCGGTACGGGTGCGCTGCTCGTTGGCGGACTCGGCGCCCGCGAGCTGCCTGGCCGCCGACTCCTTCGCCTCGGCCAGCACCTTCTCGGCCTCGGCGCGCGCCTCGCGCAGCGCCGACTCGGCCTCCTGCATCCGCTGCTCGGCGGCCCGGCTCAGCTCGGCCGCCTGCTGGCGCGCCTGGTCGGACTCGGCGGTGGTCGACGAGCGCAACTGCTCGGCGTGGGAGGTGGCCTCCTGGGCCTGCGCGGAGGCGGCGGTCAGCAGCCGCTCGGCGTCCTTGCGGGCCCGCAGCAGGATCGCTTCGGCTTCGGTACGGGCCGACTCGGCCTCGGCGCCGAGGCGTTGACGGGTCTCCTCGGCCAGCCGCGCGGCCTCCGCGCGGGCGGCGGCCAGCGCCGCCTCGCTCTCGGCGCGCGACTCCTCCAGCAGCCGCCTGGCCTGCGACTCGGTCCGCGCCCGCAACTGCTCGGCCCACGCCACGTTCTCGTTGACGTGGGACTCCACGGTCGCGCGCCGCTCGGCCAGCTCCTGGTCGAGCCGCTGGCGGCGGTTGACCGCCTCCGCGTGCAGCTCGGCCTGGAGCCGGGCCTGGTGCTCGGCGTGCTCCTGGAGGATGCGCTGGGTCTGGGCACGGGCCTCGCGCAGCTCGCGCTCGGCGTCGTTGCGAAGTTGCTCGGCCTGCATCTGCGCGTTGCGCAGCAGCTGTTCGGCCTGGTAGCCGATGTCCGCGGCGTCATAGGCAGGACGCGTCGCGAGGTTGCGGCGCGCCTCGTGCAGCTTGGCGCGCAGCACCTCGACCTGGTAGCCGAGGTCCTCGGCGTGCTGGACGGCCTTCTCCCGCTCGGTCTTCAGCCGGTCCATCTCGGCCTCGAACCGCGAGAGGTGGTCGTCAGGCCGGTGGCTGTCCTGGCGTTCGTAGCCCCGCACTGCGCGGTCCCATCCGTCCCCTGGTCGCGAACACTGCCCGTACGAGCACCGTCCGACGACGGACGGGCCCCCGGTGAATGGTGTCAGATCGACAAGGGGGCGTGGGTCCCAGGCCCCGACCCGACCCCGGCCCGGAAGGGCCCACTGTACCGGCCCCGGAATCCCGGGGTCAGTGCTCGTCCGCCGAGGTGACCAGTTCGGTCAGTACGCCGTGGCAGTCCTTGGGGTGCAGGAACGTGATGCGGGACCCCATCGAACCGATGCGCGGCTGGTCGTAGAGGACCCGGACGCCCTTGCCGCGGACGGCCTCGGCGTCCCCGTCGACATCGGCCGTGCCGAAGGCGATGTGGTGCACGCCCTCGCCGTTCTTGGCCAGCCACTTGCCCACCGCGGAGTCCTCCCGGGTGGGCTCCAGAAGCTGGAGGTAGGAGGCGCCGCCGTCGGACGTATCGTTGATCTTGAGCATGGCCTCCCGCACGCCCTGCTCCTCGTTGATCTCGGAGTGATACACCTCGAATCCGTACGTAGCACGATAGAACTCGACGGTCTTGTCGAGGTCGAAACAGGCGATCCCGATGTGGTCGATGCGCGTCAGCATGCGACCAGTGCACCGCCCCGGGAGGTGGTTACGCAACGTGCGCGCGATCACACCGGCTGCCCGGTGACGCCCCGCGTACCGCTCAGTACATTCATGTAAACCCTCGTTCACTCCTCATCCCCAAGGGGCCGTGCCTCATGTCTGGAACGACCGGTACCACCTCAGTGATCGTCGCGGGCGCCCGCACGCCCATGGGCCGACTGCTCGGCTCCCTCAAGTCCTTCTCCGGCGCGGACCTCGGCGGCGTGGCCATCAAGGCCGCGCTCGACCGGGCCGGCATCGGCGGCGACCAGGTGCAGTACGTGATCATGGGCCAGGTGCTCCAGGCCGGCGCGGGCCAGATCCCCGCCCGCCAGGCCGCCGTCAAGGCCGGCATCCCGATGAACGTGCCCGCGCTCACGATCAACAAGGTCTGCCTCTCC
Source organism: Streptomyces sp. NPDC043908 (assembly GCF_056435525.1). Taxonomy (NCBI): domain Bacteria; kingdom Bacillati; phylum Actinomycetota; class Actinomycetes; order Kitasatosporales; family Streptomycetaceae; genus Streptomyces; species Streptomyces sp. NPDC043908. The sequence goes on along the minus strand of NZ_JBWKEI010000002.1, from coordinate 320,664 downwards.
GGCCTCGACGCGATCGCGCTGGCGGACCAGCTGATCCGCGCCGGCGAGTTCGACGTGGTGGTCGCGGGCGGCCAGGAGTCGATGACCAACGCGCCGCACCTGCTGCCGAAGTCCCGCGAGGGCTACAAGTACGGCGCCATCGAGATGCTCGACGCGATGGCGTACGACGGTCTCACCGACGCGTTCGAGAACATCGCGATGGGCGAGTCCACGGAGAAGCACAACACCCGCCTCGGCATCGAGCGCGCCCCGCAGGACGCCTTCGCCGCCACCTCCCACCAGCGCGCCGCCGCCGCCCAGAAGAACGGGCTCTTCGAGGCCGAGATCACCCCGGTGGAGATCCCGCAGCGCAAGGGCGAGCCGGTCGTCTTCGCCAAGGACGAGGGCATCCGCGCGGAGACGACCGCCGAGTCCCTCGGCAAGCTGCGCCCGGCCTTCGCCAAGGACGGCACCATCACGGCGGGCACCTCCTCGCAGATCTCGGACGGCGCGGCCGCGGTCGTGGTCATGTCCAAGGCCAAGGCCGAGGAGCTGGGCCTGGAGTGGATCGCCGAGATCGGCGCGCACGGCAATGTGGCGGGCCCCGACAACTCGCTCCAGTCGCAGCCGTCCAACGCGATCCGGCACGCCCTGTCGAAGGAGGGCCTCGGCGTCGAGGACCTCGACCTCATCGAGATCAACGAGGCGTTCGCGGCGGTCGCCGTCCAGTCAATGAAGGACCTCGGCGTCTCCCCGGAAAAGGTGAACGTCAACGGCGGCGCGATCGCCCTGGGCCACCCCATCGGCATGTCGGGCGCGCGCGTGGTGCTCCACCTGGCGCTGGAGCTCAAGCGGCGCGGCGGCGGTACGGGCGCGGCGGCGCTGTGCGGCGGCGGCGGCCAGGGCGACGCCCTGATCATCAAGGTCCCCGGCAAGTAGGGGCCACTCCCGCTGTACGTACGCAACGACCCCTGAACCGAACGGAGCGGCAATGGTGGACGTCCCCGAACTGGTGGCACAGGCGAGAGAGGGCCGGCCTCGGGCCGTGGCCCGGCTGATCTCGCTGGTCGAGGGGGCGTCCCCGCAACTGCGCGAGGTGATGGCGCGGTTGGCGCCGCTGACGGGCGGGGCGTACGTGGTGGGGCTCACCGGCTCGCCGGGTGTCGGCAAGTCGACCTCGACGTCGGCGCTGGTGACGGCGTACCGGCGGGCGGGGAAGCGGGTGGGCGTCCTTGCCGTCGACCCGTCCTCGCCGTTCTCCGGGGGCGCGCTGCTCGGCGACCGCGTCCGCATGTCGGACCACGCCTCCGACCCCGGCGTCTACATCCGCTCCATGGCGACCCGCGGCCACCTGGGCGGTCTCGCCTGGTCGGCCCCGCAGGCGATCCGCGTCCTGGACGCGGCGGGCTGCGAGGTGATCCTGGTGGAGACGGTCGGCGTCGGCCAGTCCGAGGTCGAGATCGCCTCCCAGGCGGACACGTCGGTGGTGCTGCTGGCGCCCGGCATGGGCGACGGCATCCAGGCGGCCAAGGCCGGGATCCTGGAGATCGGTGACGTGTACGTGGTGAACAAGGCGGACCGGGACGGCGCGGACGCGACGGCCCGCGAGCTGAACCACATGCTGGGTCTGGGGGAGTCCCGGGGCCCCGGCGACTGGCGGCCGCCCATCGTCAAGACGGTGGCGGCCCGCTCCGAGGGGATCGAGGAGCTGGTGGAGGCGCTGGAGAAGCACCGCGCGTGGATGGAGGAGCGGGGCGTGCTGGCCGAGCGGCGCCTGGCCCGCGCGTCCCGCGAGGTCGAGACGATCGCGGTGACGGCCCTGCGGGAACGGATCGGCGACCTGCGCGGCGACCGCCGCCTGGACGCGTTGGCGTCGCGGATCGTCGGGGGCGAGCTGGATCCGTACGCGGCGGCGGACGAACTGGTAGCGGGCCTGACGTCGGCCCCACCCCGCCCCTCCACCTAAACCCTGCCGGGGGCCGGGGGGTGAGGGTTTCCGGGGCTCCGCCCCAGCCCCCGGTCGCGGGGCCTGCGGCCCCCGCCCCCACCCGGGGCTCCGCCCCGCACCCCGCTCCTCAAACGCCGGAGGGGCTAACCCCAGAGGGGCTAACGCCAGAGGGGCTAACGCCGAAGGGCTAACGCCAGAGGGCCTTTTGTCTGCGGACCGTGCTGGGCTGGTCGCGCAGTTCCCCGCGCCCCTCAAGCCGCCTCCGGCGCCCGAGGGCCAGGGCCTGACCCCGCCTTTAAGGGGCGCGGGGAACTGCGCGCTCAGCCACCGCCGGCCCGCGGGTGAACGTGAAAGCGGGGTCCGGGGGCCGTAGGCCCCGACACCGGGGGTCCGGGGGCGTAGCCCCCGGGGAAAGCCTCCCCCACCCCCGGAGGGTTTAGGGAAGGGGCGGGGTGGGGGCGATCAGAGTTTGCCGCGGTGGCCCCGCAGATGCTCCGCCACCGGCGTCAACGAAGCCCGAAGATCCGCCAGCGCCTCACTCGACAGCAGATCGATGAAGTGCTTGCGCACCGACGCCACATGGTGCGGCGCCACCTTCTCCATCGTCTCCACCCCCGCCTCCGTCAACACCGCGAACAACCCCCGCCGGTCGGACTCGCAGTTCTCCCTCCGCACCAGCCCCGCGTTCTCCATCCGGGTGATCTGGTGCGAGAGGCGGCTCTTGGACTGAAGGGTCGCGGCGGCGAGGTCGCTCATGCGCAGCCGCTGCCCCTCGGCCTCCGAGAGGTTGACCAGGATCTCGTAGTCGTTGTTGGTCAGGCCGAACGGCTGCAGGTCCTTTTCCATCTGGTGCGTCAGCATCCTGTTGACGTCCAGATAGGTACGCCAGGCGCACTGCTCGCTTTCGGTCAGCCAGTTGGTGGCCGTCTCGGTCTCCATATGTGGATTCTACCTAAGAAGTTGAATTCTGAACGAAGCCTCGGAATGTGACGCCCCGCACGCACCGGCCCAAGGGTCGTGGTCAGCGCCCGGCAAGGGTGCACGCGTTCGACGTCACACTCCGCAGACTACCGCTCACAGGCCGAAGCGACGCTGGAGGTCCCCGAGCTGGCCGGGAAGACGCGGTGCCGAACCCGCCGGACCGTGCGCCCCGCCCGCCGCCCCGCCGCCCGGAACGCCCGGCTCCGCGGGCACCTGCCCGGTCGTCTGCTCGGCCATCAGCACCTCGGTGGACTGGAGCAGCACCGTGCCCGCGCCCACGAACTCGAACTGGTGCTCCTCGCCGGACGTCCCGCCGAGCCCGGTCAGTGACCGGATTCCGCCCAGTACGCCCGTCATGTAGCCGTGATCGTAGTGGTGGCAGGGCGAGGGGCAGTCGGCCCAGCCGACCAGCGCCTGCGGGTCCACCCGGATCGGCGGCTCCATGAACACCACCGGTCCGTTGGACGCCGCCACGAACTTCCCGGTTCCGATCAGGGTGAGGAATCCCGGCACGATCGACTGCTTCAGGGCGAGCGTCGGCTGGTAGGCCAGCAGGTTCCCGGCCCGGATCGTCAGGTTGCCCTCGTCGAGGTCGTAGGAGTTGACGTCGAACGCCCGGTCCGCGAGCAGCATCTTGCCGGAGCCCTCCGCCACCACCCAGTCGCTCGCGTGCAGCGGCGAGTGGAAGCTGGTGCGCAGCAGCCGGTCGAGCCGGCCGTGGCCGATGCCGTTGAAGTCGATCCGCCCGTAGTAGGCGATCATCTTGCCCTTCTGGAGGAACCACTGGCTCGACTTGAGCTCCACGCAGAAGGTGTACTTGTTGACGTTGTCGTCGGCGGGCAGCGAGTGCGGGTCGAAGACCGTCGGCCCGCCGGGCTGGGGGGTGCTCACAGCTTCTCCTCCGAGGCCTGGACGTACACCGCGCCGCTGCCGGACAGTTCGAGCTGGAAGGCCTCTCCCGAGCCCCGGCCCACCATGTCCCGCCAGCCCAGCGCCGTGGACAGCTTGTTGCGTACGTCACCGTGGTGGGCCACGTACGCCTGCGGGTCGACGTGGACCGGGCGCTGCGGGGTGATCGGCAGCTCGACGACCCCGCCGTGCGCCATCACCGCGACCGCGCCGTGGCCCTTGAGCGTGGTGGTGAACAGGCCCTGCCCGGTCACCTGGCCCCGGACCATGCCCATGACCCCGCCCTGCGAGCCCAGGAACATGGTGCCCTGCTGGAGGGTGCCGTCGAAGGCGAGCAGCCGGTCGGCCTCCACGTAGAGCGTGTCCCCGGCGAGGTTGATGACCTGGATGTGGTGGCCGCCGTGGCCGAACATCACGGTGCCGCTGCCCTCGACCGTCATCAGCGGGGTCGCCTCGTTGGCCACCCGCCGGCCGATCATCGACATCAGCCCGCCCTGGCCGCCCTGCATGTTGGGGGTGAACGACACCTCGCCCTTGTACGCGAGCATCGCGCCGCGCTGGCTGAACATCTTCTGGCCGGGCGCCACCACGGCCTCGACCATCTTGGAGTTGATCTCGCGGAAGGGCATCAGACGTCCCCTCCGACCGTGTTGCGCTCGCTGGGCTGCACGTACACCAGTCCCTCGCCCTCGAAGCGGATCTGGAACGCCTCGCCCGAGCCCTCGCCGAGCAGGGTGCGGAAGGTCACCCCGGACTGGAAGTGCTGCTGGAGGTCGCCCTGGTGGGCGATGTAGGCGCCGGGGTCGACCATGAGCGGGTACTGCGCGGAGACCCGCAGCACCACCGCGGGCCCGTCCGACATGATCGCCGCCTGGCCGTGGCCCTCGACGGTGGTCGTGAACAGGCCGTTGCCCTGGGTCGCCCCGCGCAGCCCGGTGAAGGTGGTGCCGGTGCGCAGGCCCGCGTCGGTGGCGAGCAGGTTGCTCGCCTCCACCCAGAGCCGGTCGCCCCGGAGCGAGACCAGGTTGATCTCGGAGGCGCGGTCGGCGAAGTAGCAGGTGCCGTTTCCCTTCACCTCCATCACGGTCATGGATTCGCCGGTCAGCCGGCGGGTCACCATGCCGCGGATGCCCTCACCGCCGCCGGACATCTTCTTGAAGGCCATCTGGCCGTCGTAGGCGACCATCGAGCCGTTCTTCGCCTTGACGGCGTCGCCGGTCATGTCGACGGCAAGCACTTTGCTGCCCTGGAGTCGGAACGTTGCCACGGGCTGACGTTAGCCGCCCGGCCGCGGCCGGGGCCAGGCTTCGGGGCCCGGGGCCCCCGATCGCGGTCCTCCGCGGGGACCCCCGCCACGGTCCGGGCACCACCGGTGTCACAATGGGGAACGTTTGTGCTTGCGTTCACAAGCAACACCCTCCGACCCTCCCACCGAAGGTGCCCCCGTGGACATCAAGACCGCATCCGCCCTCCACCGTCTCCGGCTGGTCTCCGCCCCGGAGGCCGTCTCCTTCCTGCTGCTGCTCGTGTGCTCGGTGCTGAAGCGGACCACCGACGTCAACGCCGTGCCGGTGATGGGCGCGATCCACGGCATCCTCTTCATCCTGTACGTGATCTTCTGGGCCGACGCCTGGAACAAGGCGAAGTGGCCGGTGGGGACCGCCGCCCTGTACTTCGTCCTGTCCGTGCTGCCCTTCGGCGGCTTCGTGGCCGAGCGCAGGCTCAAGCGCCAGGCCGAGGACGCCCTGATCGCCGCGCGCGCCCGCAAGGAAGGCGTGGTCGGAGCGTGATCGTCGCCTTCTCGGTCACCCCGCTGGGCGTCGGCGAGGACGTGGGGGAGTACGTCGCCGACGCCGTGCGCGTCGTCCGCGAGTCCGGGCTGCCGAACCGGACCGACGCCATGTTCACCTCGGTCGAGGGCGAGTGGGAGGAGGTCATGGACGTGGTCCGGCGCGCCGTCGCCGCCGTCGAGGCCCGCGCCCCGCGCGTCTCGCTCGTCCTGAAGGCCGACATCCGGCCGGGTGTCACCGACGGGCTCACCTCCAAGGTGGAGACGGTCGAGCGCCACCTCTCCGCCTGACCGGGCCCCTCCCGGCCGCCTCGACACCCTCCCAGGCCCCCGGCCCGCCCCCGCGCGGTCACCGGGGGCTCTGCCGTGCCAGGACCCGCAGGACGGCCGTATGCCGTCCCAAACAAGAACCGCTCACTCGGAGTACTCCAGTCGACACGCCGAGGAATCTCCACTTTTGTGGGGATATCTACCTGTCTCGATCAGCTGGAGGGCACAGTGCGGTCGGAGAGTCCGTCGGAGCGTTACGACTACGAGGCCCACAGCCGGCTCGCCGGACCGCTCACGGAACCGGACAGGACGGGCTACCGGGTGCGGTACCGGAGCCTCCTCTCCGCCGAACCCCGCCGAATACGCGCCGTCCTGCTGATGACCCTGGCGCCCGTGCTCACCGCGGTCCTCCTCGTCTACCTGGTCTGGCCCACCCACTGGGTGGAGCGCGAGGGCGGCGACGAGTGGCTGGTCGGCCTGGACATCGCGATGCTCGTCGCGATCGGCCTGATCGAGTTCTTCATGGTCGTCAACGTCGTCTCGATCGCGCACGCCACGATGGTCGCCCAGGACCCCGTCCCGGTCTACCCCGAGCCCGGCACCCGGGTCGCCTTCCTCACCACCTGGGTGCCCGGCAAGGAGCCGATAGCCATGGTCCGGGCCACCCTCCAGGGCGCGGTCCGCCTGCACCACGCGGGCCCCCTCGACATCTGGCTCCTGGACGAGGGCGACGACGACCGGGCCAAGGCGCTCTGCGAGGAACTGGGCGTGCGCCACTTCACCCGCAGCGGCGTCCCCGAGTGGAACCGCGAGAAGGGCCCGCACAAGGCGCGTACCAAACACGGCAACTACAACGCCTGGCTCGCCATGCACGGCGCCGACTACGACTTCTTCGCCTCCGTCGACACCGACCACGTACCGCTGCCGAACTTCCTGGAGCGGATGATGGGCTACTTCCGCGACCCGGACGTGGCGTTCGTGGTCGGCCCCCAGGTCTACGGCAACTACGACTCGCCCGTCACCAAGGCCGCCGAGTCCCAGCAGTTCCTCTTCCACGCGCTGATCCAGCGGGCCGGCAACCGCTACCGCGCCCCGATGTTCGTCGGCACCAACAACATCGTCAGGATCAGCGCGCTGCGCCAGGTCGGCGGGCTCTACGACTCGATCACCGAGGACATGGCCACCGGCTTCGAGCTGCACCGCCGCCGCAACCCCGGGACCGGCCGCTTCTGGAGGTCCGTCTACACCCCGGACGTGCTCGCGGTCGGCGAGGGCCCCGAGTCCTGGACCGACTTCTTCACCCAGCAGACCCGCTGGTCGCGCGGCACGTACGAGACCCTGTTCAAGCAGTACTGGAAGGCGCTGTTCCGGGTCCCGCCCGGGCGGCTCCTCTCGTACTCCCTGATGCTCGTCTACTACCCGATGACCGCCGTCAACTGGCTGCTCGGCATCGTCAGCTGCGTCCTGTTCCTGTGGTTCGGGGCCTCCGGCACCCAGGTCTCCGCGTCCGTCTGGCTGATGCTCTACAGCGACGCCGCCGCCCTCCAGATCGGGCTCTACCTCTGGAACCGCCGCCACAACGTCTCGCCCCACGAACCCCAGGGCTCCGGCGGCCTGGCCGGCATGGGCATGTCCGCGCTCTGCGCGCCCGTCTACCTCAAGTCGCTCCTGTCGGCGGTGCTGCGCACCCGCGGCGGGTTCGTCGTCACCCCCAAGGGCGGCGCGGCCAGCCCCGACCGGCTGTGGACCTTCCGCATCCACCTCTTCTGGGCCGCGGTGCTCATCGTCTCCCTCGGCGCCTCGGTCCACTACGGCCACACCCACGCGGCGATGCGGACCTGGGCGGTGCTCGCCCTCGCCATCGCGCTCGCCCCCGTCGCCGTCTGGTCCCTCAGCGTCCGGCGCGAGCGCGCGGCCGCCCGGCGCCGGGCCCTGGCCCGCCCGGCCGAGCCCGCCGAGACGGAGGCCGCGCTCGCCGCCACCACACCGGCTGCCTCGACGACCGGAGGGAACTGACCCATGGACTTCCGGCCCTCCCCGCGCACCAAGAAGACGCTCCTGGGCGGCGGCGCCGTCCTGCTGCTCGCCGGGCTCAACGCCCCGGCCGCGCTCTCCTTCGCCGAGGAGCAGTACCACGCGTACCAAATCAGCCGGCCCGAGTACAAGCGCAAGTACGGCGCCTGGGACACCGTCGACATCCCCAGGGAGTACCGCACCAACGCGATCCACGCGGCCCTGCTGCACACCGGCAAGGTCCTGATCATCGCCGGGTCCGGCAACAAGCAGGAGAAGTTCGACGCGGGCTCCTTCGACACCGTGCTGTGGAACCCCAAGGACAACACCTTCAAGAAGGTCCCCACCCCGGAGGACTTCTTCTGCTCCGGCCACGCCCAGCTCCCCGACGGCCGTCTGCTGGTGGCCGGCGGCACCGCCCGCTACGAGGTGCTGGACGACCAGGTCAAGCGGGCCGGCGGCGGGATGCGGGTGAAGAACGAGAACCCGGACAGGGCCGTCACCATCAAGAAGGGCACCCGCTTCCGCTCCCCGTCGGGCGTCGCGTACGTGTCGCGGTTCGACGTGACCGTGCCCCCGGCCAAGCGCGAGTTCGAGATCGGCTACTACGCCACCGGCCAGATGAGGCCGTGGAAGACCAAGGTCACCGCGGCCGAGGCCCGGGTCTTCGTCGAGGCGGCCGCCGAGGGGCCCCGGTCGGTCGCCACCGAGCAGGCGCAGTACGCGATCGAGGGGCTCAGCGGCGAGGACGCCGCGAACACCTACGGCCTCGCCGAGAAGATCACCCTGGACAAGCAGGACTTCCAGGGGATCCGCTCGGCGTACGAGTTCGACCCCAAGGCGGAGAAGTACGTCCCCGTCGCCCCCATGCGGGAGGCGCGCTGGTACCCGACGCTCACCACCCTCAAGGACGGCCGGGTGCTCGCCGTCTCCGGACTGGACGACGTGGGCACGATCCTCACGGGCGAGAACGAGATCTACGACCCGAGGACCAAGAAGTGGTCCAAGGGGCCGTTCCGGTACTTCCCGACCTACCCCTCGCTCTTCCTCACCAAGAGCGGCAAGCTCTTCTACACCGGCGCCAACGCGGGCTACGGGCCCGCCGACAAGGGCCGCGAGCCGGGCCTGTGGGACCTGCGGACCAACACCTTCCAGAAGATCGGCGGCCTGGGCGACGGCGACCAGCTGGAGACGGCCAGCTCGCTGCTGCTCCCGCCCGCCCAGGCCCAGCGGTTCATGCTGCTGGGCGGCGGCGGGGTCGGCGAGTCCAAGAAGTCCACGCCCCGCACCGCCCTGGTCGACCTCGCGCAGGACAGCCCCGCCTTCACGGCCGGACCCGCGCTCCCGCAGGGCACCCGCTACCTCAACAGCGTGATCCTGCCCGACGACTCCGTCTTCACCAGCGGCGGCTCCAAGGACTACCGGGGCCGTGGCGCCAGCAACATCCTCAAGGCCCAGTTCTACGACCCCGCCTCCAACGCCTTCCGCGCGGCCGCCGACCCCACGGTCGGGCGCAACTACCACTCGGAGGCGCTGCTGCTGCCCGACGGCCGGGTCGCCACCTTCGGCTCCGACTCGCTCTTCGGCGACAAGGACAACACCAAGCTCGGCAAGTTCGAGCAGCGCATGGAGATCTACACCCCGCCCTACCTCTACCGCGACAAGGACAGGCGCCCGGAGCTCGGCGACGGCCCGCAGGCGGTCGGCCAGGACCGCCGCGCCACCTTCCCCACCGCCCACCCCGAGCGGATCGCCCGGGCCCGGCTGATGCGGCCGAGCGCCGTCACCCACACCACCGACGTCGAGCAGCGCTCGATCGACGTACGCCTGACCAAGGACGCCAACTCGGTCACCGTGGAGGTGCCGACCGACAAGGCGCTCGTCCCGCCCGGCTGGTACATGCTCTTCGTCACGGACGCCGAGGGCACGCCGTCCGAGGCGAAGTGGCTGATGATCGACTGACCGCCGGCCGGCCGGACGGCGGGGCCGGGCGGTGGCTCAGGCCTTGGAGCGGCGGGCCAGGTCCAGGGCGTACTCGGGCCACCAGGCGCCTGCCGCGGGCCCGCCCCGGCAGGTCCCGTCCGAGTCGCCGGGCCGCTTGATCCACAGGTACGCGTCGAGCAGCGGGTCCTCGGTGCTGGTGGTCGGCGGGGTGCCGAGCGCCCGGCCGGGCGGGTTGCACCAGGCCTGCTCGGGGTCCTCCAGGAGCGGCCCGGCCCCGTTGCGGCTGGTGTCGACCACGAAGTGCTTGCCGCCGAGGCCCTGGGAGACCTTCGCGCCGTACGCGCGTACGGACTCGTCCGTCTGGAAGTTGGAGACGTTCAGCGCGAACCCGTCCGCGCGGGCGACCCCGGCCCGGGTCAGCGGTTCGACCAGCCGGGCCGGGTCGGGCACCCACGCCGGGTTGCCCGCGTCCAGGTAGACCTTGGTGTTCGGCAGCCGCTTGAAGTGCTCGATCGCCTCGTTGAGCAGCTGGTACCGCTCGTCCCGGTGCTCGGAGGTGGTGCAGCCGTCGACGACGTGGGCCACCGCGTCCGGCTCCAGGACCACGATCGCCTTCGCGTCCCCGATCGCCTCGGCGAACCGGCCGTACCAGGCGCGGTACGCGGCCGCGTCCGGGGCGCCGCCCGCCGAGTGCCCGCCGCAGTCGCGGTGCGGGATGTTGTACGCGACGAGCAGGACCGTGCGCCGGTCCTCGGCGGCGCCCGCCACGGCCCGGCGGATCCCCGGGCCCGGGTCGTCCCCGGAGGGCCAGTCGGCGACGGGCCGGTCCGCGATGCGCCGCAGCGCCTCGGCGTCGGCGGTGCGCCCCTGCGCCTTCCAGGCCTTGATCTGCCGGGCGGCGTTGCTCTCCGGGTCGACCCAGAAGGGTCCGCCGGGCACCGGCTCGGCGCCCCCGCCGGTGGAGTGGCGCTGGGCGGAGGTGGTGGCGGGCGTGGGGGAGCCGGAGCAGCCGACGGCCAGGGTGAGCAGGGCGGCGGCGAGCAGGATGCGGTGCCGGGCGTGGGCGGGCCGGGCCTTTCCGTGCCGGGACATGCGGCTCCCTGGGGGTCACGCGCGTACACAGGACGCGGGCAATCGTGACATAGCGGTCACCCTTCCCCCGGGAGCGCCACGGGCCGGGTGCGAGCGGATGCGTCGGCCGAAGTGTGAGACGGAGCTGACCGCCATGTGACCAGTCGGTAAGGTCGACGCGTGCCGAAGCCCCTCAGCCTCCCGTTCGACCCCATCGCCCGCGCCGACGAACTCTGGCAGCAGCGCTGGGGGCCGGTCCCCTCCATGGGGGCGATCACCTCGATCATGCGCGCGCACCAGATCCTGCTCGCCGAGGTCGACGCGGTGGTCAAGCCGTACGGGCTGACCTTCGCGCGGTACGAGGCGCTGGTGCTGCTCACCTTCTCCAAGGCCGGTGAGCTGCCGATGTCCAAGATCGGCGAGCGGCTGATGGTCCACCCCACCTCGGTGACCAACACGGTGGACCGGCTGGTGCGGTCCGGGCTGGTCGACAAGCGGCCCAACCCCAACGACGGCCGCGGCACCCTGGCCTCCATCACGGACAAGGGGCGCGAGGTCGTGGAGAACGCGACCCGGGACCTGATGGAGATGGACTTCGGGCTCGGCGTCTACGACGCGGAGGAGTGCGGGGAGATCTTCGCGCTGCTGCGGCCGCTGCGGGTGGCCGCGCGCGACTTCGAGGACGAGTAGGGGGCGGCCGGCCGCGGGCCGTCGCCGCGCCTCTCGGCGGAGCGGACCCGGCCAAGATCGCGGGTCCGCGGCCGTTACGCTCGTAGGCATGAAAAAGAGCGTGCTGACCCGGTACCGGGTGATGGCCTACATCACGGGCGTCCTCCTCGTCCTGCTGACCCTCGGCGTCATCGCCAAGTACCTGCTGGACATGGACGGCGCGGCCGACTTCACCAAGATCGTGGGCATCGCGCACGGATGGCTGTACGTCCTGTACCTCGTCTGCGCCTTCGACCTCGGCTCCAAGGCGAAGTGGCCGGTCGGCAAGCAGCTGTGGGTGCTCCTCGCCGGAACCATTCCCACCGCCGCGTTCTTCGTCGAGCGCAAGGTCTCCCGCGAGGTGGAACCCCTGGTCACGGACTCGGCGCCGGTCGGAGCCCAGGCGTAGGAGCCGGTCCGGCCCCCCGCCCGCGAAGAACCGCGGGCGGTCGGCCATCGACATTTACTAGGACGTCCTAGTAAATTCGGGGGTATGGACGCTGACGCCATCGAGGAGGGCCGCCGACGCTGGCAGGCCCGTTACGACAAGGCCCGCAAGCGGGACGCGGACTTCACCACGCTCTCCGGGGACCCGGTCGAGCCGGTCTACGGGCCCCGGCCCGGCGACACCTACGAGGGCTTCGAGCGGATCGGCTGGCCCGGCGAGTACCCGTACACGCGCGGACTCCACGCGACCGGCTACCGGGGCCGGACCTGGACCATCCGCCAGTTCGCCGGGTTCGGCAACGCCGAGCAGACCAACGAGCGCTACAAGATGATCCTCAAGGCGGGCGGCGGCGGCCTCTCCGTCGCCTTCGACATGCCGACCCTGATGGGCCGCGACTCCGACGACCCGCGCGCGCTGGGCGAGGTCGGCCACTGCGGTGTCGCCATCGACTCGGCCGCCGACATGGAGGTCCTCTTCAAGGACATCCCGCTCGGCGACGTCACCACGTCGATGACGATCAGCGGCCCCGCCGTGCCGGTCTTCTGCATGTACCTGGTCGCCGCCGAGCGCCAGGGCGTGGACCCCGGCGTCCTCAACGGCACGCTCCAGACCGACATCTTCAAGGAGTACATCGCCCAGAAGGAGTGGCTCTTCCAGCCCGAGCCGCACCTGCGCCTCATCGGCGACCTGATGGAGCACTGCGCCCGGGGCATCCCCGCCTACAAGCCGCTCTCCGTCTCCGGCTACCACATCCGCGAGGCCGGGGCGACGGCCGCGCAGGAGCTGGCGTACACGCTGGCGGACGGGTTCGGCTACGTCGAGCTCGGCCTCTCGCGCGGCCTCGACGTGGACGTCTTCGCCCCCGGTCTGTCCTTCTTCTTCGACGCGCACCTGGACTTCTTCGAGGAGATCGCCAAGTTCCGCGCCGCGCGCCGGATCTGGGCCCGCTGGATGAAGGAGGTGTACGGGGCGAAGTCCGACAAGGCGCAGTGGCTGCGCTTCCACACCCAGACGGCCGGGGTCTCGCTCACCGCCCAGCAGCCGTACAACAACGTCGTACGGACGGCCGTGGAGGCCCTCTCCGCGATCCTCGGCGGCACCAACTCGCTGCACACCAACGCCCTGGACGAGACGCTCGCCCTGCCGAGCGAGCAGGCCGCCGAGATCGCCCTGCGGACCCAGCAGGTGATCATGGAGGAGACGGGCGTGGCCAACGTGGCCGACCCGCTCGGCGGCGCCTGGTACGTGGAGCAGCTCACCGACCGCATCGAGGCGGACGCGGAGAAGATCTTCGACCAGATCAAGGAGCGCGGGCGGCGGGCGCACCCCGACGGGCAGCACCCGATCGGGCCCATGACCTCGGGCATCCTGCGCGGTATCGAGGACGGGTGGTTCACCGGCGAGATCGCCGAGTCCGCGTTCCAGTACCAGCAGTCCCTGGAGAAGGGCGAGAAGCGGGTCGTGGGCGTCAACGTGCACCACGGGTCGGTCACCGGGGACCTGGAGATCCTGCGGGTCAGCCACGAGGTCGAGCGGGAGCAGGTCCGCGTCCTGGCGGACCGCAAGGCCGCGCGGGACGAGGCGCGGGTGCGCGCCTGCCTGGACGCGATGCTCGCCGCCGCGCGCGACGGCTCCAACATGATCGCGCCGATGCTGGACGCGGTGCGGGCGGAGGCGACTCTGGGGGAGATCTGCGGGGTGCTGCGGGACGAGTGGGGGGTGTACACGGAACCGGCGGGGTTCTAGGCCCCCCGGCCCTGGGTGGGTCCGTCTGCGGGGGGCCCGGTGGCGGCTTGCCTGAAGGCCGTGGTTCGTCGGCGGGCGGTGGGTGGCTGGTCGCGCAGTTCCCCGCGCCCCTTAAGGCCCTCGTTCGGCTGCGGGCCGGTGGTGGGTTGCTCGCGCAGTTCCCCGCGCCCCTGGAAACCCTTGTTCGTCTGCGGGCGGTGGTGGGTTGCTCGCGCAGTTCCCCGCGCCCCTTGAACCCTCGTTCGGCTGCGGGCCGTGGTCGCTTCTCGCGCAGTTCCCCGCGCCCCTGGGCGGTCCGCCGGTACCCGGACGTTCCAGCTGGGCCACAGCCCCCTCAGGGGCGCGGGGAACTGCGCGACCAGCCACCCACCACCCGCACACGAAACCCGGTCGAACAGGGGCGCGGGGAACTGCGCGCTCAGGGCCCGCCGGTCCGCAGTCGTACGGATCCGGCCGCCCGGCCAGGGCTTTCGGGAAGGGGCGGGGTGGGGGGCAGCCCGCGCAGCGGGGTCACGACGCCCACGTCACCCGGAACTCCGCACCCCCGCCGGGAGCATTCCGCACCGAGAGCTCCGCCCCGTGCGCCCGGGCGATCTGGCGGGCCATCGCAAGCCCCAGGCCCGATCCGGGCAGCGCGCGGGCGCGGTCCGCCCGGTAGAAGCGGTCGAAGACGTACGGCAGGTCCTCCTCGGCGATGCCCGGCCCGTGATCCCGTACCGTCAGCGCCCCGCCCGACAGCGCCACCTCCACCTCCGCGCCCGGCGGACTGAACTTCGCCGCGTTGTCCAGCAGGTTGGACAGCAGGCGGGCGAGGCGGGCCGGGACGCCGGGCAGCGTGGCGGACGCGTCCGCCAGGTCGAGGCGGAAGGGTGTGGCCGGCCAGTGCGCGCGGGCCGTGTCCACGGTGTGGGCGACCAGGGGCGCCAGACGCACCTCCTCCAGGAGCGGGACGGGCTCCTCGTCCCTGGCCAGGTCGATCAGGTCGTTCACCATCACCGTCACCTCCCGGATCTGCCGGCCGAGCGCCGACGACGCCCGGGTGCGCTGGGCCTCGGTCAGGCGGTCGGCTCGGGCCAGGAGTTCGGCGTTGGTGCGCAGCGCCGTCAGCGGGGTGCGCAGCTCGTGCGAGGCGTCCGCGACCAGCCGGCGCTGTGCGGTCACCGACTGCTCCAGCTCGCCCAGCATGGTGTTGAACGACACCGCGAGCCGGGTCACCTCGTCCTCCTTGTAGGCCGGGCCCGGCGGCAGCTCGATGCGGTGACCCGGGTCCCGGGTGGCGGCGATGTGCTCGGCGGTCGCGGTGAGCCGGGCGACCGGGGCAAGGCCGGTCCGGGAGACCCCGTAGCCGAGCCCGGCGGCGAGCAGCACCCCCGCCGCGCCGACGCCGCCGAGCCACCAGGCCGCCTGCCGGACGCCCTGCTCGACCGTGTCCGCCCGCAGCGCGACCTGGAGCGCCCGGCCGTGCGGCAGCGTCGTGGTGAGCATCCGGGCCGGGTGGCCGGAGAGCCGGAGATTGGTGAAGTACGGGCGGCGCTCCCCGGCCGCGACCTCGCGGGCCTGCGGCGGGACGGGCAGCAGATACGGCTTGGCCGGATCGTCCGCCCGGCTCCGGGGGACGATCTGGGCGCAGGCCGGGGCGGCGAGGAAGCGGCACTCGCCGCTCAGCACCCCGGGGGCCTCGCCCCGGTTCTGCTGGGCGGCCAGCGTCGCGGACTGGGTCAGGTTCAGGTCGAGCTGGTGGAACAGCTCGTAGCGGATCACGAAGAACGCCGCCGTGCAGACGCCCAGCGCGACCAGCGCCACCGCCGCCGACGCGGCCAGCGCCAGCCGGGTGCGCAGCGGCCGGTGGCGCCGCCAGCGGGCACCGAGGCGGTGGCGGGCGCTCACGCGGTGTCCAGCCGGTAGCCGACGCCGTGGACGGTGTGCACGAGCCGGGGCTCGCCGTCCGCCTCCAGCTTGCGGCGCAGATAACCGACGTACACCGCCAGCGAGTTGGAGTCCGGGCCGAAGTCGCGGCCCCAGACGAGCTCCAGGATCATCTCGCGCGGCAGGACCTGCCCGGGGTGGCGCATCAGCAGTTCCAGGAGGGCGGACTCGGTGCGGCTGAACTCCAGGGGGCGCCCCGAGCGGTGGCCGGACCGGGTGGCCGGGTCCAGGACCAGGTCCGCGAAGACCAGCCGCTCCGGGTCCGGCTCCTCGGGCGCGGCCCGGCGCAGCAGGGCCCGTACGCGCGCGACGAGTTCGTCCAGCGCGAAGGGCTTGACCAGATAGTCGTCGGCGCCCGCCTCCAGGCCGTCGACGCGCTCGCTCACCGAGTCGAGCGCGGTCAGGACGAGGATCGGGGTGCGGTCTCCCAGCGCCCGCAGCCTGCGGCAGACGGCGAGCCCGTCCAGGACCGGCATCATCACGTCCAGGACCACCGCGTCCGGCTGCCAGGCGGCGATCGCGGTGAGCGCCGCCAGTCCGTCGGCGGCGCCCCGCACCTCGTACCCCTCGACGGACAGACCGTCCTCCACGGCGGCCCGCACCTCCGGCTCGTCGTCGACGACGAGGATGCGGGCCGGGGGCCGGGCGTGTGCGCTGCTGCTCATGGGCCCAGCGTGCCAAACACCGCTCTTAGAACCCTCTTAAGCCACCCCGCGACCGTTCGGGACATGCGCACACCACTGTCTGTCGTGATCGGTGCGGGCGGCACCGGCGGCCACATCTACCCCGGGCTCGCACTCGCCGAGGCGCTGCGCCGGGCCGTCCCGGACGCGGTGATCTCGTTCGTCGGTACGGAACGGGGCCTGGAGGGCGAGCTGATCCCGGCCGCCGGCTACCGGCTGCACACCGTCGACATGATCCCCTTCGACCCGGCGCTCGGCGCCCGCCGCTATCTGCTGCCCGCCGCCCTGCTGAGGTCCGGCGCCCAGTGCCGGGCGATCCTGCGGGCCCAGGGCGCGCGGGTCGCCGTCGGGATGGGCGGCTATCCGAGCGCCCCCGTCATCGTCGGGGCCAGACTCGCCGGACTGCCCAGCCTCATCCACGAGTCCAACGCGGTACCGGGCCGGGCCAACCGGTTCGCGGCCCGGCTCACCCGGAACGTCGCGGTCGCCTTCGACCGCAGCCGGGCCCATCTCGCGGGCGGCGCCGACGCCGTCACCACCGGGATGCCGATCGCCTCCGCGCTGGCCCGGCTCGACCGGCCGACGCTGCGGGCCGAGGCGCGGCGGGCCCTGGACGTGCCGCCCGGGGCGCGGCTCGTGCTCGTCAACGGCGGCAGCCTCGGCGCGGCCCGGCTCACCGAGGCGGCGGTCGGCCTCGCCCGGCGCTGGCAGGGGCGCGACGACGTCCATCTGCTGATCAAGACCGGCCCCGCCGCCCTGGAGGAGACCCGGCGGCGGCTGACCGGGCTGTGGGGCGCGCGGGCCGTGCCGTACCTGGACCGGATGGACCTCGCGTACGCCGCCGCCGACCTCGCGGTGTGCCGGGCCGGCTCGGCGACCGTCGCGGAGCTCGCCAGCACGGGCCTGCCGGCGGTCCTCGTCCCGTATCCGCACGCGCCCGGCGACCACCAGACGCACAACGCGCGGGTGCTCGTCGACGCCGGGGCGGGGCTGCTGCTGCCGGACGCCGAGGCCACCCCCGCGCGGCTGGCCGAACTGGTCGAGCCGCTCCTGTCCGATCCCGCGCGGCTCGCCGCGATGACGGGCGCGGCCGACCCCGGACCGCACGCCGTCGCGGCGGACCTGCTGGCGGCGCGAGTCCTGGAACTGGCCGCCCACCCCACCCACCCCACCCTTTCGTACGCGTACACCGAGGAGCACACCGCATGAGCAGCTGGCAGAACCGGACCGTCCTGGTCACCGGGGCCGAGGGATTCATCGGCTCGACCCTGGTGGACCTGCTGGTCGAGCGGGGCGCGCGGGTGCGGGCCCTGGTGCACTACAAGCCGTACGCGGAGAAGGGCCACCTCGCGCATCTGCTCGACCACCCGGCCGTCGAGACGATCGCGGGCGACGTGCGCGACGCCGGGCGGGTGTCGGACGCGGTCGCCGGCTGCGACACCGTCTTCCACCTCGCCGCCCTGATCGGCATCCCGTACAGCTACGACTCCCCGGGCGCGTACGTGGCGACGAACGTCGTCGGCACCGAGAACGTCGCGGAGGCCTGCCGGCGGCACTCGGTGCGGCGGCTGGTGCACACCTCCACCAGTGAGGTGTACGGGACGGCGCGGACGGTACCGATCTCGGAGGCCCATCCGCTCCAGCCGCAGTCGCCCTACTCCGCCTCGAAGATCGGCGCGGACATGCTGGCGCTGTCGCACTGGCACGCCTTCGAGCTGCCGGTGACGGTGGTGCGGCCGTTCAACACGTACGGGCCGCGGCAGTCGGCGCGGGCCGTGATCCCGGCGATCCTGTCCCAACTCCACGCGGGCGTACGGGAGATACGGCTCGGCTCGCTCACTCCGACGCGTGACTTCACGTATGTGACGGACACCGCGCGGGGGTTCCTGGCGGTGGCGGAGTGCGAGCGGGCGGTGGGGGAGGTGGTGAACCTCGGCTCGGGCCGCGAGATCGCGATCGGCGACCTGGCGGCCGCGCTGATCGCGGCCTCGGGCCGCGAGGCCCGGATCGTGACCGACCCCGCACGCCTGCGGCCGTCCGGGAGCGAGGTGGAGCGGCTGCTGTCGGACAACTCGCGGGCGCGGGAGTGGGCGGGGTGGGAGCCGGAGGTGGGGCTGGGGGAGGGGTTGAGGCGGACGTCGGAGTGGGTGCGGGGGCGGGGTGGGGCGCTGCTCGGTACGGGGTACGCGGTGTAGCCCCCAACCCGCCCCTTCCCTGAACCCTCCGGGGGTGGGCGGAGGTGGTTTGCCGGGGGCTACGCCCCCGAACCCCTGTCGCGGGACCCGCGGCCCCTGCACCCCGCTCACGGGGCTACGCCCCCGGACCCCACTCACGGGGCTGCGCCCCTGCACCCCTCTTTCGTCTGCGGACCGTGCTGGGTTGCTCGCGCAGTTCCCCGCGCCCCTGAGGGGGATGCCCGCAGCCGGAGCACTCGGCTCAGCCACACGCTTTCAGGGGCGCGGGGAACTGCGCGACCAGCCCAACTCAACGGTCAGCGGAAGTCCGGTCCCTGAAGGGGCGCGGGGAACGGCGCGAGCAACCCAACTCAACTGTCAGCCGAAGGCCATGCCCTTCAGGGGCGCGGGGAACTGCGCGAGCAACCACAGCGCACCGGCAGCCGAAAGCCGGGCCCTGAAGGGGCGCGGGGAACTGCGCGACCAGCCGCCGCCGGGCCGCGGGTGAACACGGGCGCAAACAGGGGTTCGGGGGCTTGGCCACCGAGGGTGTCAGGTGGGGGATTGCAGGCCCGTGCAGATCAGGACCGCGAACTCCCGCGCCCACTCCCGATCCACCGGCTCCGCACTCACCAGAGCCCGATGCACCACCGCCCCCGCCACCACATCGAAGATGAGATCGGCGTGCCGCGCGGAGGCGACGGGGTCGTCCTCGTACGGCAGTTCCCCCCGCACCTGCGCCCGCTCCCGGCCGATCAGTACGAGCCGTTTCTGGCGGTCCACGATCGCCGAGCGGATCCGTCCGCGCAGCGCGTCGTCGCGCGTGGACTCCGCGACCACCGCCATCAGCGCCGTCTTCGTCTCGGGCCGCTCCAGGATGGACGCGAACTGGAGCACCACGCCCTCCACGTCCGCCGCGAGGCTCCCGAGGTCGGGGAGTTCGAGCTCGTCGAAGAGGACCGCGACCGCGTCCACGACCAGCTCGTTCTTGCCCGCCCAGCGCCGGTACAGCGTCGTCTTGGCGACCCCCGCGCGCGTCGCCACGTCCCCCATCGTCAACTTCGACCAGCCCAGTTCCACCAGCGCCTGCCGGGTCGCCAGCAGGATCGCCGCGTCCGCCTCGGCGCTGCGAGGTCGGCCGCGGACGGCTCTGGCGGGGCTGGGTTCGGCACACATGACGTACGACCATACCGGCCGGTAAGGAAAGCTCCGGGGAACGCGCTGTGGGGGAGATCACGGCCCCCCGAGGGCGCTCCCGTACCGTCTCCAGTTACGCTACGACTCGTAGCGAAAGGCTCCAGCGGCCCTCAGCGACAACCACAGAACAGACCACAGCACGACCAAGCAGTTGACGACGCGGTACAGCGGCGCGACGCGGTACCGCAGGGATCAGGCGCCGGGTGGGGACCCAGGTGCGCCGGGATCCTGCCACGGGTTGACCACACACGCGCGCGGAAGGGGGAGGATGTACGCATGCAGCCTAGGAACATGTCCATGAGCGGCGTCGTCGACCTCGCCGCGGTGAAGGCGGCCGGTGAGGCCAAGGCCAAGGCGGAGCAGGCCCGAGTCGAGGCCGCCCGCCAGGGCGGGGGCGCGGCGGTGGCGCCGTCGGCCCTCGTGATCGATGTCGACGAGGCCGGGTTCGAGCGCGACGTCCTCCAGCGTTCGGCCGAGGTGCCCGTCGTCATCGACTTCTGGGCCGAGTGGTGCGAGCCGTGCAAGCAGCTCGGCCCGCTCCTGGAGCGGCTGGCCGTCGAGTACAGCGGCCGCTTCCTCCTCGCCAAGATCGACGTCGACGCCAACCAGATGCTGATGCAGCAGTTCGGGATCCAGGGCATCCCCGCGGTGTTCGCGGTGGTCGCCGGGCAGGCGCTGCCCCTGTTCCAGGGCGCGGCCCCCGAGGCCCAGATCCGCGAGACCCTCGACCAGCTGATCCAGGTGGCCGAGGAGCGCTTCGGCCTCACCGGCATCGCCGTCGACGCGGCCGCGGCCTCCTCGCAGGCCCCCGCCCCGATGGCCGGCCCGTACGACGCCCTGCTCGAAGCGGCCGTGTCGGCCCTGGACTCCGGCGACCTCGCCGGCGCGGTCCAGGCGTACAAGAACGTCCTCGCCGACGACCCCGGCCACCCCGAGGCCAAGCTCGGTCTCGCCCAGGCCGAACTGCTGCGCCGCGTCCAGGAGATGGACCCGCAGCAGGTCCGCAAGGACGCCGCCGAGAAGCCGGCCGACGTCACCGCCCAGATCGCGGCGGCGGACCTGGACCTGGTCGGCGGCCATGTCGAGGACGCCTTCGGCCGCCTCGTCGAGGCCGCCCGTGTCACCGCGGGCGACGACCGCGACGCGGCGCGCGTGCGCCTGCTCGAACTCTTCGACGTGGTCGGTCCCGACGACCCGCGGGTGACCAAGGCCCGGGGCGCGCTGGCGCGCGTTCTTTACTGAACCGAGGCCCGGAGTCCGGGCCGCCTCCGGGCCCCTCAGGGGCGCTGAGCTGTCATCGCGTGCCTGTGCGGCGCTGACGATTTGGCGACACGGAGACAAGCGGCGGCCGCGCTTTACCAAAACTTGGTAAACGCGGCCGCTGTTACTGGCAGTAAATTGAACTGCTTCTTACGTCCGACTTGACACGTCTATTTCCCCTTCTGTCCGGTGACTCGGGGGTACGAAGTGTGGCGGCCCGATGCCGGGCTGTCGCGCCACGGTTATCCCTCCGTTACTGGCAAGTAACGAACCCCCTTGCGCCCCTCCCCCGAATGGACCACGATCGGCCACGCTCGGTCCAATAACGCACCAGCCCGACAGCCCTGTGGGGCGGGGCGTTTCCTGGGTCCCCACCGAGCCGGCCGGCGGCAGTGGTGCCGGACGTGGACAGGGGGGTCTCCGCTCTACCGGCGGGGCCTGTCCAGCAGGTTGTGCGTGATGCGTCAGGCGCGACCAGTGGTTGTCGCTCGGGGGTGATCGCCGGTGATTCGGACGCGGTACGCGCCTGAGGCTCGGGCGCTCCTTCCCGAGGACGTAGCACTTCTCCCATCCCTGGACAGCCTGCGAGGGTCCGTCCCGGAGATGTACGTCCGAGAAGGAGGAAAGTCATGGAGTCCCAAGTTCGTGGCGGGACCAGATGGAAGCGGTTCGCGCTGGTCATGGTGCCCAGCGTGGCTGCCACGGCGGCGATAGGCATCGGGCTCGCCCAGGGTGCGCTGGCGGCGTCGTTCAGTGTTTCCGGTGTCGACTTCAAGGTCACGGCGGACCGGTTGGAAGGTGACGACCTCCTCCAGTACGGGTCGATCGCCACCGGTACGGACCTCGAAGGCAACAAGGCCGCGCACCCCGTTGTCGTCTCGGGCTTCAGCCACGCCGAGATCTACAACATGTGCCAGTCCGTGGTCACGCCGAAGGTTCCGATCTTCGGCAACATCACGATGACGATCAACGCGGGCGGCGGCAGCGAGCCGGTCAAGGCGGACAACATCTACCTCGATGTGTCCCAGCTCGACACCGACGCCGAGTTCACCAACATCGACATCGGCGTCGCGGCGGGCCAGGGCTCGGCCAACGGCAAGACGAAGATGCAGGAGAACGCGTCGCCGAAGTCGAACGCGTACGGGTTCGCTCAGCGCGCCGACCACGCGACCCTGAAGAAGGTCGAGCAGCGCGCGTGGGCGACCACGGCGGGCAGCTTCAAGCTGAACGGCCTCAAGCTGCGGCTGTCCACGGGCGCCAACGAGTGCCAGCTCAAGCACTAGGCACCTTCCCCGGTGGCCGCTGAGAAAGCACGGCCTCACGGCCACCGGGACCTCTTCACTTTCACAGCAACAGCGGTACCAGGGAGCTGTTTTCCATGAGCGCCGAGACCACGGGTTCCCGCGACTTCTCCTACTGGCGGCTTCGTTTCCGGGCCTGGCGGGGCAGCCGTCCGTTCTGGGCGGGCCTGTTCACCATGGCCGGTGGCGTGCCCATCGCGTACTTCCCGTACGCCAATCTCCACCTCGGGAACATCACGCTGGCCATGTCCACGACGGCCGGCGCCGGTTCGTTGATCATCGGCGTACTGCTGATCACGCTCGGCCTGACCATCTGGTACCACCAGCAGGTCCGGGTATTCGCGGGCGTCGCGGCCATCCTGCTCGCGCTGATCTCCCTGCCCGTGGCGAACATCGGCGGCTTCCTGATGGGCTTCCTGCTCGCCCTCTTCGGCGGTGCGCTCGCGCTGTCGTGGGTGCCGACGAAGCCGCGCCGGCGTGACCTGCGTGCTCAGGCCGGCAACCCCTCGGGCGACGAGCCGGACGGCAGCACCGTCCCCGGCCCGCACGAGGGAGAGCCCGGAACCGCCGTCACCGAAACGACAGTCGACGCCAATGGCGGGAGGAACAGTGCGGGGTGACGAGACGCAGCTGGACTCGACCGGAGGCGGCGACAAATCCCGTGAGAGAGGCGGGCCGCGTCACGCGGCTCCGAGGAAGTCGCTGCTGACGAAGCTGCACATGCCCGCCGGCAAGGCGATGGCGCTGGCCGCCATGCCGACGGCCATGTTCGTCGGGATGAGCCTCACGCCCAAGCTCGCGATGGCGGACGACAACCCGGACATCCCGTTCGCGCCGGGCCCCTGTGTGACGCGCTCCGACGAGCCGGGCGAGTCGCCGAGCCCGTCGTCGAGCAAGTCGACGAAGCCGGCCCCCGACCCGTCGTCCTCCGCCTCGTCCTCGTCCCCGGACAAGGCGGACGCCAAGGACACGGAGAAGGACAAGGCCAAGGAACCGGCCCCGACGGCCACCCCGTCGGCGGAGAAGGTCCAGCAGAAGACGTCCGCCCCGACGAAGGCACCGGCCACCGAGCCGACCACGACGCCCGCGCCCACCAAGTCCACCAACCCGCTGGACCCGCTGGGTCTGGGGGACGTCCTGGGCGGCATCCTGGGCGTACACCCGAGCAAGTCGTCCGCGCCGGTGACCCCGAAGCCGTCGACGACCGCGACCTCCACGCCGACGGCGAAGCCGACGACCAAGGCTCCGGCGCCGACGACGACGCCGAGCAAGCCGGCGACGAAGCCCGCCACCAAGCCGGCGACGAAGCCCGCGAACAAGACGGACAGGACGGCCGACGCGATCCGCGAGGCGGCCAAGCAGGCCGGCCAGAAGGTCGAGGACCTGGCGGACGGCGCCAAGGGCCTGGACGCCAAGAAGGACACCAACGTCCCCGACGGCGCCAAGCAGCCCTTCCCGTGCCCGACGGCGGACCCGGAAGCCCTGGCCAACGCCAAGCTGGACGCGGACGTCCCGCTGCTGCCGGACAAGCCGTGGATCCTCAAGACCACCAAGCTGACCCTGACCGGCCTGAACTACGAGGGCATCGTCGAGGTCAAGACGGGCAGCGGCAACATCAAGAAGGTCCTGAAGTTCACGGCGACGTACGTCGGCATCGACAACCTGCACCAGCTGGTGTACGGCCCGGAGCTGAACGGCAAGCCGACCACCGCCCACGTCAAGGCGCGCGCGGGCTCCACGTCGGAGATCCGCAACGGCAAGGTGACGATGTACACGGAGGAGCTGAAGGGCAACCTCTTCGGCCTCATCCCGGTCACCTTCAGCCCCGAGACGCCGCCGCCCCTGAACGTCCCGCTCGCCATCTTCACCAACGCGACGGTCCGCCAGGCGGGCCAGTTCGGCGGCACGCTGACGGTCCCGGGACTGCAGAACTACATCACGGACGGCAGCCCCGAGTAACACGCAGCCGCCCAAGACCCATCCGGGAGCCGCATGTGACTGTGGCCCGCACCGATTCCGGTGCGGGCCACAGTCGTTTCCCGGCCCGCTCCCTACACCCGACGCCGCTTCTCCGGCCGCCGCTTCAGCACCACGTACGCCACCCCGGCCGCCACCGCCGCGCCCGCTCCCAGTCCCGTCCAGCCCAGGACGCCCAGGCCCGAGGAGTCCGTGGTCGTCGTGGCCGCCGTCTTCAGGTCGGCGGCGGGCGCGGGCTTCGCCGGGTCCAGGGTGCCGATCGGGGCCGCCCTGCCCACCGCCGTGAAGCCCCAGTCCAGCAGGGCGCGCGTCTCCGTGTAGACCTTGTCGCGCTTGTTCTCCTGGGGGTTCATCACCGTCACCAGGATCGTGTGGCCGTCGCGGGTCGCGGCCTCGGCGAGGGTGTTGCCGGCGTGGGACGTGTAGCCGTTCTTGCCGCCGATCAGGCCCGGGTACTTCGGTACGCCGCCGGTGCCGGAGAGCATGCGGTTGGTGTTGGAGATCCCGAACGGCTTGCCCTTGGTGTTCGGGCCGCCCGGGAACTTCGCGTCCGCCGTCGAGCAGTACTCCTTGAAGTCCTTGTTGCGCAGGCCCGAGCGGAGGAACAGCGTCAGGTCGTACGCCGAGGACACCTGGCCCTCCGCGTCGTAGCCGTCGGGGCTGCGGACGTGGGTGTCCTTGGCGCCCAGGGAGTCCGCCTTCGCCTGCATGTCCGACACCGTCTTGGGGACGCCGCCGTTCATCGACGCCAGGACGTGCACGGCGTCGTTGCCCGAGCGCAGGAACACCCCGCGCCACAGGTCGGCGCCCTGGTACGTCTGGCCCGGGACGATGCCGACCGCGCTGCTGCCGCCGCCCATCCCGTTCAGCTCGGCCGGCTCGACCTTGTGGCTCACCGTGCCCGGGACCGCGGGCAGCACCGTGTCCGCGAAGAGCATCTTCAGCGTGGAGGCGGGCGGCAGCGGCCAGTGGGCGTTGCTGGCGGCCAGTACCTGGCCGGTGTCCGCGTCCGAGACCATCCAGGACAGGGCCGAGAGGCCGGCGGGCAGCGCGGGGGCGCCCTCGCCCGTCTGGGGGCCCGGGAGGCCCAACTGCGCGCCGCCGACCGTGGACATGGCCGCGGGAGGCTGCTTGGGGGCTCCCGCGCGCGGCGCTCCGGGGCTCGGCTTCACGGGCGGGGTCGTGCCCGGCTTCACCGGGTGGGCCGCCGCGGGGGCGGCGCCGCAGACCACCGCCGCCGCGGTGAGGGCCGCGATGGCCAGCGGGCGGCTGAACTGCACAGTTATCGGGGCACGCATGAACGCGAACGTACCCCACGGAATATGTAGATCCTGTTGCGGGCACTCCGCGACTGGGCAACGGAGCGCGAAGACGCCGCAGTCGGTGTATGCGCGCCGCGGTCGGTGTGTGCGCGAAGGGCGGCGACCCGGACAACTCCGGGGCGCCGCCCTTCGCCACGTACCGGAACCTCGGCAAAGCGCCGCCGGAACCTCGCCGTGCCGTGGCCGGAAATCAGCCCTGGCGGCCGTCGCCCAAGTGGTGGACGCGGACCATGTTGGTGGTTCCGGGGACCCCGGGGGGCGAGCCCGCCGTGATGACCATGGTGTCGCCCTCGTTGTGCCGCTTCAGCTTCAGCAGCTCCGCGTCGACGAGGTCCACCATCGCGTCCGTGTTGTCCACGTGCGGGACGACGAACGACTCGACGCCCCAGCTCAGCGCGAGCTGGTTGCGGGTGCCGGCGTCCGTGGTGA
The DNA here is from genome assembly GCF_056435525.1 of Streptomyces sp. NPDC043908. Classification (NCBI taxonomy): domain Bacteria; kingdom Bacillati; phylum Actinomycetota; class Actinomycetes; order Kitasatosporales; family Streptomycetaceae; genus Streptomyces; species Streptomyces sp. NPDC043908. The sequence continues at coordinate 294,589 of NZ_JBWKEI010000002.1, read as the reverse complement.
AGGCCAGGATCGGCTGGGCCGCGCGGTAGCGCGAGAGGCGACGGGCCGTGTCACCCGACTTGGTGAAGGCCACCAGCGCCTTGCCGTCGAGGAAGTCCGCGATCTCGCAGGCCGCGCGGGCGACCGAACCGCCCTGGGTGCGCGGCTTCTTGCCCGGGACCAGGGGCTGGAGGCCCTTGGAGAGCAGCTCCTCCTCGGCGGCCTCGACGATGCGGGACATCGTCTTGACCGTCTCGATCGGGTAGGCGCCGACCGAGGACTCGGCGGAGAGCATGACCGCGTCCGCGCCGTCCAGGATGGCGTTGGCCACGTCGGAGGCCTCGGCGCGGGTCGGGCGCGAGTTGGTGATCATGGATTCCATCATCTGGGTCGCCACGATCACCGGCTTGGCGTTGCGGCGGCACAGCTCGATGAGGCGCTTCTGCACCATCGGGACCCGCTCCAGCGGGTACTCGACGGCGAGGTCGCCGCGGGCCACCATCACACCGTCGAACGCCATGACGACGCCCTCCATGTGCTCGACGGCCTGCGGCTTCTCCACCTTGGCGATGACCGGCACGCGGCGGCCGACCTCGTCCATGACCTTGTGGACGTCCTTGACGTCGTCGGCGTCCCGGACGAAGGAGAGGGCGACCAGGTCGCAGCCCATCCTCAGGGCGAAGCGCAGGTCCTCGATGTCCTTCTCGGACAGGGCCGGGACGTTCACCGCCGCGCCGGGCAGGTTGATGCCCTTGTGGTCGGAGATGACACCGCCCTCGATGACGATGGTCTTGACCCGGGGGCCCTCGACCTCGGTCACCTTGAGCTCGACGTTGCCGTCGTTGATCAGGATCGGGTCGCCCTTGGAGACGTCGCCCGGCAGGCCCTTGTAGGTGGTCCCGCAGATCGACTTGTCGCCCGGGACGTCCTCGGTGGTGATGACGAACTCGTCACCGCGCACCAGCTCGACGGGGCCCTCGGCGAAGGTCTCCAGGCGGATCTTCGGGCCCTGGAGGTCGGCGAGCACGCCCACCGCGCGGCCGGTGTCCTCGGCGGCCCTGCGGACACGGTCGTACCGTTCCTGGTGCTCTGCCTGGGACCCGTGGCTGAAGTTGAAGCGGGCCACGTTCATACCGGCCTCGATCAGAGCAGTGAGCTGCTCGTAGGAGTCGACGGCGGGGCCCAGTGTGCAGACGATTTTGGAACGGCGCATGAGGCGATCCTATCGGTTTGTTTCGCTCCGGAATATTCCGTCTGGTGGAATGTACAAATGGGCGGAGGCGCGCTCAGGCGTGGCCTGAAACGGTCCCCGCTCAGACGCCCCTACCCTCGGCGCCGTCGCCGGACCGGACCAGCGCGTACGTCTGCGTCGCGATCTCCAGCTCCTCGTCCGTGGGTACCACTGCCACGGCCACGCGCGCGTATTCCGGTGAGATGAGCCTCGGCGCGTCGGACCGTACGGCGTTGAGCTCGCCGTCGACCGCGAGCCCCAGCTCCTCCAGGCCCAGCACGGCGGCCTCGCGCACCGGCGCCGCGTTCTCGCCCACCCCGGCGGTGAAGGCGACCGCGTCGACCTTGCCGAGTACCGCGTAGTAGGCGCCGATGTACTTCTTCAGCCGGTGGATGTAGATGTCGAAGGCGAGCGCGGCGCGCTGGTCGCCCGCCTCGATCCGGCGGCGGATCTCGCGCATGTCGTTGTCGCCGCAGAGGCCGACCAGACCGCTCTTCTTGTTGAGCAGGACGTCGATCTCGTCCGTCGACATCCCGGCGACCCGCTCCAGGTGGAAGGTCACCGCCGGGTCGATGTCGCCCGAGCGGGTGCCCATGACCAGGCCCTCCAGCGGGGTGAGCCCCATCGAGGTGTCCACGCACACCCCGCCGCGCACCGCCGAGGCGGAGGCCCCGTTGCCCAGGTGCAGCACGATCACGTTGACCTCGGAGGGGTCCTTGCCGAGCAGCTTCGCGGTCTCGCGCGAGACGTACGCGTGCGAGGTGCCGTGGAAGCCGTAGCGGCGGATGCGGTGCGCGTCGGCGGTCTCCACGTCGATGGCGTACCGGGCCGCGTGCTCGGGCATCGTGGTGTGGAAGGCGGTGTCGAAGACGGCCACCTGCGGCAGGTCCGGGCGCAGGTCCTGGGCGGTGCGGATGCCGGTGATGTTCGCCGGGTTGTGCAGCGGCGCGACCGGGACCAGGCGCTCGATCTCCGCCATGACCTCTTCGGTGATCACGGTCGGGGCGCTGAACTTCAGCCCGCCGTGCACCACCCGGTGGCCGATCGCGGCGAGTTCGGGCGAGTCGAGGCCGAGGCCGTCCTTGGCGAGCTCCTCGGAGACCGCCTTCAGGGCGGCCCCGTGGTCGGCGATCGGGCCGTTGACCTCGCGCCGGTCGCCGCCGGTCAGCGGGGTGTGCACCAGGCGGGAGGTCTCCTCGCCGATCCGCTCGACCAGGCCCGCCGCGAGTCGCGTGGAGCCGGCCATGTCGAGCAGCTGGTACTTCACCGACGACGAGCCGGAGTTGAGTACGAGGACGCGCGACGGGGTCGGGTCGGTGCTGGTCATGCGGAGGTCTCCTGCCCCTGTGCCTGCGCCTGGGCCTGGATGGCCGTGATGGCGACGGTGTTGACGATGTCCTGGACGAGGGCGCCGCGCGAGAGGTCGTTGACCGGCTTGCGCAGCCCCTGGAGCACCGGGCCGACGGCCACGGCGCCGGCCGAGCGCTGGACGGCCTTGTAGGTGTTGTTGCCGGTGTTGAGGTCCGGGAAGATCAGGACGGTGGCCTGCCCGGCCACCTCCGAGCCCGGCAGCTTGGTCGCGGCCACCGAGGGCTCCACGGCCGCGTCGTACTGGATCGGGCCCTCGATCCGCAGGTCCGGACGGGCCTCGCGGACGAGCTTGGTGGCCTCGCGGACCTTGTCGACGTCGGCGCCCGAGCCGGAGGTGCCGGTCGAGTACGAGAGCATCGCGATCCGCGGGTCCACGCCGAAGCGGGCCGCGGTGGCGGCCGCCTGGACCGCGATGTCGGCCAGCTGCTCGGCGTCCGGGTCCGGGTTGACCGCGCAGTCGCCGTACACCAGCACCTTGTCGGCGAGGCACATGAAGAAGACGGACGACACGATGGACGCCTCCGGCTTCGTCTTGATGATCTCGAAGGCGGGGCGGATGGTGGCGGCGGTGGAGTGCACCGAGCCGGAGACCATGCCGTCGGCCAGGCCCTCCTGGACCATCAGGGTGCCGAAGTAGTTGACGTCCGCGACCACGTCGTACGCGAGCTCCACCGTCACGCCCTTGTGCGCGCGCAGCTCGGCGTACCGCTCGGCGAAGCGCTGGCGCAGCTCGGAGGTGTGCGGGTCGACGATCTCGCACCGGGAGACGTCGATGCCGAGGTCGGCGGCCTTCTTGCGGATGGCCTCCACGTCGCCGAGCAGGGTGAGGTCGCAGACGTCGCGGCGCAGCAGGACGTCGGCGGCGCGCAGCACGCGCTCCTCGGCGCCCTCGGGGAGCACCACCCGGCGGCGGTCCGCGCGGGCCTGTTCCAGCAGCTCGTGCTCGAACATCATCGGGGTGACGCGGCCGCTGCGGGCCACCGACATCCGGGCCAACAGGTCGGCGGTGTCGGTGTGCCGCTCGAAGAGGCCGAGCGCGGTCTCCGCCTTGCGCGGGGTGGAGGCGTTCAACTTGCCTTCGAGGGCGAAGAGTTCACCGGCCGTCGGGAAGGACCCGCCGGTGACGGCGACCACCGGGGTGCCGGGCGCGAGGCGGTCGGCGAGCTTGAGGATGGCCTCGCCCGGCCGCTCGTCCAGGGTCAGCAGGACGCCGGCTATCGGCGGCGTCCCGGCGCTGTGCGCGGCCAGTGAGCCCACCACCAGGTCGGCCCGGTCGCCCGGGGTCACGACCAGGCAGCCCGGGGTGAGGGCGTTGAGGAAGTTCGGCAGCATCGCCCCGCCGAAGACGAAGTCCAGCGCGTCCCGGGCGAGCCCGGCGTCGTCGCCGAGCAGGACCGTACCGCCGAGCGCCGCGGTGATCTGGGCGACGGTCGGCGCGGCCAGCGCGGGCTCGTCGGGCAGGACGTAGCACGGCACCGGCAGCTGGGCCTTCAGCCCGTCCGCGATGCCCTCGCGGTCCTGCGGGGTCACCCGGTTGACGACCATCGCCAGGACGTCGCAGCCCAGCGCCTCGTACGCGCGGTGGGCGTTGCGCGCCTCGGCCCGCACCGACTCGGCCGGCTGGCCCTTGCCGCCGACCACCGGGATCACGGAGGCGCCGAACTCGTTGGCCAGGCGCGCGTTCAGCGACAGCTCGTCCGGGAGCTGGGTGGCGGCGAAGTCGGTGCCGAGGACGAGGACCACCTCGTAGGCGCGGGCGACCTTGTGGAAGCGCTCGACGAGCTGGGAGACCAGCTCGTCGGTGCCGCGCTCGGCCTGGAGCGCGGACGCCTCGTGGTAGTCCATCCCGTACACCGTCGACTCGTCCTGGGACAGCCGGTAGCGGGCGCGGAGCAGGTCGAAGAGCCGGTCGGGGCCGTCGTGCACGAGGGGACGGAAGACGCCCACCCGGTCCACTTGGCGCGTCAGGAGCTCCATGACTCCCAGCTCGACGACCTGGCGGCCGTCTCCCCGGTCGATCCCGGTCACGTACACGCTGCGCGTCACGCGTGCTCTCCCGTTCTGTCTGCGTCGTCGTACTGGTGGGGCGTCGTACTGGTGGGGCGGTGGGCAGTGGGCGCTGGGCGGTGCGGTGGGGCCGGGGCTCGTGCCCGGGGGCGTCCCCCGGGCCTTACTGCCCGTGCCCGGCCCTTCCCTGATCCTTCCTGCTTCCTTCCCCCCGTTCCCGGGGCGAAAAAAATCGGGGCGGTCAGCCTCGCCCTCTTGACAATACCTCTGCGCGTGGTTACAGCGCCCGCCGGGCGAAGGCGGGGACGAAGGTCCCGGGCGGGCGGGGGAGGAAGGTCCCCGGCCCGGGGGGACGGAAGGCCCGCGGGGGCGGGCGTACGGCCGCGCCGGGCGGGCGGGGCCCGTGAGGTGCGTGTGACAATCGGTTCGTCGGCCCGGTTCCTCGCGGCCGGCGGGCACGGCACCACAGAGCAGGAGACTGAGTCACGATGCGCATCGGAGTCCTCACCGCGGGCGGCGACTGCCCCGGCCTGAACGCAGTGATCCGGTCGGTCGTGCACCGGGCCCTGACCGGCCACGGCGACGAGGTCATCGGCTTCGAGGACGGGTTCAAGGGCCTCCTCGACGGCCACTTCCGCCCCCTCGACCTGGACTCCGTCAGCGGCATCCTCGCGCGCGGCGGCACCATCCTCGGGTCGGCCCGCCTGGAGCGCGCCCGGCTGCGCGAGGCCGCCGAGAACTGCGCGGAGCTGGCCCGCCGTTACGGCATCGACGCGCTCATCCCGATCGGTGGCGAGGGCACGCTGACGGCGGCCCGGATGCTCTCCGACGCCGGGATGCCGGTCGTCGGCGTGCCGAAGACCATCGACAACGACATCTCCTCGACCGACCGCACCTTCGGCTTCGACACGGCCGTCATGGTCGCGACCGAGGCGATCGACCGGCTGAAGACCACGGCCGAGTCGCACCAGCGCGTGATGGTCGTCGAGGTCATGGGGCGCCACGCGGGGTGGATCGCGCTGGAGTCCGGTATGGCGGGCGGCGCCCACGGCATCTGTCTGCCGGAGCGGCCCTTCGAGGTCGACGACCTGGTCAAGATGGTCGAGGAGCGGTTCGCGCGCGGCAAGAAGTTCGCGGTGATCTGCGTCGCGGAGGGGGCGCATCCCGCGGAGGGGGCCATGCCGTACGAGAAGGGCGCGATCGACCAGTACGGGCACGAGCGGTTCGCCGGGATCGGGAACCGGCTGGCCATCGAGCTGGAGCGGCGTCTGGGGAAGGAGGCGCGGCCGGTGATCCTCGGGCACGTCCAGCGGGGCGGGGTGCCGACCGCGTACGACCGGGTGCTCGCGACGCGGTTCGGGTGGCATGCGGTGGAGGCGGTGCACCGGGGGGACTTCGGGAACATGACGGCGTTGCGGGGGACGGATGTGGTGATGGCGCCGTTGGCTTCTGCGGTGACGGAGTTGAAGACGGTGCCGGTGGATCGGGTGTTCGAGGCGGAGTCGGTGTTCTGAGTTCGCCCCACCCCGCCCCGTTCCCTTAACCCTCCGGGGGTGGGCGGGGGTGCGCTTCCGGGTCAACCCCCCGGCCCCAGCGTGCGGGGCTGCGCCCCGGCCCCCCCCACGCGCGGGGCCGCGCCCCGGACCCTCGCGTGCGGGGCCGCGCCCCGCCCCCCCGGCGGGGCCTGCGGCCCCTGCACCCCGCTCACGGGGCTGCGCCCCGAACCCCTCTTTCGTCTGCGGACCGTGCTGGGTTGCTCGCGCAGTTCCCCGCGCCCCTAAGGGGGATGCCCGCAGCCGAAATGCTCACCTCGGCCACACGCTGCGAGAGCCACGAGGAACGGCGCGCCCACCCCAAGCAACCCGCGCCCGAAGCCCGACCCGGAAGGGGCGCGGGGAACGGCGCGACCAACCCCCACTCACCCGCAGACGAACCCCGGGCCTTGAAGGGGCGCGGGGAACTGCGCGACCAGCCACGACGCACCCGCAGCCAAAGTCCGGCCCCGGAAGGGGCGCGGGGAACTGCGCGAGCAACCTCCACTCACCCGCAGTCGAAGTCCGGCCCCTTCAGGGGCGCGGGGAACTGCGCGAGCAAGTCCCACTCACCCGCAGCCGAACGCCGGGCCGAAAAGGGGCGCGGGGAACTGCGCGAGTAAGGCCCACTCACCCGCAGACGAACCCCGGGCTCCAGACCCCCCCTACCCCTGGGCCAGCACCCAGAAGTGGTCCACGATCCGGTCCAGGAACTCCCGCCCCGCATCCCCCGCCGTCGACTCCGTCCCCGCCCCGCTCGTTCCCCAGCTCATCGTGGACATCATGCGGCCCTGGTAGTCGGTGTGCAGTTGTTCCAGGACGTCCTGGAGGTGGTGGCGGGGGAGGGGGAGGAGTTTGGAGGCGGGGCGGACGTACGCCTGCCAGCGGGTGGTGACCGCGCTGCGCAGGAGCTCCGCGAGGTCCTCGTGCTGGCCCGTCGCCGTGACGTACTCCCGCAGCGACAGGTTCAGCGCCTGCGTCAGCGCCTCCGACTGGCGCTCGTTGCCCCGCCAGCGGCCCGACTCCTCCATCCGGAGGTACGCCCCGACGTCGAGTCCCACCCGCCTCGCCAGGTCCTCGGGGCTGAGCCCGCGGGCCATGCGGTGTTCGCGGAGGGTGGCCGCCGCGGCCATCAGATCGCCCGGGGAGCACCACAGCACCCCCGCCAGCGCGGTCAGCTCACGCGAGTCGGGGGTGGCGAAGCCGCGCTCCCAGGAGGAGACGGTCTCGGGGGAGACCCGCAGCCCGTACTGGGCGTACAGGCCGTAGGAGACATGGCCGGGCGCCATGCCCAGCGCCTCGCGCAGACGGCGCATGGCGGGGGCGTTGAACGGCGGGGTGGGGTGCACGCGCACACCGTAGGTGCACAGGGTGACGGCTGACCACGGTGTGTTCACCCAAATCTGTCAGTCCGTAGGAAGGTACGGCTCCACTTATCGGATGCGTCACGACCCGCCCCTCACCCCTTGACCCCCTCACCCCTTGACCCCCTCACCCCCTGCCCCGCCCTCACCCCTTCACCGCCCCGCCCAGCGCGAAACCGCCGCCCAGGCGCTGTGCGATCACCACGTAGAGGAGGAGCACCGGGGTCGAGTAGAGGATCGAGAAGGCGGCCAGCTCGCCGTAGACCACCGAGCCGTAGTTGCCGAAGAAGGTGAAGATCGAGACGGAGGCGGGCAGGCGGTCGGGGGAGAGCAGGAGCATGAAGGGGACGAAGAAGTTGCCCCACAGCATGATGAAGGTGTAGATCGTCACCACCGTCACGCCCGGCCCCATCAGCGGCAGCACCACCCGCCACAGCGTCTGCGGCATCGACGCCCCGTCCGTCCAGGCCGCCTCCTCCAGGACCCGGGGCACGCCGTCCATGAAGTTCTTCATCAGCCAGATGGCGAACGGGAGCTGCGCGGTGGCCAGGAACAGGGCCGTGCCGTACACCGTGTCGATCAGGTCGACCTGCACGAACAGCCCGTACACCGGGACCATCACCGCCGTGATCGGTAGACAGGTGGTGAACAGGACCGTCAGGAGGTACGGGCGGGTCAGGCGCGAGCGGTAGCGCGAGAGCGGATAGGCGGCCAGTACGGCGCACACCACCGTCAGGACGGTCGCGCCGCCGCACAGCACCAGGCTGTTGAGCATCGGTGTGAAGGTGACCTCGTCCGTCCACACGGCGGAGAAGTTCTCCAGGGTGGGGGAGCCCGGCACCCGCACCCGCAGGTCCGCGTCCGCGTCCAGTGAGGAGAGCAGCAGCCACAGCAGCGGCAGCGCGAACGCCGCCGCGACCGCCAGCAGCGCCGCGTCGGCGGCCAGCCGCTCCCGGGTCCGGCGGCGCGGGACGCGTCGGGGCGCGGGCCGGCTCGCGCGTCGGGGCACGCTCACACCTCCACCCTCATCAGCCGCAGGTACACCACCGAGAACAGGGCCCCCACCAGGAGCAGCAGCAGCGCCACGGCCGTCCCGTAGCCGATCAGGCTCTTCACGAAGGCCTGGTCGTACATGAACACCGGGAGGGTCTGGCTGCGCCGGCCAGGACCGCCCCGGGTCATCGCCCAGATCAGCCCGAAGACGGAGAGGGTCTGGAGGGTGTTGAGCATCAGGTTGGTGCCGATCGAGCGGCGGATCATCGGCAGGGTGATGTGCCAGAGCCGGCGCAGCCCGCTCGCGCCGTCCACCTCGGCCGCCTCGGTGATCTCCTGCGGGATCTCGGAGAGCGCGGCCGAGTAGATCAGCATGGAGAAGGCGGTGCCGCGCCAGACGTTGGCGAAGGAGACGGCGAGGATGGGCAGGCCGTACAGCCAGTTCTGGGTGGGCAGGTGGAGCTGGCCGAGGAGGGCGTTGAGGGTGCCCTCGCGGCGGAAGAAGGCGTACAGCAGGAACGCGGCGACGATCTCCGGCAGCACCCAGGCCGCGATCACCAGCGTCCCCGTCAGGGTGCGCACCGGCCGCGAGGCGCGCCGCATCAGGGCGGCGAGCGCGAGGCCGAGGGTGTTCTGCCCGGCGATCGAGGAGACCACGGTGAACACCAGCGTCAGCCAGACGGCGTTGCGGAAGCCCGGGTCGGCGAACGCCCGCCGGAAGTTGGCGAACCCGACGAAGCCGGTGCCCGAGGCGCCGGTCAGCTGCATGTCGGTGAAGGCGATGTAGACGCAGTAGCCGATGGGTCCGGCGAGGAAGAGCAGCAGGAGGAGGGTGGCGGGGGCCAGGGGAAGCCAGCGCAGCGCCGCCGCACGTCCCGTGCCCTTTCCCCGGCCCCGGCCGCCCGCCCCGGCGCCCCGCGCCCGACCCCCGCCGTCCGCCCCGGCGCCCCGGGCACGGTCCGTGCCGCGGGCCCCGGAGCCCCGTGTCCGGCCTCCGCCGCCCGCGCCGGCCGTACGCGCTCGCCCCCCACCGCCCGCCCCGGCACCCCGCACCCGCCCCCCGCCCGTACGCGCAGCGTCCCTCACCGCTTCGTCACCGCGCCGCCGGTGATCGTGGCCAGTTGTTCGTCGTACGTCCTGGCCGCCTCCGCGGGCGTCGCGTCGCCGGTGGTCACCGCCTCCATCGCCTCGCCGATCGCCGTCGACACCTGGGGGTAGACGGGGAGCGCCGGGCGGTAGTGGGTGTACTTGACCAGGCCGGTGAAGAAGGAGACGCCGGGGGTCGAGCGCAGGTACGCCGGGTCGGCCGCCACGTCGTCGCGCACCGCGATCTGCGCGTCCGCCACGGCCCACTTCACGGCGTTCGCGGGGGTCTGCATCAACCGCACGAACTCCCAGGCGAGCGAGGGGTTCTTGGCCTTCTTCGGGATCGCCCAGGTCCAGCCGCCGGACAGGGAGACCCGGCCGGGCGCCTGCCCGTCCTTGGTGGGCATCGCCGCCTGCCCCAGCACGCTCGACCACCGCGGCCAGTCCCGGGTGCCCCTGCCGCTCCAGAACTGGCCCAGCCACGAGCCGTCGAGCGCGATCGCGAGCTTGCCCTCGGGCAGCCACTCGGTGGCGACGCGGGTGTTCACATTGGGGTCGAGCGCGTCGGAGACGTCGGGGCCGAGCTTCTCCCCGTACACCGTCCGGACGAAGCCCAGCGCGTCCTGGAAGCCCTGCGAGCCGGTGACCCACTTCTTGGCGGCGGGGTCGTACAGGGGGTTGTCGCCGGTCCCGTACAGCAGCATCTCGAAGCCCTGCATCACCGCCGCCTCGCCGGCCGCCTTGCCGGTGAGGACGTTGAGCGGGATGACGCCGGGGACCTTCTTCTTGATGGTGCGGGCGGCGTCGAGGATGTCCGCCCAGTTCCTCGGCTGCCAGTCCTCGGGCAGCCCCGCCTTCGCGAACAGCCGCTTGTTGAACCACAGGCCCCGGGTGTCGGTGCCGTCCGGGACGCCGTAGGTCCTGCCGTCCTCCGCCCTGGCCGCCGTCTTCGCCGTGGGTACGAAGCGGTTCCAGTCGTCCCAGGAGGCCAGCCGGTCGTCGAGCGGGCTCAGATAGCCGGCCTTGATGTCGGAGTTGATGCGGAAGGTGTCCTCGTAGACCAGGTCCGGCGCGGTCTTGCCCGAGCGCATCATCTGCTGGGCCTTCGTGGCGTAGTCGTTGTCCGGGGCCTGGATGGGGACGAGCTTGACCTTCTTGCCGGGGTGGTCCCGCTCGAACTGCCGCTTCACCGACGCCAGGAAGTCGTCCTTGAAGCGGACGGTGTGGTCGGTGGAGCGGTTGTAGGCGACCTCGACGGTGTCCGAACCGCCGCCGGAGCCGCCACAGGCGGTGAGCGAGCCGGCGGCGAGCGCGGTGGCGAGGACCAGCGGGACTACGGCGGTGGGACGCACGGCACGACCTCCTCGGGACACGAGTGGCTGCCCGGTGAACGTAAAGCCGCCCCGGTCCATGGTCAATGGGGCCCGTCGGCCGCCGCCCACTGCTGACGAATCGTCAAGTGGCGTGTCAGCGGCGGGAGTCGACCCAGCGGTACTGGAGCTCCGGGCGTCCGATCTGCCCGTACTGCGGGGTCCGCTCGGCGCGGCCCGAGGTGACCAGGTGCTCCAGATAGCGCCGCGCGGTGATGCGCGAGATGCCGACCGCCTCGGCGGCCTCCGAGGCGGTGACACCGCTCGCCGAGGAACGCAGGGTGCGGGTCACCGCCTGGAGCGTGGGCGCGCTCAGTCCCTTGGGCAGGGCCGTGGGCTGCGGGACGCGCAGGGTGGACAGGGCGCGGTCGACCTCCTCCTGCCCGGACGCCTCCCCGGCGGTCGCGCGGAACTCGGCGTACCGTACGAGGCGGTCGCGCAGGGTGGCGAAGGTGAAGGGCTTCAGGACGTACTGCACCACCCCCAGCGAGACTCCCTCGCGCACCATCGTCAGATCGCGCGCCGAGGTCACCGCGATGACGTCCGCGCCGTGCCCGGCCGCCCGCAGCGAACGCACCAGCTGGAGGCCGTGCCCGTCCGGCAGATAGAGGTCGAGCAGCAGCAGGTCGACCTCGACGCGGTCGAGCACCCGCAGCGCCTCGGCCCGCGAGTGCGCGGCCCCGGCCACCGTGAAGCCGGGCACCCGGCCGACGTAGAGCCGGTGCGCGTCGGCGGCGACCGGGTCGTCCTCGACGACCAGCACTCTGATGGGCTCGCCGGTGGGCCCCTGGGTGGCCGTCACGCCGGCACCGCCTCCCCGCGCAGCGGCAGCCGTACGGTGAACTCGGCGCCCCCGTAAGGTCCCTCGGCCAGCGCCACGCTTCCGCCGTGCCGGGCCACCGTCATCCGCACCAGCGCCAGACCGATGCCGCGCCCCGGGCTCTTGGTGGACCAGCCGCGCTCGAAGACCGCGTCCGCGGCGGCCGGATCGACGCCCCGGCCGCTGTCCGCGACCCGGACCACCAGCTCCTCGTCCTCGGTGGCGAGGGTGACCGCGACCCGGGCCCCCGCGCTGCCCTGGGCCGCGTCGACCGCGTTGTCCACCAGGTTGCCCAGGACCGTGACCAGGTCGCGCGGGGGCAGGGTGGACGGCAGCAGCCCGTCCTCGATGGCGCTGCCCTCGGTGAGCGCCAGCGCCACCCCGTGCTCATGGGCCTGGGCCGCCTTGCCGAGCAGCAGCGCGGCGAGCACCGGCTCGCCCACCGCCGTGACCACCTGGTCGGTGAGGGCCTGGGCGAGCTCCAGCTCGGCCGTGGCGAACTCCACCGCCTCCTGGACGCGGCCCAGCTCGATCAGGGAGACCACCGCGTGCAGCCGGTTCGCGGCCTCGTGTGCCTGCGCCCGCAGCGCCTGGGTGAACCCGCGCTCGGAGTCCAGCTCGCCGGAGAGCGCCTGGAGTTCGGTGTGGTCGCGCAACGTCACCACGGTGCCCCGCCGGCCGCCGCTGGAGACCGGCCGGGTGTTGACCACGACGATCCGGTCGGCCGTCATGTGGACCTCGTCCGCCCTCGGCTCGCTCGCCAGCAGCGCCCCGGCGAGCGGCGCGGGCAGCCCGAGGTCGGCCACCGACCGGCCCACCGCGTCCTCGCCGAGTCCGAGCAGCTCCCGGCCGCCGTCGTTGATGAGCGCGATCCTGCGCTGCCCGTCCAGCATCAGCAGCCCCTCGCGCACCGCGTGCAGCGCGGCCTGGTGGTAGTCGTGCATCCGGCTCAGCTCGGCCGCGTTCATGCCGTGGGTGTGCCGCCGCAGCCGCGCGTTGATCACATAGGTGCCGAGCCCGCCGAAGGCCAGCACCCCGGAGGCGACCGCGAGCAGCGCCGCCATCTGCTCGCGCACCTGCGCGCTGATCGTGTCGATGGTGATGCCCGCGCTGACCAGGGCGGTGATCCGGCCGCGGTCGCGCACCGGCGCGACCACCCGCACGGACGGCCCGAGCACGCCCATGTGCGTCTCGCTGAACGTCTCGCCGCGCAGCGCGGGCCGGATGTCGCCGAGGTACTTGCGGCCGATCTCCCCCGGCACCGGATGCGTCCAGCGGGTCCCGTCCGGGGCGAGGACCACCACGAAGTCGACGCCGGCGGTGTGCCGCAGGGTCTCGGCGTACGGCTGGAGGGCCGCCGTCGGGTCCTTGGAACGGACCGCCTCGGCCACCGCGGGCGAGGTGGCCACGGCGGTCGCGATCGCGGTGGTCTGGCGCCGGGCGGTCTCCTCGGCCTGGGTCCGGTCGTGGACGTACGAGTAGAGCGCGCAGCCCGCCACGATCGCCGCGACCAGCACCACCTGCATGGCGAAGAGCTGGCCCGCGAGGCTGCGGGGTCGGGGTATGCGCATGCCGGACAGTGTGCACCCGCGCACATCACGGTGAGTACAAGCCGTGTGAACGAAATGCACGCAAGGGTGACCGGCGTCACAGCCTGGGCGATAGTCGCGGAGATCCATCGAGCCACCGGGACACAGACGCCCGTACGCGGGACGCGTACGGAAGCAGGAGGAGGCACCCCCGTGACCCCAGCAGCCGCCCGCCGGGACCGCCCCCAAGGCCGTAAGGGCCGGGGAGGCACCCGTACGCACTATCTGTATCCCGCGGTGATCGCCGCGGTGCTCATCGGCATCACCGTCGGCTTCGCCGCCCCCGGGGTGGCCGTCGAGCTCAAGCCGATCGGTACCGGCTTCGTGAACCTGATCAAGATGATGATCTCGCCGATCATCTTCTGCTCGATCGTGCTCGGCGTCGGATCCGTGCGCAAGGCCGCCAAGGTCGGCGTGGTCGGCGGGCTCGCGCTCGGCTACTTCCTGGTGATGTCGACCGTGGCGCTCGCCATCGGCCTGGTCGTCGGCAACGTCCTGGAGCCCGGCTCCGGCCTGCACATCACCGAGGCGACCAAGCACGCGGGCGCCAAGCAGGCGGCCGGCGCCGGCGAGTCGACCGCCGACTTCCTGCTCGGGATCATCCCCCGGACGATGGTCTCCGCCTTCACCGAGGGCCAGGTCCTCCAGACCCTGCTGATCGCCCTGCTCGTGGGCTTCGCGCTCCAGGCGATGGGCTCGGCGGGCGAGCCGGTGCTGCGCGGCATCGGCCACATCCAGAGGCTGGTCTTCCGCGTCCTGTCGATGGTGATGTGGGTGGCGCCGCTCGGCGCGTTCGGCGCCATCGCGGCGGTGGTCGGCGAGACCGGCACGGACGCGCTGAAGTCACTGGCCGTCATCATGGTCGGCTTCTACCTCACGTGCGCGCTGTTCGTCCTCGTCGTCCTCGGTACGCTGCTGCGCCTGCTGGCCGGGGTGAACATCTTCCGGCTGCTGAAGTACCTGGGCCGCGAGTTCCTGCTGATCCTGTCGACCTCCTCCTCCGAGACGGCGCTGCCCCGGCTGATCGCCAAGATGGAGCACCTGGGCGTGAGCCGGGCCGTGGCGGGCATCACCGTGCCCACCGGCTACTCGTTCAACCTGGACGGAACCGCGATCTACCTCACGATGTCCTCGCTCTTCATCGCCAACGCGATGGGCGAGCCGCTGAGCGCCGGACAGCAGATCTCGCTGCTCCTGTTCATGATCGTCGCCTCCAAGGGCGCCGCCGGGGTCACCGGCGCCGGCCTCGCGACCCTGGCAGGCGGCCTCCAGTCGCACCGCCCCGAACTGGTCGACGGCGTCGGCCTGATCGTCGGCATCGACCGCTTCATGAGCGAGGCGCGGGCGCTGACCAACTTCGCGGGCAACGCGGTCGCCACGGTCCTGGTGGGCACCTGGACCAAGGAGATCGACACCGCACGGGTCGAGGAGGTCCTCGCCGGGCGCGCCCCGTTCGACGAGACGACCTTCGAGGCGGGCGACGCCCACGGTCCGGCGGAGCCGCCGAGGGAGCGGGAGGTGGCGGAGGTGGTCCTCACCAAGGAAACCCCTGCTCAGACTCGGTCCGAGCGGAAGGAACCCGCCACCCCCTGAACGCGTCCGGACAGGTGTCCACTACCGTGCGGGGCGTCCGTCCGGAAGCGGTGACGGGGAGAGCGAGCGGAATGAAGATCGACTGGGACCGGCGCACCTGCGCGCGCAAGGGCCATGTGACGTACGAGCCGAGCGAGGCCGAGCTGCGCGAGCGGCTGCGCGCCGAGACCCGGCTGGGCGAGGCCTGGCGCTGTCTGCGCTGCGGCGACTTCGCCCTCGGCGTCCCGCACGGCGCGGGGCCCGCCGACGACGCGCCGCTGGTGCCGCGCGGGAAGGTGCTGCGGGACCTGTTCATCCTGCGGTTCCTCGCGGTGGAGCGGCTGGTGCGCGGGGTCTTCATCGTCCTGGTGGCGGCCGCGGTGTGGAAGTTCAGCAACAGCCAGGACGCGGTGCGCAGGCTCTTCGACGAGAACCTGGACGTCTTCCGCCCGGTCTTCCAGCACTTCCACTACGACCTCGACCACTCGCCCGTCGTCGGCACCATCCAGAAGTCCTTCGGCTACAAGCACTCCACGCTGGTGGCGGTCGCCGTGGCGCTGCTGGTCTACGCGCTGATCGAGATCGTCGAGGCCGTCGGGCTCTGGCGGGCCGAGCGCTGGGCGGAGTACCTCACCGTGGTCGCCACGGCGATGTTCCTGCCACTGGAGGTCTACGAGCTGACCGAGGAGATCAGCTACCTCAAGATGGCCACATTGGGGCTCAATGTCCTCGCCGTGCTCTACATCCTGCTCTCGAAGCGCCTGTTCGGGCTGCGGGGAGGGCGGGCAGCCTTTGAGGCGGAGAGGCACAGCGCGTCGCTGATGGAGGTCGAGGCGACGGCGGGCCTCGCCGTGGGGACGACGTGAAGGGAACCCGAATGATCAAGAAGTTCACAACAGTACTGGCCCTGCTCCTGGGCACCGCCCTGGTGGCCCCGGCGGCGGCCGAGGCCGCGCCGAGCGCGGTGGTGCGGACGGTGTCGGCGCAGTCGGCGCAGTCGGCGCACTCTGCGTTCGACGCGCTCGCGCCCGCCGCCGCGCCGGCGGCATCGACGGCCCACCAGGCGGTGAGCGACGCCTCGCATGTGACGCTCGCCAAGCCGAAGAAGAAGAAAAAGAAGAAGGGCTTCTTCAAGAAGCTGGGCATCTTCCTCCTGGTGATCTTCCTGATCTTCGTGGCGCTGATCGTCCTGGTGATCTGGCTGATCGTCCGCAAGATCCGCAACCGGCGCACGCGGCACTGACGCGGCGACGGACCCGCGACGGAAGAGGGGAGGCGGAAGCGGCTCAGGGCAGCAGCGCCCGCTCCTCCTCGCCGAGGACCAGATCGGCGGCAGCCGCCGAGTCCCGTACGGACTCGGGCCGGCTGCCGCCCGGTATCGGCAGGACGTGCGGCCCCAGCGACAGCAGCCAGGCGAGCGCGACCCGCTGCGGGCTGACCCCGCGCTCGCGGGCCACCCGGTGGAAGCCGCCGAACGCGGGGTCCGCGGACACGGCCGACGTCCCGTCGAGCGAGCTGCGCGAGATGCCGCCGAGCGGACTCCACGGTAGGAACGCCAGCCCCAGCTCGGCGGTGAGCCGCAGCTCGGGCTCGGCGTCGCGGACGGCGGGGGAGTAGCGGTTCTGCACGGACACCAGCCGGTCACCGAGGATGTGGCGGGCCTCCCGGATCTGGTGGACGTCGGCGTTGGAGATCCCGACGAGCCGGACCGTACCGTCGTCGGCCAGCTCGCGCAGCGCGCCGAGCGAGTCCGCGTACGGGACGGCCGGATCGGGCTTGTGCAGCTGGTAGAGGCCGATCGCCCCGGTGCCGAGCCGCCGCAGCGACTCCTTCGCGGCGCGCTTGAGGTGCTCGGGCCGCCCGTCGACGCCCCAGCCCCCGCCGTCGGTGCGCCCGCGCCCGCCCTTGGTGGCGACGAGGACGTGGTCGGTGGTGCCGCCGTACGAGGCGAGGGCGCGGGCGAGGAGCAGCTCGTTGTGGCCGGGCTCGCCGCCGGGGGCGTAGTAGGAGTCGGCGGTGTCGAGCAGGGTGATGCCCGCGTCGAGCGCGGCGTGCACGGTGGCGAGGGCGCGCGCCTCGTCCGGCCGTCCCTCGATGGACAGGGGCATGGCACCGTACCCGATGGCGCCGACCCTCAGAGGGCCGAGTGTGCGGTGGCGCATGTCAGTTGTCCCCCTCGGCGCCCGTGAGCGTCTGGGCGATGGCGTCCGTGAGCCATTCCCCGGTGTGCGAGAAGGTGAAGCCGAGCTGCTGGGCGCGGGTGGTGTCCATGCCGTACGAGCGCCGGAAGGCGAAGGGCGAGACCTCCCCGACGTCGACGGTCCGGTAGCGGGCGGGCCCGCCGCCGATCGCGGCCACGATGTCGTCGGTGGTGAGCGGCCCGTGCGAGGCGGCGTTGACGGGACCGGTGAAGTGCTGCCCGGCGGTCCAGAGGAGGAAGTCGGCGATCTCGTCGACGTTGATGTACGTGGCCGGGTGGTTGGGCGCGGGCACGGCGATGGGCTCCCCGACGCGGAGCCGGTCGGCGTAGTGGGTGACGCGTCCGGTGAAGTCGTCGGCGCCGCCGAGGACGTGGGCGACGCGGACGCCGACGTACGGGAAGCCCGGCGCGGCGAGGACGGCCTCGGCCTGGCGCTTGCCCTCGCCGTAGTGGGAGCCGATGAACTCCGGGTCGCCCCAGGGGAGTTCGAGGTCGACGGCGACGAGCCGGGGATCGACGGCGCCCTCCGCGACCGGCGCGGCCGAGTCCTCGTACTCGTACACCTCCACGGTCGAGGTCATCACGTACCGGCGGGTGCGGTGGGTGAAGACACGGCGGGCGATGGTGGCCTGGCGCGGGGTGTAGCAGACCTGGTCGAAGACGACGTCGAACGTCCGGTCCCCCAGGGCGGCTTCGAGGGCGGCCTCGTCGTCGCGGTCGGCGAGGAGGTGCTCGACGCCGGGCGGCGGTGGGGCGGACCCCCGGTTCAGTACGGTGACGTGGTCACCGGCGGTGACGAGGCGGTCGATGAGGCGCTTGCCGAAGTAGCGGTTGCCGCCGATGACCAGCACGTTTCGGGTCCCGCGAGGCATGTCGAATGTCATGCACACAGTGTTACGTTGACGGCCGGCGTCCTGAAGGGGGAAACATGGGAGAACTGGCGGCCGTACCGAAGGAACCACGGAGTTCGAGGGCGTCGACCCACGATTCCTCACCTGCCTTCGACCAGGTGGACCGTCAGCTCCTGGCACTGGTCCAGGAGGAGGGGCGGATCAAGCTGAGCGAACTGGGCCGGAGGGTACGGCTGAGCCCCGCGGCGGTCACGGAGCGCCTGCGCCGGCTGGAGGCGGGCGGGGTGATCACGGGGTACGGGGCGCGGGTCGATCCGGCCCGGCTGGGCTACGGCATCCAGGCGTTCATCCGGGTCAACCCGCACGGCGGCTACACCCTGAAGCACCCCAGGACGCTGGAGCTGATGGAGCGCGAGGAGATCCGCGAGGTGCACCACGTGGTGGGCGAGGACTGCTGGATCATCAAGGTCGCGGTCGCGGACACGGGGCACCTGGAGGAGGTGCTGGGGGAGGTGTCGGCCCTGGGCCGGACGACGACGTCGATCGTGCTGTCGTCGCCGGTGGGGGGGAAGGGGTTGTTGCCTCGGGGGTGAGGGGGCGGGGTGCCCGGTCTTTGCCTGCGGGCCGGTGGTGGGTTGCTCGCGCAGTTCCCCGCGCCCCTGACTGCCCAGGGGCGCGGGGAACTGCGCGACCAGCCCACCACGGCTCGCAGACGAAAGATGGGGCTCGGGGCGCAGCCCCGGGGCGGGGGCGGGGGCGTCGGCCCCAGGAAGGGCACCCGCCCCGGGAGGCAGACCCCCCGGAGGGTTGGGGGAAGGGGCGGGGTGGGGCTTTGTTTGCCTTGACCTTGGCGTCAAGGATTACCGTCACCCCATGCGAATCGGCGAACTGGCCGCACGCGCCGGCACCACCACCCGCGCGCTGCGCTACTACGAGTCGCGCGGTCTCCTCACCGCGCGCCGGTCGGAGAACGGGTACCGGTCGTACGACGAGGAGGACCTGCGGCTGCTGCGGCAGATCAGGACCTTGCAGGACTTCGGGTTCGAGCTGGAGGAGACCCGGCCGTTCGTGGAGTGCCTGCGGGCGGGCCACGAGGCCGGCGACACCTGTCCCGCCTCGCTCGCCGTGTACCGGCGCAAGCTGGCCGAGCTCGACGGGCTCATCGGGCAGCTCCAGTCCGTACGCGACCAGGTCGGCGCCCAGCTGGTACGGGCCGAGACGGCCCGCGCCGAGCTGGAGGCCGGTTCGCTGGCGCCCGGGGTGCCCGGGTGCGAACTGACGGGTGTGACGGAGGGGTTGGAATGACGGTTCAGGCAGCGGGCGTGGACGTGGTGACGGACGCGACCTTCGAACGCGAGGTGCTGGAGGCGGATCTTCCGGTGCTCGTGGAGTTCACCGCCGAGTGGTGCGGCCCGTGCCGCCAGCTCGCGCCGGTGCTGAGCCAGATCGCCTTCGAGGAGGGCGACCGGCTCAAGGTGGTACAGCTGGACGTGGACAAGGACCCGGAGACGACGGTGCGGTACGGCGTGCTGTCGATGCCGACGCTCATGGTCTTCCGCGCGGGCGAGCCGGTGAAGTCGATGGTGGGAGCCCGCCCCAAGCGCCGTCTGATGCAGGAGCTCGAAGACGTCCTGTAGGGGCCCGGCCCCCGGGCCAGAGAAAGTGCACCGAGAAACAAAAAGCCCCGGTCCGATATTGCGGCCGGGGTTTTTCTCTGCGTATAGTGGGTTCTTCGTGTGTCTCTCCAGGGAAATGCACGTAAAGCCCTCACTAAAAGCACTGTATCGCGTCAGGAGCGGAATTGTCAACCGAGGAAATTCGGAAAGAACAGCAATTCGTCGACGGCCTCTACACCCGCCTCGAAGCCCTGCGCGCCCGGGCCGAGGACTCGGTGCGGCGCGCCCTGGCGCAGGTCGGGACCGGTCTCCAGGCGCGGCTGGAGCGCGATGTGCTGGTCGCCGAGCAGTCCGGGCTGCTCAGCGCGCTCGACGGCGGTGAGAACGGACTCTGTTTCGGGCGGCTCGACTTCTCCGACGGCCGCTCCCACCACATCGGCCGCATCGGAATCCGCCGCGACGACACCGAACGCACGCCCCTGGTGATCGACTGGCGGGCCGATGTGGCGCGCCCGTTCTACCTCGCGACCGGATACACCCCGATGGGGCTGCGCCGGCGCCGGCATCTGACCACCCAGGGGCGTACGGTCACCGCGCTCCACGACGAGATCCTCGACCTCACCGACGCGGCCCGCACCGGGCACGAGGGCGCGGACGCCGACGCCGTGCTGCTCGCGGCGCTGGACGCGGCCCGCACCGGCCGGATGCACGACATCGTGCAGACCATCCAGGCCGAGCAGGACCGGATCATCCGGGCCCCGCAGCACGGCGTGCTCGTCGTCGAGGGCGGCCCCGGCACCGGCAAGACGGCGGTCGCCCTGCACCGGGCGGCGTATCTGCTGTACGCCCACCGCGAGCAGCTGGCCCGGCGCGCCGTGCTGATCGTCGGGCCCAACCCCGCCTTCCTCGGCTACATCGGCGAGGTGCTGCCCGCGCTCGGCGAGACCGGAGTGCTGCTGGCGACGATGGGCGAACTCTTCCCCGGCGTGCGGGCCGAGGGGACCGACACCCCGGCCGCCGCCGAGGTCAAGGGCCGCGCCACGATGGCCGAGGTCCTCGCCCGGGCCGTGCGCGACCGCCAGACCGTGCCGCACACCGCCGCCGAGATCGACCACGAGGGCTACGGGACGCTCAGCCTGGACCGGGCGATGGCCGAGGACGCCCGCTGGAAGGCCCGCGAGTCCGGGCTGCCGCACAACCTGGCCCGCCCGTACTTCGCCTTCCACGTCATCGACGCGCTCACCGCGCAGCTGGCCGAGCGGATCGGCGCCGACCCCTTCGGCGGCGAGAACCTCCTCGGCCCCGACGACCTCGCCCAGCTCGGCAAGGAGATCGCCACCAGCCGCGAGGTCCACGCCGCCATCGACATGTTCTGGCCCGCGCTCACCCCCGAGGGGTTCGTCGCGGACTTCCTGGCCGACCCCGTCCACCTGGACGAGGGCGACGCCGAGCTGATCCGCCGCGAGGGCGGCCCCTGGACGGCGGCCGACGTGCCGCTGCTCGACGAGGCCGCCGAACTCCTCGGCGAGGACGACTCCGCGGCCCGCGCCGCCGCCGAGGCCGAGCGCCAGGACCGGATCGCGTACGCGCAGGGCGTCCTCGACCTCTCCGCGGGCTCGGAGAGCTTCGAGTTCGAGGACGAGGAGTCCGAGGTGCTCGCCGCGCACGACATCATCGACGCCGAGCGGTTCGCCGAGCGCCACGAGGAGGCCGACCACCGCAGCGCCGCCGAACGCGCCGCCGCCGACCGCACCTGGGCCTTCGGGCACATCATCGTGGACGAGGCGCAGGAGCTGTCCGCGATGGCCTGGCGGCTGCTGATGCGCCGCTGCCCGACCCGCTCCCTCACCCTGGTCGGGGATCCCGCCCAGACCGCCGAGGCGGCGGGCGTCGGCTCCTGGCGGCGGATCCTGGAGCCGTACGTGGAGGACCGCTGGGAGCATGTGCGCCTGGGGGTCAACTACCGGACGCCCGCCGAGATCATGGAGGTGGCGGCGCGGGTCTGCCGCGCGGTGGACCCCTCCTTCGAGCCGCCGAGCTCGGTGCGGGCCACGGGCGTGCGGCCCTGGGCGCGCGCGGCGGCGCCGGACGCGCTCGCGCACGCCGTCGCCGACGCGGTGAAGGCGGAGACGCCCGAGGCCGGGCGCCTCGCGGTGATCGCGCCGCGCGCGCTGCACGCCGCGCTGCACGCCGTGCTCCCGGACGTCCCCCCGGGCGAGCCCGACCTGACCCGCCCGGTGGTCCTGCTCGACCCGCGTCAGGCCAAGGGCCTGGAGTTCGACACGGTCCTGGTGGTGGAGCCCGCCCGGTACGGGGTCAGCGACCTGTACGTGGCGCTGACCCGGGCCACCCAGCGGCTCGGCGTGCTGCACTCCGAGCCGCTGCCCCCGGCACTCGCGGACGCGCTCAGGCCGGCCGCAGCCACACCGTCGCCAGCGGCGGCAGGGTGAGCTGGATGCTGACCGGCCGGCCGTGGCTGGGCACGGAGTCCGGCTTGAGGGGGTCCTCGTTGCGCAGGTCGCCGCCGCCGTAGCGTCCGGCGTCCGTGTTGAGGACCTCCGTCCAGGCCGAGACGGTGTCGGGCACGCCCAGGCGGTAGTCGTGGCGGACCACCGGCGAGAAGTGCGAGACGGCCAGCAGCGGGGCGCCGGAGGCGTCGTGGCGCAGGAAGGCGAAGACGTTGTCCTCGGCGGCGTCGCCCGCGACCCAAGCGAAGCCGGCCGGGTCGGTGTCGCACTGCCACAGCGGGGGCGTGTCGCGGTAGACCGTGTTCAGGTCGCGGACCAGGTCCCGTACGCCCCGGTGGTCGGGTTCGGCCGAGTACGAGGGGTCGAGCAGCCACCAGTCGGGTCCCGTGGTCTCCGACCACTCCGCGCCCTGGGCGAACTCCTGCCCCATGAACAGCAGTTGCTTGCCCGGGTGCGCCCACATGAAGCCCAGATAGGCGCGGTGGGTGGCGCGCCGCTGCCACCAGTCGCCGGGCATCTTGGAGACCAGGGAGCGCTTGCCGTGGACGACCTCGTCGTGGGAGATCGGCAGGACGTAGTTCTCGCTGTACGCGTAGACCATCGAGAAGGTCATCTCGTGGTGGTGGTACTTGCGGTGGACCGGCTCGTGGGCCGCGTAGTCCAGTGAGTCGTGCATCCAGCCCATGTTCCACTTCAGCCCGAAGCCGAGCCCGCCGAAACCGCCGGGTCCGACGTGGTGGGTGGCGCGGGTGACGCCGTCCCACGCCGTGGACTCCTCGGCGATGGTGATCACGCCCGGGCAGCGGCGGTAGACGGTGGCGTTCATCTCCTGGAGGAAGGCCACCGCGTCCAGGTTCTCCCGGCCGCCGTGCTCGTTGGGCGACCACTCGCCCGCCTCGCGCGAGTAGTCCAGATAGAGCATCGAGGCGACCGCGTCCACCCGCAGCCCGTCGATGTGGAACTCCTCGCACCAGTACGTGGCGTTCGCCACCAGGAAGTTACGGACCTCCTTGCGGCCGTAGTCGAACTCCAGGG
The DNA here is from genome assembly GCF_056435525.1 of Streptomyces sp. NPDC043908. Taxonomy (NCBI): domain Bacteria; kingdom Bacillati; phylum Actinomycetota; class Actinomycetes; order Kitasatosporales; family Streptomycetaceae; genus Streptomyces; species Streptomyces sp. NPDC043908. Next base: position 271,505 of record NZ_JBWKEI010000002.1, on the reverse strand, counting down.
TGCCCCAGTCGGGGTGCTCGGAGCGGGAGGGGTCCTCGTGCTCGTAGAGCGTGCGCCCGTCGAAGCGGGCCAGCGCCCAGTCGTCCTTCGGGAAGTGCGCGGGCACCCAGTCGACGATCACCCCGATCCCGGCCCGGTGCAGCGCGTCCACCAGATGGCGGAAGTCGTCCGGGGAGCCCATCCGGGCGGTGGGGGCGTAGAAGCCGGTCACCTGGTAGCCCCAGGAGCCGCCGAAGGGATGCTCGGCCACGGGCAGGAACTCCACGTGCGTGAAGCCCAGGTCGCGTACGTACGCCGGGAGCTGCTCGGCGAGCTGGCGGTAGGTCAGCCGGGGGCGCCAGGACGGCAGGTGCACCTCGTAGACGGAGAACGGCGACTCGTGGACCGGCCGGTCGCCCCGGGCCGCCATCCACAGGTCGTCCTGCCACACGTGGTGCGACTCGGTGACGATCGAGGCGGTCGCGGGCGGCACCTCGGTGCGCCGGGCCATCGGGTCGGCCCGCAGGGTGTGCGAACCGTCGGGGCGGGTGATGTCGAACTTGTAGAGCGTGCCGTCGCCGACGCCCGGCAGGAACAGCTCCCACACACCGGTGGAGCCGAGCGAGCGCATCGGGTACGCGGTGCCGTCCCAGTAGCAGAAGTCGCCGGTGACCCGGACCCCGAGGGCGTTGGGGGCCCAGATGGTGAACCGGGTGCCGGCGACGCCCTGGTGGACCATCGGACGGGCGCCGAGCGCCGTCCACAGCTCCTCGTGGCGGCCCTCGCCGATCAGGTGCAGATCGAGTTCGCCGAGCGCGGGCAGGAAGCGGTACGGGTCCTCGGCCTCCAGCTCGTTGTCGTCGTAGGCGACGAGCAGCGAGTACGCGGGGACCTCCCGCAGCGGCACCACCCCGGCGAAGAGGCCGTCGCCCTCGTCGCGCAGCTCGGCGCGGACCCCCTCGGCCAGGACGGTCACGGCCCGCGCGTACGGGCGCAGCACCCGGAACGCGACCCCGCCGCGCACCCGGTGGGCGCCGAGCAGCGCGTGCGGGTCGTGGTGCGCCCCGGCGAGCAGCCGGGCGCGGTCCTCGGCGGCGAGCGGCCGTGCGGCCCGGACGCCTCGGCCCCCGCCGCGCTTCGGCTTCGGCGGCGCGTCCGGCGTCGCGGCCTCCGCGGCCTCCGGCGTCTTCGTGGCCTCCGGGACCTCCGGTGACGTGGAGGTCTTCGGTGACTTGGAGGTCTTGGAGGCCTTCGGTGCCTTCGGCGGCTTCGCCGCCGTCGACGCGGGCGGGCGGCCGGACCGGGCGGGGTCGGTCTTCTTCGGGCGGGCGGTCACGGGTACGGCCTCCTCGGGATGGGGCGCGGTCGGGGTCAGTCCTGGGCCAGTCGTCGGACCGCCGCCATCGGGACGGCGAGCCAGTCGGGGCGGTGGCGGGCCTCGTACAGCACCTCGTACACCGCCTTGTCGGTCTCGTACGCGCGCAGCAGCTCGGGCTCGTCGCGCGGGTCGGTGCCGGCCGCCGCCGCGTAGCCCGAGCAGTAGGCGTCCCGGCAGGCCTCGGCCCACTCGGGGCGCCAGGGCTGCTGGGTGCGGGCGGCGTAGTCGAAGGAGCGCAGCATCCCGGCGACGTCCCGGACCGGCGGCTGCGGGCGGCGGCGCTCGGCCAGCGGCCGGGCCGGCTCGCCCTCGAAGTCGATCACCGCCCACTCCCCGTCACCGGTCCGCAGGGTCTGGCCCAGGTGCAGATCGCCGTGGACGCGCTGGGCCGGGCGGGGCCCGCGGACCCGTGTCACCGCGTCGAACGCGGCGCGCAGCCCGGGCACGTGCGGCAGCAGCATCGGCACCGCCTGCGCCGCCGCCTCCAGCCGGTCGTGCATCGCGGCGGCGAGCAGCTCGGTCTGGGCGCGGCCGAGGGTGACCACCGGCAGCGCGTCGGCGAGCGCGGTGTGGACCTCGGCGGTGGCCCGGCCGAGCGCGTGGGCCTCCCGGGTGAAGTCGCGCCCGTCGGCGAGCGCGCGCAGCGCCAGCTGCCAGCCGTCCCGCGAGTCGCGCAGATAGGGCTGGAGCACGGCGAGGGTGGCGTTCTCGGGCCGGTCGGTCTGGATCCAGGCGGCCGGCGCGGGCACCCGGGCGCACCCGTGCCGGGCCAGGACCAGCGGAAGCTCCAGGTCGGGGTTGACCCCGAAGTGGATACGCCGGAATACCTTGAGGATGAACGTATCTCCGTACACCAGCGAGGAGTTGGACTGCTCGGCGGCGAGGAGGCGGGGGGTGAGACCGGCCGGGACGGGGAGGTCCGCGTCGCAGCCGAAGCGCAGCGGGCCGAGCCGGCCCGGGGTGCGCAGCCGTTCCAGGAGCAGTGCGGCGACCTGCGGGTCCTGGAGGGCGTCGTAGACGGTCTGGCCGGTCAGCGGTCCGTCGGTGGCGTGGCCGACGAGCGCGGGGGCGAGCGGCGGCGGCAGCACCTTCCGTACGCCCAGCAGCAGCTGGTAGACGTCCGGCGGCTCGGGGGCGGTGCCGGGCTGCTCGGCCCGGACGAGCAGATGCAGACAGCCGGGCAGCAGCTCGGTCACCGAGACCAGCTGGAAGCCGGTGACCGGGCGGCCCTTGCCGGCGAACCAGCGCTGTCTGGGGAGCCATTCGTGCAGCAGGGGCGCCAGTGAGGGCAGTAGCGCGACGGGAGTCAGGGTGGGTGCGGCCTTGGGCATGGCAGCGCGTCCTTTCCCCGGGCTCACAGCAGGATGTGCGCAGAGTGTCCCGGATTGCGGCATTGGCTGTCCGGCGGCGCGCGGAGCCTCCGGTGTGCCACTGAAAGCGGTCCGGAGCGTTGCTGAGGAGAGTGCCCCGGGCGGGCCGGAGGAAACCGGCCCGTCCGGGCCCGCCCGAAAGCACTCCTCAGCCGGGCGGGTTCAGCCGATCACGACGCTGTCCTTGCGCAGCCGGAACCAGTAGAAGCCGTGCCCCGCGAGGGTGAGCAGATAGGGCCACTGGCCGATGGCCGGGAAGCGCACCCCGCCGATCAGCTCCACCGGATGGCAGCCGGCGAAGACCCGCAGATCCAGCTCGGTGGGCTGGGCGAACCGCGAGAAGTTGTTCACGCACAGCACCAGGTCGTCGTTGTGCTCCCGCAGGAACGCCAGGACCGCCGGGTTGGAGGAGGGGAGTTCGGTGTACGAACCGAGGCCGAAAGCGGGGTTCTGCTTGCGGATCTCGATCATCCGGCGGGTCCAGTGCAGCAGCGAGGAAGGCGAGGCCATCGCCGCCTCGACGTTGGTGACCTGGTAGCCGTAGACGGGGTCCATGATCGTCGGGAGGAAGAGGCGGCCCGGGTCGCAGGAGGAGAAGCCCGCGTTGCGGTCGGGCGTCCACTGCATCGGGGTGCGCACCGCGTCCCGGTCGCCGAGCCAGATGTTGTCGCCCATGCCGATCTCGTCCCCGTAGTAGAGGATCGGCGAGCCGGGCAGCGAGAGCAGCAGGGCCGTGAACAGCTCGATCTGGTTGCGGTCGTTGTCCAGCAGGGACGCGAGCCGGCGCCGGATGCCGATGTTGGCGCGCATCCGGGGGTCCTTGGCGTACTCCGCGTACATGTAGTCGCGCTCTTCGTCCGTCACCATTTCGAGGGTCAGCTCGTCGTGGTTGCGCAGGAAGATGCCCCACTGGCAGGTCTTGGGGATGGCCGGGGTCTTGGCGAGCACCTCGGAGACCGGGTAGCGGCTCTCGCGGCGCACGGCCATGAAGATGCGCGGCATCACGGGGAAGTGGAACGCCATGTGGCACTCGTCGCCGCCCGCCGCGTAGTCACCGAAGTAGTCGACGACGTCCTCGGGCCACTGGTTGGCCTCGGCCAGCAGCACGGTGTCCGGGTAGCTCGCGTCGATCTCCGCGCGCACCCGCTTGAGGAACTGGTGGGTGGCGGGCAGGTTCTCGCAGTTGGTGCCCTCCTCCTGGTAGAGGTACGGGACGGCGTCGAGGCGGAAGCCGTCGATGCCCAGGTCCAGCCAGAACCGCAGCGCCGCCAGGATCTCGTCCTGGACGGCCGGGTTCTCGTAGTTGAGGTCCGGCTGGTGGGAGAAGAAGCGGTGCCAGTAGTACTGCTTGCGGACGGGGTCGAAGGTCCAGTTGGAGGTCTCGGTGTCGACGAAGATGATCCGGGCGTCCTGGTACTGCTTGTCGTTGTCGGCCCAGACGTAGTAGTCGCCGTACGGGCCCGCGGGGTCTTTCCGCGACTCCTGGAACCACGGGTGCTGGTCGCTGGTGTGGTTCATCACGAAGTCGATGATCACGCGCATGCCGCGCTGGTGGGCGGCGTCCACGAACTCCACGAAGTCGGCGAGGTCGCCGAACTCCGGGAGCACCGCGGTGTAGTCCGAGACGTCGTAACCGCCGTCGCGCAGCGGGGACTTGAAGAAGGGCGGCAGCCAGAGGCAGTCGACCCCCAGCCACTGGAGGTAGTCGAGTTTGGCGGTGATGCCCTTCAGATCCCCTACGCCGTCGCCGTTGCTGTCCTGGAAGGACCGCACGAGCACCTCGTAGAAGACGGCCCGCTTGAACCATTCGGGATCGCGGTCCTTGGCGGGAGTGTCCTCGAAGGTGTCGTGGACGGGCTCGTTGACGATCATGGTGTGGGTGACCCTCCGATCGGCGGGGACGGTCGCAGGACCAGGATGTGCGCGGGCGCACGGCCCGGCTCCAGACGCACGTAGTTGGCCCTGCCCCAGTGGTAGGTCTCACCGGTGAGCTCGTCGCGCACCGGGACGGGCTCGTGCCACGCGAGGCCGAGCTCCGGCATGTCCAACGAGACCGTGGCCTCCTGGGTGTGGTGGGGGTCGAGGTTGGCGACCACCAGAACGGTGTTCGACCCCGAGCGCTTGCTGTACGCGAGCACCGCGTCGTTGTCGGTGTGGTGGAAGCGCAGCGAGCGCAGCTGCCGCAGCGCGGGATGGCGCCTGCGGATCCGGTTGAGCGTGGTCAGCAGCGGGGCAAGCGAGCGGCCCTCGCGTTCGGCCGCCTCCCAGTCGCGCGGCCTCAGCTCGTACTTCTCCGAGTTCAGGTACTCCTCGCTGCCGGCGTGCAGCGCGGTGTTCTCGCACAGCTCGTACCCCGCGTACACCCCCCAGCTGGGCGAGAGCGTCGCCGCGAGCACCGCGCGCACCTCGAAGGCGGGGCGCCCGCCGTGCTGGAGGTAGGCGTGCAGGATGTCGGGGGTGTTCACGAAGAAGTTGGGCCGCATGTACGCGGCGGCCTCACCGGTCAGCTCGGTCAGGTACTCGGTCAGCTCCTGCTTGGTGTTGCGCCAGGTGAAGTACGTGTAGGACTGCTGGAAGCCGATCCGGGCCAGGGTGTGCATCATCGCGGGGCGGGTGAACGCCTCGGCGAGGAAGACCACGTCCGGGTCGCTGCCGTTGACCTCGGCGAGCACCTGTTCCCAGAAGACCACCGGCTTGGTGTGCGGGTTGTCCACGCGGAAGATCCGCACCCCGTGGTCCATCCAGAACCGCAGGATCCGCACGGTCTCGGCGACCAGGCCCGGCATGTCCCGGTCGAAGGCGAGGGGATAGATGTCCTGGTACTTCTTGGGCGGGTTCTCGGCGTACGCGATGGTGCCGTCGGCCCGGTGGTGGAACCACTCGGGATGCTTGTCCACCCAGGGGTGGTCCGGCGAGCACTGGAGCGCGAAGTCGAGGGCGACCTCCATCCGCAGGTCGCGCGCGGTGCGCACGAAGTGGTCGAAGTCGTCGAGGGTGCCGAGGTCGGGGTGGATCGCGTCGTGCCCGCCGTCCGGCGAGCCGATCGCCCAGGGCACGCCCACATCGCCGGGCGCGGCCGCGAGGCTGTTGTTGGGGCCCTTGCGGAAGGTGGTGCCGATGGGGTGCACGGGCGGGAGGTAGACCACGTCGAAGCCCATCGCGGCGACCGCGGGCAGCCGCTCGGCGGCGGTCCGGAAGGTACCGCTCACCGGGGGCTTCCCGGCCTCGACGACCGCCCCCTCGGAGCGCGGGAACAGCTCGTACCACGACCCGTACAGCGCCCGCTCGCGCTCCACCAGGAGCGGCAACGGCGCGCCGGCGCTCACCAGTTCGCGCAGCGGGTAGCGGGCCAGGGCGGCGTCCGCCTCGGGGGTCAGGGCCGCCGCCAGCCGGGCCGGGGCCGGAAGATCGGCGTCGCGCAGCGCGTCCAGGGCGGCCAGCACCGCCTCGCGCCCCTTGGTCTTCGGCACCCCGCGCGCCGCCCGCTCGTACAGCGCCGCGCCCTCGGCCAGGACCAGCTCGGTGTCCAGCTCCGCCGGGATCTTGATCGAGGCGTGCCGGCGCCAGGTGGCGATCGGGTCGCTCCACGCCTCGACCGTATACGACCAGTGCCCTTCGGCCGTCGGAGTGACCTCGGCCCCCCAGCGGTCGGTGCCGGGTTCCAGTTCGCGCATCGGCGTCCAGGGGCCGGGGCGCCCGCGGGGGTCGCGCAGGACCACGTTGGCGGCGACCGCGTCATGGCCTTCTCGGAAGACGGTGGCGGTGACCATGAAGGTCTCGCCCGCCACCGCCTTCGCCGGCCTTCTGCCGCAGTCGACGGCGGGGCGGACGTCCAGGACGGGGATACGGCCGATGGGCAGATTCACGGGCTCACCTGGTGGCTGGTGGGTACGGGGCGTGGCGGGGTCTGCTCTTTGTAACTGCTCCGTCGGCGTTTGACGGGCTGCGGGCATGGCCGCTCCTGTCCGCGTTCACTCGGGTGGCGGTCAGCGGTTGCACGGACGGCGTCCTACCGGTGGAGCCTTCCACGCGGGACGAGTGCGCATTCCGGTGGTTCGTAACTACCTGGGCGTAACGGTCCGGGCAAGGAAACGGCCCCGTCTTTCGGCGGGACCGGGCCAGAATTTGCCTACCCACAAGTTCAGTTGGCGCCCTCGTCGCCGTCCGCCCGCCGCGGACGGCCGGGCGGGCCCGGCCCGGCGCGGGGGAATCCCGCGGTGGCGGCCCGTGCGGGGCGGCCATCGACGTGCCCGAACCGGTCCGGTACGCCATGGGTTCCGTGTTCCACGCCGAGGGGGAGTCCACACCCGGCGCGCGGGGACCGGCCCGCGTGCCCCCTGGGACGGCCGCCCCTTGGAGAGCCCCCGGAGCCCCCTGGGAGCGCGCGCGGGGGGCGGTCGCCTCCGTGCGCCGTGGTAGTGCGGGGCGCCCTCCCACTACCGTCGGGGGTGAAGGAGAGTCGAACAGAGCTGTACGTCCCTCCTGTTACGTACATCCCCTGCGAAGGTGGAACACGTGAAGGCAATCCGTCGGTTCACCGTCCGCCCCGTCCTCCCCGAGCCCCTGCGGCCCCTGAGCGAGCTGGCCCGCAATCTGCGCTGGTCCTGGCATGCCGAGACCAGAGAACTGTTCCGGTCCGTCGACCCCGAGGGATGGCGGGCGGCCGGAGAGGACCCCGTCCGCCTGCTGGGGTCGGTCTCCGCCGCCCGGCTCGCCGCGCTGGCCGAGGACCGCCGCTTCGTCCGTTCCCTGACCGCCTGCGCCGACGACCTCGCCGATTACCTCGGCGGGCGGCGGTGGTACCAGGAGCAGCCCGAGGGGCTGCCGCACGCGGTCGCCTACTTCTCGCCGGAGTTCGGGATCACCGCCGCCCTGCCGCAGTACTCGGGCGGGCTCGGCATCCTGGCCGGCGACCATCTGAAGAGCGCCAGCGACCTCGGCGTACCGCTGATCGGGGTCGGCCTCCTCTACCGGCACGGCTACTTCCGCCAGTCCCTCTCGCGCGACGGCTGGCAGCAGGAGCACTATCCCGTCCTCGACCCCAACGAACTGCCGCTGGCGCTGCTGCGCGAACCCGGCGGCGAGCCCGCGAAGATCGTGCTGCGGCTGCCCGGCGGCCGCGCCCTGCACGCGGTGGTCTGGATCGCCCAGGTCGGCCGCGTCCCGCTGCTGATGCTCGACTCCGACGTGGAGGAGAACGGCCCCGGCGAACGCGACGTCACCGACCGGCTCTACGGCGGCGGCAGCGAGCACCGGCTGCTCCAGGAGATGCTGCTCGGCATCGGCGGGGTGCGGGCGGTGCGCGCGTACTGCCGGATCACCGGGCACCCCGCCCCCGAGGTCTTCCACACCAACGAGGGCCACGCGGGCTTCCTCGGCCTGGAGCGGATCCGCGAACTCGCCGGTGAGGGGCTTCAGTTCGACGCGGCCCTGGAGTCGGTGCGCGCCGGGACCGTCTTCACCACCCACACCCCGGTCCCGGCCGGCATCGACCGCTTCGACCGCGAACTGGTCGCCCACCACCTCGGCGACGACGGCGAACTGCCGGGCGTCGACGTCTCCAGGATCCTCCAGCTCGGCCTGGAGACCTACCCGGGCGGCGAGCCCAACCTCTTCAACATGGCCGTGATGGGGCTGCGCCTGGCCCAGCGCGCCAACGGCGTCTCCACCCTGCACGGGGAGGTCAGCCGGGAGATGTTCGCGGGCCTGTGGCCCGGCTTCGACCCCTCGGAGGTGCCGATCACCTCCGTCACCAACGGGGTGCACGCCCCGACCTGGGTGGCGCCGGAGGTGTTCCGGCTCGGCGCCCGGCAGATCGGCGCCGGGCGCGCCGAGGACGCGCTGACCGTGGGCGGCTCCCCGCGCTGGGACGCGGTCGCCGACATCCCGGCGGCGGAGATCTGGGAGCTCCGGCGCGAGCTGCGCGAGCAGCTGGTCGTGGAGGTCCGCGAGCGGCTGTACGCGTCCTGGCGCACCCGCGGGGCCGGGACGGCGGAGCTCGGCTGGGTGGACGGGGTCCTCGACCCCGACGTCCTGACCATCGGCTTCGCCCGCCGCGTCCCCTCCTACAAGCGGCTCACTTTGATGCTGCGCGACCGGGACCGGCTGATGGAGCTGCTGCTCCACCCGACCCGCCCGGTGCAGATCGTGGTGGCGGGCAAGGCGCACCCGGCCGACGACAGCGGCAAGCGGCTGGTCCAGGAGCTGGTGCGGTTCGCCGACGACCCCCGGGTGCGCCACCGCATCGTCTTCCTGCCCGACTACGGGATGGCGATGGCCAAGAAGCTCTACCCGGGCTGCGACGTGTGGCTCAACAACCCGCTGCGGCCCTTGGAGGCGTGCGGCACCAGCGGGATGAAGGCGGCGCTCAACGGGTGCCTGAACCTCTCGGTCCTGGACGGCTGGTGGGACGAGTGGTTCGCGCCGGACTTCGGCTGGGCCATCCCCACCGCCGACGGCTCGGCCATGGACGAGGACCGCAGGGACGAGCTGGAGGCGACCGCGCTGTACGACCTGATCGAGGACCGGGTGGCGCCGCGCTTCTACGACCGGGGCGCGGACGGGCTGCCCGGCCGCTGGATCGAGATGGTCCGCGAGACCCTCTCCTCGCTCGGGCCCAAGGTGCTGGCGGGCCGGATGGTGCGCGAGTACGTGGACCGGCTGTACGCGCCCGCCGCCCGCGCCCACCGCGAGCTGGAGCCGGGCACCGCCCGGGAGCTGGCCGACTGGAAGGCCCGGGTCCGGGCGGCCTGGCCGCAGGTGGCCGTCGACCATGTGGAGGCGGTGTCCGCGACGGCCGTGAACGGCCACGCCGAGCTCGGCTCCACGCTCGCCCTGCGGGTGCGCGTCGGCCTCGGCGGGCTCCAGCCGGACGACGTGGAGGTGCAGGCGGTCGCGGGACGGGTGGACGCCGCGGACACGCTCGCGGAGGCCCGCACGGTCGCCCTGAAGCCCGCGGGCGGCCCGGACCTGGAGGGCCGCTGGGTGTACGAGGGCCCGCTCGCCCTGGACCGCACCGGCCCGTACGGCTACACGGTCCGCGTCCTGCCGGCCCACCGCCTCCTCGCCGACGGCGCGGATCTCGGACTGGTCGCGCTGCCGACCGAGGCGACGGGGGAGGGGGCGGGGGTGCTGATGCGCTGAGGGCGGCGGGGTTGTACCGTACGTCGGCCGCTGCCCTGCGCCCCGTACGGAACTGCGAGGTCCGATTGTGAACCCTGCCGAGAACGCCGCCCCGCGCCCCCTGCGCCCGTATGGGACCTGGGCGGCGCGCGCGGGCCTCGCGCTGCTCCCCTTCGCCACACTGGGGCTGCTCTGCCCGGTGCCGTCGCTGGTGATCGCCCTGCGGCGGCGCCGGAGCGCGGACTGGGCGGCCTTCGCGGTCTTCGGCGCGGTGTGGGTGTCCTGGGTGATCCAGCTGGCGACCACCCCGGACACCACGCACGGCACGCGGTTCGCGGCCGACGTGCTGCTCATCGGGCTGTCCACGGCCGGGGCGGCCGCGCACGCCTGGCGGGCGTGGCCGGCGGCCCGGAAGTCCCCGAACGAGAACGGCGAGAGCGCGTGAAGCACGTCAAGCAGGTACGTCAGGCGCAGGCGGCGAAGGCCGCCCGCCAGGAGCAGGACAAGCAGAGCAGATACGCGCGCTACCGGCTGCGGTTCGCGCGTCTGACCGCCCTGGCCCGGGCGCACCGGCGCCGGGTGTGGATCGCCGCGGGGGCGGCGGCGGCCGTGGTGCTCGGCACGGTCCTGTTCTCGGTGCTGGACAAGGACGACAAGCCGGGGCCGCCGGATCCGCGGGCGCGGCAGTACAGAAACGTCGACGCCTGTCTGCTGACCGGGGAGAAGGGCGTCACCGAGGGCACCGAGGGCGCGCCGGTCTGGGCCGGGATGCAGGACGCGTCGAAGAGCACGCACGCCCGGGTCAACTTCGTCCCGGTGACGGGCGAGCAGACGCAGGCCAACGCCACCCCGTTCGTCAACAGCCTCGTCCAGCGCTCCTGCGACGTGATCGTGGCGGTCGGCAGGGCTCCGGTGGCGGCGGCCGAGGCCGCGGCGAAGACGCAGCCCAAGGTGCGGTTCGTGGTGGTCGGCGGGCAGGCCGCGGCGGCCAACGTGACGGCGGTGAAGCCGGGTGACTCGGTGCGGGCCGATGTGGAACGCGCCGTCCGGCAGGGCGTCAATGCACCCCGATAGCCCGGATTTCCCCTATCCGACCCGCATGGACATGGCAAAGAAATGCTAAAGGATCAAGGGGTGGAAGCAACCCTTCCAAAAACGTGAGGCACGATCACGAGGCTTTGTCTTCTGTAAGCCGCGTGTAAGTAAAGGCTGCCTCGATGCGTGCTCGATGGGCTCGAACGTCCCGTCTGTTGTTCCCACCCGGTAGTACCGGGCGCCGCAGGACCAGAAGGATCGCCCTTCTGGTCCTGCTGGCTTTCTCCTTCATGCTCACCACGGAGACGGCGGAGGCGACCGGGGCCACCCTGCCCCGGCTTTCGATGCCGAAGTGGTCCCTGTCGGGTCTGTGGGAGTGGGCGAACAAGTCCCCGCTCGACACCCCGGACCAGCAGAGCGGTACGGCCAGGGGCAAGAGCCACAGCGCCACCGCCCGGCAGACCCGCGCCAAGGGCGGCAGCGGCCACAAGCCCGGCAAGGGCAAGGGCGAGCTCGCCGAGTACCGGCGGCCCGAGGACAAGCCCGAGCTGACGAAGACCGGCAAGGCGGCCGGAGGTGCCAAGAGCTTCGACGCGCGCACCAGCAAGCGCGACGCCAGGAAGTCGACGGCGACCTCGGACTTCTTCACCAACGCCGACGGCTCCACGACGGTCCGCCACTACACCGGGCGCTCCAACTTCAAGGGCGCCGACGGCGGCTGGAAGCCGATCGACACCACGCTGCGCGAGGAGAGGAACGGGCGGCTGGCCGAGAACGCCAACTCGCTCGCGGTCACCTTCGCGCCCGACGCCGCCACCCCCGACCTCGCCTCGGTCGACTTCGGCTCCGGGCGCGCGCTGGCGTACGGACTGCACGGCGCTGCCAGGAGCGAGCCGGTGGTCGACGGCGAGTCCACCGCCACGTACAAGGACGTCCTCAAGGACACCGACCTGAAGCTGTCGCCGCTGACCGAGGGCTTCAAGGAGCGGATCGTCCTGCGCTCCAAGGCGGCGCCCAACACCTGGCTCTTCCCGCTCAAGGCCAAGGGGCTCACCCCCAGGGTCGCCGAGAACGGCGACGTGGTGTTCACCGACGCCGACGGCAAGGTGACGGCGACCGTGCCGCACGCCTTCATGGAGGACTCCAAGATCGACCCGCGCTCGGGCGACGCCGCCCAGTCGCGCGCGGTCAGCTACGAGCTCACCACCCTGGACGGCGCCCCCGCGCTGCGGATGACCGCCGACCGTGCCTGGCTCGACGACCCCCGGCGGGTCTTCCCGGTCACCGTCGACCCGACGGTGGCGGCCAGCAACTCGACCTACACCCAGAACACGATCTCCGGGGACCACTCCACCGAGAACATGATCAAGGTGGGGTCCTACGACTCGGGCACCAACAAGGCGAACTCGTTCCTCCAGTTCTCCTCGCTCGGCACCACGCTGGCGGGCCAGAAGGTCACCGCGGCGACCCTGAACGTGTACGCGATCTGGTCGGCGACCTGCACCGCCGAACCGTTCAACGTCCACCCGGTCACCAAGGCCTGGACGCCCTCCACGGTCACCAGCTACCCCGGCCCGACCTATGGCGCGGCCATCGGCTCGGCGACGCCGGCGCCCGGCGCGTCCTGCTCCAACTCCTCCGGCTCCACGAGCGTCGGCGTGAAGATGCCCGTCCCGCTCAACACGAGCTGGTTCAACACGGTCGCGGGCGGCGGCGCCAACTACGGCCTCGCGATGACCGCGATCACCAGTGACGGGCTGCACTGGAAGAAGTTCCACTCCGACAACTCCACCACCGCCGGCTTCCGTCCGGCCCTGGACCTGACCTACACCGCCAACGTGGCCCCGCAGGTCAACTCCCAGTACCCGCCGGCCAACTACCAGGCCAACACGCTCCGCCCGGAGCTCACGGTCTACGCGACCGACGCCGACAAGGGCCCGAACCCGCTGTCGTACTCCTTCGACGTCTTCGACGCCGACTCCACCAGCCAGACCGCCGTGGCCAGCTCCGGCGCCCTGACCAAGGGCGCCTGGGCGATCCCGGCGGGCAAGCTGAAGTGGAGCAAGAACTACCTCTGGTTCGCCACGGTCAGCGACGGCACCAACACGGTCACCTACGACAGCCGGTTCACCACCGCGGTGCCGCAGCCGCCGGTGACCTCGGGGCTCACCCAGAACACCGACGGCCACGAGTTCGACCCGAGCGACGGCAACTACACCACCGACGACACCGACGCGGACGTCGAGGTCACCGGGCCCTCCCTCTCCATCGAGCGCTCGTACAACAGCCTCGACCCGCGCCAGGACAGCGCGTTCGGCGCGGGCTGGTCGACCATCGCGGACATGAAGGCCGCCGAGGTCAAGGACGGCTCCGGCACGGTCACCAGCGTGGTCATTACCTACCCGGGCGGCGAGCAGGTCGCCTTCGGCCGCAACAGCGACGGCACCTTCGTCCCGCCGCTGGGCCGCTACGCCCGCTTCCAGGCGGTCACCGGCGGCTACACGCTGGTCGACAAGGACTTCACCACCTACAGCTTCACCCAGACCACCGCCCGGGCGGGGGTGTACGCGATCAAGTCCATCACGGACTTCGCCAACCGTGGTGAAACGTTTTTCTACACCGGCAACCAGCTGACCAAGATCACCAACACCACGTCCAACCGCTCCCTGGGCCTCACCTGGCAGACCCCGGCCGGGGCGAGTGCGGCGCACGTCGCGACGGTCGCCACCGACCCCTCGACGCCGAGTGACGCCAGCACCGCGCAGACGTGGAAGTACGGCTACACCGGCGACCAGCTCACCTCGGTGTGCCCGCCCGCCGACTGGTCCAAGTGCATCACGTACTCGTACGCCACCGGCAACCACTACCGCACCACGGTCCTGGACGAGGACCCGTTCGCGTACTGGCGGCTCGGCGAGGCGGCCGGTGACCCGGTCGCCAAGGACGCCGTCGACCTCAACCAGGGCAAGTACAACGGCATCTACCACAACGTGACCACCGGCGGCACGGCCGTGCTCGCCGGGTCCACCCAGCCCACGGCGTCGTTCAACGGCACCAGCAGCTACGTGGAGATACCCAGCGCCCCGGGCGCGACCCCCTCGTACGCGAGCGTCTCGCTCTGGTTCAAGACCTCCCAGGCGGGCGGTGTCCTCTTCTACTACGGCGACAAGCCGCTGAGCGACCCCGACCCGGTGGGCTCCACGACCCACAACACCCCGGCGGTCTACGTCGGCACCGACGGCAAGCTGCACGGCTGCTTCGCCTCGTCGCCCGGCTGCAACACCACGATCGTCTCGGCCGCCGCCGTCAACGACAACAAGTGGCACCAGGCCGTCCTCACCGGCGCCGCCACCACCATGTCGCTCTACCTCGACGGCGTCGCCCAGGGCACCAAGTCCGGCACCATCAACGACTGGGCCCAGCCCTACCTCACCCTCGGCGCCGGTGTGAACACCGACGGCTGGCCGAACATGAACGCGGCCGACCCGCTCGGCCACTTCAGCGGCCAGCTCGCCGAGGCGGCGATCTACTCCGAGCCGCTGAGCCAGGACGTCATCACCGCGCAGTACCAGGCGGCGACCCGTCCGGCCGGACTCCTCAACAAGATCACCACGCCGAACGGCAAGGTCCAGAGCGCCGTCACCTACTCCACCGCCGACGACACGGTCACCCAGGCCGTCGACGGCGACGGCGGCACCTGGAAGCTCAACCCCGCCACCGTCACCGGCTCCTCGCAGGTCTACCGCTCCTCGGTGATGGGCGCCGCCCCGTCCGGGTACTGGCGCCTCGGCGACGTCCAGGGCGCGGCCCAGGCCGCCAACGAGGTCCACACCGGCCTCGGCACGTACAACACGGTCACCCAGGGCGCGGAGGGTCCCTTCGGTCCCGACGACGCCACCGCGGTGGACTTCGACGGCTCCACCTCCTTCGCCGAGCTGCCGTACGCTCCGCTGCACCGCTCCGGCAACCGGGCCATCGAGCTGTGGTTCCGCACCGCCAAGCCCGGCGTGATCGCGGCCGACCAGGCCCGGGTCCCCAACGACCCGGCGGGCGTGAGCGGTTCCTACTCGCCGCTGATGTACGTGGGCGCGGACGGCAAGCTGCGCGGCCACTGGTGGAGCGCCTCCGGCAGCGGCACGACCGACTTCGGCTCCAAGGCGACGGTCACCGACAACGCCTGGCACCACGCGGTCCTCTCCGCCTCCGGCACCACCCAGACGCTGTACCTGGACGGCGTGAAGCAGGCCGACTACACCGGCGCCGCCGCCGACCAGACGACGACCCGCACCTTCATCGGCGCGGGCTTCACCAAGGGCTGGATCAGCTCGGCCTCGGACGTGGGCTACTTCGACGGCTCGATCGCCGAGGTCGCCTTCTACGACGCCGCGCTGAGCGAGGACGAGGCGGCCCGCCACTACGCGGCGGCCAAGTCCTCCTCGGGCACCGCCCCGGTCCGCACGGTCAAGCTGACCGACCCGACCGACAAGACGCTGACCTACGTGTACGACGCGGAGCTCGGCAACCGCCTGCTCGCGGCCGTCGACACCAACGGCAACCGGACCACCTACGGCTACGACACCTCGGGCTTCCTGCACACGGTGACGGACGCCAACGGCAACCGCTCGGTGACCGGCCACGACGTGCGCGGCAACACGGTCTCCACGACCACCTGCCAGAACACGGCCGCCAACCAGTGCGCCACCGAGTACTACACGTACTACCCGGACGCGACCACGCTCTTCCCGGCGATGGATCCGCGCAACGACCTGATGCTCACCGAGCGCGACGGCCGTTCCTCCGGGCCCACCGACAACACCTACCTCACCAGCTACACCTATGACACGGCCGGAAACGTCACCGCGGTGACCACCCCGCCGGTGCCGGGCTCGCCCGCGGGCCGCACGGCGTCCACGGTGTACACCACCGCGACCACGGTCGCGGCCGAGGGCGGCACCAATTACGCCCCGGCGGGCCTGGTCGCGTCGGTGCGCACCCCCGGTGGCCGTACCACCTCGTACACGTACTTCAAGAACGGTGACCTGGCGCAGGTCACCGACGCCAACGGCGCCTCGGTGAAGTACACGTACGACAACCTGGGCCGTCAGATCACCAAGACCGAGGTCTCCGACTCCTACCCGGCGGGTCTGACGACCACGCTGGCGTACGACAAGGACGACCAGGTCGTCTCGGAGATCAGCCCCAAGGTCACCAACCGGGTCACCGGCGCGGTGCACCAGGCGAAGTCGACGACCGTGTACGACCCGGACGGCAACGTCCAGTCGCAGACGGTCGCGGACGCGAGCGGCGGTGACACCGCGCGCACCACCTCGCTGACGTACGACGCCTACAACCGGGTCGCGACCCGGACGGACCCGGGCGGCGACACCACGGCGTTCGAGTACGACGTCTACGGCAACAAGGTCAAGGAGACGGACCCGGCCGGGAACGTCAACGAGTACACCTTCGACGCCGAGGGCCGTCCCCTCACCACCAGCCTGCTCAACTACACCGGCGACCCCAACAGCCCGTCGTCCCCGACGAAGCTGGTGCAGGAGTCGCGGGCGTACGACCCGGCGGGCCGGCTCGCGTCGATCACCGACGCGATGGGCTGGGTGACCGAGTACACCTACACCGACGACGGCCTGTCCGCGACGGTGGTGCGCAAGGACCCGCAGAACAACAAGGCGTTCACCGAGCAGGCGAACACCTATGACGCGGCCGGGAACCTGGTCAAGCAGGTGACCAACGACGGCACCACGACCACCTCCTTCACGGTGGACGCCGCCGACCGCACCACGTCGACCACGATGGACCCGGGCGGGCTCGCCCGCACGACCAAGGTCAGCTACGACCCGGACGACAACGTCGTGTCCGAGACGGACTACGACCCGACCGGCGACACCAGCACCACCGACACGCGCTACGACGCGCTCGGCAACGTCACCGGCAACACCGTCCACGACGGCACCACCGCGCCGGTCGGCCGCTGGAAGCTCAACGAGACCAGTGGCACCAACGCGGCGGACTCCTCCGGCGGCAACAACAAGGTCACCCTCGGCAGCGGGGTCACCCGCTCCACCGAGCAGGGCGGCAGCGCGGTCTTCGACGGCACGGCGAACGCCTACGGCCAGGCCACCGGACCGGCCGTCAACACCAACGGCGGCTTCACCGTCTCCACCTGGGTGAAGCTGGCCGACACCACCGCCAACCACACCTTCGTCTCCCAGGACGGCACCGCGGACCACGGCTTCCAGCTGTACTACTCCACGGCGTACGGCTGGTCGTTCAACCGCACCTCCGGTGACGTGGCGGCCCCGACCCTGGCCCGTGCCACCTCCGGCACGGCGGCGGTGACGGCCAACACCTGGACGCATCTGACGGGTGTCTACGACGCGGCGGCGGGCGAGATCCGCCTCTACGTCAACGGCGCGCTGAAGGCGACGACCCCGTACAGCGGGTCGTGGGAGGCCACGGGACCGCTCCAGATCGGCCGCCGCATGTCGGCCGGTACACAGGGCGAGTACCACAAGGGCTCCCTCGCGGACGTCCAGGTCTACGGCGAGGCGCTGACCGCGACGCAGGTCTCCGCCGTCTACGGCAAGACGCTCCCGGCGGCCGGCAGCTCGGTGCGCACCACGAGCTGGAAGCTGGACCAACGCGGTATGCCGGTGTCGATGACGGACGCCAACGGCGCGGTCACCGACTACGGCTACGACGAGTCGGGCCAGCAGACCAGCGTCACCGAGCCGGCCGTGAACGCCGAGCAGAACGGCGGCACCCCGTCGTCGGTCCGCCCGGTCTCGCTCACCGGCTACAACACGTTCGGCGAGCAGACCGAGTCCTCGGACCCGCTCGGCAACGTCACGGTCACGGCCTACGACGGCGAGGGCCAGGAGTCCTCGACGACACTGCCCGACTACACCCCGCCGGGTGCCACGGCCCCGATCAAGTCGGTGTCCTGGAACGAGTACAACCACCTCGGCCAGGTCTCCGCGGAGGTCGACCCGCTGGGCAACCGCACCGAGTACACCTACACCCAGCTCGGCGACCTCGCCTCGGTGAAGGAGCCGGGCGGCGACACCACGAAGTACACGTACGACACGAACGGCGACCAGCTCTCGGCGACGCGCCCGAACGGGGCGCGCCAGGAGTCGACGTATGACTACCTGGGCCGCGAGGTCACCAGCACGGACATCGTGCGCCAGCCGACGCAGCGGGCGTTCACGGCGATCAACTACTACGACGCGCCGGGGCAGCAGCTGTCGAGGGTGCTCAGCCCGGCCGGGGTGAGCCAGTCCTACGGGTACAACGCGTTGGGAGAGATCACTTCCAGCACGGACGGGGCCGGTAACACCACGCGGTACACGTACGACATGGACGGGCAGATGCTCACGTCCACGGACCCGGACGGGACGAGCACCAAGAACACGTACGACGGGTTCGGCCAGCTGGTCTCGATGAGTGACCTGGACGCGACTGGAAAGGTGCTGCGGACCACCAGTTCCACCTATGACCGGATGGGCGCCCCCTCGACGCTCACCGACTTCCGGGGCCACACCACCTCACTCACCGTGGACGCCACCGGCATGGTGACCAAGGCGGTGCAGCCGGTCTCCGCCACGGAGTCGATCACCACGACGTTCGGCTATGACGCGGCGGGCAACCAGACCCGGTTCACGGACGGGCGAGGGAATCCGTTCATCACCACATACAACGCCTGGGGCATGGCGGAGTCGGCGATCGAGCCGGCCACGCCGACCGCTCCGAACCTGGCCGACCGCACCTTCACCACCGTCTACAACGCCAATGGCGACGTGGTCGAGGAGCGTTCGCCCGGCGGTGTGAAGATCGTCGACCAGTACGACGCGAAGGGCCGGCTCACCCGCCAGACGGGTACCGGTGCCGAGGCGGCCACCGCCGACCACACCTACTCCTATGACGCGGACGACCGTGTCACTTCGGTGACCGGCACTGACGCGGACACAGGGAAGGACACGTTCGGGTACGACGACCGCGGCTTGCTGCTGTCGGCCAACGGCCCGTCCGGCGCAAGCTCCTTCGCCTACAACGGTGACGGAGCCGTCACCTCCCGGACGGATGCCTCCGGTACCTCCACCTACGGCTACGACGCCGCCGGACGCCTCTCCACGGTCAACGACGGCTCCACCGGCTCGGCGCTGACCTACGGCTACGACGTCAACAACAGGGTCAAGTCGATCGACTACGGCAGCGGCAAGGCCAAGCGGGCCTTCGGCTACGACGCCCTGGAGCAGCTCAAGTCGGACACTCTCACCTCCCCGACCGGCAAGACGCTGGCGTCGGTGAGCTACGGGTACGACGAGAACGGCAACGAGACGTCCAAGACGACGACCGGAGTCGCGGGCGCCTCGGCCAACACGTACACCTACGACTGGGCCAACCGCCTGTCGTCCTGGAACAACGGGACGACGACCGAGAGCTACGGCTACGACGCCTCCGGCAACCGGACGCGCGTGGGCGGTGACACCTACACCTACGACGCCCGCAACCAGCTCAGCTCGGACGGGCACAGCAGCTACACCTACACCCCCCGCGGCACGCTGAGTTCGATGACGGACGACGCGGGCAAGCAGACCGTGATGAAGTCGGACGCCTTCAACCGCGTCATCAACGAGGGAGACCACACCTACAGCTACGACGGCTTGGACCGGGTGCTCACCGCGTCCACTCCGGGATCCGGTCCCCTGTTCACCTTCCAGTACAGCGGAGCGGGCAACGACGTCGCCTCCGACGGCACCGCGACCTACAGTCGCAACGCCGATGGTTCGCTGCTCGGCATCAAGGCGGGCACCCAGTCGGTGCTCGCGATGACGGATCTGCACGACGACGTCATCGGGCAGTTCACCGCCGATGGAGAGGCGCTGGCGGGCTCGACCTCGTACTCGCCCTTCGGCAAGGTCGCACAGAGCGCTGGCATGGTCGGCCACCTCGGCTACCAGTCCGGCTGGACCGACCCGGAGACGGCCAAGGTCAACATGGCGGCTCGCTGGTACTCGCCGCAGACCGGCCAGTTCAACAGCCGGGACACGGCGGACGTGGACGGCCTGCCGGCCTCGATCGGCGCCAACAAGTTCGCCTATGCCAACGCCAACCCGCTGACCATGACCGACCCCACCGGCCACTGGAGCATCGGCGGCGCCTGGAAGAAGTTCAAGAAGAAGGTCAAGCACACCGCCAAGTCCGCCTGGCACAAGACCAAGAAGGCCGTCAAGCACGTCGCCAAGGTGGTCAAGAAGGCCGCGAAGAAGATCAAGCACGCGGTCAAGAAGGCGGTCAAGCGGGTCAAGCACGCGGTCCGCAAGGCCGTGCACTACGTCCATGACGCCGTCAAGAAGGTCAAGAGATACGTCAAGCGGACGTACAAGCGGGTCAAGCACTACGTCCACAAGGTCGCCCGTACCGTCAAGCATGCGGTGAAGCGGGTCGCCAAGGCGGTCAAGCACGTCGCCCACAAGGTGGTCAAGGCGGCCAAGAAGGTCGGCAGAGCGGTCAAGAAGGCCGCGAAGGCGACGGCCAACTATGTGAAGCAGCATGCCTCGACCATCGTGCCCATCGTTGCCGGGATCGCGGCCGCGGTGGCATGCACAGCCCTGACGGCGGGCGTGGGCGCGGTCGCCTGTGCGGTCGGCGCCGGAGCGCTGATCAACTCGCTCGGCTACGCCATGAGTGACGGTCCGCACACGCTGAACGGCTTCCTCGGAGCCGCCGCGGTGGGCGCGGCCACCGGTCTCATAGGCGCGGGTGCGGGAGCGCTCGCCGGTCGGGCGCTCGGGACCGCGGTCGGTGCCGTGACCCGTGGCGCGGTCACCGGAGCCGCCTCCGGAGCGGCCGAGGGTGCGGCCTACTACGGCGTCTCCTGCTCCAGCAGCGAAGACGGTTGCAGCGTCAGCGGAGCGGCCAAGGCCACCGCGACCGGTGCGGCGTTCGGCGGCATCTTCGGAGCCGCCGCCGGCAAGTACGGCCCCAAGCCGAAGGCGCAGCCCGAGACGGACGGTGTGCCGTCGCGGGGACGGGGTGGCAGCTGCCCGACCAGGCACAGCTTTGTCGGGTCGACTCCCGTGCTGGTGGGACCCAACGTCTCCAAGATGATCTCCGAGATCAAGGTGGGGGACTACGTCCTCACGGCGGAGCCCGGCAAGAAGGGGACGGAGAAGCACCGCGTCAAGGAAGTGATCGTCACCCGGACCGACCGCGACTACGTCGATGTCACCGTTGCGACGAAGTCGGGCGCGAAGACGATCCAGACCACGCAGCACCACCAGTTCTACGAGGCCACCCGGAACTCCTGGACCCAGGCGGGCGACCTCAAGAGCGGTCAGCGGCTCCAGCTGGATACGGGTGAGACGGCGAGGATCGTCGGCGTCAAGCCGTACACGGCAACCCGGGTCACCTACGACCTCAGCATCGAGGGCCTGCACACCTACCATGTGATGGCAGGGGGCGAGGGCTTCCTCGTCCACAACCAGGACGGCCCGGCGTCCATCCCGCAGGTTGACAACGCGCGACTGCAGAAGACGGTGGACGCGCTCTACCACGGCATCGGCAATGAGAACCTCGTTGGTGACGGCTCGGCGATGGCGGCGGCCAACCACGAGTTCCTGGGCGGAGAAGGGGTCGAGGGCAAGAACCACCTGGGCAGTACCGCTCAGTACCGGAGCGCGCTCAACAACTTCCTCACCAAGGACGTCATCAAGCCGAAGGGCGGAAAGAAGGAGACCGTGGTGCGGACCGCGAGGGACATCCAAGTCGCGAAGAGCCTCATCAGTGCCATTGATGACGCCCATCAGGGGCAGTACGAAGGCGCGCACAACTACCCGGGACTGAGTTGCTGATGACGAGGGACGTACAACTGGTGAAGGACCTGGTCGCCCGGGTCCCCGCCTTCGAGGATCTCTACGAGAGCCACGTGTTCAACGAGGACGGCGTGCTGCCGCACGTCTTCTTCTGGGACGTGACCCTGGCGACCGTGGACTCCTACCTCGGGAACGAGGACGAGCCGGACTGGCGCAGCACGCTGCGGTTCCTGGAGGAACAGAGCGCGCTGGGCGTACCGGAGATCGATGAGGTCATCGTGACGTCGTTCCTCAACTCCCTGCCGTTCCCCGGTAAGCCGGGGCACGAGCTGGTGGAGCACCTCGGCCCCGTCCTCGCGGCGAAGTTCGCTCGGGTACGCCCAGCGGGCTGAGTAGAACACCACGGGAGGCCCCCTGAGGGGCCTCCCGGTGGGTGCGCCACGAACGAAAGGTGCCCGGACCCCCTGCGGGGTCCGGGCACCTTTGCCTTCACGTCCCGGTCAGCCGCCTGACCGTGAGGACAGCCCGAAGGCTCAGAACGTGAGCTTGAAGTTGTCGATGTAGCCGGTGTCGTACGCCGCCTTGTCCTGGACCCGCAGCTTCCAGGTGCCGTTGGCGACCTCCGAGGAGGCGTTGACCGTGTACGTGGTGTCGATGTTGTCCGTCGAGCCGCCCGTGCCCGTGGCCTTCAGCGCGTACACCGAACCGTCGGGCGCCACCAGGTCGATCTGGAGGTCGCCGATGTAGGTGTGGACGATCTTGACGCCGACCTTGAGGGTGCTGGGCGCGTTGCCCGTGACGCCCGAGACGGTGACCGACGAGGTGACCGCCGCTCCGGGGGAGTCCGGGATGTTGACGTTGGTGCCGTTCTCGAAGACCTTGCCGCCCGGGTCGGTGCCGCCGTGCCGGGCGCCGACCGCGATGGCCGCCCAGGCGTCGGTGATGTTGTTGACCTCGGCGCTGCCCGCCCCGTACAGCTCGGTCGCCGCCGCGATGGTGCCCGTGCGGGCGCCCGCGTAGTTGGTGGTGGAGCTGAACTTCGTGGTGAGCGCCTTGTACCAGATCAGCTGGGCCTTGTCGCGGCCGATGCCGGTGACGGGCAGGCCGTCGGAGGTCGGCGAGTTGTAGGTCACGCCGTTGATGACCTTGGTGCCGCTGCCCTCGGAGGCCAAATAGAACCAGTGGTTCGCCGGGCCCGAGGAGTAGTGGACGTCCAGGTTGCCGATGCCGGAGTACCAGCTGTCCTTGGAGCCGCCGTCCTTGCTCGGCTTGTCCATGTAGCGCAGCGGGGTGCCGTCGCCGTTGATGTTGATCTTCTCGCCGATGAGGTAGTCGCCGACGTCGGAGGAGTTGTTGGAGTAGAACTCCACCGCGGTGCCGAAGATGTCCGAGGTCGCCTCGTTGAGGCCGCCGGACTCACCGCTGTAGTTCAGACCCGCCGTGTTGGAGGTGACGCCGTGCGTCATCTCGTGGCCGGCCACGTCCAGCGAGGTCAGCGGGTCGTTGTTGCCCGAGCCGTCGCCGTACGTCATGCAGAAGCAGCTGTCGTCCCAGAACGCGTTGACGTACGCGTTGCCGTAGTGGACGCGGGAGTACGCGCCGACGCCGTCGCCGCGGATGCCGCTGCGGCCGAAGACGTTCTTGTAGAAGTCCCAGGTCTGGCCCGCGCCGTAGGCGGCGTCGGCGCCCGCGGTGGCGGGGTTGGAGTTGGTGCCGTCGCCCCAGGTGTCGCTGGACTGCGAGAACAGCGTGCCGGTGCCGGAGGAGCCGTGGTTCAGGTTGTACGTCTTGTGGCCGCCGCGCCCGGCGTCGGTCAGCGTGTACGTCGAACCCGACTGCGTGGTGCCGAGGGTGACCTGGCCGCTGTAGTGGGTGTTGCCGACACCGGTCTCGATGCCCTGCCACTGGTACAGCTTGGCGCCGGTCGACGCGTCGGTGATGACGTGCAGCTGGTTCGGCGTGCCGTCCTCCTGCAGACCGCCGACGACCGTCTCGTAGGCGAGGGTCGGCGTGCCCTTGGCCATCCAGACGACCTTGCGCGGGGCGCGGTCGGCGGTGGCCTTCTTGGCGCCCTTGTCGGCGGCGGCCGCGAGGGCCTGCTTCTGCGCGCCGGCCGGGCCCTGCTTGGCGGTGGTGGCGACGTTCTTCAGCTCGGCGCCGGAGGCCTTGGTGACACCCCGCGTCAGGCCGCTCGCGGTCGTGTCGACGACGAGGTCGCCGCCGAGGACCGGCAGTCCGGCGTAGGTGCGCTCGTACCGCGTGTGCGTCGTGCCGTCCTGGTCCTTGGTCACGTCGCGGACGACGAGCTTCTCCTGGGTGCCGAGGCCCAGCTTCTTGGCGGTGTCCGCCGTGCTGTCGCCGGCCTGGCGTATGAGCTCGGCCCGTTGTGAGGGCGAGAGCTTGGCGGGCAGAGCGCCCGGGTTGCGTACGGCCTGCGCCTTGAGGGCGCTTGCGGACGCGGAGTCGTCGGGGCGTGCGCTGGCACTGGTGGCCTGGACTCCGACGGTGAGCATGGCGGCTGCGGAGAGCAGGGCGGCGGTGGCGGTGGCACGACGACGGTGCGTGGATCTCACGCGAACTCCTTCTGCGAGGGGGGTACCGGCGGCTGGGTAGGGCCGGCCGGGCGGAGCATGCGGAGCGGTGAATCGTGGATCGGGGAGAGAGTGCCAGGAGTGGCCTGTCGCTGTCAGGAGCGCGTCAAGAAGATGGCCGGAAATCGTTCGTTGTACGAAAGATGGCGTTCGTTAAGCGGACGTTTCCTTTGTCAACACCGTGTGTCCAGAGTGGAGTCGGGTGCGCCGCGATCGACGGGAGTGTCCGGATACGCGCCCCGCCCCACCAGCGCGAAGGGTGCCCGAAACGGTCGTCCGGGCCCCTTCGCACAATGGCCGCAATGCGCCTTCGCGGTGGCCCGCGCCGGCCCCGCCCGGTGTCCGTCAGGCGGACGGTGCGCCGCACACGGCGATGAGGTGTGACGGGCGCGGCGGCCAACCGGTTCCCCCGCCGCGCCCCTTTCGGCTACGCCAGGCTCTCGCGCCAGGCCGCGTGCAGATGGGCGAACCGGCCGGTTCCCGCGATGAGTTCGGCGGGCGAGCCGTCCTCGACGATCCGGCCGCGGTCCATCACCAGCACCCGGTCCGCGATCTCCACGGTCGACAGCCGGTGGGCGATGACGACGGCGGTACGGCCGTGCAGCACGGTGTGCATCGCGCGCTGCACCGCCCGCTCGCCCGGGATGTCCAGGGACGAGGTCGCCTCGTCCAGGATCAGCACCGCCGGGTCCGCGAGCAGCGCCCGGGCGAAGGCCACCAGCTGGCGCTGGCCCGCCGAGATGCGCCCGCCGCGCTTGCGCACGTCCGTGTCGTAGCCGTCGGGCAGCCGGACGATGAAGTCGTGCGCGCCGATCGCCTTCGCGGCCCGCTCGATCTCCTCGCGGGTCGCCTCGGGGCGGCCGATGGCGATGTTGTCGGCGACCGTCCCGGAGAAGAGGAACGCCTCCTGGGTGACCATCACGACCCCGCGCCGCAGCTCGGGCGTGGCGAGCTCGCGCAGGTCGACGCCGTCGAGGAGCACCCGGCCGGGTCGGGGCGTCCCCTGCGCGGAGCTGGTCGCAGAGCTGGGGGAAGGGTCGTAGAAGCGGGCCAGCAGCTTGGCGAGGGTGGACTTGCCGGCGCCGGTCGAGCCGACCACGGCCACGGTCTGCCCGGCGGGGATCGTCAGGTCGAAGCGGGGCAGCACCTCGCCGCCCGTCCGGTACGAGAAGCTCACGTCCTCGAACACGACCTCGCGGCCCGGCAGTTCACCGCCGCGCTCCGGCAGCGGCACCGGCCGCTCGGGCTCGGGCACCGTCGGCCGCTGGGCGAGGAGCCCGGCGATCTTCCCCAGCGAGGAGACGGCGGCCTCGTAGGAGTTGAGGAACATCCCCAGCCGGTCGATCGGGTCGTACAGCCGCCGCAGATACAGCACGGCGGCCGCCAGCACCCCGAGCGCCATGGTGCCGTCGGCGACCCGGTAGGCGCCCCACAGCACCATCGCGGCGACGGCGGTGTTGGCCACCAGGCGCGAGCCCACCACGTACTGGGCCATCTCCAGGATCGCGTCGCCGTTGGTGCGCTCGTGGTGGTGGTTGAGCCGCTGGAACTCCTCGTCGTTGGCGCGCTCCCGGCGGAACGCCTGGACCGGGCGGATGCCGTTGAGGGTCTCCGCGAACTTGACGATCACGGCCGCGATGGCGGTGGAGCGGGCGTCGAAGGCCACCGACGCGCGGCGCCGGTAGCGGCGGATCAGCAGGTGCAGCGGCGCGTACGAGGCCACCGCGAGGGCGCCCGTGCCCCAGTCGAGCCAGAGCAGCATCACGCAGATGTACACCGCGGACAGCACCACGCCGATGAGCTCCTGGAGCCCCTCGTTGAAGAGCTCGCGCAGCGACTCCACGTCCGAGGTGGAGCGGGAGATGAGCCGTCCCGAGGTGTAGCGCTCGTGGAAGTCCACGCTCAGCGCCTGCGCGTGCCGGAAGATCCGTCCGCGCAGGTCGAGCAGGATGTCCTGGCCGACACGGGTGGAGGCGCCGATGAACGCGTACTGGAGCAGTCCGGCGCCCAGGGCGCAGACGAGGTAGCCGGAGCCGACGGCGATCAGCGGTCCGTAGTCGTGCGCCCGGAAGGCGGGCACGCCGCGGTCGATGGCGTACGCGACCAGCAGCGGACCGGCCTGCACGGCCGCCTGCTGCAACAGGATGAGCAGCGCGGTGACGACGACGCGCCGGCGCATCGGCCGCAGCAGGTCGAGCAGGAGGGCGCGGGTGGCGCCGGGCGGGGAGGGGAGGGCGTCGCGGTCGAAGGGATCCGCCGCGGGCCGCCCCTGGTCCGGCTCCGCCGGCTCCTCCGGTTCGGCCTGCCACTGCGCCCCGATGGTGGTGGTCATCGCTTCTCCCCCTCGTCCCCCGTACCGGACATCAGCCAGGCGTACTCCGCGTTGGACCGCAGCAGCTCCTGATGGGTGCCGACCGCGGCGACGCGCCCGTCGGACAGCAGCGCGACCCGGTCGGCGAGCATCACCGTCGACGGCCGGTGGGCGACCACCAGCGCGGTGGTCTCGCGCAGCACGTCGCGCAGGGCCGCCTCGACGCGGGCCTCGGTGTGCACGTCGAGCGCGGAGAGCGGGTCGTCCAGGACCAGGAACCTGGGCCGCCCGACGACCGCCCGCGCCAACGCCAGCCGCTGGCGCTGCCCGCCGGAGAGGCTGAGCCCCTGCTCGCCGACCTGGGTGTCGACGCCGTGCGGCAGCTCCCGTACGAAGCCGGCCTGCGCGACGTCCAGCGCGCGGTCGAGGTCCTCGGGTCCGCCGCCGCCCATCAGGACGTTCTCGCCCACGGAGGCGGAGAAGAGGGTCGGCTCCTCGAAGGCCACGGCGACGAGCGCGCGCAGTTCCTCGCGCGGCATGCCGGCGATGTCGACCCCGTCGAGGGTGATCCGCCCTCCCGTGGCCTCGTACAGCCGCGGCACGAGGGCGGTGAGGGTGGTCTTCCCGGACCCGGTCCCTCCGACGACGGCCATGGTCTCGCCGCTGCGGATGTGCAGGTCGACGCGGGTGAGCAGGGGCGGGCTGTCCGGGGGCGCGTCGGGGTAGCGGAAGGAGACCTGGTGGAAGCGGATGCCGAGGTCGTCCTGGTCGGGGCTCTGTCCGCGGGTGCTCGGTGGCTGGTCGCGCGGTTCCCCGCGCCCCTGTCCGGCCGGGAGTTCGTCCGCGGACCGTGCTGGGTTGCTCGCGCAGTTCCCCGCGCCCCTGGGTACTCCGGCCGCTTTGTCGTACAGGGAGCGGCCATCAGGCGGGACAGGGGCCGCAGGCCCCGTCGGTTCAGGGGCGCGGGGAACTGCGCGGGCGGCCCCCACCGGCCCGCGGGCAGAAGACGACGCCGGGAGGGGGGCGTTACCCACCGAGGGGACCGGCTCGTCCAGGACCTCGAAGAACCGCTCCGTCGCCGTCCCCGCCTCCTGGCTCATCGCCAGCAGGAACCCGATCGAGTCCACCGGCCACCGCAGCGCCAGCGCCGTGGACAGGAACGCCACCAGCGTCCCCGCCGACAGGCCGCCGTCGGCCACCCGCACCGTCCCCAGCACCAGCGCCGCCCCGATCGCCAGCTCCGGGACCGCCGTGATCACGCCCCACAGCGCCGCGAGCAGCCGCGCCTTGTGCAGCTCGGTGCCGCGCAGCCCCCGTGCCAGCTCCCCGAACGCCCGCGCCTGGGCGCGATGGCGGCCGAACCCCTTGATGATCCGGATGCCGAGCACGCTCTCCTCGACCACCGTCGTCAGATCACCCACCTGGTCCTGCGCCCGCCGCGCCGCCAGCGAGTACCGCGTCTCGAAGAGCGAGCACAGCGCCACCAGCGGCACCACCGGGATGATCAGCACCAGCCCCAGTGTCCACTCCTGCGACAGCAGGATCACGAACCCCACCACGATGGTCACCCCGTTGACCAGCAGGAAGGTCAGCGGGAACGCCAGGAACATCCGTACCAGGCTCAGGTCCGTGGTGCCCCGCGACAGCAACTGGCCCGAGGGCCACCGGTCGTGGAAGGACACCGGCAGCCGCTGCACATGCCGGTACAGGTCCGCCCGCATCGCCGCCTCCACCCCGGCCAGCGGCCGCGCCACCAGCCATCGGCGCAGACCGAAGAGGAGCGCCTCGGCCACGCCGAGCAGCAGCAGGACGAGCGCGCCGAGCCAGACCCCGCCGGGGTCGCCGTCGCTCACCGGGCCGTCGACGATCCACTTCAGGACGAGCGGGATCACCAGACCGAGGCAGGACGCGACGACCGCGACGGCCGCGGCGGTGAAGAGCCGGACCCGCACGGGACGTACGTACGGCCAGAGCCGCAGCAGCGTACGGACCGTCGACCGGTTCCCGGTGGGGGCATCGTGGAGTTCATATGTGTCGGGCATCAACCATCGAGCCTAAACTTCGCCACCGACAACGCCCACCGGCTTTTTGGCTGGAGAGCGGTGGCGCGGGCGCTGCGGGAAGGTCAGCTCGCCACGCGCAGCACCTGCACCGACCGCGCCCCCACCTCCACCTCCACCCCGCCCCGGTGCGCCCGACCGGGCGCCCGCGACTGGTCCTCCGACGCCGTGTCCACCAGGACCTCGTAGGCCTCGCCCCAGGGCGGGCCCGGCACCACGAACCGCGTCGGGCGGCTCCCCGCGTGCAGGACGATCAGGAAGCTGTCGTCCACCACCGGAGCGCCCCGGGCGTCGCGGCCGGGGATGTCGCGGCCCGAGAGGTACAGCCCGAGCGTGGCCGTCGGCGCGTACCAGTCCCGCTCCGTCATCTCCTCCCCGCGCGCGGTGAACCACGCCAGGTCCCGCAGCCCGTCCGCCCCCTGCGCCCGGCCGGAGAAGAACGCGCGCCGGCGCAGCACGGGATGGCGGTGGCGCAGCGCCAGCAGGCGGCGGGCCAGTTCGAGCAGGCCGCGCGGCCCGGGTTCCTCCAGCAGCGACCAGTCGACCCACCCCACCTCCCCGTCCTGGCAGTACGCGTTGTTGTTGCCCCCCTGCGTCCGCCCCATCTCGTCCCCGGCCACCAGCATCGGCACCCCGGTGGAGACCAGGAGGGTCGTGAGCAGGTTGCGGAGCTGGCGGCGGCGCAGGGCGTTGACCGCCGGGTCGTCCGTCTCGCCCTCCACCCCGCAGTTCCAGGACCGGTTGTCGTCGGTGCCGTCCCGGTTGCCCTCCCCGTTCGCCTCGTTGTGCTTGCGCTCGTACGACACCAGGTCGCGCAGGGTGAAGCCGTCGTGCGCGGTGATGAAGTTGATCGAGGCGTACGGGCGGCGCCCGCCCCAGGCGTACAGGTCGCTCGACCCCGACAGGCGGTAGCCCAGGTCGCGTACGTCCGGCAGCGCGCCCCGCCAGAAGTCCCGCACCGCGTCCCGGTAGCGGTCGTTCCACTCGGTCCACAGCGGCGGGAAGGCCCCGACCTGGTATCCGCCGCGCCCCACGTCCCAGGGTTCCGCGATCAGCTTCACCCGGCGCAGCACCGGGTCCTGGGCGATGACGGCCAGGAACGGGGAGAGCATGTCGACGTCGTGCATCGAGCGGGCGAGCGCGGCCGCGAGGTCGAAGCGGAAGCCGTCCACCCCCATCTCCGTCACCCAGTACCGCAGCGAGTCCGTGATCAGCCGCAGCACCTGGGGCTGCACCACGTGCAGGGTGTTGCCGCAGCCCGTGTAGTCCGCGTACCGGCGGGCGTCCGGCTGGAGCCGGTAGTAGCCCTTGTTGTCGATCCCGCGCAGCGACAGCGTCGGTCCGCGCTCGCCCGCCTCGGCCGTGTGGTTGTAGACGACGTCGAGGATGACCTCGATGCCCGCCGCGTGCAGCGCCCGCACCATCCGCTTGAACTCGCCGACCTGCTGCCCGGCCGTGCCGGACGCCGAGTAGGCCGCGTGCGGCGCGAAGTAGCCGACCGAGTTGTAGCCCCAGTAGTTGCGCAGGCCCCGGCGCAGCAGATGGTCCTCGTGGGCGAACTGGTGCACCGGCAGCAGCTCGACCGCCGTCACCCCGAGGCCGGTGAGGTGGTCGAGCGCCGCCGGGTGCGCCAGACCGGCGTACGTACCGCGCAGCTCCTCGGGAATCCCCGGGTGCCGCTTGGTGAAGCCGCGCACGTGCAGTTCGTAGATGACCGAGTCCGCCCACGGCGTCTTGGGGCGGCGGTCGTCGGCCCAGTCGTCGTCGTCGTGGACGACGACTCCCTTCGGGACGTACGGCGCCGAGTCCCGGCCGTCGCGGACCGTGTCGGCCACGTGCTGCTGCGGCCAGTCCCGGACGTGCCCGTACACCTGCGGCGGCAGCGTGAAGTCACCGTCGACCGCCCGCGCGTACGGGTCGAGGAGCAGCTTCGACGGGTTCCAGCGGGCCCCGGTCCACGGGTCCCAGCGGCCGTGCACCCGGTAGCCGTACCGCCGCCCCGGCCGTACGCCGGGGACGAAGCCGTGCCAGATCTCATGGGTGAGCTCGACCAGCGGGAGCCGGGTCTCGGTGCCCGCCGCGTCGAACAGGCACAGCTCCACCGCCTCCGCCCCGCCCGCCCAGAGCGCGAAGTTGGTACCCGCCACCCCGTCAGGCCCCACCCGGAACCGGGCCCCCAGCGGGGTCGGCGTGCCCGGCCAGACCGGTGGCGGCGGCCCGGTGGAGCCGAGCCGCCGGTCGCGGTGCCCGTTCAGTTCCCGGTGCCCTTCCTCGTGCGGAGCCGGTCGCCCCACCCCCCGCTCTGCCTCCTGCTCGGCTGCGCTCGACACCCCTCGGCCTCCCGCGGCTCGGCGCCTGGACGAGCGCGGCGTCCCGGCCGCGGCTCTCCACGCGTGTCCTCGCAGGGGTTCTTCCCGTTACCCGGCTCGTACTCACGTTTCCCCGGGCCGGGCGGAGTCGTTGACCGGTCGTGAGATTCGTACTGAAGCGGGCAGGGGCGAGCACCGCGGCCGCCCTGGCATGGGTCGGACTGACGGCGGCGCTGGTCGCCGGGGCGGCCGGGTGCAGCGGCGGCCACGGCGGCCTCGGTGCCGTCGGCGGCGTCGGCGGGGTCAGGGACGTGGTGGCGGGCAAGGCCCCCTCGCCCCGGGACGTGATCCGGGTGACCCCGGACGACGGGGCCAAGGGCGTCAAGGCGGACGGGAGGATCGTGGTGCGGGTGCCCGACGGGCGCCTGGAACGGGTCAAGGTGATGAAGGCCGAGGACGCCCAGCCCGAGGAGGTGCCGGGCCGGATCAGCGAGGACGGCCTCTCCTGGGAACCGGCCGGCCAGGCGGCGGGACGGCTGGAACTGGCCGCCAAGTACACGGTGGACGCGGTGGCGCTGGACGGCCACGGCCACCGCCAGGCGCGGCACACCAGCTTCACCACGCTGGTGCCCGAGCACCGGTTCATCGGCTACTTCACACCGGAGAACCGCTCCACGGTCGGCGTCGGCATGATCGTCTCGTTCACCTTCAACCAGCCGATCGCGAACAGGGCGGCCGTGGAGCGCGCCATCAAGGTCACGGCGAGCCCGCCGGTGCCGGTGGTGGGCCACTGGTTCGGCAAGGAGCGGCTCGACTTCCGGCCCCGGGAGTACTGGAGGCCGGGCACCAGGGTCACCGTCGACATGCGGCTGCGCGACGTCCCCGGCGCCCCGGGGGTCTACGGCATCCAGGAGAAGCGGGTCGGCTTCACCATCGGGCGCGCCCAGGAGTCCCTGGTGGACGCCGAGGCGCACACCATGGAGGTGCGCCGCGGCGGCGAGCTGGTCAGTACGGTCCCGATCTCGGCGGGGTCGCCCAAGAACACCACGTACAACGGCAAGATGGTGGTCACCGAGATGTTCGACGTGACGCGGATGAACAGCCGTACGGTCGGCTTCGGCGGGGAGTACGACATCCCGGACGTGCCGCACGCCATCCGGCTGACCGCCTCCGGCACCTTCCTGCACGGCAACTACTGGGCCCCCCCGACCACCTTCGGCTCCAGCAACACCAGCCACGGCTGTGTGGGCCTGCGCGACGTGAAGGGCGGCAGCCCCGACACCCCGGCGGGCTGGTTCTTCGACCGCACGCTCGTCGGGGACGTGGTGGAGGTGGTCAACTCCCGGGACAAGACGGTCGCGCCCGACAACGGCCTCGGTGGCTGGAACCTGTCCTGGGCGAAGTGGAGGGCGGGCTCGGCGCTCTGACGCCTCCCTCGACGTGCGGCCCCGCCCGCCGGCCCTCTCCCGCCGGCCGGGTCCGGCCCGTACACACCCCCGGTGACGTCGCGAGGGAGCCCCGGCGAGCGCACGGGACCATTGGGACTGAACGGTGACATTCGTGTGGCGTCGTGTGCGCTTCCGGTGTGATTACCTAAGCAATCGTGTGCGCGCGAGGACGCGCACGGGGGTGTTTTTCAGTGCGGGCCGTGGCGTGTTCCCGGCCGTGCGAGGGGAGAGAACTGTCGTGAACGGGCAGCACATATCGGGGGCTCCGACCAGAGCGGCGGGACGGCGGCGCGGTACGCCCGGTCTGCTGGCTCTGCTGCTGGGGGCGCTGCTCCTGCTGGTCTCGGCGTGCGGTGGCGACGACTCCGGGGGCGGGGACGGCAAGGGCAAGGCGGGCGCCGGGAAGGCGGCCGAGGACACCAAGGCCTCCGCCGCGGTCGTCACCGTGGCGCCCAAGGACGGCTCCGCCGACGTGGCGACCAGCGGCGCGCTGAAGATCTCCGCCTCCCAGGGCAAGCTCACCGCCGTCGCGGTCGCCGACACCAAGGGCAACGCGGTGGCCGGGAAGATCTCCGCCGACGGCAGCACCTGGGCCCCGGACCAGCACCTCGCCTCCGCCACCAAGTACAAGGTGCACGCGGTGGCCAAGGACGAGGACGGCCGCGAGTCCGCCAAGGACACCACCTTCACCACGCTCGTCCCGAAGAACACCTTCATCGGCACCTACGCCCCCGAGGACGGCGACACCGTCGGCGTCGGCATGCCGGTGTCCATCAACTTCAGCCGCGGCATCACCAACCCGCAGGCCGTCGAGAAGGCCATCAAGGTGACGGCCGAGCCGTCGGTGCCGGTCGAGGGCCACTGGTTCGGCAACGACCGCCTGGACTTCCGCCCCGAGAAGTACTGGGCCGCCGGCACCAAGGTGACCGTCAAGTTCAACCTCGACGGCGTCGAGGGCCGCCCCGGCGTCTACGGCAAGCAGACCCGTACGGTGAAGTTCACCGTCGGCCGCTCGCAGGTCTCCACCGTGGACGCCGCCGCCCACACCATGACCGTCGTGCGCGACGGCAAGGTCCTGCGCACCATCCCGATCAGCGCGGGCTCCCCGGCGAACACCACGTACAACGGCCAGATGGTGATCAGCGAGAAGTACCAGGTGACCCGGATGAACGGCGCCACCGTGGGCTTCGGCGGCGAGTACGACATCAAGGACGTGCCGCACGCGATGCGCCTGTCGAGCTCGGGCACCTTCATCCACGGCAACTACTGGGGCGACCCGTCGGTGTTCGGCAACACCAACACCAGCCACGGCTGCGTGGGTCTGCGCGACGCGCGCGGCGCGGGCGACTCCTCCACCCCGGCGGCCTGGTTCTACGACCGCTCGCTCATCGGTGACGTGGTCGTCGTGAAGAACTCCAAGGACAAGCAGATCCAGCCGGACAACGGCCTCAACGGCTGGAACATGTCCTGGGCGGAGTGGACGAAGTAACTCCCCCCCCCCGCTCCTGCGCGACGGACCCGGTGCTGTGACCAACGGCACCGGGTCCGTCGCCGTTAACGGCCACTAACCTGCTGGCATGACTGTGACCCTCGAAGTCTCCGAAGGCGTCGGCACCCTCCGCCTGGACCGCCCCCCGATGAACGCCCTGGACATCGCGATCCAGGACCGGCTGCGCGAGCTCGCCGAGGAGGCGGGCCGCCGTGACGACGTACGCGCCGTGGTGATCTACGGCGGTGAGAAGGTGTTCGCGGCGGGCGCGGACATCAAGGAGATGCAGGCGATGGACCACGCCGCCATGGTGGTGCGCTCCCGCGCGCTCCAGGAGTCGTTCACCGCCGTCGCGCGCATCCCCAAGCCCGTCGTCGCCGCCGTCACCGGGTACGCGCTCGGCGGCGGCTGCGAGCTGGCGCTCTGCGCCGATTTCCGCATCGCCGCCGACAACGCCAAGCTGGGCCAGCCCGAGATCCTGCTCGGCCTGATCCCGGGCGCGGGCGGCACCCAGCGGCTGTCCCGGCTGATCGGCCCGTCCCGGGCCAAGGACCTCATCTTCACCGGCCGGATGGTCAAGGCCGACGAGGCCCTGGCGCTGGGCCTGGTGGACCGGGTGGTCGCCGCGGACCAGGTGTACGCCGAGGCGCACGCCTGGGCGGCGAAGCTCGCCCAGGGACCGGCGCTCGCGCTGCGCGCCGCCAAGGAGTGCGTCGACGCGGGTCTGGAGACGGACATCGAGACCGGCCTCGCCGTGGAACGCAACTGGTTCGCCGGGCTGTTCGCGACCGAGGACCGCGAGCGCGGGATGCGCAGCTTCGTCGAGGAGGGCCCGGGCAAGGCCAAGTTCCTCTGACCGTCTCCCGGCCGGCAAGAGCGCCGTACACCCTGCGGGTGGATTAGCCTGGCCTTAAGACAGCCTTAAGTACGGCCGCCCCCGAACGCATGGTGATCAGCTGATCGCGGCCCGTCATCGCAGTTCGCGGCCGGTACGGGCATGATCGACCGCCCTCGGCACATGCTGAACGAGCTCCCCGGAACCTCTGGTTCCGGGGGCCGTTTTCCCCAGGAACGCCCCCGGAGACGGCTCCGGGCGGCCATGATGGGGGCATGGCGGGGCTGGAGGGTGTGGAACAACCGCGGCAGCGCGGCGGCGCGACCGCGGCT
This sequence comes from Streptomyces sp. NPDC043908, assembly GCF_056435525.1. Classification (NCBI taxonomy): domain Bacteria; kingdom Bacillati; phylum Actinomycetota; class Actinomycetes; order Kitasatosporales; family Streptomycetaceae; genus Streptomyces; species Streptomyces sp. NPDC043908. Next base: position 236,414 of record NZ_JBWKEI010000002.1, on the reverse strand, counting down.
CGGTGGTCGCCTGCCGTCGAGGACGAACGGGCGCTCAAGGCACTGGAGTTGTTCGGCAACCCGACGGACGAGGAAGTACGGCTGCCGTCCCGGCCCGAGTCCGCGGCGACCGCGCGCCGGCTCACCCAGTGCGTGATACTGCGCCAGTGGGCGCTCTCCCCGGCCCTCGCCGAACAGGCGATCCTGCTCGTCTCCGAACTGGTCGGCAACGCGGTCCGCCACACCGGTGCCCGCGCCTTCGGGCTGCGGATGCTGCGGCGGCGCGGCTGGATCAGGATCGAGGTGCGCGACCCCTCGCGCGGGCTGCCCTGTCTGATGCCGGTCCACGAGATGGACACCAGCGGGCGCGGCCTCTTCCTCGTCGACAAGCTCTCCGACCGCTGGGGCGTGGATCTGCTGCCGCGCGGCAAGACCACCTGGTTCGAGATGCGGGTCGCCGACCGCTGACACCCGCTCGTCCCTGGCCCCGAACGCGCCGAAGCCCCCGTGCCTGCCGGGTACGGCCTGCCTGCGGGGGCTTCTGCGGAGCGCCGCCGTGGACCGGAGGGGGTGTGATCCACGGCGACTGAGGACGACCGAACTCGGGTCAATGAGGGGTCGTGTCTCCGACTATGGCAGACGGGGGGCCTTCACGCCAAAAGTCCTTACTCGGACAAACTTCCCCATACCCCTACAGTTTAGCTCTGAATCGTAGGTGAGCTAGAGCACGCGCCTTCCAAATGCTGAATAAATATGGGCACCGCTGAGTGATTCAACGAACCAGCTCCCCGATGGAGTGGCGTGTCCGACGACCCGCAAAGGTCCTGAAATGGGTCAATCATTACCTTCCGCCCTTCGGCGCACTTAAATGTCCATGTGCTCAATCCATCTCCCCGTGACGTCGACCGCCGCAGCGCCCTGCGAGCCGGGGCGGGGGCCGCCGCCGCGGGCGCCTTCGCGGCCGGCTGCACGCACGACGAGGGCGGCGCCGGGCCGCCCGCTGCCGCGACGCCCACCGCGTCCCCCGCCTCCGCACGCCCCGGCACCGTCCGCGCCGCCCCCGCCCCCCGCGCCTTCCCGGGCCGGCCCCCCGAGGTCACCCACGGCCCCCGCGACCGGCCGAAGGTGGCGCTCACCTTCCACGGCCAGGGCGACCCCCGGGAGGCCACCGCCGTGCTCGCCGAGGCCGAACGGGCCGGCGCCAGGGTCACCGTCCTGGCCGTCGGCAGCTGGCTCGACGAGCACCCCGCGATGGCCCGCCGCGTCCTCGACGGCGGCCACGACCTCGGCAACCACACCCAGCGCCACATCGACATCTCCACGCTCCCGGAGCAGGAGGCGTACGCCGAGATCACCGGCTGCGCGGACCGGCTGCGCCGGCTCACCGGCTCCATCGGGACCTGGTTCCGGCCCTCCCGTACCCAGTACGCGACCCCGCTCGTCCAGCGACTGGCCCGGCGCGCCGGATACCCGCACGTGCTCAGTTACGACGTCGACTCGCTCGACTTCACCTCGCCCGGCGCCCCGGCCGTGACGCGCAACGTCACCGGGCGGATCCGCAACGGATCCGTGGTGAGCCTGCACTTCGGCTACGCGGACACGGTCGCCGCGCTGCCGGCCCTCCTCGCCGACCTCGACCGCCGCGGACTGCGCGCGGTGACCACCACGGAGTTGCTGACCTGATGCCGACCCCCACCAAGAGGACCGCCGCGCTGCTGTGCGGCCTGCTGCTCGCCGCGCTCGCCGGCTGCTCCTCGTCCGCGGACAAGGGCGGGAACGAGGCCCTGGGCACCAAGGGCGCCGCCCAGCCCGTGCCGAAGCAGGCCGTCCCCCGCGGCCTGCCCGGGATGCCGCCGGTCCTGGACCCCAAGGACGCCTACGCCGCGGACCGCCCGAACGCCCTCCAGCCGGCCGTGAAGAACTTCCTCGAACGCGTCTACGTGCCCAACACCAACTCCAACACGGTCTCGGTGATCGACCCCAAGACGTACAAGGTGATCGAGACCATCCCGGTCGGGAACCAGCCCCAGCACGTGGTGCCCTCCTGGGACATGAAGACCCTGTGGGTCAACAACGACCTGGGCGACAGCCTCACCGCCATCGACCCGGCGACCGGCAAGGCGGGCCGCACGGTCCAGGTCTCCGACCCGTACAACCTCTACTTCACGCCCAACGGCAAGTACGCCGTCGTGATGGCGTCGATGGACCGCGAGCTGGTCTTCCGCGAGCCGGTCAACATGAACCGGGTCAAGACCGTCCCGGTCCACTGCGCGGGCGTCAACCACGCCGACTTCTCCATGGACGGGCGCTACTTCATCGTCTCCTGCGAGTTCTCCGGCGAACTGCTCAAGGTCGACACGGAGAAGATGCAGGTCATCGCGCACCAGAAGCTGCCGTTCGAGGGGGCGATGCCGCAGGACGTGAAGATGTCCCCCGACGGGAAGACCTTCTACGTCGCCGACATGATGGCGCACGGCATGTGGGTCATGGACGGCGACCGGTTCAGCACGCCGACGCTGCTGCCCACCGGCAAGGGCTGCCACGGCCTCTACGTCAGCCGCGACTCCAAGGAGATGTACATCTCCAACCGCGGCGAGGGCACGATCTCCATCTTCGACTTCGCCCGGAACAAGCTGACGAAGAAGTGGCGCCTGCCCCAGGGCGGCAGCCCCGACATGGGCGGGGTGTCGGCGGACGGCAAGGTCCTGTGGCTGTCGGGCCGTTACGACGCCGAGGTGTACGCCATCGACACCACCACCGGGCAGGAGATCGCCCGCATCCCGGTCGGCTCGGGCCCGCACGGCCTCGCGGTCTACCCCCAGCCGGGCCGGTACTCACTGGGCCACACCGGCATCTTCCGCTGAGCCGCCGGCCGCGTACGGACCGAAGGCCGCCCCCGGGAGGTGATCCCGGGGGCGGCCGCGTCTCACCAGAGGACCGGGAGCCGTTCGGGCAGGCGCTTGATGAAGCCCGTACGCCACACCAGCTGCTCCGGCGGGACCGCGAGGCGCAGCCCCGGCAGCCGCTCCACCAGCACCCCGAGCGCGATCTCGGCGTGCGCCCGGCCCAGGCCCGTGGCCGGGCAGAAGTGGCGGCCCGCGCCGAAGGAGAGGTGCGGGTTGACCTCGCGGTCCAGGTCGAGCCGTTCGGGGTCGGTGAAGACCGCCGGGTCGAAGTTGGCCCCCTCGACCAGGACGAGCACCAGCTCGCCCTTCCTGACCAGGACGTCACCGACCTGGACGTCCTCGGTGGCCAGCCTCGGCAGCCCGTCGCCGATGGACAGGTTCCAGCGCAGCAGCTCCTCCACCGCGCGGCCCATCCGCTCCGGGTGCGCCCGCAGATACGCGATCAGCTCCGGGTGCTGGAGCAGCGCGAGCACCGCCAGGACCAGGAACGCCGAGGTGGAGACGGCTCCCGCGCCGAAGAGCGAGACCGCGACCGTCGCCAGCATCTCGTCGGTGAGGTGCGCCGACTCCTCCTCCGTCCGCAGCTCCGCGAGCCGGCCCAGCAGGCCGGCGCGCTGCTCCTCGGGCGCGTTGAGCCGGTCGACCATGTAGCCGAGGTCCTTGTACCAGTTGAGGCGGGAGCCCTCGAAGGGGTGCGCGCTGGTCATGAACGCGATGTCCAGACCGCTCATGAGCCGCCGCCGGTCGGCGAACGGCACCCCGATCACCTTGCAGTGCAGGGCCGCCGAGAAGGGGTCGGCGAACCCCGCCCGGAAGTCCGCCGGCGGCCCCTCGGCGAGCAGGTCGTCGACGAACTCGTCCGCCCGCTCGCGCAGCCACTGGCGCAGACCGTCGGTGCGCGGGTTGAGCGCCCTCATCACGGCGCCGCGCAGCCCCGCGCTGTTGATGTTCCCCATGTTGTTGACGACCTCCGGGGGGATCGTCAGCGCGTACTGGCGGGGGGCGCCGGGGGACGCGGTGTCCTTCAGGCTGAACCGGTCGTCCTCCAGGACCTGCCTGGCCAGCGCGTAGCTGCTCACCAGCCAGGCGGTGTCGCCGGTCAGGGTGCGCACCCGGGCCACCGGCGCCTCGGCGCGCAGCACCGCGCACTCCTCGGGCAGCACGTCGCCGCGCCGGCCGAACGGGAAGGCGGGCAGCGTGCGGGTGGTGGTGTCCGTGCCGGTGGCGCTCACGCGGCGACTCCTTCCGGGCCGGACAGCCGCGGGCGCACGACGGCGTACGCCTGGTTGCGGGAGGCGCGCAGCCCGCCGCCCCTGGCGTAGAGGAGCTCGGTGAGCGGGATCAGCGCGTGGTAGCAGGACACCGAGGACGGGACCTGGAGGATGCCCGGGGTGTCGAGGAAGAACGGAAGCTCGGCGGCGATGTAGTCGAGGCAGGCGGCGGTCTGCGCCTGGCTCACCCGCCCGCCGGCCTTTCCGGCCAGGAACGCGGCGGCCATCTCCTCGCAGCCGGTGCGGAACTCGCGGTCGGTCGCGAGGAAGTGCCGCACCCGGCGGTGCAGCAGGTCGTACACCGCATTCCCCTCGAACTCCGAGAGGGCGTGGACGCCGACCGGGAGCCCGGCGCCGGCCTCCTCCACGCCCCGGACGATCCTTCTGCGGACCGCCTTCAGCTCCTTGGCGGCCCGTCGCCGCGCGTGCTCGTCGTCGTACCCGAGCGTGGTGAACATCCGGTCCACATGGCGGTCGGCGTAGACGAGGTCGACCCGGTCGAAGCGGGCGCGGGCCCAGCGGACGAGACCGGCGATGCGGTCGGCGCTGAAGTAGCTGTTTCCCGGACTCACCCCGATGAGGACGTGGTCGCCCTCGTCCCAGATGAGCCGGCAGCTCCGGGTGAACGGCTGGAAGGTAAAGGTGGTGGTTGCTTCAGTGGTGGCAGTCACTCCTGAATCGCCCCAGCGCCGCGAGTCCCTGGGAGCCCTGTGCTCCCGGTGTGGCGGCGACAGCAAGAAGTTATCGCCCGGTGGCGGAGCGTAGGGAAGAGGGTCCCGGACTTTTGGCCGGAACTCGCTCCCTCGACATGCCGGGAGCGATGTTTGGCGCTGTTCCCCGGCCGGAGGCGTTGCCCGTGGTCAGTGCGCCACGAGCAGCGCCTCCGAGCCCACGGGGCGGTACCCCGCCGCCTGGAACGTCCGTACGCTGCGGGCGTTGCCCGGGGACTGCTGCGCCCAGACGACCGGCTCGGGTGCCAGATGCCGCGCCGCCAGCGCGAGCCCCACGCCCAGCCCGCGCCCCCGGGCGCGCTCGTCCACCTCGACCGCCGCCTCCCAGCGCCCGGCCACACCCCGCCCGAGCACCAGCACCCCGCCGTCCGCCGCCCACACCCGCACCTCGTCGCGGAACTTGTGGGCCCGCGCCACCCGGGGGTGGTCCGGGTCGTGCAGCTCGGTCAGCGCGAGCGGCGGCTCGCCGGGCAGCGCGGACGCGCAGGTGAGGAGGTCGACGCAGTTCATCCGGCGGCCGGTCCTGGCCATCAGGGCGCTCAGGAACCCGGGGTTCATCGAGGCGCCGAGCGGATCGGCGTCGGTGGCGGCGAGCGTGTCCCGCACCCAGGCGGGGTCCTCGTCCAGGAAGACCACCGAGTGCGCGGTGAACGCCAGTACCCCCGCGTCGCGCGGGTTCGGCTGGGGAACGACGGTCGTCGTCCCGTCGGCGGGCGGGAAGTGCCCGCGCGCGGCGGCGGCCAGGATGCCGCCCAGTTCCTGTTCCATGTCCCTGCCTTCTCTCCTGCCCCATCATCCGCCCCGCCGCCGCCCGCTGCCGGGGCCCCTCGCCGTACAGCGGGGGGCGGTGGGGCGGTTAGTCTGACCCCCGTCAAAAACGCACCAAGATAGGGGTGGACCCAGTGGCGGACATAGAAGAGGCCCGCAAGGCGTTCGCGCGGCTCGACGTCGACGGCAACGGCGAGGTCACGGCGACCGAGTACAAGCAGGTCATGGCCCAGCTGGGCGACTTCCACGTCACCGAGACCGTGGCCCAGGCCATCATCCGGGCCAAGGACGCCAACGGCGACGGCAAGCTCTCCTTCGAGGAGTTCTGGGCGTCCCTCGACAAGTGACCCCGGCCTCTCCGGCCGGCCCGCCCCGAAGCGAGCCGGCCGGCGACGTCACCGACCGGGCCGAGCGGCCCTTCCGCCCCTGATCCCCGCCCCTCCTCGCGCCCGCCGACGTGCCGTCTCCCGTCGCGGTGAACCGCCGGGCGGACCAGGTGATTCCGCGATTTCATCATGATCGATCGCGTGATCGGACCAACAAGAGTCCCGCACGCGACATTATAGGAAACGACTCAAAAATGAACGGGACAGAACTGTCCCAACATGAGTCGCTTCCCTCGATTTCACCGGCTCGTGATCGCCTCACCGGCTAGCGTTTCACTGAGGACTTCGCTACCGTTCTGACACGTTACTCACCGGTCGGCTTTCGCGCTCGCACGGTGGGATGAAGTGAAAAAGACGCAAAGGAGTCGGCGGTGCCTTTCTCATTATCAAGGGGACCGGCAGCGGGATGGGGTCGTTTCGTGCCTCATATTTTCTGCTGGGCCGGGCAGAACGGCAGTAAGGGCCGGCGGTCGACCGATCGCGGGAATGCGGAAGCGGGCGCGTGCATCTTCTGCCGACGTGATCAGCCCGAACTCAACCGCATCATGCGGGAGAACAAGACGTTCTTCGTCCGGTACGACAACTTCCCGGCCGCCGAGGGGCATGTCGAAATCGTACCCAAGCGGCATGTCGAATCCTTCTTCGACCTGACGGCGAGGGAACTCAAGGACGCCTATTCCCTGATCCGGTCCGCGCAGGAGAACATCGACGACCGGCACCATCCGGACGGCTACACCATCGGGGTCAACGAGGGCCGGGCCGCCGGCCGGACCGTCGACCACCTCCATATCCATCTGATTCCCCGGCATCACGGAGACGTGGACGATCCGCGCGGCGGGATCCGCCAGGCGGTGCCGAACTGCGATCCGGACTCCTGGGCGGGTGAGCGGCGCTGCGAGGACGAGGCGGCCGAGGGCCTCGCGGGCGCGCACCGGGGCCGCGGGTAGTTCGCGGACGTGTCCCTTCGCGGCCCTAGATGTCGTCGAGACCGCCGTGCCCGAGGCGTGAGCACAGGGAGTTGACCTCGTGCCACAGGTCCGGGACGTTCAGGGAGTCGTGCCCGCGGCCGGCGTCCACGCTGACGCAGCCGCGAAAGGTGCCGGTCGCGCCCCGGATGGGGCTGGCGAATACCGCCCCGCGGTGCCGGACGCGCTGGAACTCCTCCCAGCTGAGCCTCATGACGGACTCCGGTCCGTGCGAGGCCTTGTGAGCCTCGAACCTCTCCCGGTCGGTGAGGGCGGCGGCCAGTTTCTCCACGTCGACGGACACCTCCGTATTGCGCTCCCAGCAGAGACCGACCACGCCCACACCGCGGGGCGGCGCGAAAGTCCGGGTCGCCGGGGTGCTGCCGAGCCGATAGGTGGCGACGCGCTGGAGATGTCCGTGGAGGGGGTGGCGCGGTGATCTGCGGATACGCCAGACGTGCAGTCCCAGATCCTGGAGTTCGACCGGCGGCCGTGCGCTGATGGCGATCCCCGCCATTTTTCCGTAGTGGGTGAGCACTTCCTGGCGAATGGCCGATCTCCGCTCGACCCGTTTCCGTTCGGACAGTGCCTGGAACGGGGTGAAGGCTCCGAATATCCCGATCGTGCAGATCAGGACCACGATGAGGTAGGGGCGACCGCTCGATAATTCGGTCCAGAATGTCCGCTCGGGGAAGTCGTACTGGCGGGCCACCATGCAGACGCTGGCCGTGAGCAGGATCAGACGATCCAGGAGCTTGGCCGACAAGGACCTCATTTCTCGATTGTAGGGTCGGTTCCCGGCCGCGGCGCCGACCGGTACCGTACTTCTTCGCCGCTCCTGCGCTAATCCTCCACGGGCCCGGCGGCGAGGAGACTGATATCCGTCTTCTGGTGCTTCCAGGCGACTCCCGGAAGCGGACGCACCGCATGCAGATGGTTGACGGACTCGGCTCTTGCGCTGTCCGTCGCCTCACCGATGACATGGAAGTCCAGTCCGGCCACGTCGAACGCGGACCGGCAGCTGTCGAGGGCGCCGGCATCGAGGGTGAAGGCGAGCTGGAAGTCGGAGGACGCGCTCATCGCCAGGGCCAGCGGCTCGACGCCCATCAGGTCGGCGACCATGGCCACGGCGGGGTCGACGGGGACGTCCTCCTCGACGACGCGGAACCCCACACCGCTCGCCTGCATGATCTGCTCGACGGTCGCCTTGAGGCCGTCCGAGGTGTCCTGGCAGGCCGTCGCGTACGACTTCGCGCCGAGGAGCCTTCCCTCGGCGACGCGTGCCCGCGGACGCTTCCAGGCGTCCAGGAGCAGACGCTCGACCTCCTCGGGGAGGCGCTTGCCGAACGTGTCCCGGCGGGGGAAGTAGGCGACGGCCGCGCCGAGGAGCCCGCAGGGCCCCGTGACGCAGAGCAGGTCGCCCGGCCGGGCGCCACCGCGCATCAGCGCGGTCCCCGGCCGGCACACGCCGAAGGCGGTGGCCGAGAGGATGAGCCGTTCGGCGTTGCCGATGTCGCCGCCGACGTTCAGCGTTCCGCAGTCCGTGCACCCCTGGTGGATGCCCGCCATCACGTCCCGGAACTCCGCGTCGTCCACCTCGTGGGGGTAGCGGACCACGCTCAGCAGGCCGATCGGAGTCGCTCCCATGGCGGCCACGTCACTGACGTTGGCGACGGCCAGGTAGTAGCCGATGTCGAAGCCCGAAAGCAGGCCGAGTTCGTAGAGGACGAACTTGGGGCCGCGGATGTAGTCGGAGCCGATGACCAGGCTCATGGGGGAGTCCAGGTCGTAGACGGCGCAGTCGTCCCGCGCGTCCGCCCCCGCGGTCAGCCGGACCGCGAGCCCGTCCGCGTCGAGGACCGTTCCCGACTGCCCGGTGAGGAACGCGCCGACGAGCTGCCCCACCCTGGTCGGTTCGTCGGAGTACGCCGGCCGCTCCTCCCGGGGGCTCACGACGAATACCGCCGCAGCCCGTGCAGGGCGGCCCTGAAGACGGCCGCGGCCGGGGTGTACGTCGAGTCGATCTCCAGAGCGTTCGGCATGGCCCGGATGGCGTCGCGGTTCTCCAGGTCGCGCGCCGTCGCGGGGCCGACCGCCGTGGAACGGTCCGTGAAGTCCCGGTACTGGGCTCGGCGCCGCTCTGTGCGCACGGCGTGCTCGGCGGTGAGATAGACATGGAGCGAGGCTCCGGGAAGCAGGGTCGTGGCCACGTCGCGGCCGACCGCGACGATGTTCTCGTACTTCTCCACGATCTCCCGGTGCATGAGCAGGATTTCCCGCCGGCAGGCCTGGTCCTGCGAAATGGCTTTCAGATGTCCGTCGAGTTTCGCGTTCCAGATCCTGTGCGTGATGTCCTCTCCTTTGAAGAGGACGCGATGGTGCTGGCAGATTCCGCCGCCGCGCCCGGGATGATGAACCTCCGGCTGGTGGACGAGCAGGGATCCCAGTTCCGCCCTGAGCTTTTCGACGGGTACGTGGTCGAGGGCGTAGGCCAGGCTGCGATAGGTGACGCCGGTATCCAGGAATGCCAGACCGAGTTCCTCCGCGAGGCCGGTGGCCAGGGTGGTCTTGCCGCTGGCGGTCGGACCGTCGATGGAAATGGATACACCGGACATGCGGGTTCCTCCGGGCTGCGTTCAGGTCGAGTGGGAATCCGGTCCGACGCGCCAGGAAGAGGTGAGCGCGACGGTTTCACGGAAGAGGTCCTTGCGGACGACGAGGGCGTAGTCCCACAGGGGATCCGCGATGCCGACGGTCCTCGCGACCCGCGAGCGGAGGTACTGGCGGGGCATGCCGCGCCGCGGCCGGTAGACCCGCGCCCCTTCCTCGTGCAGGCACAGGAAGTAGGGGGCGTCGTCGAAGCCGGCCAGGTCGTCCAGGCCGGTGAGGGCGGTGGACGCCAGCCCGTCGGCCGCGATGAGCTCGTTCATCCGCCGTCCGTCGACCGGCAGGATGTGCCAGTGGGCGTGGGATATACAGGCACTCGACTCCATACCGGGGCACGATCCGTGTTCCAGTACGGTGAACGCACCGAAGGTTTCCCGGTAAGCCGGTTCGAGCGTGCCCATGAATGCGCGGAGCTCGTCGCCGAAATCCTTTACCAGCTGAGCGAAGCTGACATAGTGGTCCACCGGCAGGAGAAGGAGGTGGCCGAGCGTCATGGGCGAAAGATCGGCCAGCAGCCGGAAATTCTCCGTCGCCGTGATAACCCGGCTCGGCGGCTCGCCCTCGTACACCATCGAGAACGTCGTGTCCTGGGCCCCCGCGAGTTCCTCACAGAGATCGGATCCGGCGCACTCGATCCCGCGCGGCATGTTCCACTCCTCGGCTTGTGGAGCAGGCGAGTCCTCGGATGAAGGCCGAAAAGACGGCGATAACGTACTGTAGTCGCCCGTAACGTGCAAGCGGAGTACGGTAATTGGCCAAACTGCACCGGCGGGTTCCGATCCATGGGTGATCGGCCATTCCGGACAGCCGGCCGGGGTTCGCCCTTTCGTTCGGGAAGCGGAATCCGTCTTCCTTCTTTCATGGCGAAAGGCGGCGGCGAGGAGACCACGAAGGTCCTCGCCACCGCCTTGCCGGACAGCCGGGGGCCGTCAGGAGACGTCGGGGGTGCTCGTCGCCGTCAGCACTCGATGATGTTGACGGCCAGACCGCCGCGCGCGGTCTCCTTGTACTTCACCGACATGTCCGCGCCCGTCTCCTTCATGGTCTTGATGACCTTGTCCAGGGAGACCTTGTGGCTGCCGTCGCCGCGCATCGCCATCTTCGCCGCCGTCACGGCCTTCACGGCCGCCATGCCGTTGCGCTCGATGCACGGGATCTGGACCAGACCGCCCACCGGGTCGCAGGTCAGGCCCAGGTTGTGCTCCATGCCGATCTCCGCGGCGTTCTCCACCTGCTCGGGGGTGCCGCCGAGGACCTCGGCCAGGGCGCCCGCGGCCATCGAGCAGGCCGAGCCGACCTCGCCCTGGCAGCCGACCTCGGCGCCGGAGATCGAGGCGTTCTCCTTGAAGAGCATGCCGATCGCGCCGGCGGCCAGCAGGAAGCGGACCACGCCCTCGTCGTCCGCGCCGGGCACGAAGTTCATGTAGTAGTGCAGTACGGCCGGGATGATGCCCGCGGCGCCGTTGGTGGGGGCGGTGACCACCCGGCCGCCCGCCGCGTTCTCCTCGTTGACCGCCATCGCGTACAGCGTCGCCCACTCCATCGCGTGCGCGTCCGGGTTGCCCTCGGCGCGCAGCTGGCGGGCGGTGGTGGCGGCGCGGCGGCGGACCTTGAGGCCGCCCGGCAGGATGCCCTCGCGGGACATGCCGCGCGAGACGCACGCCTGCATCACGCGCCAGATCTCCAGGAGCCCGGCGCGGATCTCGTCCTCGGTGCGCCAGGCCTTCTCGTTCTCCAGCATCATGGCGGAGATCGACAGGCCCGTCTCGCCCGCGAGGCGCAGCAGCTCGTCGCCGGTGCGGAAGGGGTACTTCAGGACGGTGTCATCGGGGACGATCGGGTTCTCGCCGGCGACGGCATCCTCGTCGACGACGAACCCGCCGCCGACCGAGTAGTACGTCTTCTCCAGGAGCAGGGCGCCCTCGCCGTCGTAGGCGAAGACCGTCATGCCGTTGGCGTGGTACGGCAGCGCCTTGCGGCGGTGCAGGATCAGGTCCTCGTCGAAGGCGAAGGGGATCTCGTGGGCGCCGAGCAGGTTGATCCGCCCGCTGGACTTGATCCGCTCCACCTCGTCGTCGGCGCGCTCCACGTCGACCGTGCGCGGCGAGTTGCCCTCCAGGCCCAGCAGGACCGCCTTGGGGGTGCCGTGGCCGTGGCCGGTGGCGCCCAGCGAGCCGTACAGCTCGGCCCGTATCGAGGCGGTGTGGGCCAGCAGGCCCTCGTTCTTCAGACGGCGCGCGAACATGCGGGCCGCGCGCATCGGGCCGACCGTGTGGGAGCTGGACGGGCCGATGCCGATCGAGAACAGGTCGAAGACCGAGATGGCCACGGAAAAACTCCTTGGTGAGGTAGACGCCGTTGTCTGCCGGGTGGTGCAGAGCGAGCAGGTGGAACGGGCGGTGCAAGGGTTCGGGGCACCGCACTCACTGTCCAGTGTGCGTCCAGTGTGCGCGATGCCCCGAAGGTTCGTACGAACAAAAGGGTACGAAATTACTTCAGGCCGGGGTACAGGGGGTGCTTGGCGGCCAGGGCGGAGACCCGGGCTGCCAGCGCGTCCTTGTCGAAGTCCGGCTTGAGGGTCTCGGCGATGATGTCGGCGACCTCACGGAAGTCGTCCGCGCCGAAGCCGCGGGTGGCCAGCGCCGGCGTGCCGATCCGCAGGCCCGAGGTGACCATCGGGGGGCGCGGGTCGTTCGGGACGGCGTTGCGGTTGACCGTGATGCCGACCTCGTGGAGGCGGTCCTCGGCCTGCTGGCCGTCGAGCTCGGAGTTGCGCAGGTCCACCAGGACCAGGTGCACGTCCGTGCCGCCGGACAGGACCGAGACGCCGTGCGCGGTGACGTCGTCCTGGACCAGGCGCTCGGCCAGGATGCGGGCGCCGTCCAGGGTGCGCTGCTGGCGCTCCTTGAACTCCTCGGAGGCCGCGACCTTGAAGGACACCGCCTTGGCCGCGATCACGTGCTCCAGGGGACCGCCCTGGAAGCCCGGGAAGACCGCGGAGTTCAGCTTCTTCGCGAAGTCCTTGTTCCGGGCCAGGATGATGCCGCCGCGCGGGCCGCCGAGCGTCTTGTGCGTGGTGGAGGTGACCACGTCCGCGAACGGCACCGGGTTCGGGTGCAGCCCGGCCGCGACCAGGCCCGCGAAGTGCGCCATGTCGACCCACAGCAGGGCCTCGACCTCGTCCGCGATGCGGCGGAACTCGGCGAAGTCCAGCCGGCGCGGGTACGCCGACCAGCCCGCGATGATCACCTTGGGGCGGTGCTCCTTGGCCAGGCGCTCGACCTCGGCCATGTCGACCAGACCGGCCTCGTCGACGTGGTACGGGACCACGTTGAACTGCTTGCCGGAGAAGTTCAGGCGCATGCCGTGGGTGAGGTGGCCGCCGTGCGCCAGGTCCAGGCCGAGGATCGTGTCGCCGGGCTGGGCGATCGCGAAGAGGGCGGCCTGGTTGGCGGAGGCGCCGGAGTGCGGCTGGACGTTGGCGTACTCCGCGCCGAACAGGTCCTTGACCCGGTCGATCGCGATCTGCTCGGTCACGTCCACGTGCTCGCAGCCGCCGTAGTAGCGGCGTCCGGGGTAGCCCTCGGCGTACTTGTTGGTGAGGACCGTGCCCTGGGCCTCCATGACCGCGACCGGAGCGAAGTTCTCCGAGGCGATCATCTCCAGGGTGGACTGCTGGCGGTTCAGCTCGGCGTCGACGGCCGCGGCGACGTCCGGGTCGAGCTCGTGAAGAGGGGTGTTCAGAAGCGACATCGGAAGATCAGTCCTTACGCCGTGGTCAGCTGCCTGCGAACGCGGTGTACTCGTCGGCGGAGAGCAGGTCGCCCGGCTCCTCGGCGACGCGCACCTTGAACAGCCAGCCGCCCTCGAAGGGGGCGGAGTTCACCAGGGACGGGTCGTCCACCACGTCCTGGTTGGCCTCGACGACCTCGCCCGAGACCGGCGAGTACAGGTCGCTGACCGACTTGGTCGACTCCAGCTCGCCGCAGGTCTCGCCCGCGGTCACCGTGTCACCGACCGCCGGGAGCTGGACGAACACCACGTCACCGAGCGCGTTGGCCGCGTGCTCCGTGATGCCGACCGTCGAGACGCCGCCCTCGGCGTCCGACAGCCACTCGTGCTCCTTGCTGTAGCGCAGCTGCTGGGGGTTGCTCATGACCAGAATTCTCCTGTACGAGGGGGAGTGGTGGTGAACGGAAAAGTCATGCGGTGCGTGTGCGAGGGGTCACTTCTGGCGCTTGTAGAACGGCAGCGCCACGACCTCGTACGGCTCATGCGTACCGCGAATGTCCACGCCGACGCCGGAGGTGCCCGGTGCGGCGTGCTCGGCGTCCACGTACGCCATGGCGATCGGCTTGCCCAGGGTGGGCGACGGGGCGCCCGAGGTCACCTCGCCGACGACCTCGCCGTTCGCCACCACGGAGAACCCGGCGCGGGGCACCCGGCGGCCCTCGGCGATCAGGCCGACCAGCTTGCGCGGCGCCTTGGCGGCGGCGCGCTCGGCGGCGGCCTCCAGGGCCGCGCGCCCCACGAAGTCGCCCTCCTTCTCGAACTTCACGACCCGGCCGAGCCCCGCGTCGAACGGGGTCAGCGCGGTGGTCAGCTCGTGCCCGTACAGCGGCATGCCCGCCTCCAGGCGCAGCGTGTCGCGGCAGGACAGACCGCACGGCACCAGGCCCGCGTCCTTGCCCGCCTCGGTGAGCGCCTGCCACAGCTTCTCGGCGTCGGCCGGGGCCACGAAGAGCTCGAAGCCGTCCTCGCCGGTGTAGCCCGTACGGGCGATCAGCGCCGGGACGCCGGCCACGGTGCCGGGCAGGCCCGCGTAGTACTTGAGGCCGTCCAGGTCGGCGTCGGTGAGCGACTGCACGATGCCGGGGGACTCGGGGCCCTGGACGGCGAGCAGCGCGTAGGCGTCGCGGTCGTCGCGGACCTCGGCGTCGAAGCCGGCCGCGCGCTCGGTGACCGCGTCCAGGACGACCTGGGCGTTGCCGGCGTTGGCGACGACCATGTACTCGCTCTCGCCGAGGCGGTAGACGATCAGGTCGTCGACGATGCCGCCGTCCTCCTGGCAGATCATCGTGTAGCGGGCGCGGCCCACGCCGATGGTGGCGATGTTGCCGACGAGCGCGTAGTCCAGGGCCTTGACGGCCTCCGGGCCGGTGACGGTGATCTCACCCATGTGGGAGAGGTCGAAGAGACCGGCCCTGGTGCGGACGGCGTTGTGCTCGTCGCGCTCGCTGCCGTAGCGCAGCGGCATGTCCCAGCCGGCGAAGTCGGTCATGGTCGCGCCCAGCGAACGGTGCGTCGCGTCGAGGGCGGTGAGACGGGGGTTGCTCATGAGGGTGTGGCTCCCAGGGCATGACGGCGAGGACGATCCTCCCCATCTGTCATCGGAACCTGAGAGGTTCGCCGGGAGACCCGGCTTGCACCTTGGGTGGAGCCACGCCGTCCGGGAACGCGCGACCCGCTTTTCAGATCTGCCTCATCCACGCGGTACGGGGCCTGAGAGATTCAAGGGAGGGACTTGCTCCTTCGGCGCCCCGCGATCCACCCGGCCTTCTGGGGCCTTGGGGGAACTGCCGGGGACTCTCCCGCGTGGATTCAAGCGGCCGGTATGCAGTTGGCGGGCACATCATTGCACGGCTGCGCGGAACGGCACATCACTCAGCTCTTATTACCATCTCTTTACGCACATTGGGGAAGGGTCGCACGACCCGGCAGGGGAGGACCGATGACGGTGCACAGGCACACGGCGGCGAAGGCCGGTCCGGCGGTGCCCGCGCAGCGCGCCACGGCGCCCGGTGCGGCGCGAGCGGTGCGGGACCTGCGCGGAAGCACCGGAGGGACCCCGCGCACGCTCCGGTTCGCGGCGGGCGACGTGGTGGTGGTCTCCGGACTGCCCGGCAGCGGCAAGACGACCCTGCTGCGGCAGGCGGCGCCCGGCCTCGGCATCGACTCGCAGGACACCCGCAAGGCCTGGGAGGCCCGGCTGCCCGGGGTGCCGTACGCGCTGTACCGCCCGGTGGCCCGCGTCGCCCACTTCCTGCGGATGCACCGGGCGCTGCGGGCGGGCGGGGGCCTGGTCGTGCACGACTGCGGCACCCACGCCTGGGTGCGCTGGTCGCTGGCGCGGCGGGCGGCCCGGCGCGGGCGCTCCCTGCATCTGGTGCTGCTCGACGTCCCGCCCGAGGTGGCGCTCGCGGGGCAGACGGCACGCGGCCGCAAGGTCTCGGCGTACGCCTTCGCCCGCCACTCCCGGGCGGTGCCGCGCCTGATAGCGGCGGTCGCGGCGGGCAGCCTCCCCCGGGGGGTCGCCTCGGCGGTCCTGCTGGACCGGGAGGCGGCGCG
Source organism: Streptomyces sp. NPDC043908 (assembly GCF_056435525.1). Taxonomy (NCBI): domain Bacteria; kingdom Bacillati; phylum Actinomycetota; class Actinomycetes; order Kitasatosporales; family Streptomycetaceae; genus Streptomyces; species Streptomyces sp. NPDC043908. Next base: position 220,393 of record NZ_JBWKEI010000002.1, on the reverse strand, counting down.
GACGGTGGAGCGCATCGCCTTCGGGGAGCCGTCCGGCCGGGGCTAGAGTTTCCGCGGGACCGCGCGAGCGGCCCCGTACGGCCCGCGGTGACCCGCACCGACCCGCAGACGAAGGACGGCGTATGAACTTCCCGCACCCGCTCCCGCAGGGCGGCGGCGGCTGGCCGGGCAACGAGCTGGAGGAGGCGCTGGCCGCGGCCCTGGGCAACCCCACGGCCGGCCCCCGCCTGATAGAAGTCATGGGCCGCAACCCCGTCTGGGTGCCGCTGCCCAACGGCGGCGGCCAGGACAGCCGGGACCTCGATCTGCCCACCATGGAGATCGACGGCGCGCCGTACGTCCCGGTCTACAGCTCCGAGCAGCAGTTCCTCCAGTGCGTCGGCCCGCACATGTCGTTCGCGATCGCGCCGGCCGTCGAGTTCGCCCGCGGGCTGCCGCCCCAGCTGGGCATCGCGCTCAACCCGGAGGGCGCGGTGGGCGTACCGCTGCCGCCGCCCGCCGTGGCCGAGCTGTGCCGGACCGGGCGCACCGCCCTGGACGGCCCCGCCTCCGGCGCCCGGGTGCGGCTCTTCGAGCCCGACTGGCAGGAGGACCCGGTGGACTTCCTGGCCGCCGCCTCCGCCGAGTTCGAGGCCATCGGCGTGGTGCGCACCGCCCGCCGCGCGCTCGCCTCCATCGAGGGGGACGAGCCGGCGCTCTTCATCGGCGTGGAGTTCTCCACCTGGGACGGGGCCGGGCGCAACGCCCCCATGGAGGCGCTCGGCCGGGCGATGGGCCGCGTCCCGGTCGGCTGGCCGGTGAACCTGGTGCTGCTGGACGTCGCCCAGGACCCGGTGGGGGACTGGATGCGGGAGCGGGTGCGCCCCTTCTACACGCGGTCCGCCGTCTAGTCCGCCCACGCGCGGGCCGCTCCGCCGCCCTCCCGCATAAGCTGGTTCCATAATCCGTAGACCCCCCACGGCCGCCCGCCTGTGCACCGGCGCCGCGGGGGACCGAAGAGGGGCGGGACCCAGGGTGAGTGCGTCAGGCACCGCGGCGGCCGGGCAGGTCGAGCACATGCTGCGCCAGGTGGCCCCCGGACGCTACGACGCGTACGAGGCGCTGCTGCACGCCCTCGCCGACCCCTCCTCCGGCCGGCTGTGGATGCTGCTGTGGCACGGCGGCCCCGGCGCCCCCGACGCGCAGTACGGGAACATGGAGGTCGACGGGGTGGCGTACGCACCCTGTGTGACCTCCGCCCAGGAGCTCTCTGCCAGTGGCTGGAACCGGGCCCACGAGGTGGTCACCGGCCGTGACATCGCCCGCGCCCTCTACCCCGACCGGTACGGGATCTGGCTCAACCCGCACGCCCCGGGCGGCGGGGTCGGCATCCCGTGGCCGGATCTGCGCCGGATCGCCACGGGCCTGGACCGGATGCCCGCGGGCCCGCTGCGGATCACCGAACCGGCCGTGGAGATCCCGCAGTTCTACGCCCTGCTCACCCAGCACGCGCACCGCACCCCGGCCGTGCGGGCGCTGCGCCGCGCCTGGGTGCAGCCCGCGCTCGGCACCCCGTACCTCGCGATCGGCCTCGACCTCTACGACACCGGGCCGCGGTCGGTCGACGCGGTGCGCGCGATGATGCAGCAGTCCGTCGCCGCCGTCCCCGACGGGCTGCCGGTCTCCACGGTCGCCCTCTCCGACGAGTACGACCCGGTCGGGATGTGGCTGCGCGCCAAGGGCCGGCCCTTCTACGACCGCGAGGCGCACGCCGCCCCGGCGGCCCCGGCGGGCGGGTACGGCTATCCGCCGGCCGCCCCGCGCGCCTACTGACGGCCCCCGCACGTCGTACAAACCGCATACGCCCCACACGTACCCAACAGTCGCCCCTGCCCCGGTTGCGCCTGGCTGGTCCACCCAATTGGCCACCTCATCAGGGCAGTTGGGCGACATGACCGATCTGGTCGGTTAGTGCCTGACTGGTCCGCTCAGACGATCACGACGTCCGCATAACGGAAGTCATCTGACCGCATCACGTTTAGGCAACCATTCACCGTCAGGTCTGGCGGGTGATCGCGAACGCGTTGAAGACTCCCGGCTAACAAGGGCCCGTTGGCCCGTCGCAGATCACCGCACCACCTGATGGAACAAGCCGCCACAGCGGCTGGTACGGGCCGGCCATCCGCCGGCCGGGAGGGGTCAGAGGCACTGTGACCGCACCGCTCGAGACCACCGGATCGGCTGCCGAGGTGCCGCCGGAGGCAGTACTCACGGGGGCCAAGCAGAGCCAGATCGAAGGCCGTTCGCTCGGACAGATCGCCTGGACGCGCTTCAAGCGCGACAAACTCGCGGTCGCCGGTGGCGTCGTCGTCGTCCTGCTCGTCCTGCTCGCCGTTCTCTCCAAGCCCATCCAGTGGGCGTTCGGGCTCGACCCGAACGAGTTCCACCAGGACCTGATCGACCCGGCCCTGCTGGCGCCCAAGGGCGCCTGGGGCGGCATGAGCTGGGAGCACCCGCTCGGCGTCGACCCGCAGTACGGGCGCGACATCCTGTCCCGCATCATCGAGGGCTCCTGGGTGTCGCTGCTCGTCGCGGGCGGCGCCACGCTGCTCTCGGTGGTCATCGGCGTGATCATGGGCGTCACGGCAGGGTTCTACGGCGGCTGGGCGGACACCCTGATCAGCCGCGCGATGGACGTGTTCCTGGCGTTCCCGCTGCTGCTCTTCGCCATCTCGATCTCCGCGTCGCTCCAGGACGGGGCGTTCGGACTGACCGGACTGCCCCTGAGGATCTGTGTGCTGATCTTCGTGATCGGCTTCTTCAGCTGGCCCTACATGGGCCGTATCGTCCGGGCCCAGACGCTCAGCCTGCGCGAGCGCGAGTTCGTCGAGGCCGCCAAGAGCCTCGGCGCGCGCGGTCCGTTCATCCTGGTCCGGGAGCTGCTGCCGAACCTGGTGGCGCCGATCCTGGTCTACGCGACGCTCCTGATCCCCACGAACATCCTGTTCGAGGCCGGCCTCAGCTTCCTCGGCGTCGGCATCGCGCCGCCGCAGGCATCGTGGGGCGGAATGCTCACCACCGCGACCGACCTCTACGAGGCGGACCCGCAGTACATGATCGTGCCGGGCCTGGCGATCTTCATCACGGTCCTGGCGTTCAACCTGCTGGGCGACGGGCTGCGAGACGCCCTCGACCCGCGAGGCAAGTAAGCACGCGGCACCTTCCACGCAAAGACACATCTGCCGCAACCATCCCAAAAGGGGGCATTCCTCAGGTGAAGACGAGAAAAGCGACCGTTCTGATCGCTACCGCCGTGGCGCTGACGCTGGGGGCCACCGCGTGCAACGACTCCAAGGACGACGACTCCAAGGGCAAGAGCGGTAAGAGCGCCGCCGACGCGGCCCTCACCCAGATCGTGAACAAGTCCGACAAGAAGGGGGGCACCGCGACGTACGCCATGACGGACGTGCCGGACTCCCTAGACCCGGGCAACACGTACTACGGCTGGGTGCAGAACTTCTCCCGCCTGTACGGCCGTACGCTCACCACGTTCAAGCCGGCCCCCGGCAAGGACGGCCTGACCGTGGTCCCGGACCTCGCGGAGTCGCTCGGCAAGCCCAGCGCCGACGCCAAGACGTGGACGTACACCCTGAAGAAGGGCCTCAAGTTCGAGGACGGCACGCCGATCACCTCGAAGGACGTCAAGTACGCCGTCGAGCGCTCGAACTTCGCCCCCGAGGCCCTGTCCAACGGTCCGACGTACTTCAAGTCCCACCTGGAGGGTGGCGACAAGTACGAGGGTCCGTACAAGAACAAGGACCCCAAGGGCATCGCGTCCATCGAGACCCCGGACGACTCCACCATCGTCTTCAAGCTGAAGGACGCCTTCGCGGACTTCGACTATCTGGCGACGTTCTCGCAGACGGCGCCGGTGCCGAGGGACAAGGACAAGGGCGCGACCTACGTCCAGCACATCATCTCCTCCGGCCCGTACAAGTTCGAGTCGTACGAGGAGGGCAAGAGCGCCACCCTCGTCCGCAACCCGCAGTGGGACCCGAAGACCGACCCGAACCGCCCGGCGCTGCCCGACAAGATCAGCATCCGGTTCCAGGTCAACGCGGTCACGGTCGACAACGAGCTGCTCGCGGACAACCTGACGGTCGACGCGGCCGGCACCGGTGTCGCCCCGCAGACGCAGCCGAAGGTCATCACCAGCGCGAAGCTGAAGGCGCAGACGGACGGTTCGTACGCCGGCGCGACCTCGTACATCGGTCTGAACGTGAACGTCGCCCCGTTCGACAACATCCACTGCCGCAAGGCCGTCCAGTGGGGCATCGACAAGGCGTCGATCCAGGCCGCCGCGGGTGGCGCGCCCAAGGGTGACGTCGCCACGACGCTGCTGCCGCCGTCGGTCAACGGCTACGCCAAGTTCAACCTGTACGAGACCCCCGGTGACAAGGGCGACGAGGCCAAGGCCAAGGACGAGCTCAAGCAGTGCGGTCAGCCGAACGGCTTCTCGACCAACCTGACGGCCCGCTCCGACCGTCCGTCCGAGATGGCCATGGCCACCGCGGTCCAGGCGTCGCTGAAGAAGCTCAACATCAACGCCGAGATCAAGTCCTTCCCGGCGGGCAAGTACTTCCAGAACTTCGCCGGCAACCCGCAGTACGTGCACGACCACAAGCTCGGCATGCTCATGACCGCGTGGGGTGCCGACTGGCCGACCGGCTTCGGCTTCCTGGACCAGATCATCAACGGCGCGGCCATCAAGCCGTCCGGTGGCAACAACGTCCAGGAGCTGAACGACCCGGCGATCAACAAGGCGCTGAACGACGCGATCTCCAACACGGACAAGTCCGCCCGTGAGAAGGCCTGGGGCGACATCGACAAGATGGTCGCCGAGAACGCCTCCGCCGTGCCGCTGATCTACCGCAAGAACCTGCTGTTCCGCCCGACGTCGGCCACCAACGTCACCGTCACCCAGGCGTACCTCGGTATGTACGACTACCTGCTGATGGGTTCCTCCAAGTAAGTAGCGGTCGAACCCCCGAGTTTCTTTGAAAGGCAGGTGAAGGCACCGGTGCCCGCCGGGTCGGGAGACCCCCGGCCTGGCGGGCACCGACTGCCGGACAGCTGTGGCTGCGTACATCATCCGACGCGTTTTCGGCGCGGTGGTCCTGCTGCTGATCGTCAGCGCGGTCACCTTCGCGATTTACTTCCTGGTGCCCCGGCTCGCCGGCCAGACGATGGACCAGCTGGCCGCCCAGTACGTGGGCAAGGACGCCAATGCCGGTGCGATCGCCGCGGTGAAGAAGAACCTCGGGTTCGATCAACCGCTCTACGAGCAGTACTGGCACTTCATCAAGCAGATCTTCGTCGGCGCGACCTACCAGTTCGGTCCCGACGCGTCGGTCTGCCACGCTCCCTGCTTCGGCTACTCGTTCAGGAACCACGTCGAGGTCTGGCCAGAGCTGACCAAGCGCATCCCGATCACCTTCTCGCTGGCCATCGGCGCGGCCGTGATCTGGCTGATCTCCGGTGTGGCAGTCGGTGTCGTCTCCGCTCTCAAGCGGGGCTCCTTCCTGGACCGCTTCTTCATGGGCGTCGCCCTCGCCGGCGTCTCCCTCCCGATCTTCTTCACCGGAATGCTGTTCCTGGGGCTGTTCACCGTCCAATGGCCCATCTGGGACGGTGTGAACTACGTACCGTTCACGGAGAACCCGGCCGACTGGGCCTGGAACCTGCTGATCCCCTGGTGCAGCCTCGCCTTCCTCTACTCCGCGCTCTACGCCCGGCTCACCCGGGCCGGAATGCTGGAGACCATGGGCGAGGACTACATCCGCACCGCCCGCGCCAAGGGCCTGCGGGAGCGGACCGTCGTCGGCAAGCACGGCCTGCGCGCCGCGCTCACCCCGATCGTCACCATCTTCGGCATGGACTTCGGTCTTCTCGTCGGTGGCGCGGTCATCACCGAACAGGTCTTCTCCTTCCAGGGCCTCGGCTTCTACGCGGTCAAGGGCGTCCAGAACAACGATCTCCCGATCGTCATGGGCGTGACCCTGGTCGCCGCCTTCTTCATCGTTCTCTGCAATCTGCTGGTGGACCTGGTGTACGCCGCGATCGACCCCAGGGTGAGGCTCTCGTGAGCGACCTGAACAAGACCGGCGCGGCCGTCGGCGAGCCGGTGGCCGAGCGCCCCGCCGACGCGGGGGAGGCCTTCCTCTCCGTACGGGACCTGCGCATCCACTTCAACACCGACGACGGCCTGGTGAAGTCCGTCGACGGGGTCAGCTTCGACATCAAGCCCGGCAAGACCCTCGGCATCGTGGGCGAGTCCGGCTCCGGCAAGTCGGTGACCTCGCTCGGCGTGATGGGGCTGCACCGCAGCGTCAACGCGCAGATCTCCGGCGAGGTGTGGCTGGACGGCGAGGAGCTGATCGGCGCCGACCCCGACCACGTGCGGCGGCTGCGCGGCCGGAAGATGGCGATGATCTTCCAGGACCCGCTCTCGGCGATGCACCCGTACTACACGGTCGGCGCCCAGATCGTGGAGGCCTACCGGGTCCACAACCAGGTCTCCAAGAAGGTCGCCAGGACCCGCGCCATCGAGATGCTCGACCGGGTCGGCATCCCCGAGCCGCGCAAGCGCGTGGATTCCTACCCGCACGAGTTCTCCGGCGGTATGCGCCAGCGCGCGATGATCGCGATGGCGCTGGTCAACAACCCGGAGCTGCTGATCGCGGACGAGCCGACCACCGCCCTGGACGTCACCGTCCAGGCGCAGATCCTGGACCTGATCCGCGACCTGCAGAAGGAGTTCGGCTCCGCGGTCATCATGATCACGCACGACCTCGGCGTGGTCGCCGAGATGGCGGACGACCTCCTGGTGATGTACGGCGGCCGGTGCATCGAGCGCGGACCCGCCGAGAAGGTCTTCTACGAGCCCCAGCACCCCTACACCTGGGGCCTGCTGGGATCGATGCCGCGCATCGACCGCGAGGAGACCGACCGGCTGATCCCCGTCAAGGGCTCGCCGCCGTCGCTGATCAACGTGCCGTCCGGTTGCGCCTTCAACCCGCGCTGCCCGTACGCGGACCTCCCCAAGGACAACGTCACGCGCACCGTGCGTCCCGAGCTCAAGCAGTGGGACGACGCCGAAGGGCACTTCTCGGCCTGCCACATGTCGCAGGAGGAGCGGACCCGTATCTGGACCGAAGAGATTGCGCCGAAGCTGTGAGCGAGAGCGAGAAGAAGCCCGCCCCGGGCACCGAGGGCACCGAGAAGGCGATCCCGGAGCAGTCGGCCGCCTCGCCCGAGCCGCTTCTGCGGGTGGAGGGGCTCACCAAGCACTTCCCCATCAAGAAGGGGCTGCTCGGGCGGCAGACCGGCGCGGTCAAGGCGGTCGACGGCGTCTCCTTCGACGTCATGGCGGGTGAGACCCTCGGCGTGGTGGGCGAGTCGGGCTGCGGCAAGTCGACGATGGGCCGGCTGGTGACCCGGCTGCTCGAACCGACCGGCGGCAAGGTCGAGTTCGAGGGCCACGACATCACGCACATGTCGGCCGGGAAGATGCGTCCGCTCCGGCGCGACATGCAGATGATCTTCCAGGACCCGTACGGCTCGCTGAACCCGCGCCACACCATCGGCGGGATCGTCTCCACCCCGTTCCGGCTCCAGGGCGTCACGCCCGAGGGCGGGGTGAAGAAGGAGGTCCAGCGGCTGATGGCGCTGGTGGGCCTCAACCCCGAGCACTACAACCGCTATCCGCACGAGTTCTCCGGCGGCCAGCGCCAGCGCATCGGCATCGCCCGCGCGCTCGCGCTCAACCCGAAGCTGGTCGTGGCGGACGAGCCGGTCTCGGCGCTCGACGTGTCGATCCAGGCGCAGGTGGTCAACCTCCTGGACGACCTCCAGACCGAGCTGGGCCTCACGTACGTGATCATCGCCCACGACCTGTCGGTCATCCGGCACGTCTCGGACCGGATCGCGGTGATGTACCTCGGCAAGATCGTGGAGATCGCCGACCGCAAGTCGCTGTACGCCGCCCCCATGCACCCGTACACCAAGGCGCTGCTCTCGGCGGTGCCGGTGCCGGACCCCAAGCGCAAGGGCGTCAAGAGCGAGCGCATCCTGCTCAAGGGCGACGTTCCCTCGCCCATCTCGCCGCCGAGCGGCTGCCGCTTCCACACCCGCTGCTGGAAGGCGACGGAGGTCTGCAAGACGCAGGAGCCGCCGCTGATCGCCCTGAAGACCGGCCACCAGGTGGCCTGCCACCACCCGGAGAACGCCCCGGACCAGGTCCCGGGCGAGGCGGTGCTGCCGCAGGCGCGGGAGGCGGTCGAGCTGTCGGCGCCCAAGGGCGGGACGGCGGAGACCGGACCGGCGGAGCCGGAGACCGGAGCGGAGGCAGCGGCCGAGGCGACGGCGCGGGCGGAGGTCGCGGCCGAGGCCGTGGCGACCGCCGAGGCGGCAGCGAGTGCCGAGGCGACGGCGGCCCCCGGGGACACGGCGGCAGGCCAGGCCTCCGCGACCGCAGCGACCGCCGGGGCCGCGCCCGTGGAGCCCGCCGGGACGCCGGACGCGGACGGACGGGACGCGGACGGACCGGACGCTCCCGCTCAGGAGTCAACCGACAAGTAACGCATGACGGTTCGGCAAAGTCATGTTCACGCCGAAACGGGAGAGTGCAGAGTCTGCCTGTCCGTACGCACGGAAACGCGTTCGAAGGGCAGACCCATGGCACTCTCCCGTTCGGCACGTCGCACCTCACGGCTGCTCGCCCTCGCCACCGCGGCGGCCTCGGCCTTCACCATCGCCGCCGCACCCGGCGGCGGCTCGCCCGGCGCCGCCGGGATCGGCGACCCCTACTTCCCCGGCCTCGGCAACGGCGGCTTCGACGCCCTCCACTACGACCTCGGCGTCAGCTACCACCCGGACTCCGGCCGGCTCGACGGGCGTACCACCCTCACCGCCCGCGCCACCCAGACCCTCACCCGCTTCGACCTCGACCTCCAGAAGCTCTCCGTCGACGCGATACGGGTGAACGGCAGACCGGCCGGCTTCACCCGCGACGGCGACGAGATCGTGGTGACACCGCGTCACAAGCTGCGCAAGGGCAGCGAGTTCGAGGTGACCGTCGTCTACGGCGGAGTCCCCGTCGCCCTGAACGGGCCCATCGTCTTCGGCTCCGACTACGGCTGGATGAAGACCAAGGACGGCGTCTTCGTGGCCTGCGAGCCGAACGCCGCCTCCACCTGGTTCCCCTCCAGCGACCACCCCGCCGACAAGGCCACCTACGACATCCGCATCGACGCGCCCAAGGGCCTGACCGGCGTCTCCAACGGCCGTCTGCTCTCCTCGTACGACCGGGGCGGCCGCTCCTACTTCCACTGGCGCGAGAACCGGCCGATGGCGACCTACCTGGCCACCGCGACCATCGGCACCTTCGACGTGAAGCGGGGGAAGACCCCGGCCGGGACGCCGATCTACGTGGCCATCGACCCCGTCCTGAAGAACCAGAACCAGGTCGACGTGTACGCGGTCACCGCCGAGGCCACCGACTACTGGTCCCAGGTCTTCGGCCCGTACCCGTTCGAGGAGACGGGTGCGATCGTCGACGACATGCCGCAGGCGGGCTTCTCGCTCGAAGTGCAGTCCAAGCCCGCGTACTCGGCGGTGCGCAACGAGACCACGATCGTCCACGAGCTCGCCCACCAGTGGTTCGGGGACTCGGTCTCGGTGGCGCAATGGAAGGACATCTGGCTCAACGAGGGCTTCGCGAGCTACGCGCAGTGGCTGTGGGAGGAGCACAAGGGCCGTGGCACCGCGCACGACCTGGCCCGCGCCTACTACAACCGGGTGCCCGCCACCGACCCGTTCTGGCAGCGGGAGGTCGCGGACCCGCAGCGCGACACGATGTTCGCCGGGGCCGTCTACCGGCGCGGCGCGCTGACGCTCCAGGTGCTGCGCGAGCGCATCGGGGACCAGGCGTTCTTCAGACTGCTGCCGGCGTGGACCAGGCTGCACCGGTACGGCAACGCCGACACGGCCCAGTTCATCGCGCTGGCCGAGAAGATCTCGGGACAGCAACTGGACGACCTCTTCCAGACCTGGATCCACACGACCGGCAAGCCGGCCTGGTAGGAGAGCGGGTCCGGTAGCCGGGCGGGAGCACCCGGCGTGTTCGAGCGCCGAACAGGCGCGGGGTAAAAATGTCGGGTGCTCCACGAACTGTTCACCCCTTCCGTCCAGCATTCGCTGGACCTCGCCGGGATCTTCGTCTTCGCGATCTCCGGCGCGCTGCTCGCCGTACGCAAGAACTTCGACGTGTTCGGCATCGCGGTCCTGGCCGAGGTCACCGCGCTGGGCGGAGGGCTGTTCCGGGATCTGATCATCGGCGCGGTGCCGCCCGCCGCGTTCAGCGATCTCGGCTACTTCCTCACCCCGCTGCTCGCCGCCGTCCTGGTCTTCTTCCTCCACCCCCAGGTCGAGCGCACCCAGCGCGCGGTGAACGTCTTCGACGCGGCGGGCCTCGGCCTGTTCTGCGTCACGGGCACGACGAAGGCGTACGACTACGGGCTCGGCCTCACCTCCTCCGCCACCCTGGGCCTGGCCACGGCGGTCGGCGGCGGTGTGCTGCGCGATGTCCTGGCCAACGAGGTCCCGTCCCTGCTCCGCTGGGACCGCGACCTCTACGCGGTGCCGGCGATCGTGGGCGCCACGATCGTGGCGCTGTGCATCCGCTTCGACACCCTCAACGCGCTGACCAGCGGATTCGCCGTGGTCGCCGCGTTCCTGCTGCGCCTGGCGGCGATGCACTACCACTGGCGGGCGCCGAGGGCGTGGAACAGGCGGAGCGCGGCGGCGGAGGAGTAGGGAGGAGCGGGGGCCCGGCCGCTCGGGGTGCCCCGGCCGACTCGGCGCGGCTCGGCTGCCCCGGTCGGCTCGGCTCGGATAAGAAAAAAAGCTACCGCTCAGTAACGTCCCCGTGTACGGTGTCCGCATGGCACAGGCAACGATCGGGGACAGCGAGTTCGACCGCGACACCGCCGTCACCCCGCGCGCAGACGAAGACGGCGTCTACGACGCCCACCTCTCGGCCGGATGGACGATCATCCACGCCGTGAACGGCGGCTACCTCCTCGCCCTCCTCGGCCGCACACTCGGTCAGGCGCTCCCGCACGCGGACCCGTTCAGCGTGACGGCCCACTACCTCACGCCCTCGTCCCCGGGCCCGGCCGTGGTCCGCACCCAGCGCGTGCGCACCGGCCGTACGCTCTCCACCGGCCAGGCGTCGCTCTTCCAATACGACGAGAACGGCGCCGAGGTCGAGCGCATCCGCGTCCTCGCCTCCTACGGCGACCTGGACGCGCTCCCGGACGACGTGCGCACCACCGCCAAGCCGCCCGTGATCCCGCCGATCGAGCACTGCCTCGGCCCGGACGACGGCCCCGCCCCGATCCCGGGCAGCTCGGCCATCACCGACCGGCTGATGCTGAAGCTGGACCCCACCACGCTCGGCTGGGCGGTCGGCGCGCCCTCCGGTAAGGGCGAGATGCGCGGCTGGTTCGGTCTGGCCGACGGCCGCGACGCCGACCCGTACTCGCTGCTGCTCGCGGTCGACGCGCTGCCGCCCACGGCGTTCGAGATGGGCCTGACGGGCTGGACGCCCACGGTCGAACTCACCGTCCACATCCGCTGCCGCCCGGCCCCGGGCCCCCTGCGCGTCTCCATCACCACGCGCAACCTGGCGGGGGGCTTCCTGGAGGAGGACGCGGAGGTCTGGGACAGCGCGGACCGCCTGGTGGCCCAGTCCCGCCAACTGGCCCGGGCGCAGCGGTAGTCCTGACGCCCGGCCTTTGTCTGCGGGCCGTGGGGGTTGCCCGCGCAGTTCCCCGCGCCCCTTCGTGGGCCCTGGCGGGCCCTTCTTGGGTGGGGCTTTCGTCTGCGGGTTGTCCTGGGCTGGTCGCGCAGTTCCCCGCGCCGCTTCGTGGGCCCTGGCGGGCCCTTCTCGGGTGGGGCTTTCGTCTGCGGGTTGTCCTGGGCTGGTCGCGCAGTTCCCCGCGCCCCTTCGTGGGCCCTGGCGGGCCCATCTTGGGTGAGGGTTTCGCCTGTGAGCTGTCCTGGTTCGGTCGCGCGGTTTCTTGGGCCGCTTGGTGGTCAGGGCCGCGGGAGCTTGCCGGTGTGCTCGCGGTGCCGGGGCACTTTCAGGGGCGCGGGGAACTGCGCGACCAGCCCCCACTCACCCGCAGACGAACGCCCGGCCCCGATCAGTCCAACCAGTGCCGACGCCCCAGCGTCACCAGGCGCAACTGGCGCCGCGCGGTGGCGATGACCGCCTCCTCGGCGAGCGTGGCCGCCTCCTCCCCGTCGTGCGCGGCCCCCGCCCCCGCCTCCAGGATCGCGGAGGCCGTCATCACCATGTGATCCACGTACACCCCCGCCAGCATCAGCAGATCCTCCGCGCTCCAGCCCCGCGACTCCGGATCCGCCCCCAGCGCCGCCGCCACCTCCTCCGCGAACCGGCGCAGCTGCACCTTGATGGCCTCCCGCACCGACGCCACCCCGCCGTGCCGCTCGCGCGCGATGAAGCGGACATGCGCCGGATGCGCCCGCACATGCGCGGCGATCAGCGACACCGCCCGGTCGATGCGCTCCTCGCTCTCCCCGGTGGTCACCATCACCGCCCGGATCGTCGCGTGCAGACTCCCGAGCGCCCCCTCCACCAGCGCCACCCCGAGGTCGGCCGTGTCCCTGAAGTGCCGGTAGAACGCGGCGGGGGAGACCCCCACGGCCCGGGTGACCTCGCGCAGTCCCAGGCTGCTGAGGCTCTGGTGCTCCAGCAGGGCGAGGGCCGCGTCCAGGAGCGCCTGACGCGTCTTCTGCTTCTGTGCCTGCCGGATCCCGAGAGTGTGGCTCATACCACTCAGTAAACAACCGTTCGCTGATTTTGAAAAGGCTAGACTGGGTAGTCAGTGAACAGTCGTACTCCGAAATCGACTTGAGAGGCACTCATGCTTTTCCTCGTCGCAGCCCTCCTCCTGCTGGGGGTCGTGCTGGGCTCAGCGGCGCACCTTCCGCTCCCGGTCACCCTCGCCGTCGCCGGCGCCATCGGGCTCTGGCTGATCGTCTTCGCCGTACGTGAACGCATCTCGTCGCACCGAAGGGCCTGACCATGGATCTCGTCCTGAACCGCCGCCGTGCCCGTGACAAGGACGCCGACGGCATGGCCGTCGCCTCCTTCGTCCTCGGACTGCTCGGCCTGCTGGTCATGAACGTCGTACTCGGCCCGATGGCCATCGTGCTGGCCGGCCTCGCCCTGCGGTACGGCACCGTCCGCCGCGGCCGCGCCTGGCTGGGACTCGCCCTCGGCCTCGCCGACCTCGCGGTGCTCGCGGCCCTGGTCATGGCCGACGGAACCGTCTCCTGGGGGCTCGGCGCCTGAGGCCGGTCCCGGTGGCTCGTAGAATCGGGCCCACCATGGCTTACCTCGACCACGCCGCCACCACTCCGATGCTCCCGGAGGCGGTCCAGGCGATGACCGCCCAGCTCACCGCCACCGGCAACGCGTCCTCGCTGCACGCCGCCGGGCGCCGGGCCCGCCGCACCGCCGAGGAGGCCCGCGAGGAGCTCGCCGAGGCACTCGGCGCCCGGCCCAGCGAAGTCGTCTTCACGGCCGGCGGCACCGAGGCCGACAACCTCGCCGTCAAGGGCCTGTACTGGGCCCGCCGCGACGCCGACCCGCGCAGGGTCCGGGTCCTGGCCAGCCCCGTCGAGCACCACGCCGTGCTCGACGCGGTCCACTGGCTCGCCGAGCACGAGGGCGCGACCGTCGAGTACCTCCCCGTCGACCGCTACGGGCGGGTGCACCCCGACTCCCTGCGCGACGCGATCGCGCGCGACCCCTCCGACGTGGCCCTGGCCACCGTCATGTGGGCCAACAACGAGATCGGCACGGTCCTGCCGGTGGCCGAACTCGCCGCCGCGGCCAGCGAGTTCGACATCCCGCTGCATGCCGACGCGGTCCAGGCGGTGGGCCAGCTCGACGTCGACTTCGCCGCCTCCGGCCTCGCCGCGATGACCGTCTCCGGCCACAAGATCGGCGGCCCGTACGGCATCGGGGCGCTGCTGCTCGGCCGTGAGTACACCCCCGTCCCCGTGCTGCACGGCGGCGGCCAGGAGCGCCATGTGCGCTCCGGCACGCTGGACGTCCCCGCCATCGCCGCGTTCGCCGTGGCGGGCCGGCTGGCCGCCGAGCGCCGCGCCGACTTCGCGCGCGAGGTCGGCGGACTGCGCGACCAGCTCGTCGAAGCCGTCCGCACGGCCGTCCCGGAGGCCATCCTGGGCGGCGACCCCGCCCCCGGCGGCCGTCTCCCCGCGAACGCGCACTTCACCTTCCCCGGCTGCGAGGGCGACTCCCTCCTGCTGCTCCTGGACGCCCAGGGCATCGAGTGCTCCACCGGCTCGGCCTGCACGGCGGGCGTGGCCCAGCCCAGCCATGTCCTGCTCGCCACCGGCACACCCCCCGACCTGGCCAGGGGCACCCTGCGCTTCTCCCTCGGCCACACCTCCACCGAAGCCGACGTCCAGGCCGTGGCGAAGGCGATCGGCCCGGCGGTGGAGCGGGCGAGGACGGCGGGGCTGAGCTGACACCCGGCGGGGGAGGCGGGCCCGAGGACCCGCCCGGCTTCCCCGCGCCGGGATACTCGCGAGCCGACCGCCCCGCGCGCCACGTACCCTGGTGGGTGCTATGACGAAGACACCCCCGCGCCCCCTCCGTGTGCTCGCCGCCATGTCCGGTGGCGTCGACTCGGCCGTCGCCGCCGCCCGAGCCGCCGAGGCGGGCCACGACGTCACCGGCGTCCACCTCGCCCTCTCCGCGAACCCGCAGTCCTTCCGGACCGGCGCGCGGGGCTGCTGCACCATCGAGGACTCCCGCGACGCCCGTCGTGCCGCCGATGTCATCGGCATTCCCTTCTATGTCTGGGACCTCGCGGAGCGCTTCCGCGAGGACGTGGTGGAGGACTTCGTCGCCGAGTACGAAGCCGGTCGCACCCCCAATCCGTGTCTGCGCTGCAATGAGAAGATCAAGTTCGCCGCGCTGCTCGACAAGGCCCTCGCCCTGGGCTTCGACGCCGTGTGCACCGGCCACTACGCCACGGTCGTCCTGAACGAGGACGGCAGCCGCGAACTGCACCGCGCCAGCGACATGGCCAAGGACCAGTCCTACGTCCTCGGTGTCCTGGACGAGAAGCAGCTCGCCCACGCGATGTTCCCGCTCGGTGACACCCTCACCACCAAGGACGAGATCCGCGCCGAGGCCGAGCGCCGCGGCCTGGCCGTCGCCAAGAAGCCGGACAGCCACGACATCTGCTTCATCGCCGACGGCGACACCCAGGGCTTCCTGGCCAAGCGGCTGGGCAAGGCCGAGGGCGACATCGTCGACGAGTCCGGCACCAAGGTCGGCTCGCACGAGGGCGCCTACGGCTTCACCATCGGCCAGCGCAAGGGTCTGCGCATCGGCCACCCGGCCGCCGACGGCAAGCCCCGCTATGTCCTGGACATCTCCCCGGTGAACAACACTGTCACCGTCGGCCCCGTCGAGGCCCTGGACGTCACCGGCCTCACCGCGATCAGGCCCCGCTGGTGCGGTCAGGCCCCGGCGGGCCCCGGCACGTACACCGCGCAGCTGCGCGCCCACGGCGGCGAGACGACGGTGACGGCGGAGCCGGTGGGCGACGAGCTGGTGGTGAGCTTCGCCGAGCCGGTGCGCGGCGTCGCACCCGGCCAGGCGATCGTGCTGTACGACGGCACGCGGGTGGTGGGCTCGGCGACGATCGCCACCACCACGCGCCGCGCCGAGGCACTGGCCTGAGCGGAGCCCGCACGGGCCGGGGCTGGGCCGGTCCCGGTCCAGGCCGCGCCCTCTACCGCG
This sequence comes from Streptomyces sp. NPDC043908, assembly GCF_056435525.1. Lineage (NCBI taxonomy): Bacteria > Bacillati > Actinomycetota > Actinomycetes > Kitasatosporales > Streptomycetaceae > Streptomyces > Streptomyces sp. NPDC043908. Next base: position 204,480 of record NZ_JBWKEI010000002.1, on the reverse strand, counting down.
CCAAGGCTAGGCCGGGCCGTCCTGGGCCGCCTCGGTCATCGGGCCGACGAAGCACAGGTGGTCCTTGATCAGCGCCACCGCCGCCAGCGGCTCGTGGTACGCCCAGGCTATGTCCGGCGCGTCCGGCAGAGACCAGTACGCGGCAACTCCCTTGTACGGGCAGGTCGTTCGCGTCGTGGACGGGCTCAGCAGGTCCGTCCGGACGTCCTCGGGCGGCAGGTAGTAGCGGACGGGCAGGCCGTCCTCGCGCACCAGCAGGGGGCGGGTGCTGTCCGCGAGCACCTGCCCGTCCCACAGCACGCGGACGCGCAGCGCGCCCTCCCCGGCGGCCTCGGCCGTGACGAGGTGGTCCGGGTCGAAGGGCGGCGGCGGGCCCGGCGGGGGCGTCGCGGCGCCGGTGGGCTCGGCGAGAATCGTGTGCATCGTCGTCGTCATGCCCGCTCAACGGCCCGTCGCCCGGCGCTTGTTCCCCCGATTCGCCGTTCGGGCCACTGTTCACCCGTTCGAGTGGCCGAGGCCTCCCGGCGTACGGTTGAGCCATGAACATCTGCGTCTTCCTCTCCGCCGCCGACCTCGACGAGCGCTACACCGGCCCCGCCCGTGACTTCGCCGAGCTGCTCGGCAAGGGCGGCCACACGCTGGTGTGGGGCGGCTCGGACCGCGGGCTGATGAAGGTCGTCGCGGACGGGGTGCAGGAGGCGGGCGGACGGCTCGTCGGGGTCTCCGTCGACTTCCTCGCCGTCTCGGCCCGCGAGAACGCCGACGAGATGGTCTTCGCCCGGGACCTCGCCGAGCGCAAGGCGCTGCTGCTGGAGAAGGCCGACGCCGTCGTGATCATGGTCGGTGGCACCGGGACCCTCGACGAGGCCACCGAGATCCTGGAGCTGAAGAAGCACGGCAAGCACACCAAGCCGGTGGTGCTGCTGAACACCGCGGGGTTCTACGACGGCCTCAAGGAGCAGTTCCGCCGCATGGAGGACGAGGGCTTCCTGCCGATGCCCCTCACTGACCTGGTCTTCTTCGCGGAGGACGGCGTCGCGGCCCTCGCCTACCTGGAGGAGTCGGCAGGGGTCCAGTAGTGCGAGCATGGCGGGTATGGCTACACACCTGATCACTGGGGCGGGCTCCGGCATCGGCGCGGCGGTGGCGCGCCGACTCCACGAACGGGGCGACGAGCTCGTCCTGCTCGCCCGCGACGCCGGACGCGCCAAGGAACTCGCGGCCCTCTTCCCCGGCGCCCGCACGCTCGTCGCCGACCTCGCCGACCCGGACCGCATCTCCAAGTCGCTCGGCATGCAGCCGATGCCCGACCACCTCGACTCCCTCCTGCACATCGCGGGCGTCGTCGACCTCGGCCCGGTCGGCGAGCTCCGCCCCAGGACCTGGCACCAGCAGCTCAACGCGAACCTGGTCTCGCCCGCCGAACTGACCCGTCTCTTCCTCCCGCACCTGCGCGCGGCCCGCGGACACGTCGTGTTCGTCAACTCCGGCGCCGGGCTCAACGCCCACGCCGAGTGGGGCGCGTACGCCGCGTCCAAGCACGGCCTCAAGGCGCTCGCCGACTCGCTGCGCCAGGAGGAGCACGCGGGCGGCGTCCGCGTCACCTCCGTCTACCCGGGGCGCACCGCAAGTCCCATGCAGGCCAAGGTGCACTCGCAGGAGGGCAGGGCGTACGACCCGGCGCAGTACATCGACCCCGAGTCGGTGGCGACCACGATCGTGATGGCGCTCGACCTGCCGCGCGACGCCGAGGTCAACGACCTGACGGTGCGGCCGGGCCGATGAGCGACACCGCCAGCGACTTCCCCTGGGGCTCCGCCACCGGCGTCGGCTCCCTGCCCGGCGGCGACGCGCGCGAGGCCGCCAAGACCGTCACCGGCTCCCTCATCGGCGCCGAGGGCTCGGCCGGCGACTTCCCCTTCCTGCCCGAACTGCCCGCGCGCGGCCCGGGCGCCGACATGATCGGGCGCACCGCAGGGCTGCTCGTCGAGATGTACGCGCGCGTGGAACCCAGTGGCTGGCGGCTCGGCGACCGGCCGGGCCGCGACACCCGCCGGGCCCACTCCTGGCTGGGCGAGGACCTGGACGCCCTGGAGGAGTTCACCCAGGGGTACGAGGGTCCGCTCAAGGTCCAGGCGGTCGGGCCGTGGACGCTCGCCGCCGCCCTGGAGCTGCGCGGCGGCGAGGCCGCGCTCGGCGACCCCGGCGCCTGCCGCGACCTGGCCGGTTCGCTCGCCGAGGGCCTGCGCGGCCACCTGGCGGACGTGCGCCGCCGGGTGCCGGGCGCGCGCATCCTGCTCCAGCTCGACGAACCCTCCCTCACCGCCGTCCTGCGCGGGCAGATCAGGACCGCCAGCGGCTACCGCACCCACCGGGCCGTCGACCGCCAGGTCGTCGAGTCGGCGCTGCGCGATGTCATGGCGGTGCACGACGGCCCCGTGGCGGTCCACTCCTGTGCCCCGGACGTGCCGTTCGCCCTGCTGCGCCGGGCCGGCGCCGCCGCCGTCTCGTTCGATTTCTCCCTGCTCACCGAGCGTGACGACGAGGTGATCGGTGAGGCGGTGGAGGCCGGCACCCGGCTCTTCGCCGGAGTGGTCGGCGGCACCGACGGCCCATTGTCAGACCCTGCCGGTAGCGTCATGGGTGTCAGGACGTTGTGGCGCAGGTTGGGGCTGCATCCGGGGACTCTCGCCGAGTCCGTCGTGATCACCCCGGCGTGCGGGCTCGCGGGCGCGTCGCCGGCGTATGCCCGGGCCGCGCTCGCCCACTGCGTCCGGGCGGCGAGATCGCTCGCGGACAACCCTGAGTGACGGGGAAGACGGGAAACGGGAGGACATGACAGTGGCTGGCGAACAGAACGACGTGGTGCCCGCGGACGCACGGGAGAAGCACGCGCTCCTCGCCGAGCAGGTCGAGGAGCACCGGTTCCGGTACTACGTGAAGGACCAGCCGGTCATCAGCGACGGCGAGTTCGACAAGCTGCTGCGCGGTCTCGAGGCCCTGGAGGAGGAGTACCCGGAGCTGCGCACCCCGGACTCCCCGACCCAGAAGGTGGCGGGGGCGTACGAGACGGACTTCACCGCGGTGGAGCACCGCGAGCGCATGCTGTCGCTGGACAACGCCTTCGACGACGAGGAGCTGGCCGCCTGGGCGGACCGCGTCGCCAAGGACGTCGGCGCCGCCCGCTACCACTACCTGTGCGAGCTGAAGGTCGACGGCCTCGCGGTCAACCTGACGTACGAGCACGGGCGGCTGACCCGCGCCGCCACCCGCGGCGACGGCCGCACCGGCGAGGACATCACGCCCAACGTCCGCACCATCGAGGACATCCCCGACCGCCTCAAGGGCGACCGCGTCCCCGACCTGGTGGAGATCCGGGGCGAGGTCTACTTCCCGATGGAGGCGTTCGAGGGGCTGAACGCCCGACTGGTCGAGGCGGGCGACAAGCCGTTCGCCAACCCGCGCAACGCGGCGGCCGGTTCCCTGCGCCAGAAGGACCCCAAGGTCACCGCCACCCGTCCGCTCCACATGGTGGTGCACGGCATCGGCGCGCGCGAGGGCTTCACCATCGACCGCCTCTCGCAGGCGTACGAGCTGCTGCGCGAGTGGGGCCTGCCCACCGCCCAGCACAACAAGGTGGTCGCCTCCATGGACGAGGTGCGGGACTTCATCGCGTACTTCGGAGAGAACCGCCACTCGGTGGAGCACGAGATCGACGGCGTCGTCGTCAAGCTCGACGAGATCCCCCTCCAGGGCCGCCTCGGCTCCACCGCGCGCGCCCCGCGCTGGGCGATCGCCTGGAAGTACGCGCCGGAGGAGGTCAACACCAAGCTCGTCAACATCCGCGTCGGCGTCGGCCGCACCGGCCGCGTCACGCCGTACGCGCAGGTGGAGCCGGTGACCGTGGCGGGCTCCGAGGTCGAGTTCGCCACCCTGCACAACCAGGAGGTGGTCAAGGCCAAGGGCGTCCTCATCGGGGACACCGTGGTGCTGCGCAAGGCCGGTGACGTCATCCCGGAGATCCTGGGCCCCGTCACGGACCTGCGGGACGGCACCGAGCGGGAGTTCGTGATGCCCGCCGAGTGCCCCGAGTGCGGCACCGCGCTGCGCCCCATGAAGGAGGGCGACATCGATCTGCGCTGCCCCAACGCGCGGTCGTGCCCCGCCCAGTTGCGCGAGCGCCTCTTCTACCTGGCGGGCCGCAAGAGCCTGGACATCGAGAACTTCGGCTACGTCGCCGCCACGGCCCTCACCAAGCCGCTGGAGCCGGCCGAGCCGCCGCTGCTCGACGAGGGAGACCTCTTCGACCTGACGATGGAGCGGCTGCTCCCCATCCGGGCGTACGTCCTGGACCAGGACAGCGGGCTGCCCAAGCGCGACCCCAAGACCGGCGAGGAGAAGACCGCCCTGGTCTTCGCCAACATGAACGGCGAGCCGCGCAAGAACGCGGTCTCCATGCTGGAGAACATCGCGGCCGCCAAGGAGCGCCCGCTGGCCCGGTTCCTCACCGGTCTGTCGATCCGTCACGTCGGCCCGGTCGCCGCCGAGGCGCTGGCGCGCGAGTTCCGCTCCATCGAGCGCATCGAACAGGCCACCCAGGAGGAGCTGGCGGCGGTCGAGGGCGTCGGCGGGATCATCGCGGCCTCGCTCAAGCAGTGGTTCGAGGAGGACTGGCACCGCGAGATCCTGCGCAAGTGGAAGGCCGCGGGCGTCCGGATGGAGGACGAGCGCTCCGGCGAGGACGAGGGACCGCGTCCCCTGGAGGGGCTCACGGTGGTCGTGACCGGAACCCTGGCCCACCACACCAGAGATGGCGCGAAAGAAGCGCTCCAGAGCCGTGGAGCGAAGGTCACCGGTTCCGTTTCCAAGAAGACGTCCTTCGTCGTCGTCGGCGACAGCCCTGGTTCGAAGTACGACAAGGCGATGCAGCTGAAGGTTCCGGTTCTCGACGAGGACGGGTTCGCTGTGCTGCTGGAACAGGGTCCCGAGGCTGCTCGCGAAGCGGCTGTGCCGAGCGCACAGGAAGGGGAATAACAGGAGTGGAGGGCTCCTCCCGGGCGGCCCGCCATCACCCGTTCGGCTCATAGCAGACGGCTCTTGGTGGTCAGTTCGCATTCGGGCAAGAGATGGAGACCGCTGCCCGTGGGAGCCCTCCGCGGCCTACTGTTGTGATGAGCGCCAGTCGTGCACGGCTGAAACGGGAGCTCGGGGGAGCTCTCTGGGTCGTGGTGGCATGACAAAGGGGCCATCGCGTGGCATCGGCACCGCCGGCTGTGAGAGGGACGGGAATGAAACCGACCGAGAGCGCCGCCCCGGCCGTACGGCTGCGCGGGTTCGCGGGCTTCTCCTCCAGGCTGACCGCCGGCGTCCTCGGGACCGCCGCCCTCGCCCTGGCCCTGGGGTTCTACCGGGCCCTCGACACGGGCGACGCCCTGTTCCCCGGCTCCACCCGGGGCTGGGCGCTGGCCGTGCTCACCGGCATCATCGTGGGCCACCTGGTCGCGCTCGGGCGCGACCGCTGGTGGGGCGGCACCGGCTCCGGCGCCGCCCTCACCCTGGCCGTGCTGCTGCTGTACGGCTGGGTGCCCGCCGGGCTCGTCTCCATGGCGGTCGTGGTGCTGGTCGGCGCCGCCCGCCGGCACCGCTGGCGCCAGGGCGTGCTGCACGGCGCGGTCGACGTCCTCGGCATCGGCGCCGCGGCGCTCGTGCTCGCCCTCTTCGGCCACCACCCCAGCGTCCGTTCACCCTGGTGGCCCACCGAGTGGACGGTCTCCTCGGCCCCCGTGGTCGCCCTGGCCGCCGCGACATACCTGGCGGTCACCCGGATACTCCTCTGGTACGCGCTGGCGCCCCGCGGCGGCGGCCTGCCCACGGTCGCCCGGACCGCCCTGCTGCGCCAGGGCCTCGTCGCCGTCGCCCTGCTGGGCATCGCCCCGCTGATCTGCGTGGTCGCGATGGCCCTGCCGATCCTGCTGCCGCTGTTCGCGGTGCCGCTGATCGCCCTCGACTCCACCCTGTGGATCGCCCGCGCCCGCGCCGAGGAGCAGCTGCGCGACCCGCTCACCGGCCTGCCCAACCGCCTCTGGCTCCTGGAGCGCACCTGGGCCGCCCTGGAGGAGGCCGAGGGCCCCGGCAACCGGGCCGCGCTCGTCCTGATCGACATGGACCGCTTCCGCTCGGTCAACGACACCCTCGGGCACCTCGCCGGCGACCGGCTGCTCCTGCAGATAGCCGAGCGGCTGCGGCTCGCCCTGCCGCGCGGCGCCGAGGCGGCCCGGCTCGGCGGCGACGAGTTCGCCGTGCTGCTGCCCGTGGCCGACTCCGCCACCAGCACCATGCGCATAGCCCGCGGCCTGGTCGCCGAACTCTCCTCGCCGCTCGACCTCGACGGGCTCACCCTGGTCCTGGAGGCCAGCGCGGGCGTCGCGGTCTACCCCGACCACGCCCTGGACGCCGAGGGGCTGCTGCGCCGGGCCGACGTGGCGATGTACCAGGCCAAGCGGGACCGTACGGGCGTGGAGGTGTACGAGTCCAAGCGGGACTCCAACACCCCCGACCGGCTCGGCCTGCTGGGCGATCTGCGGCGGGCGCTCGACGCGGGCGACGTGGAGCTCCACTACCAGCCCAAGGTCCGCTTCGACGGCCAGGTGGCCGGGCTGGAGGCCCTGGTGCGCTGGGTGCACCCGGAGCGCGGCCGGGTCCCTCCGGACGAGTTCATCGCCATCGCGGAGTCCTCGGGGCTGATGCCGCACCTCACCGAGTACGTCCTGGAGACGGCGCTCGCCCAGGTCGCCCGGTGGCGGGCCCAGGGGCTCACGGTCCCGGTCGCCGTGAACGTGTCGCCGCGCGACGTCCACACCCCGGGCTTCGCCGGAGCGGTCGCGGCCCGGCTGGCCCGGCACGGCGTCCCCGCGGGCGCCCTCCAGCTGGAGATAACCGAGCACGTCCTGCTGGAGGACCCGCAGCGCGCCGCCGACACCCTGGCGGGGCTCACCGGGCACGGCGTGAAGATGTCGCTCGACGACTTCGGCACGGGGTACTCGTCGCTGGTGCACCTGCGCCGGCTGCCGGTCAGCGAACTCAAGATCGACCGTTCCTTCGTGGCCCGGCTCGCGATCGACAACGAGGACGCCGAGATCGTCCGCTGCACCCTCGACCTCGCCCACTCCCTCGGCCTGCTCGTCGTCGCCGAGGGCGTCGAGGACGACGAGACCTGGGAGCGGCTGCGCGACCTCGGGTGCGACGCCGTCCAGGGCTGGCTGGTCGCCGCCGCGATGCCGCCCGCCGAGGCCACCGCCTGGCTGCTCGCCCGGGGCTCCAACGGCTGGCAGCGCCCCGCCGACCTGGAAGCGGCGGCGGCCGCCAGGATCGCCGCCGCGGCCGAGGAGCCGTCGGGCACCCCGGTCCAGTGACACTCCCCGGCGCCGGCCGCACGCCAGGCGCCGCCGTGCCCCCGCGGCGGTAACACCGGACACCACGGCTCCGGCCGCCCCGCCCCGGTGGGCCGGACCGTCCGGGAACCACCCGGCGAGGAGCCCCGGCCCCGGGCGACCGCCCCGCCCCCGGGCGCCCCGCCCTCCGGGCGACTGTCCCGGCTCCGGGCGGCTGCCCCGCCCCCGGCCGACCGCCCCGCCCCCGGGCGACTGTCCCGGTGGGCCGGACCGTCCGGGAACCACCCGGCGAGTAGCCCCGGCCCCCCCGGCCCCCCCGGCCGACCCGCCCCCCCGGCTGCCCCGCCCCCGGGCGGCTGCCCCGGTGGGCCGGACTGTCCGGGAGCCACCCGGCGAGGAGCGCCTCCCCGCCCCGCCTTGCCGTACCCCGGGCCAGGTCGGACGCCCCGGCCGGGCACCGGCCCCCGGGCCGGCCGCCCCGCCGGACCCCGGCCCCCCACTGGAACCGCGCCGTCCCCGCACCCGGTCAGGGCCCCCCGGGACAAACCGTTTAGTCGAGTGGCGACCCGGCCCCATAGGATTGGGGCCGGTGGTCCCGTGCCTGTCCGGCGCGCGGCGACCGGCACGCACGCTCGCCGCGTCGCCGAACCGTCCACGTGGCCCTGTCACGAGGACGCTCCGGCGCCCTGCGATCGCTCGTACCGGACGCCGCGCGACCCGCCCCCGGGCGGACGGCGGGCGCGGGACCACCGGCCCCGGCCCCACACCACCCGTACTCACCCTGAGGATCGCTGCATGCCTGGCATTACGCGCGAGGAGGTCGCCCACCTCGCCCGGCTGGCGCGTCTGGAGCTGAAGGGCGAAGAGCTCGACCACTTCGCCGGACAGCTCGACGACATCATCGGCGCGGTCGCCCGCGTCTCCGAGGTCGCCGACCAAGACGTGCCCCCGACCTCCCACCCGCTGCCGCTGACCAATGTCATGCGCGCGGACGAGGTCCGTCCGTCGCTCACCCCCGCGCAGGCGCTCTCCGGCGCCCCGGCCCAGGAGCAGCAGCGTTTCAAGGTGCCGCAGATCCTGGGGGAGGACTAATCACATGACGGACATCATCAAGCTCACCGCCGCCGAGATCGCCGCGCGCATCGCGTCCGGCGAACTCACGGCCGTCGAGGTCACCGAGGCCCACCTGGCCCGGATCGAGGCCGTCGACGAGAAGGTGCACGCCTTCCTGCACGTCGACCGCGAGGGGGCGCTCGCGCAGGCCCGCGCCGTCGACGACAAGCGCGCGCGGGGCGAGAAGCTCGGCCCGCTGGCCGGTGTGCCCCTCGCCCTGAAGGACATCTTCACCACCGAGGGCATCCCGACCACGGTCGGCTCCAAGATCCTCGAAGGCTGGATCCCGCCGTACGACGCGACGCTCACCAAGCGCCTCAAGGCCGCCGACGTCGTCATCCTCGGCAAGACCAACATGGACGAGTTCGCCATGGGGTCGTCGACGGAGAACAGCGCCTACGGGCCGACGGGCAACCCCTGGGACCTGACCCGGATCCCCGGCGGCTCCGGCGGCGGTTCCTCCGCGGCCCTCGCCGCCTACGAGGCCCCGCTCGCCATCGGCACGGACACCGGCGGTTCGATCCGCCAGCCCGCCGCCGTCACCGGCACCGTCGGTGTCAAGCCGACCTACGGCGCGGTCTCCCGCTACGGCATGGTCGCCTTCTCGTCCTCCCTCGACCAGGGCGGCCCCTGCGCCCGTACGGTCCTGGACGCGGCGCTGCTGCACGAGGTCATCGCCGGGCACGACCCGCTCGACTCGACCTCCATCGACGCGCCGGTCCCGCCGGTCGTCGAGGCCGCGCGCAACGGCTCGGTGGCCGGGATGCGCGTCGGCGTCGTCAAGCAGTTCTCCGGCGACGGCTACCAGGCCGGCGTCGTCCAGCGCTTCAACGAGTCGGTCGAGCTGCTGAAGTCGCTCGGCGCCGAGATCGTCGAGCTGGACTGCCCCTCGTTCGACCTGGCGCTCTCCGCGTACTACCTGATCGCCCCGAGCGAGTGCTCCTCCAACCTGGCCCGCTTCGACGCCATGCGCTACGGCCTGCGGGTCGGCGACGACGGCACCAGGTCGGCCGAGGACGTCACCGCGCTCACCCGCGAGGCGGGCTTCGGCGACGAGGTCAAGCGCCGCATCATCCTCGGTACGTACGCGCTGAGCTCCGGCTACTACGACGCGTACTACGGCAGCGCCCAGAAGGTCCGCACGCTCATCACGCGCGACTTCGAGAAGGCCTTCGAGCAGGTCGACGTGATCGTCTCGCCGACCACGCCCACCACCGCCTTCCCGATCGGCGAGCGCGCCGACGACCCGATGGCGATGTACCTCGCCGACCTGTGCACGATCCCGACCAACATGGCGGGCAACGCCGCCATGTCGCTGCCCTGCGGCCTCGCGCCGGAGGACGGCCTGCCGGTCGGGCTGCAGATCATCGCCCCCGCCCTGAAGGACGACCGCCTGTACAAGGTGGGTGCCGCCGTCGAGGCCGCCTTCGTGGAAAAGTGGGGCCACCCGCTGCTCGAGGAGGCTCCGTCGCTGTGAGTGCACTGACCAAGGCCAAGGGATTCAAGAAGTCCAAGGCCGGCACGTACCTGTCCATCGGCACCACCGCCTTCGGCGCGATCAGTGTGCTCAAGCAGGCCAGGAAGGCCCGCACGGAGCAGGACAAGCTCCAGCTGCTCGACGCCGTCGTCTCCGCCGCCGCCATCGCCACCGGCGTCGCCATCCTGCTGCGCGAGCTCAAGCGCATGGGTGACGACGACGTCCTGCTGGGCTGAGAGGGATTGTTTCACCGTGACCGTCACTGATCTGGTCTCGTACGAGGACGCCCTCGCGTCGTACGACCCCGTCATGGGCCTGGAGGTCCATGTCGAGCTCGGTACGAAGACCAAGATGTTCTGCGGCTGTTCTACCGAGCTGGGCGCCGAGCCCAACTCGCAGACCTGCCCCACCTGCCTCGGCCTGCCCGGCTCGCTCCCGGTCGTCAACGCGATCGGCGTCGAGTCGGCCGTCAAGATCGGCCTCGCGCTCCACTGCGAGATCGCCGAGTGGTGCCGTTTCGCCCGGAAGAACTACTTCTATCCGGACATGCCGAAGAACTTCCAGACCTCGCAGTACGACGAGCCGATCGCCTTCAACGGCTATCTGGACGTCCAGCTGGAGGACGGCGAGATCTTCCGCGTGGAGATCGAGCGCGCCCACATGGAGGAGGACACCGGCAAGTCGACCCACGTCGGCGGTGCCACCGGCCGCATCCACGGCGCCTCGCACTCGCTGCTCGACTACAACCGGGCCGGCATCCCGCTCATCGAGATCGTCACCAAGCCGATCGAGGGCGCGGGCGAGCGGGCCCCCGAGGTCGCCAAGGCGTACGTCGCCGAGCTGCGCGAGCTCATCAGGGCGCTCGGCGTCTCCGAGGCCCGGATGGACAAGGGCCAGATGCGCTGCGACGTGAACCTGTCGCTGCGCCCGCACGGCGTCGAGACGTTCGGCACCCGCTCGGAGACCAAGAACGTCAACTCGCTGCGCTCCGTGGAGCGGGCGGCGCGCTTCGAGATCCAGCGCCACGCCGCGGTGCTGTCCTCCGGCGGCACCATCGTGCAGGAGACCCGTCACTTCCACGAGGACGACGGCTCCACCACCTCGGGCCGCATCAAGGACAACGCCGAGGACTACCGGTACTTCCCGGAGCCGGACCTCGTGCCCGTCGCCCCGGCCCGCGAGTGGGTCGAGGAGCTGCGCAAGGGGCTGCCCGAGCTGCCGCGCGTGCGGCGCAACCGGCTGCGCGAGGAGTGGGGCGTCACCGAGCACGACATGCAGTCCATCCTCAACGCGGGCGCGGTCGACCCGATCGTCGCCACGATCGAGGAGGGCGCGGACGCCGCGGCGGCCCGCAAGTGGTGGATGGGCGAGCTGGCCCGTAACGCCAACGAGCAGGGCGTCGCCCTGGACGAGCTGCCCGTGACCCCGGCCCAGGTGGCCCGGGTGGCGGCGCTGGTGGCCTCCGGCGACCTCAACGACAAGCTGGCGCGCCAGGTCATCGAGGGCGTCCTCGCGGGCGAGGGCGACCCGGACACGGTCGTCGAGAAGCGCGGCCTGAAGGTCGTCTCGGACGAGGGCGCGCTCGGCGCGGCCGTGGACGAGGCCATCGCGGGCAACGCGGCCATCGCGGACAAGATCCGCGGCGGCAAGGTGCAGGCCGTCGGCGCGCTCGTCGGCGCGGTCATGAAGACCACGCGCGGCCAGGCGGACGCGGCCCGCGTCAAGGAGCTCATCCTGGAGAAGCTGGGCGTCGAGGGCTGAGCACCGGGCGCTGAGCGCTGAACTCCTGGTTTCGCCTCCCGCGTCCGCCGGACGTGACCGGCCCGGCCCCCGTATCCACGTCATCCACGTCGGTACGGGGGCCGAGGCATGTTCCGCGGCGGCGTGGAACCAAACCCTCCCGCCGGGTGACCTCGCTCCGGATCGTCTATAGGGTGCCGAGCGTGGACGGGCGAGAAGCGGTAAGAGTGCTGGGACGGCGTACGGCGCTGCGGTATCTGGCGCTGGGGACGGCGGCCAGCGCCGTGGCGGCCTGCACCGGCGCGGGAGCGGCGGAGGGGCCGCGCAAACAGGCGCTGAAGGCGTTCGTGAAGGGCGAGTGGGCCTACCGCTCGAACCGGAGCCACCAGGGCGTCCTCACGGTCAATCCCGAAGGGCACTGGTCTGTCACCCAATGGGGTGGAATGTCCGGTCAGTGGATGCTCGACGGCGCCGTCCTCTCGGTGAGCACCGACGCGCCCACCGGGGACGCGGAGTCCGAGGAGCAGGAGGCGTTCACCCTGACGAGCATGCCGGAGAAGGTCTCCAAGTCGTTCTCCGAGCTCTTCACGCTCTCCGGCGGCTGGTCGAGCATCGGCACCGCCGTCGAGGCCGGGTACCGCAAGGGCGTCCTGACCCTCGCCTTCCGGGGCGACGGGGCGGACGACCTGCTCGTCACCTGCACCCGCCGCAAGTAGCGCGCGGAGAAGGCCCCGGGCGCCGCCGCTGTCCGCGCCCCGCGCCCGGTGTCCCGTGCGCGTAATCCCTCCTATCCCTGTGAGTAAGCCCACGAAACGGGCAAACGATCACTATTCGCTGCCAGAGTGGCTCCGCGCACAGGCAGTCGGACCGGCTCCCCGGGCGAAGATCCACGAAGCATCCAGGGAGCACACGCGTTGGCAGCCATAGCCCGGTGGTGTGTCCGCCACCGCCTCCTCGCCGTCCTGCTCTGGCTCCTCGCCCTCGGTGGCGCCACCACCGCCACGGCCGTCGCCGGCACCGCGTACTCCAACGACTACGAAGTCCCCGGCACCGAGTCCGGCCGCGCCACCGCCCTGCTCGACGCCGGGTTCCACGGCGGCCGCGGCGGCGACACCGGCACGGTCGTCTGGCACACCGCCGCCGGCTCGGTGCGCGCCCCCGACGTCCAGCAGCGCATGTCCCAGGCCCTCGGCGCGCTCGCCGAACTCCCCGGCGTGGCCTCCGTCTCCGGCCCGTACGGACGCGACGGCGGCGCGCAGATCAGCGCCGACGGGCGCACCGCGTACGCCCTGGTCACCTTCGGACACACCGCCGACGCGCTCCCCGAGGCCCAGGCGCGGGCCGTCGTCGACACCGCCCGAGCCGCCTCCACCGACCAGCTGCTGGTCGCGGCCGGCGGCAGCGCAGCCGCCCGCACCGAGTCCGGCTCCGCGCACCTGAGCGAGCTCGTCGGCGTGGCCGTCGCGGCCGTCGTCCTCTTCCTGGCCTTCGGCTCGCTCGCCGCCAGCGTCCTGCCCCTCGTCACTGCCGCGGTCTCCGTCGGCACCGCCTACGCGGGCATCGGGCTGCTCGGCCACGCCATGGCCGTGGCCGACTTCGCGCCCATGCTCGGCCTGCTCATCGGGCTCGGCGTCGGCATCGACTACGCCCTGTTCATCGTCACCCGCCACCGCCGGGGCCTGCGCCAGGGGCTCAGCGCCGACGAGGCCGCGATCCGGGCCGTGGCGACCACCGGGCGGGCCGTGGTCTTCGCCGGGGCGACCGTCTGCATCGCCCTGCTCGGCATGCTCGTGCTGCGCCTCGGCTTCCTCAACGGGGTCGCCGTCGCCGCCTCGCTGACCGTCGTGCTCACCGTCGCCGCGTCCGTGACGCTGCTGCCCGCGCTGCTCTCCCTGATCGGGACGCGGGCGCTCGGCCGCCGCGAGCGCCGCAGGCTCGCCGAGCACGGGCCCCGGCCGGAGCTGCCCACCGGGTTCGCGGCCCGCTGGTCCGCGGTCGTCGAGCGCCGCCCCAAGCTGCTGGGCGCGGTCGCCGCCGCGGTGATGCTGCTGCTCGCCCTGCCCACGCTCTCGCTCCGTCTGGGCACCTCCGACCAGGGCAACAACCCCGCCGGGTCCACCACCCGTACCGCCTACGACCTGCTCGCCGACGGGTTCGGCCCCGGCGTCAACGGGCCGCTCACCCTCGCCGCGAAGCTCGACGGCGCCGACGACCGGCTCGCCATGGAGCGGCTGCCCGGCGTGCTGCGGGGCGCCCAGGGCGTCGCCTCGGTGGGCCCGGTGACGTACAACGCCGGCGGGGACACGGCCGTGCTGACCGTGGTGCCCGCATCGGCGCCGCAGTCCCAGCAGACCAGCGCCCTCGTCGACCGGCTGCGCGAGAAGGTGCTGCCGGCCGCGGAGCGGGGCACCTCGCTCGACGTCCGCGTGGGCGGGGTGACCGCGAGCTACGACGACTTCGCCGAGGTGATCGTCGGGAAGCTGCCGCTCTTCGTCGGCGTGGTGATCACCCTCGGCTGCGTCCTGCTGCTCCTCGCCTTCCGCTCCCTGGGCATACCGCTCAAGGCCGCCGTGATGAACGTGATGGCGGTCGCCTCCGCGTTCGGGATCGTCGTCGCCGTCTTCCAGTGGGGGTGGGGGAGCGAACTCCTGGGCCTGGGACGGCCCGGCCCGATCGAGCCCTTCCTGCCCGTGATCATGGTCTCGGTGCTCTTCGGGCTCTCCATGGACTACCAGGTGTTCCTGGTCAGCCGGATGTACGAGGAGTGGCGGGAGACCGGTGACAACCGGCGGGCGGTCCGGGTCGGTCTCGCCGAGACCGGCCGGGTGATCAACTCGGCCGCCGTGATCATGATTTCGGTCTTCCTGGCCTTCGTGCTCAGCGGCGACCGGGTGATCGCCATGTTCGGCATCGCCCTCGCCGCGGCCGTCGCCCTCGACGCGTTCGTCCTGCGCACCCTGCTGGTGCCCGCCCTGATGCATCTGCTCGGCGGCGCCAACTGGTGGCTGCCCGGCTGGCTGGACCGGCGGCTTCCCCGGATCAGCATCGAGCCGCCCGAGTGCCGCCGTGCGACGATTTCGACGCGGCCCGCGCCCGAGCGGGCCGACGCACTCGCCGGCCGGCCGTAGCAGGCGCGGGCGGCGCCACACACGTGAAGGAGCGGGATGTTCGCGATATCGCTGGGGGACGACGGCGCCGAGCTGCGGCCACTGGAGCCGTACCACGCCGAGGAGTACCTCGCGCACATCGACCGGGGACGTGACTTCATCGGACGGTTCATCATGCTCGCCGAGGTGAGCAAAGACCTCGACGGGGCGCGGGCCTTCCTCCAGTCGTACGCGGACAAGGCGGCGGCCGACACCGGACGCCTCTACGGCATCTGGTCCGACGGGACGCTCGTCGGCGGCGTCCTCTTCCGTACGTTCGACGCCCGGCTCGGCACCGCCGAGGCCGGCTGCTGGCTGGAGGAGGCGGCGGTCGGGCGCGGACTGGTCACCCGCGCGGTCCGGGTGCTGATCGACTGGGCCGTCCACGAGCGCGGGATCCACCGCGTGGAGTGGCTGGCCGCCTCCGGCAACACCGCCAGCGTCAACGTGGCCAAGCGGCTGGGGATGACACGGGACGGGGTGCTGCGGGAGAGCTACCCCTACCGGGGCGAGCGCCAGGACACCGAGGTGTGGTCCCTCCTGGCCCCCGAGTGGCGGGCGCGCGCCACGGCCTGAGCCATCGGTGCCGGCGGCCGGGGCCCGGTGTTAAGACGCCTCTCAGAAAGGCCGCCTACCGTCGCCGCCATGACTGCCACCCCCTCCACCACCAGCACCGACGACCAGGCCGACGCCGGGACGACGGCTGCCGCACAGCCCGGGACCACCACCGCCGGCACCCTCGTGAAGGCCCCCGAGGCCCCGGACGCGCACGCCGAGGCCGAGGCCGAAGACGAGAACGAAGACGAAACCGGCGGTGAGTCCGGCGACGGGGCGGTGCCCACCGCGTCCGCCTCCACCGGCATCGGGGCGGGCGCCGCCGCCGTCGTCTCCGCGGCGCTCGGCCTCGTCTCGCTGACCGGCACCTGGACGGGCAAGGTCCTCTCCGAGCGCGAGACCCTGCTCGGCCAGATCAAGACCGCGCAGGGCGGCTCGGCCTCCGCGCAGATCCACGAGATCTACGGCGACTCCTGGCACACCACCGCCGCCGTCAACGGCGGCTTCGCGCTGCTCGCCCTGCTGGTCGGCGCCTTCGTCCTGGCCCGCCCGGCGTTCGGCGCCCCCGAGGCCCACCCGCGCCCGGTGTGGGTACGGGCGGTCGCGCTCGGCGGTCTCGTCCTCGGCGCGATCGGTCTGCTGCTCTCCGTCGGCATGTACCTCGACCTGTTCGCCACGCTGCCCTCGACCGGCTCCTGAAGGCTCAGAGCGCCGGGGGCGCCATCGTGAAGCGGGCCAGCACGGTGGCGGTCACGGTCTGGCGCTGAGGCGCCAGATCCAGCTCGGGGACGCTCTCCGGGTCGCCGCCGCCGTACCCCGAGGCACGCATCATCCCGGGCGCGCCCCCGCCGTACGGCCGTACCTCCTCGGCGTCCTCGTCGGCGAGTTCGAGCAGCGCCACCAGCTCGCTGCCGAGCGCCGCCGCGTACTCGCGGGCCCGTTCCACCGCCTGCTCGACGGCCCGGCGACGGGCCCTGCCGTACGCCGGGGAGGCCGGGCGCAGGGACCACCAGGGGCCGGAGACCTGCGTCAGCTCCAACGCGGCCAGCCGGGCGGCCAGTTCACCGAGCGCCGTGAAGTCACCGAGCTCCACCGTCACCCGCACCTGCCCGCGGTACGCGCGCACCCGCTCGCCCCGGCCGTGCCTGCCCAGTTCGGGGCCGACCGAGAACGAGCCGGTCTCCAGCTGCTCCACCGCCTCCCCGTACGACTTCACCAGGTCGAGGACGGCCGCGTTGCGGCGGGTGAGGTCCTCCAGGGCGGTGCGCCGGTCGGTGCCGCGCGCGGTGACCGTCACCGAGAGCCCGGCGATCTCCGGGTCGACATCGAGCACGGCTTCCCCCCGCACCGCGATCCGGGGCGTGTCGGGGGTGCCGTAGGGAAGGTGCGGGGACGGCTGGGTCATGTCTGCTCCTGGGGTCGCCGGGTGCGGCCCACTCTTCCACCGGTGCGCCCCTCAGGTCAGCCACCGGACATCCACCGCCCGCCTAGGACCGCTGCCTTAGACGCGGATTTTGGGCCCCGCCGCCCGCCGCGCGTCTAAGGCCCCGCACTCCTGGGGATGGGTCACTCTCCCGATGTCCCGGAGCCCCCTGGGAGACGAGAGTAGGGGCATCGCAAGAAGCGACGGACCACCAACTCAAGCCCCTCCGGGGGCACCAGGGAGCCGAAGATGTTCGAGTACCGGATGCACAAGGTGAACGAGGCCGAGCTGCTCCGCGAGGCCGCCGCCCAGCGGCTGGTCCGCCAGGCCCGCCTCGCCCGCCGCGGCCGGCGGCACACGGAGCACGAAGCCGAGGGGCCGGTGAGCCACCTGCGCGACCTGCGCGACCGTTTCGCGCACGCCGCCTGAACGCCGCGCGGGAAACGCGATGACCTTGATCGTCCCCACGGGTGCCGCGACACCGTACGGCTGTGCGATGCTCGGCCCTGTGGAGACCAGGTCCTTCAGCCCCGTGTTCGTCGGCCGTGCCGGTGAACTGACCGTCCTGACCGAAGCGCTCGCCCGCGCCACCGCGGGCGAGCCGCAGGCGTTGCTGGTGGGCGGTGAGGCCGGAGTCGGCAAGACCCGGCTCATCGAGGAGTTCACCAACGCCGCCTGCGACGCCGGCGCGGTGGTCGCCGTCGGCGGCTGCGTCGAGATCGGCGCCGACGGACTGCCGTTCGCCCCCTTCTCCACCGCCCTGCGCACCCTGCGCCGCCGGCTGCCCGAGGAGCTCGCCGCGGCCGCCGAGGGCCAGGAGGAGGAGCTGGCCCGGCTGCTGCCCGAACTCGGCGAGGCCAGCCGGGAGAGCGGCGAGGACGGCACCGCCCGCCTCTTCGAGCTCACCGTACGGCTGCTGGAGCGGACCGCCGCCGACCGCACGGTCGTCCTGGTCCTGGAGGACCTGCACTGGGCGGACGCCTCCACCCGCCATCTGCTCGCCTACCTGCTGCGCACCCTGCGGCGCGGCCGGCTCGTCGTCGTCGCCACCTACCGCGCCGACGACATCCACCGCCGCCACCCGCTGCGCCCCCTGCTCGCCGAGCTCGACCGGCTGCGCACGGTCCGGCGCATCGAGCTGTCCCGCTTCAGCCGCGGCGAGGTACGCCGCCAGCTCGCCGGGATCCTCGCCGCCGAGCCCGACCAGGCCCTGGTCGACGACATCTTCGCCCGCTCCGACGGCAACGCCTTCTTCGTGGAGGAGCTGAGCGTCTGCCACGAGTCGGGCTGCGCCCCCGGCGGCCTCAGCGACTCCCTGCGCGACCTGCTGCTCGTACGGGTGGAGACGCTGTCCGAGAACGCCCAGCTGGTCGTCCGCATCCTCGCCGAGGGCGGCTCCACCGTGGAGCACCCGCTGCTCGCCGCCGTCTGCCGGCTCCCCGAGGACGACCTCGACGCGGCGCTGCGGGCGGCCGTCGGCGCCAACATCGTGCTGCCCACCGAGGACGGCGACGGCTACCGGTTCCGGCACTCGCTGGTCCGCGAGGCCGTCAGCGACGACCTGCTGCCCGGCGAGCGCTCCCGCCTCAACCGCCGGTACGCCGAGGCCCTGGAGGCCGCTCCGGCGCTGGTCCGCGCCGACGAGTACGCCACCCGCCTCGCCACCTACTGGTACTCCGCGCACGACGCCGCCAAGGCCCTGCCCGTAGTGCTGCGCGCCGCCGTCGAGGCCCGCAAGCGGCACGCCTACTCCGAGCAACTGCGCCTCCTGGAGCGGGGAATGGAGCTGTGGGACTCCGTCCCCGCCGACGTCCGCGCCGAGCTGCGCCCGCTGGACTACGCCGGCGCCTACCCCTCGTGCGACACCTGTGACCCCGCCACCACCCCGCTCGGCTACCTCGACCTGCTCGCCGAGGCGGCCGTCGCGGCCCGCTTCAGCGGGGACCGCGAACGCGCGATGAAGATCGCCAAGCGCGCGCTGCGGATCATCGAGGCCCAGGAGGCGGACGCCCCGCCCGGGACCCCCCACGGCGACCCGCTGCGGGCCGCCTGGTTCTGGACCGAGCTGTCCAAGCTGGTGCAGAGCCTCGGGCGCGGCGACGGCTGGGACGAGATCGCCACCGCGCAGGAGCTGGTGCGCGGGCTGCCGCCGTCCGCCGTGCACGCGGCGGTCCTGGCCACCGCCGCGGGCTGGGGCATGCTGCACCGCCCCGGCCCCGAGTCGCTCGCCGCCGCCGAACGGGCCGTGGAGTACGCCCAGTTGGTCGACGCGGAGGAGACCGAGCTCAACGCCCGGCTCACCCTCGGCGGCCTGATGGTCGACGCGGGCGACGTCGAGGGCGGCCTCGCCCTGATGCGCCAGGTCGTCGAGCGCTCGCTGGAGCTCGGGCTGGTCGGCGAGGCGAGCCGCGGCTATGTCAACCTCTCCTCCAGCCTCGAATCGGTCGGCCGCTCCCAGGAGGCCGCGCGGACCGCGGCCGAGGGCGTACGCGCCGCGCGCCGGTTCGGCCTGCTCGACAGCGAGTGCTGGGCCGCGACCAACCAGGCCGAGGCCCTGCTCGGCCTCGGCCGCTGGGACGAGGCCGCCGAGCGCGCCGAGTGGGTGCGGCGCGCCGGTGTGAGCGGCAAGCCCCGCGGCTCCGCCGCCCTGCGTCTGTCCCAACTGGCCGTCGCCCGCGGCGAGCTGGACCGCGCCGCCGAGCGCCTCGCCGAGGCCGTCGGCTTCTTCGGCGTCCGCGACTCCATCCCGCAGAACGCGCTGCCCGTGGCCCAGATCGAGCTCGCCGTCGCCGCCGGGCAGGGCCGGTTCACCGACGCGCGCGCCGGTCTCGCCCGCGCCGTCGAGGCCGGCTTCCCGCCCGGCACCCAGCGCTACGGCTGGCCGCTGCTGATCACCGCCACCGCCGTCGAGGCCGATCTGCGCGGGCTGCCCGCCGCCGGGGACGGCCGGGCCGACGCGCTCGCCCTGATCCGCTCGGCGGCCCGGACGATGCCCACCCCGAGCCCGCTGGCCCAGGCGTACGCCCTGTGCGTCGAGGCCGATCTGGCCCGCGCCGAGGGCCGGGACGACGCGGCGCGCTGGGAGGCGGCGGCCGCCGCCCTCCAGCCGCTGGAGCGCCCGTACGACCTCGCCCGGATCTGCCACCGCTGGGCCGCGGCGCTGCTCGCCGAGGGCAACCGGCGCGACACCGCCGCCACGCTGCTGCGGCAGTCGCACGCCGCCGCGCTGCGGCTGCGGGCCCGGCCCCTGGTGGAGGAGGTGGAGCTGCTGGCCCGCCGGGCCCGGCTGCCGCTCACCGAACCGGAGCAGCCGGCCGTCCCCGAGGAGGCCGACGACCCGGCCGGGGCCCTCGGCCTGACCAGCCGGGAGCAGGACGTCCTGCGTCTGGTCGCCGCCGGGCACAGCAACCGCCAGATCGCCGAGGAGCTGTACATCTCGCCCAAGACGGCGAGCGTGCACGTCTCCAACATCCTGGCCAAGCTGGGCGTCTCGGGCCGGGGCGAGGCCGCGGCGCTGGCGCACCGGCTGAACCTCTTCACCAGCAGCGCCGCCTGAGCGGGGGCCGCGGCCCCCGCCGCGGCGTCACGTCACCTCCAGCTCCAGGATCCTGTCGTCACCCGGCTTCGGGGTGCCCCGGCCGTCGGTCTGGCTGGTCACCAGGAGCAGGGTGTGCGGCCCCGTCGCCACCACCGTGCGCAGCCGTCCGTACGTGGACGTCAGGAACGCCTGGGGCGCGGCCAGCGGCCTGGTGCCGTCCAGCGGGACGCGCCACAGCCGCTCGCCGCGCAGGGACGCCACCCAGACGCACCCCGCCGCGTACGCCACCCCGCTCGGGGAGGCCTCCGCGGTCCTCCACTGCTCCACCGGGTCCACGAACCCCGGCCTGCCCCCCTTGCCCTCGACCACCGGCCAGCCGTCGTTCTCGCCCGGTCCGATCAGATTGAGCTCGTCCCAGGTGTCCTGGCCGAACTCCGAGGCCCACAGCCGGTTCGCGCCGTCCCAGGCGAGGCCCTGCACATTGCGGTGGCCGTACGAATACACCACCGAGTCGGCCTCGGGGTTGCCGTGCACCGGCTGTCCGTCCGGCGTCATCCGCAGGATCTTGCCGCCCAGCGACTTCCTGTCCTGCGCCAGGCCGCGCTCGCCCGTCTCGCCCGTGCCCACGTACAGCATCTTGTCCGGGCCGAAGGCGATCCGGCCGCCGTTGTGGATGGTGCCCTTGGGGATGCCCCGCAGGATGGTGTCGGGCGCGCCCAGCTGCTCGCCCGGCGGGCGCTTCTCGTCGTAGATCATGCGGGCGACGCGGTTGTCGGACGCGGTGGTGAAGTACGCGTACACCTGGTGGTCCGAGGCGAACGCGGGGGAGAGGGCGAGGCCGAGAAGACCGCCCTCGCCGCCGGGCTGTACGCCCGGCACACTGCCGACCGCGGTCTGCCTGCCGTCCGGGCCGACCCGTCCGACCGTGCCGCCGTCGCGCGAGGCGACCAGCAGGCCGCCGTCGGGCAGCGGGGCCACGCCCCAGGGCGACTTCAGGCCCTGGGCCACGGTTCTGACGACCTTGACCGAGCCCTTCGCGGGCGGGAGGCCGGCGGTCGACGCCGAGGGGGAGGTCCTGGGGGAGGCCGGGGCGGGCGAGGCGTGGGTGCCGCCGTCGGGCCGCGGCGCGGTCCCGGACGAGCACCCGGCCGCGAGCACCAGCACGGCGGCGGCCAACAGGGCGGTCACAGCAGGACGTTGCACGGTTCGCTTCCTTTCGAGCGGCTGCGGCCCCTACCGTACTCAGAGCCGCCCCCCGAACCCCCGCCCGCGCCCCGTTTCCGGGACCCGCTCCTCAGTCCCAGGAGCCGCGTGCCGGCGGCAGCCGTTCGATCTCCGCCTCGTCCCGGGCCGTCAGCACCAGCTCCGCCGCGGCGGCGTTCTCGCGGGCCCACTCCTCGCGCTTGGTGCCCGGCACCGGGATCACGTGCGGGCCCTGCCCCAGCAGCCAGGCCAGGGCGACCTGGGCCGGGGTCACCCCCTCCCCGTGGCGGGCGGCGACCCGGCGCAGCCCCGCCACCACGGGCTGGTTGGCCGCCATCATCTCGGCGGTGAAGCGGGGATGCCGGGCCCGGACGTCGTCCGGCTCGAAGCCCTGGCCCGGGGTGAGGGTGCCGGAGAGGAAGCCGCTGCCGAGCGGCATCGCGGCCAGGAAGCCCACGCCCCGCGCCGCGCACCACGGCAGCAGCGCGTCCAGCGCCTCGCGCGCCCACACCGACAGCTCGGCCTGGACGGCGCTGACCGGGAAGACCTGCTGCACCCGCTCCAGTTGACGGATCGTCCCTTCATGGGGGGCGCCCGCCCGCCGGGCGACCGGAGCGCCCGTGGCGCACACCCCCAGGGCCCGGACCTTGCCCGCCGACACCAGCTCCGCCATCGCGCCCCAGGTCTCCTCGACCGGGACCTCGGGGTCCGCGCGGTGCAGCTGGTAGAGGTCGATGACGTCCGTCTGGAGCCGCCGCAGCGAGGCGTCGCAGGCCCGCTTCACATAGCCGGGCCGGCCATTGGCCACCACATGCGCGTCACCGCCCACCAGCAGCCCGCACTTGGTGGCGACGAAGGCGTCGCCCCGGCGCTCCTTCAGCGCCCGGCCCACCAGCAGCTCGTTGGTGAACGGCCCGTACATGTCCGCGGTGTCGAGCAGCGAGGACCCGGCGTCCAGGGCCGCGTGCACGGCGCGCAGCGAGCGCTCCCCGCTCCGCTGCGACGCGGTGTATCCCCAGCTCATGGGCATGCAGCCGAGGCCGATCGCGCCCACCTCCAGGGCCGCCGCACCGATAGTCCTGCGCTCCAACTCCCCGTACCCCTCACGTACCGCCCTGGGTGTGCCCCCCAAACTAACCTCTGGCCCCCGCCGGTCCTGACATAGCCTCCGGGCATGACTGCTGACGTGTGGCTTCCCCTCCCGGCCGACGAGATCCCGGGCCTTCCCGACGGCCTCTCCTACCGCTTCTGGGACGGCGGCGCGGACTACCCCGCCGACCCCGCCGACTGCGCCTTCTACGTGGTCCCGTACATGAAGGGCGCGCCCGTCGCCGTGCGGCCGCTCGCCGCGATGACCGGCGTACGGGTCGTCCAGACACTGTCGGCGGGCATCGACCACGTGCAGCCCGGACTCGGCGCGCTGGCCCCGGGCGTGCGGCTGTGCAACGCGCGCGGTGTGCACGAGGCGTCCACCGCCGAGCTCACCCTCGCGCTGATCCTGGCCTCGCTGCGGGGGATTGCCTCGTTCGTCGTGGGGCAGGAGAAGGAGGAGTGGCGGTCCGGGTTCTATCCGGCCCTCGCCGACAAGACCGTGCTGATCGTGGGGTACGGATCGATCGGCGCGGCCATCGAGGACCGGCTCGCGCCTTTCGAGTGCGCCCGGGTGGCGCGCGTGGCGCGCTCCTGGCGCACGACTGCGCGCGGCCCCGTGCATCCCCTCACCGAACTGCCCGCACTCCTGCCGGAAGCCGACGTGGTGGTCCTCTCCACACCGCTCACCGAGCAGACGAAGCACCTCGCGGACGCAGACTTCCTGGGCCGCATGAAGGACGGAGCGCTGCTGGTGAACGTCGCCCGCGGCCCCGTCGTGGACACCGGGGCGCTCCTCGTGGAGCTGAGGAAGGGCCGTCTCCACGCCGCCCTGGACGTCACCGATCCGGAGCCGCTGCCCGCCGGACACCCGCTGTGGCATGCGCCGAACGTGCTCATCAGCCCGCACGTCGGGGGCTCCACGTCGGCTTTCCTGCCGCGGGCCAAGTCACTGCTCGCCCGTCAGCTGACCAAGTACGCGGCCGGGCAGCCGCTGGACAACGTGGTCATGACGATCGCGTAGGGCCGCCCCGCCTTCGATTGGCAACTCTGCGCAGTGGTCCGCGTGCGATCCGTGTCCCCAACTCCCTTGGCGGTCACGGAGCGTAGAGGAACTATGTCCCTGAGTGACGAGACTGGTGTATCGTCCCGACCGGGGGCTGCGCCGCGTGTCCGAGGCGCGGGGGAGCGAAAGTCACAGCGAGGGGGGCGACGGGCGATGCACGGCCAATGGACCAACGATCCGACGCGACGGGGCCGCCGACGGCTGCCCCGGGGCACCCGAGCGGGACTCCCGCGCCACCGCACCCGGCCCAGGGTCCGGGGCCGGGCCCGCACCAGGATGCCGGCCCGGCCCCGGCCTCCGGCCGGGGCGGCCCGCCCGCCCTCCCCGGCCGCCGGCCCGGCGGCCGCCAGGGCCCACCCGCCGGGCCGGGCGAGCGGCCCCGGGCCCCGCGTCCGTACCGCGTCCCGGCCCGGAGGGGCCCGGTGAGCGCCCCGGGTGCGGTGCTGCCCCACCGGCCGCTCCCCGACGAGGGGACGGGCCTGGTCTCCCAGCTCGTCCTCGCGGTGATCTGCGCGGGGTACGCGACGGGGGCGGCGCTCGGCTGGGGATCCCCGGAAGTCGCCGAGGTGATGGGGGACTTCGGGTTGAGCGCCGCGGCGCTCACGGCCTCGGTCTCCTGCTTCCTCTACGCGCGCGGAGGCGCCGGGGAGGGGGAGAGCCGCTTTCGGCCCGCGTGGCTGCTGTTCTCGTTCTCCTCCGCCATGGCGGCGAGCGGCAACGGAATCTGGGGGTGGTACCAGGTGGTGCTGGAGCACCCGGTCCCCACGCCCTCCGCGGCCGACCCGTTCTTCCTGCTCTTCGCGCCGCCCGCGATCGTCGGTCTCCTGGTGCTGGCCAAGCGCCCGGTCACCCGGGCCGGCTGGGTCTGCCTGGCGCTGGACTCCTGGCTGATCGGCGGCTCGCTGCTGACCCTCTCGTGGAGCCTGGCCCTCGCGCGCACCGCCCACCTCGAGGGCGGCAGCGTCGCGCGGGCCGCCCTGGGCCTCGCCTATCCACTGCTCGACATCGTGCTGGTGAGCATGGTGCTCGCGCTGCACTTCCGGCGCTCCTCCGCCAACCGGTCGGCGATCAACACGACCATCGCCGCGCTCGCCCTGACCGTGCTGTGCGACACGCTGTACACCTCACCGCTGCTGCACCAGCACTACCAATCCGGCCGGCTCCTGGACGCGGGCTGGTTCGCCGCCTCGCTGCTGCTGGCCTACGCGCCGTGGGGAGCCCGCAGGATCGCCGCCGGCCGGATGCCCGCACCGCCCCCGCCGCCCCGGCGGCCCGGCGCGCCCCCGGCGAGCCGCCCGATCGCCGGCTCCCTGGGAGCGCTCACGCCGTACCTCGCGGCCGCGGTGTGCACCCTGGGCATCCTGTACAACGTGATCGAGGGCCGCCGGGTGGACCGCGTCGTCGTCTTCACCGGGTGCACGGTCGTGCTGGCACTCGTGGTGCGCCAGGCGATCATGCTGGTGGACAACATCGCCCTGACCCACGAGCTGGCCCAGAAGGAGAACCACTTCCGCTCCCTGGTGCAGGGCTCCAGCGACGTCATCATGATCGCCGCGCCCACCGGCATACTGCGCTATGTGAGCCCCGCCGCCGCGGGGGTCTACGGACGGGACGCGGAGGACCTGGTCGGCTCCGAGCTGGCCTCCCTCATCCACCCCGAGGACCTGGGGCGGGTGGTGCACGAGGTGCGGCGCTTCCTGGCCGCGCCCCCGCTGGAGGAGCCGACCACCCGGATCGAGTGCCGCTTCAAGTCGGGCACCGGCGAGTGGCTGAACGTGGAGTCCACCATCAACCGCCACCAGGGCGGCCTCATCCTCAACAGCCGGGACGTCACCGAACGGGTGCGCCTCCAGGCCCAGTTGCAGCACAACGCCGAGCACGACCCGCTCACCGACCTGCCCAACCGCGCGCTGTTCACCGAGCGGGTGCGCCAGGCCCTGAGCGGCCGCCGCGCCTCCGACCCCGGCACCGCGGTGCTCTTCATCGACCTCGACGGCTTCAAGCAGGTCAACGACACCATCGGCCACCAGGCCGGCGACGAACTGCTGATCCAGGCGGCCCGCCGCCTCCAGGACTCGGTCCGGGCCGGTGACACCGCCGCCCGCCTCGGCGGCGACGAGTTCGCCGCCCTGATCCTCGGCGACGGCGGCCGCGACCGCGCGGCCCGCCAGCGCCAGGTGTACGAGATCGCCGACCGGCTGCGCCTGACGCTCTCGCAGCCGTACCAGATCGACGGCAACGAGGTGCGGGTCGCCGCCTCCATCGGCGTCGCCTTCGCCGAGCGCGACGTCAGCGCCCGCGAGCTGATGCGCAACGCCGACCTCGCGATGTACCGCGCCAAGTCCGGCGGCAAGAACCGCGTCGAGATGTACGGGCCGCAGATGCAGGCCGAGGTGGTCCGCAAGACCGAGATCGCCGCCCGGCTGCGCACGGCGCTGCACGAGGGCGAGTTCGCGCTGCTGCACCAGCCCGTCGTCAACCTCACCACCGGGCGGGTGGCCGCCGTGGCCGCCCAGGCGCGCTGGAGATCGGCCCAGGGGATCCTGTTCACCCCGGCCGAATTCCTGCGGGTCGCCGACGACAGCGAGCGCACCGCCGAGCTCGGCCGATGGCTCCTGGAGGAGGCCGTCGAGCAGGCCGCCGAGCGGCGCGCGGCCGGGCACCACACCCCGGTCGCGGTCCGCCTCCCGGCCCGCCGCCTGCTCGACAAGTCGATGCCGCTCGGATCGGTGGAAGCCCTGCTGACCAGGTACGGACTGCCCTCGGGCGCCCTGGTGATCGAGCTGTCCGACAGCGACCCGAGGATCTCCTTCGACGAGCTGGAGCGCCGTCTGGTGAGCCTGCGCCGGCTGGGCGTACGGATCGCCCTGGACGGCTTCGGCAGCGGCTACGCGGCGATCAACGCCCTGCGCCGCCTCCCCATCGACGTCCTGAAACTGGACAGGGGACTGGTCGAGGGCGTGGTCGAGTCCGCCCGGCTGCACAAGATCACCAGCGGGCTGCTGCGGATCGCCTGCGACCTCGGGATGCAGTCCGTCGCCGAGGGCGTGGACGTACCGGAACAGGTGATGGCGCTGCGGGCCATGGGATGCACCCACGGACAGGGCATGGCCTTCTCCGGGCCGCTGGACGAGTACCGGCTGCGCCGGGCACTGGTGCGGGGCACGTTCCCGGTGCCGGGCGGGGCCGCGCTGCCCGTGCTCAGCGGCCGGACGCTGCCCTCCGTCCGGGTCAACCACTCACATAGTGAGACACCCGTCCCACCTACTTGACACGTCCGGGGCGCCGGGGGGAGGGTCAATGCCATGCGCACCCGAATTCTCGTACTTGGAAAGCGCGTCGGCTGAAGCCGGGCCCCCCACGCGGGCCCAGTGGACCACACCCCGACGCGCTCCCCTCGCTTGCCTCACGGCACGAGGGGTTTTTTGTTGCACTGGCACCCCTGACGCACGACAGCGATCTCGACCAAACCCCCGCACAAACCCTCAGCTTCGAGAAGAGAATGCCGATGACCGAGCAGGCCACCGGGGCCCACCATCCGCAGCCGCGGGCCCGTAACGGCGGACACCACTCCGCCCCCGTTGAGCACGTCACGGGCGCGCAGTCCCTCATCCGCTCTCTCGAGGAAGTCGGGGCCGAGACCGTCTTCGGCATTCCGGGCGGCGCCATCCTCCCGGCGTACGACCCGATGATGGACTCCACCCGGGTCCGCCACGTCCTGGTCCGCCACGAGCAGGGCGCCGGCCACGCCGCCACCGGCTACGCGCAGGCCACCGGCAAGGTCGGCGTCTGCATGGCGACCTCCGGCCCCGGCGCCACCAACCTGGTCACCCCGATCGCCGACGCCCACATGGACTCGGTCCCGCTGGTCGCGATCACCGGTCAGGTCTCCTCCAAGGCGATCGGCACCGACGCCTTCCAGGAGGCGGACATCGTCGGCATCACGATGCCGATCACCAAGCACAACTTCCTGGTCACCAAGGCCGAGGACATCCCGCGCACCATCGCGGAGGCCTTCCACATCGCCTCCACCGGCCGCCCGGGCCCGGTCCTGGTCGACATCGCCAAGGACGCCCTCCAGGCGCGCACCACCTTCTCCTGGCCGCCGCACATGGACCTGCCGGGCTACCGCCCGGTGACCAAGCCGCACGCCAAGCAGATCCGCGAGGCCGCCAAGCTGATCGTCCAGGCGAAGCGCCCGGTGCTGTACGTCGGCGGCGGCGTCCTGAAGGCCGGCGCCACCGCCGAGCTGAAGGTCCTCGCGGAGCTGACCGGAGCGCCCGTCACCACCACCCTGATGGCGCTCGGCGCCTTCCCCGACAGCCACCCGCTGCACGTGGGCATGCCCGGGATGCACGGCGCGGTCACCGCCGTCACCGCGCTCCAGAAGTCCGACCTGCTGATCGCGCTCGGCACCCGCTTCGACGACCGGGTCACCGGCAAGCTGGACAGCTTCGCCCCGTACGCGAAGATCATCCACGCGGACATCGACCCGGCCGAGATCGGCAAGAACCGCGAGGTCGACGTGCCGATCGTGGGCGACGCCCGCGAGGTCATCGCCGACCTGGTCCAGGCGGTCCAGGCCGAGCACACCGAGGGCCACACGGGCGACTACACCGCCTGGTGGAACGACCTGAACCGGTGGCGCGAGACCTACCCGCTCGGCTACGAGCAGCCGGACGACGGCAGCCTCTCCCCGCAGCAGGTCATCCAGCGCATCGGCGAGCTCGCCCCCGCCGACACGATCTTCGCGGCCGGCGTCGGCCAGCACCAGATGTGGGCCGCCCACTTCATCAACTACGAGCGCCCCGCCACCTGGCTGAACTCCGGCGGCGCCGGAACGATGGGGTACGCGGTCCCGGCGGCCATGGGCGCCAAGGCCGGTATGCCGGACCGCCCGGTCTGGGCGATCGACGGCGACGGCTGCTTCCAGATGACCAACCAGGAGCTCACCACGTGTGCGCTCAACAACATCCCGATCAAGGTCGCCATCATCAACAACGGCGCCCTCGGGATGGTCCGCCAGTGGCAGACCCTCTTCTACAACCAGCGCTACTCCAACACCGTGCTGCACAGCGGCCCGGGGGCCACCGGCAAGGAGCCGAGCGCCGGCACCCGCGTCCCGGACTTCGTGAAGCTGTCGGAGGCGATGGGCTGTTACGCCATCCGCTGCGAGCGCCCCGAGGACCTGGACAAGGCGATCGAGGAGGCCAACTCGATCAACGACCGCCCGGTCGTCATCGACTTCATCGTCCACGAGGACGCCCAGGTGTGGCCGATGGTCGCGGCCGGCACCTCCAACGACGAGGTCATGGCCGCCCGGGGCGTCCGTCCCGACTTCGGCGACAACGAAGACGACTGAGAGAGCAGAGAGAGACCGCCACCATGTCCACCAAGCACACGCTCTCCGTCCTGGTCGAGAACACCCCCGGCATCCTCGCCCGGATCGCCGCGCTGTTCTCCCGCCGCGGTTTCAACATCGACTCGCTCGCCGTCGGTGTCACCGAACACCCCGACATCTCCCGCATCACCATCGTGGTCAATGTCGAGGACCTGCCGCTGGAGCAGGTGACGAAGCAGCTCAACAAGCTGGTCAACGTCCTGAAGATCGTCGAACTCGAGCCCAGCGCCGCGATCCAGCGCGAACTCGTTCTGGTGAAGGTGCGGGCCGACAACGAAACGCGCTCCCAGATCGTCGAGATCGTCCAGCTGTTCCGCGCCAAGACCGTCGACGTCTCGCCCGAGGCGGTGACCATCGAGGCCACCGGCGGCGCCGACAAGCTGGAGGCGATGCTCAAGATGCTGGAGCAGTTCGGTATCAAGGAGCTCGTCCAGTCCGGGACGATCGCCATAGGGCGCGGCTCGCGGTCCATCACCGACCGCAGTCTGCGGGCCCTGGACCGCTCGGCCTGAACCCGTCCCTCGCGGTGTTCATATCGCGAGACTCAAAACTGACCCTGCCATCCCCGCCGTACGGTGGGACGCAACACCAGCACACCAAGGAGATATCCCAGTGGCCGAGCTGTTCTACGACGCCGACGCCGACCTGTCCATCATCCAGGGCCGCAAGGTCGCTGTGATCGGTTACGGCAGCCAGGGCCACGCCCACGCGCTGTCGCTCCGCGACTCGGGTGTCGACGTCCGCGTCGGTCTGCACGAGGGCTCCAAGTCCAAGGCCAAGGCCGAGGAGCAGGGCCTGCGCGTGGTCACGCCCGCCGAGGCCGCCGCCGAGGCCGACGTCATCATGATCCTCGTCCCGGACCCGATCCAGGCCCAGGTCTACGAGGAGTCCATCAAGGACAACCTCAAGGACGGCGACGCGCTGTTCTTCGGCCACGGCCTCAACGTCCGCTTCGGCTTCATCAAGGCCCCCGAGGGCGTCGACGTCTGCATGGTCGCCCCCAAGGGCCCGGGCCACCTCGTCCGCCGCCAGTACGAGGAGGGCCGCGGCGTCCCGTGCATCGCGGCCGTCGAGCAGGACGCGACCGGCAACGGCTTCGCGCTGGCGCTCTCGTACGCCAAGGGCATCGGCGGCACCCGCGCCGGCGTCATCAAGACGACCTTCACCGAGGAGACCGAGACCGACCTGTTCGGTGAGCAGGCCGTGCTCTGCGGCGGCACCTCCGCGCTGGTCAAGGCGGGCTTCGAGACCCTCGTCGAGGCGGGCTACCAGCCGGAGATCGCCTACTTCGAGTGCCTCCACGAGCTGAAGCTCATCGTCGACCTGATGTACGAGGGCGGCCTGGAGAAGATGCGCTGGTCGGTCTCCGAGACCGCCGAGTGGGGCGACTACGTCACCGGCCCCCGCATCATCACCGCCGACACCAAGGCCGAGATGAAGAAGGTCCTCACCGAGATCCAGGACGGCACCTTCGCCAAGAACTGGATGGACGAGTACCACGGCGGTCTGAAGAAGTACAACGAGTACAAGACCCAGGACGAGAACCACCTCCTGGAGACCACCGGCAAGGAGCTGCGCAAGCTCATGAGCTGGGTGAACGACGAGGAGGCGTAAGCCTTCGCGAGGGGCCGCGGCGGTGTGCCGCGGCCCCTTGTCCATCCCGTCCACACCCGGACGGGTGACATTCCTCCGTGGCGGAAAAGACCGCCTTGAGCACCACTACACTGCTGCTCAACACCTACGCGTCAGGCCCACAGCGTCGTGCGTCTTCCACGCGGCCAAGCGACACCGGAGAAGAGCGGGCACATCCCCACGCCGCCCGGCACGTGCTCTCGCCGCACCGGCCGAAGGCCCCAGTAGCTCCGCTACGAGGACCTTCACCCGGCACAGCGAGAGCACGCACCGAACGACGCGGGAACGCACCCTCCCTTTCTCCGGCGCCGCTCCCCCTCCACCGCCTGCGGCCGTCGGGACGGCAGTCCGCAGCACTGGAACTGTGAGGACTCACGTGAGCTCGAAACCTGTCGTACTCATCGCTGAAGAGCTGTCGCCCGCCACCGTCGACGCCCTCGGCCCGGACTTCGAGATCCGGCACTGCAACGGAGCCGACCGCGCCGAACTGCTGCCCGCCATCGCCGACGTGGACGCGATCCTGATCCGCTCCGCGACCAAGGTCGACGCCGAGGCCGTCGCCGCCGCGAAGAAGCTGAGGGTGGTCGCCCGCGCGGGCGTCGGCCTGGACAACGTGGACGTCTCCGCCGCCACCAAGGCCGGCGTGATGGTCGTCAACGCCCCGACCTCCAACATCGTCACCGCCGCCGAGCTCGCCTGCGGTCTGCTGGTCGCCACCGCGCGCAACATCCCGCAGGCCAACACCGCGCTGAAGAACGGCGAGTGGAAGCGGAACAAGTACACCGGCGTCGAGCTGAGCGAGAAGACGCTCGGCGTCGTCGGTCTCGGCCGCATCGGCGTCCTGGTCGCCCAGCGCATGTCCGCGTTCGGTATGAAGATCGTCGCGTACGACCCCTATGTGCAGCCCGCGCGCGCCGCGCAGATGGGCGTCAAGCTCCTCACCCTCGACGAGCTGCTCCAGGTCGCGGACTTCATCACCGTGCACCTGCCCAAGACCCCTGAGACCCTCGGCCTCATCGGCGACGAGGCGCTCCACAAGGTCCAGCCGCACGTGCGGATCGTGAACGCGGCGCGCGGCGGCATCGTCGACGAGGCCGCGCTGTACTCGGCGCTCAAGGAGGGCCGCGTCGCGGGCGCGGGCCTGGACGTGTACGCGAAGGAGCCCTGCACGGACTCCCCGCTCTTCGAGCTCGACCAGGTCGTCTGCACCCCGCATCTGGGCGCCTCCACCGACGAGGCCCAGGAGAAGGCGGGCATCGCGGTCGCCCGCTCGGTGCGCCTGGCGCTCGCCGGCGAGCTGGTGCCGGACGCGGTCAACGTCCAGGGCGGCGTCATCGCCGAGGACGTGAAGCCGGGTCTGCCGCTCGCCGAGCGCCTGGGCCGGATCTTCACCGCGCTCGCGGGCGAGGTGGCGGTCCGCCTCGACGTCGAGGTGTACGGCGAGATCACCCAGCACGATGTGAAGGTGCTCGAACTGAGCGCGCTCAAGGGCGTGTTCGAGGACGTGGTGGACGAGACCGTCTCCTACGTCAACGCGCCGCTGTTCGCGCAGGAGCGCGGTGTCGAGGTACGGCTGACGACCAGCTCGGAGTCCCCGGACCACCGCAACGTCGTCACCGTGCGCGGCACGCTCTCCGGCGGCGAGGAGGTCGCGGTCTCCGGCACGCTGGCTGGCCCCAAGCACCTCCAGAAGATCGTGGCCATCGGCGAGTTCGACGTGGACCTCGCGCTCGCGGACCACATGGTGGTGCTGCGCTACGAGGACCGCCCCGGCGTCGTCGGCACGGTCGGCCGGATCCTGGGCGAGGCCGGTCTGAACATCGCGGGCATGCAGGTCGCCCGCGCGGAGGAGGGCGGCGAGGCCCTCGCGGTCCTGACCGTGGACGACACGGTGCCGCAGCCGGTGCTGAACGAGCTGGCCGAGACCATCGGCGCGGCCTCGGCCCGCTCGGTGAACCTGGTCTGAGACGGGTTGCCCGCGCCCCGGTCCTCCCGGGGCGCGGGCGGTGCGCGCCTCGCCATACGCGCGTATTACACGTACGTATAAAACAGGGTAGGCTCCCCGCATGGGACACCGTGAGGATCTGCTCGAAGGCGCCAAGCGCTGCCTGCTGGAGAAGGGGTTCGCGCGGACGACCGCGCGGGACATCGTCAAGGAGTCGGGGACGAACCTCGCGTCCATCGGCTACCACTACGGCTCCAAGGACGCGCTGCTCGCACAGGCGTACATCGCCCTGGTCGAGGGTGTCTCGGACGCCTTCGAGGCGCCCGAACAGGGCCCGGCCACCGCGCCCGGCTCGCTGGAGCGCTTCCAGGAGGTGTGGTCGAACATCATCTCCACCATGGAGCAGCCCGGCTCGATGTGGCACCTCAGCATGGAGATCATCGTCATGGGTGATCAGCTCCCCGGGGTGCGCGACCATCTGGCGCAGGCCCAGCGCGAGGGCGCGCGCGGCATCATCCCCATGTTCATGGGGGGCGAGGAGGCCGAGGTCGGTGACGACGAGGTCGACACGCTCGGCAAGCTCTACATGACGCTGATGATGGGGCTCATCGCCCAGTGGACCTTCGACCCGGGGACGGCGGCGAGCGGCGCCGAGCTGACCGAGGGGATGCGGCGGCTCATCCGCGCCGTGGACGCCGGCGGGCCCTCACAGGCGTGACGCCTTCAGCGCCATGTGCAGCAGCAGCCGGTCCTCGCCGTCGGCGAGGTCGAGCCCGGTGAGCTGCTCGACCCGGGAGAGCCGGTAGTAGAGGGTCTGGCGGTGGATCCCGAGCGCCGCCGCCGTCCGTCCCGCCTGGCCCGCGTGGTCGAGGAACACCTCGGCGGTGCGGGCCAGTTCGGTGTGGGCCGGGGTGAGCAGGGAGGCGACCGCCGCGTCGTGCGCGGCGGTGCCGGGCAGCGCCGTCAGCAGCCGGTACGGGCCGATCCCCGCCCACTGGGCGACCGGGCCGAGCCCCGGTTCGGCGAGCGCGGCGCGGGCCGCGCCGGTCGCCTCGTGCCAGGAGGCGGGCAGCTCGCCCAGGCCCCGGCGGGCCGGCGCGACCCCGGCCGCGGCGCCCGGGCCCGCCGTGGCGCGCAGCCGCTCGGCGGCGGTCAGCGCGGGCGCGAGCGCGTCGGCCGAGCGCAGCCGCACCAGCGCCCCGAGCACCTGAGCGGGAGCGGCGGTGTCGTCCGCGCCCTCCTCGCCGTGCGCCCCCCACGGCACCGCGCACACCGCCGCCGTCCCCGGCACGGTCCGCACCGACGGGGTCTCCCGGGGCCAGGGGCTGACGCAGACCACCGCGTGCAGGCCGTCCGCGTCCGGGCCGAGCGCCGCCCGCAGGGCCGTCGTCGCCATGTCGCGCTGCCAGCCCGGCCCGGCGGTCAGGGCCGCCCGGAACTCGCGGGACAGGTCGGTGCCCGCCCGCGCCTCGTCGGCGAGCAGCCCGCCGATCCGGGAGGCCACCTCCATCGCCGCGGCCAGCCGGTCCTCGGCCGGGCCGGGGTCGGCGTCCAGCAGCCACACGTACCCGAGCACCACGCCCCGGTGGCGCACCGGCAGACAGATCCGGTCGCGGAAGACGCCCGCCTCGGGGGCGGCCGGGATACGGACCGGGCCGGTCGCGCGGGTGATGCCGAACCCCTCGAACCAGGCGCGGACCGCCGGGGTGGAGCGGCGGGTCAGGATCGAGCGGGTGCGCACCGGGTCCATCGCCGCGTCGTCCTCGGAGTCGTGCGCCCCGAACGCGATCAGCCCGAAGTCCCGGTCCTCCAGGGTCGCGGGGGCGCCGAGCAGCGCCGAGATCTCATCGACCAGGTCCTGGTAGTCGCCCTTCACAGCAGCCATTCTCGCGCACTCCGGCGCCGCCTTCAGACATCTGTCTGAGATGCGGGGCACGGATGCGTGACAGGTGTCGATGGCAGACGATCGGACGGATATCTAGGTTTCACGGTGGTTCTCCGTGCCGTTCCCCGATCGTCGGGTTCCGGCCTCCTGCTATCCCTTTCCATGGAGGTGCCCCGTGCTGGGTCCCGTGATCCTCGCCGCGTCGCGCAGCGACAAGATGCGCCGCTTCGTCTCGGCCGCCCCCGGCACCAAGCAGGTCGTCGACCGGTTCATCGCCGGGGAGACGGTCGACGAGGTCGTGCCGATCGTCGAGGACGCCGCCGCCAAGGGCCTGGAGGTCACCCTGGACGTGGTGGGCGAGGACATCACCACCGTGGAGCAGTCCCACGCCGCGCGGGACGCCTACCTCCAGCTGATCGAGCGCCTCAAGGCCCTGGACCTGGGCACCCGCGCCGAGATGTCCGTGAAGCTGTCGATGTTCGGCCAGGCGCTGGAGGGCGGCCACGAGCTCGCCCTCGCCAACGTCCGCCCGGTCGTCGAGGCCGCCGCCGCCATCGGCACCACGGTCACCCTGGACGCCGAGGACCACACCACCCTCGACTCGATGTTCGCCATCCACGAGGAGCTGCGGAAGGACTTCCCGCAGACCGGCTGCGTCATCCAGGCCTACCTCTTCCGCACCGAGGAGGACGCCCGCCGCCTGGCCGCCGCCGGCAGCCGGGTGCGGATCGTCAAGGGCGCCTACAAGGAGCCCGCCTCCGTCGCGTACCAGGACAAGGGCGAGATCGACAAGGCGTACGTCCGTGTCCTGAAGATCCTCATGGACGGCGAGGCGTACCCCATGATCGGGTCGCACGACCCGCGGCTGATCGCCATCACCCAGGAGCTCGCGCGGCGCGCCGGGCGCAAACTGGACGAGTACGAGTTCCAGATGCTGTACGGCATCCGCAGCGACGAGCACCTGCGGCTCGCGGCCGAGGGCCACCGGATGCGCGTCTACACGGCGTACGGCACCGACTGGTACGGCTACTTCATGCGCCGTCTCGCGGAGAAGCCGGCCAACCTGCTCTTCTTCGCCCGCTCCATCCTCACCAAGGGCTGAGCCCACCACCCCTCACCAAGGAGTTCAGAGACTCATGGACGCTGTAACCCAGGTCCCCGCTCCCGTCAACGAGCCGGTGCACGGCTACGCCCCGGGTTCGCCCGAGCGCGCGCGCCTGGAGGCCAAGCTCAAGGAGCTGGCCGAGAACCCGATCGACCTGCCGATGACCATCGGCGGCGAGAAGCGGATGGGCGGCGGCGAGCGCTTCGACGTCGTGCAGCCGCACAACCACAAGGCCGTCCTCGGCACCTTCGCCAACGCCACCACCCAGGACGCGCAGGACGCCGTCGACGCGGCCCTCGCCGCCGCCCCGGCGTGGCGTGCGATGTCCTTCGACGACCGCGCCGCGATCATCCTGCGCGCCGCCGAGCTGCTGGCCGGCCCCTGGCGCGAGACGCTGGCCGCCTCGACCATGCTCGGCCAGTCCAAGACCGCCCAGCAGGCCGAGATCGACACCCCCTGCGAGCTCGTCGACTTCTGGCGCTTCAACGTCCACTACGCCCGCCAGCTCCTCGCCGAGCAGCCCCCGGCGAACTCCCCGGGCGTGTGGAACCGCATGGACCACCGCCCGCTGGAGGGCTTCGTCTACGCGATCACGCCGTTCAACTTCACGGCCATCGCGGGCAACCTGCCGACCGCCCCGGCCCTGATGGGCAACGTGGTCGTGTGGAAGCCGTCCCCGACCCAGACCCACGCCGCCGTGCTGCTCATGCGGCTCCTGGAGGAGGCCGGTCTGCCCAAGGGCGTCATCAACCTCGTCACCGGCGACGGCCTGGCCGTCTCCGAGGTCGCCCTGAACCACCGCGACCTGGCCGGCATCCACTTCACCGGCTCCACCAAGACCTTCCAGCACCTGTGGAAGACGGTCGGCGCCAACATCGAGAAGTACCGCACCTACCCGCGCCTGGTCGGCGAGACCGGCGGCAAGGACTTCGTCGTCGCGCACCCCAGCGCCGACCGCGCGGTGCTGAAGACCGCGCTGACCCGCGGCTCCTTCGAGTACCAGGGCCAGAAGTGCTCGGCCTCCTCGCGCGCGTACGTCCCCGCGTCGATCTGGAACGACGGCTTCAAGGAGGAGTTCGCGGCCGAGGTCGACGCCATCACCATGGGTGACGTCACCGACCTGTCGAACTTCATCGGCGCCGTCATCGACGAGCGCTCGTTCGCCAAGAACAAGGCCGCGATCGACCGGGCCAAGGCCGACGCCTCCTGCACGATCGTCGCCGGCGGCACCTACGACGACTCGGTCGGCTACTTCGTCCGCCCGACCGTCATCGCGTGCACGGACCCCGAGAACGAGGTCTTCACGACCGAGTACTTCGGCCCGATCCTCGCGGTCCACGTCTACGAGGACGACAAGTACGACGAGATGCTGACCCAGATGGAGTCGGTCTCGGACTACGCCCTCACCGGCTCGGTCATCGCGGGCGACCGCGCGGCGGCGGCGTACACGATGGACAAGCTCCGCTACGCGGCGGGCAACTTCTACATCAACGACAAGTCGACCGGCGCCGTCGTCGGCCAGCAGCCCTTCGGCGGCGGCCGCGCCTCGGGCACCAACGACAAGGCCGGCGCCCCGCAGAACCTGATGCGCTGGACGCTGACCCGCGCCATCAAGGAGACGCTGGTCCCGCCGACCGACTACACGTACCCGCACATGGGCTGACCGCCGGTCGCCTCGCGAACCCCGCCCCCGTCCTTGGTCCCCCAACCGAGGACGGGGGCGGTTCGCGTTCCCGGCCGCGGGCCGGCGCTCAGACCTCCACCAGCACCTGGTCCAGGGACTTGCGTACGAGGTCGGGGACCTCGCAGCCCTCGGCGGGGTAGCCGACCGGGACCACCGCGAACGCCTTCTCGTTGACGGGACGGCCGAGCACCTCCCGCAGGAACCGCATCGGGCTGGGGGTGTGGACCAGCGCGGCCAGACCACTCTGGTGCAGGGCGCTCAGCAGCAGCCCGACCGCGATCCCCACCGACTCGTCCACGTAGTAGTGCTTGTGCCGGGTGCCGTCCTCGGCCAGCCAGTACCGCTGCTGGAAGACCACGATCAGCGCCGGGGCGTCGGTGAGGTGGCTCTTGACGGCGTCCGTGCCCAGCGGGCGCAGCGCCGCCAGCCACTCCTCGCCCAGCCGGCCGTCGTAGGAGACCCGCTCCTCGTGCTCGGCCGCCTCCCGTATCCGGCGCCGTACCTCCGGATCGCGGACGAGGACGAAGGTCCAGGGCTGCTGGTGCGCGCCCGAGGGGGCGGTCGCGGCGCACGCGACGGCGTCCCGGACCACCTGCTCGGGGACCGGGTCGGGGGAGAACTGCCGTACGGTCCTGCGCTCGTCCATCGTGGCGCGCAGGGCCGCCGCCCGCGCCAGGGACTCGGCGGCGGGCATCCGGGCGGGGCGGTAGGGGACCGGGCGGTAGGGCTCGCCGTGCGTGGGCGTCCACCGCTGCTGGGGGGAGGGTGACATGGGAGCGAGTCTGGCGCTGCCGTGCCCGGTACGTAAGGGCGCGAAGTGGCCTGTCACAGTGGTCCCATGACTGAGTCTCAGCACACCGCGCACACCTCGCAGCTCGGCCCGGACGGCCTGCCGAGGATCCGCGCCCTGCTCGACACCGCCTTCGACGGGGACTTCGACGACGAGGACTGGGACCACGGCCTCGGCGGCGTCCACTCCTTCCTCGACGACGAGCAGGGCCTCGCCGCGCACGGCAGCGTGATCATGCGCCGGGTGCTGCACGGCGGCCGGTCCTACCGCGTCGGCTACGTCGAGGCCGTCGCCGTGCGCGCGGACCGGCGCCGCCAGGGGCTCGGCGGGCGGGTCATGGCCGCCCTGGAGCACGTGATCGACGAGGCGTACGCGTTCGGCGCGCTCTCCGCCTCCGACGAGGGCGCCGCGCTCTACCGCGCCCGCGGCTGGCAGGTCTGGCCCGGCCGGATCGAGGTCCTGAGCCCGGACGGGGTGGTGCGCCTCCCCGAGGAGGAGGGCACCACCTTCCTGCGCCCGGCCGCGGGCCGCCCGCTGCCCGACCCGGCCCAGCCGCTGGTCTTCGACTGGCGCGACGGCGACGTGCTGTGAGGCGCGGGCCCCGGAGCGCGGGCGGGCGGCGAGGACAGGCCCTCAGAGCACGCCCGCGTCCCGGGCCGTCCACACCGACGGGTACAGCGGGCGGAAGCCCAGCTCGTCCCGGAGCCGCAGCGTCGACATGATCGTGTAGAACGGGTCCGGGTCGGTGCGTTCCGCCAGCTCCGGCGGTACCTCCACCCCGTTGAGCTGGTGCAGCTCGACCGCCGTCACAGGGCAGTCGTCCGCGATGTTGTACTTGCGGCCCGCCACCCCCGGCGCGTACAGCAGTCGCATCAGCGCCTGCGCCACGTCCGCGTGGTGCACCATCGGCAGCCGCTGGTACGCGGCCCACTGGCCCGCCCAGTACACCGACTGCGCCAGGTGCGGGTCGCCCTCGCCGTAGACGAAGGCGAGCGCGCCGACCCGGACGTCTAGGCCGTGCTCGCGGTGGAGGGCGAACAGGCCCTGTTCGGCGGCGGCCTTGGACTCCGCGTACGTCCCCCACAGCGGACCGCCGGGCACCGGCTCGTCGTCCTCGGTCAGCGGACGCCCGCGCCCCAGGCCGTACGCCAGGTTCGACGACACCTGGACGAACCGGCTCACCCCGGCCTCCAGCGCCAGCCGGCCCAGCGCCAGCGCCGCGTCGCGGTTGACCGCGCGGTTCTCCTCGTCCGTCACGTTCCGGTAGGACACCGCCAGGTTCACCACCGCGTCCACCTCCGCCAGCGCCTTGCGCACCGACTCCTCCTCGCGGACGTCGCCGACCGCGACCTCGTGGGCGCCGAGGGCCGTGCCGCGGGCCTCGTCGCGCACCAGGACCCGCACCAGGTCGGCCCGCTGGACCAGCCTCGGCACGAACCTGCGGCCGACCTCGCCCGTCGCCCCCGTCACCAGGATCCGCATCTTCCGCTCCTCTCGATGGCCTGGCCCCAGCCTGGCGCGAGCCGGCCCGCGGCGGGAGGGACGTCCCCATCCAGGGAGCGGCACTCCCTGGATACGGACCCGTACGGACCGTCATGCTGGGGGTGTGGACAGAGAAGAACTCGCGGACTTCCTGCGGCACTGCCGGGCCCGGCTCGAACCCGCGGACGTGGGCCTGGCGGCCGGGCCCCGGCGGCGGACGGCCGGGCTGCGCAGGGAAGAGGTCGCCCAGCTCACCGGGATGTCGGCGGACTACTACACCCGTCTTGAGCAGGCCCGCGGCTCGCGCCCGTCCCGGCAGATGCTCACCGCGCTGGCGCGGGCGCTGCGGCTCAGCCGGGACGGGCGCGATCACCTCTTCCACCTGGCGGGCGAGGAGCCGCCGCGCGAGCGGCACGGCTCGGTCCACGTACGACCGGGCCTGATGCTGATCCTCGACCGGCTGCACGACGCGCCCGCGCAGGTGATGAGCGACTGGGGCGAGGTGCTCGCCCAGAACGCGATGGCGGCCGCCCTGGTCGGCGAGGCCGCGCCGGGCCGGAACATCATCCGCGGCTACTTCACCGAGCCGTCGCTGCGCGCCCTCTTCCCGCCCGAGGACCGGGCCGGGCACGCCCGCAGCCATGTGGCCCAGCTGAGGGCGGTGCTCGCGGCCCGGCCCGCCGACCCGGAGCCGGCGGCGCTGGTGGCCGAACTGCGGGGGTGCAGCGAGGAGTTCGCCGCGCTGTGGGACGAGCACGAGGTGGAGACCCGGCACGCCAGGGCGAAGCGGTTCCTCCACCCGGTGGTGGGCCTGCTGGAGCTGGACTGCGAGATCCTGCTCAGCTCCGGCGAGGGCCAGTTCCTGGTGGTGCACTCGGCCCGCCCGGGCACCGAGGCCCACCAGCGGCTGGAGCTGCTGCGGGTGGTGGGCCTCCAGGACCTGACGGTCGGCGGCTGAGGGGCCGGGGTGTCTCGGGGCGGGGTCACGCGTCCTCGACGCCCTGTGCGATCTCGCGCTTGACGCGCCGCCAGCCCAGGGCGCAGGCCACCGGGGTGGCGACGGCCGCGCCGATCAGCGCCGGGTACATCACCAGATCGCCTCCGTAGTGCACCGCGGCGGCGCTGGCCGTGCCCGAGACGACCGCGGCGGCGAGCATCTGCTTGAGCTTGCCCCGGTAGGTGGTGCTCAGCAGGAGCTTCCTGGCGGGCGGCGCCACCAGCTCGTCGAGCCCGGCCGCCGGGCCGGCACTGGCCGCCTTGGGGCGCTTGAGGTACATGTACAGCAGCCAGTGCCCGCACGGCTCCCAGCCGTCGGGGGCGAGCCGGGCCGTGACCGCCTCGCGCTCGGCGGCGTTGCCGGCGTTCTCGCGGCGGTACTCCCACCGCATCGCCGCCGCCGGGTCGCGTCGGCAGACGAACCGGCCGAGCCGGTCCAGGCCCTCGACCTCCCAGCCCTGGTCGCCGTAGTGGTTGAGGTGCTTGCGGTCGGTGTAGATGTCGGTGGCCCACTTCCAGGTCTCCGCCTCCGCCGCCGGCTCCTGGGCGGCCCGGCCGCCGGTGAGCCGGGCCGCGAAGTCCTCCGGGGCGCCGAACTCCTCGTACGGATCGGTGGACCCGGACTCCGCCAGATAGCCGGTGAGCTCCGCGACGGTCGCCGTCACCTCGCTCCGCGGCATCCCGGCCGCCCGCAGCCTCCCGGCGAGGGCCCCGAAGTAGTCGCTCTGCTCGCTCATGACGGTCGTCCCCCTGGTGTCGCGCTGGTCAGCATGGTCTTCACGGCGGTGTGGAACTCCAGCCAGGACGCGCCCTGCTCGGCGAGGGCCCGCCGGCCCTCCTCGGTCAGCCGGTAGTAGCGGCGGCCCGGCCCGCGCTCGGCGGCGCGGAACTCCCCGACGGCGAGCCCGGCCTCTTCGAGCCGGTTCAGGACGGGGTAGAGCGTCCCGCCCTTGATCTCCCCGAGCCCGGCCGCGGCCAGGGTCTTGGAGATCTCGTACCCGTAGCTCTCCCCTCCCTTGAGGCAGGTGAGGACGAGGAGGTCGAGGACGCCCTTGAGCCAACTGGATCTGCGGTCTGCGGCCATGGCTGTATTCCAGCACCACCTAGATAGGAATGCAAACTAGATGGCACCGCCTGAACGAACGGCACCGGAGGCGGCCGTCTCAGATAGTAGGAAATCCGAGTAATCGTGGAGACAGAAGCGGAGTCCTCCCTTAGCTTGGGAGGAGCCGAACGTCTCGCTAGATCCAGCGAATGGCGGTCGCGAGCGCGGTGCCCCCAGGCAGGCAACCCCTGCGGCAGCGCTCCCCGCCCCTTCCGGCGCCTCGATATCCCCGTGATCTCAAGGAGTCGATCCTCATGTCCGAGACGACGACCGTCCGCCGTGTCCGCCATGTCGCCCGTACCAGCGACGCCGACCGCAAGAACGCCGCCGCGGCCCTCCAGCGCGCGCTCGACCGCAGGGACAACGGGGGCGCCACCGGGCACTAGCCCCTGGGCCGCGTGCCGTGCGCGGCCGTCAGCCCCGGCGGATCTCGAAGTGGTCGATCCGCGCGCCCGACTCGGCCAGCGCCGAGACCGTCATCGACGGGTGGAGCCCCGCCCGCACCCGCACGGCGAGGAACGAGTAGCCCGTGAAGCGCACCCGGGACCACTCCACGGTCCCGGATGCCTTCGCGCGGCCCTTGAGCCAGTGGTAGCTCGCCACGCTCTCCCGGTCCTTGACGTGGCCCTCGTAGCTGTCGGGGGCCGGGAAGCCGTAGAGCGCCCGGCCCGCGCCCCCGGCCGTGACATAGACGATGCCGTCCCGCGTCGGGTCGGTGCGCTCACCGATCGCCACCCTGCGGCCCACGGCGCCGCGCAGGATCGCGTCGGTGCGCTCGTACACATGGTTGTGGCCGTTGATGACCAGGTCCACCTGGTGCTTCTCGAAGAGCGGCACCCAGGCGTCGCGCACCCCGCCGTCCGAGGCGTGGGCGCTGGTGGTCGAGAAGGCGCAGTGGTGGAAGAAGACCACGACGAAGTCGACCCGGCGGTCGGCGCGCAGTTCGCCCAGCCGCCGCTCCAGCCACCGCGTCTGCCCGCCGCCGCTGATCCCGAAGTTGGCGGGGATCTCGTACGAGACGTCGTTGGCGTCCAGCGCGACCACGCCCACGTTGCCGTGCACGAACGAGTACGCCCCGGGCAGCCGGACCGGGTCCGGGCCGTTGCACGGCAGCGACCAGCGGGCGTTCTGGCCGCCGTAGCCGTCCGGCGAGTACCAGGCCTCCATGTCGTGGTTGCCGGTGGTCACCATCCACGGCACGGTCTTGGCGACCGACTCGGTCTGGGCGAGGAACTGGTCCCAGACGCGCGCGTCGTAGGTGTCGCCGCTGGTGCCCGAGCCGGACGGGTCGGCGTAGCAGAGGTCGCCCGCGTGCAGGTGGAACGCCGGGTTCTGACCGAGGATCACCTGGTTGTTGCCGAGCGCGTGGTAGCTGATGCCCTGGTCGCCGAAGGCCGTGAAGGTGAACGCCTCGGCGCGCTCGGGCGCGGTGGTGAAGGTGCCCAGCGTGGCGAGGTTGCGCGGGTCGGCCGGGTCGAAGCCGTCGTGGCCGACTCCGTAGGAGTACGTGGTGCCCGGCCGCAGCCGCTCCAGGCGCGCGTGCACGTAGTACTGCTCGGCCGCCGCGATCCTGCCCCCGTTGAGCACCGGCGTGGCGAGGTGGCGCATCTCGGCGCCGATGCGGTGGCCGAGTGCCCACGGCTTGAGCCCGATCCGGATGAACGGCCGCCGCACCGCGAACGGCACCTGCCAGGAGACCGCCATCTGCGTCCTCGGGTCGGCGCCATAGGCCAGATGCCGTCCGAACGGCGCCACCAGCGAACCGTCCACCTCGCAGGCCGGACCCCGCGAGGTGAGGACGGCGGGCGCGGCGTGGGCGGGCGCGGCCGCGATGCCGATACCGGCGCCGGCGACCGCGGCGGTCGCCACGGAGGTGCGCAGCACACCGCGCCGGGTCAGCCGCGCACGCAGGTACGCGTGCTGCTCGGCCATGTCCATACGGCCCGCGAGCTTCTCGGGGATGCCGAAACGAGGGATGTCCACGGCCGGAAACGTCCTCTCCTCACACGACGCGCGGCTCACCGACCGGTGAACGGGGCGCGTACAGCTCCTCATGCAACTCCCCTCGATTCCCCGGCACCTCACCCCCGCCAGCCATTCGGCGGCCTGCCCGAGGGGGAGGGGCCCGGCGCGTCCAGTCCGTATCGTGGACTCGACATGTCAATGCATGGGACGCGGAGTACGGTGCCCTCATGTCTCGCAGCATCGATCTCGCAGTGATCCCCGGTGACGGCATCGGCCGGGAAGTGGTGGCCCAGGGCCTCAAGGTCCTGAGCGCCGTCCTTCCAGCGGATGTGAAGCTGGAGACCAAGGAGTACGACCTCGGCGCCCGGCGCTGGCACCGCACCGGCGAGACCCTGCCGGACACGGAGCTGGAGGCGCTCGCGACCCACGACGCGATCCTGCTCGGCGCCATCGGCGACCCGAGCGTGCCGTCCGGGGTCCTGGAGCGCGGGCTGCTGCTGAAGCTGCGCTTCGCCTTCGACCACTTCATCAACCTGCGGCCGTCGAAGCTGTTCCCGAACACGGCGACCCCGCTGGCCGGCCGCCCCGAGATCGACTTCGTGGTGGTCCGCGAGGGCACCGAGGGCCCCTACACGGGCAACGGCGGCTCGCTGCGCACCGGCACCCCCGCCGAGGTCGCCACCGAGGTCAGCGTGAACACGGCGTACGGCGTGGAGCGCGTGGTGCGCGACGCGTTCGCCCGCGCCCAGGCGCGCCCCCGCAAGAAGCTGACGCTGGTTCACAAGAACA
The DNA here is from genome assembly GCF_056435525.1 of Streptomyces sp. NPDC043908. Classification (NCBI taxonomy): domain Bacteria; kingdom Bacillati; phylum Actinomycetota; class Actinomycetes; order Kitasatosporales; family Streptomycetaceae; genus Streptomyces; species Streptomyces sp. NPDC043908. Next base: position 159,960 of record NZ_JBWKEI010000002.1, on the reverse strand, counting down.
ACGTCCTGGTCTTCGCCGGGCACCTGTGGAAGAACATCTTCGACGCGGTGGCGAAGGAGTACCCGGACGTCACCACGGACTATCTGCACGTCGACGCCGCGACGATCTTCTTCGTCACCCAGCCCGAGCGGTTCGACGTGATCGTCACCGACAACCTCTTCGGTGACATCCTCACCGACCTCGCCGCGGCCGTGACCGGCGGCATCGGCCTGGCCGCGTCCGGCAACATCAACCCGACCGGCGCGTTCCCCTCGATGTTCGAGCCGGTCCACGGCTCCGCGCCCGACATCGCGGGCCAGGGCAAGGCCGACCCCACGGCCACGGTCCTCTCCGTCGCCCTGCTCCTGCGCCACCTCGGTCACGAGTCCGAGGCCGCCAGGATCGAGGACGCCGTCCAGGCCGACCTGGCCGCACGGGACGGCTCGGCCCGTACCACCGACGAGATCGGCGACGCGCTCGCCGTACGAGTATCGGGCTGACCCGAGCGCTCTTTCCCAGACAAGCCGCCGGGTCGCACCAGCACCCGGCGGCTTTTCCTGTACGGCCCCGGGGTGCCACCATCAGTCCCTGGGCCGCACTCACACCGTTTCAGTCATGGTCCCGCACGAGCGATAATCGAACGTGGGACCGCGGCATGCGGAAAAGCTCGGACGTCCTAGCAGCAGCGAAGACGGCGTGAGCGCGGTCCGACCCACACAACCGGTGAAGGACACGCAACCATGACGACGCCCACGATCGAGCTCAAGCCCTCCGCGAACCCGCTGTCGGACGCGGAGCGTGACGCGATCCTGGCAAGCCCCGGATTCGGCCGCCACTTCACCGACCACATGGTGACGGTGAAGTGGACCGAGGGCCGGGGCTGGCACGACGCGGAGCTCACCCCGTACGCGCCGCTGTCGATGGACCCCGCCAACATGACGCTGCACTACGCGCAGACGATCTTCGAGGGTCTCAAGGCCTACCGTCAGCCCGACGGCACGGTGGCGACCTTCCGCCCCGAGGCCAACGCGGAGCGCTTCCGCGCGTCGGCCCGCCGGATGGCGATGCCCGAGCTGCCGGACGAGCTGTTCATCGCCGCCTGCGACGCGCTGATCCAGCAGGACCGGGCGTGGGTCCCGTCCTCCGGCGAGGCCTCGCTCTACCTGCGGCCGTTCATGATCGCGAGCGAGGTGGGGCTGGGGGTGCGCCCGGCCAACGAGTACCTGTTCATCGTGATCGCGTCGCCGGCCGGGGCCTACTTCCCCGGGGGCGTGAAGCCGGTGTCGGTCTGGCTCTCCGAGGAGTACGTGCGCGCGGTCAAGGGGGGTACGGGCGCGGCCAAGACCGGCGGCAACTACGCCGCGTCCCTGGTCGCCCAGGCCGAGGCGGCGGGGCACGGGTGCGACCAGGTGGTCTGGCTGGACGCGGTGGAGCACCGGTGGATCGAGGAGATGGGCGGGATGAACCTGTACTTCGTGTACGGCGACCGCATCGTCACCCCGTCGCTGACCGGCTCGCTGCTGCCGGGCATCACCCGCGACTCGCTGCTGAAGATCGCGCGGGACCTCGGCTACACGGCCGAGGAGGGGCGGATCTCCACGGAGGACTGGAAGCGGGACACGGAGGCGGGGACGCTGACGGAGGTCTTCGCGTGCGGGACGGCGGCGGTGATCACGCCGGTGGGGTCGGTGAAGTCGGCTCGGGCGAGCTGGACGCAGGGGGACGGTGAGCCGGGGGAGGTCACGATGAGGCTGCGGAAGGCCCTCCTCGACCTCCAGACGGGGGCGACGCCGGACACGCACGGCTGGATGCACCGTCTGGGCTGAAGGGTTTGCCCCACCCCGCCCCTTCCCTAAACCCTCCGGGGGCGGCGCAGCTCTCGGGGGGGAGCCCCCGTCCCCGAGCGGGGGCTCCGCCCCCCGCGCCCCTGAAGGCACGGGGCCTGCGGCCCCCACCCCCCGCTGCGCGTCAACCTGCCGCCCGGTGGGGGCTGGTCGCGCAGTTCCCCGCGCCCCTGAAGGTACGGGGCCTGCGGCCCTCGCACCCCGCTGCGCGTCAACCTGCCGCCCGGTGGGGGCTGGTCGCGCAGTTCCCCGCGCCCCCAAGGGGCTCCGCCCCTCGGGCGCCGGAAGAGCCGGAGTACCCAGGGGCGCGGGGAACTGCGCGGGCAACCCTCCACCGGGCGGCAGACGAACCCCGGGCCGATGAGGGGCGCGGGGGACTGCGCCACCGGGGCGTAGGCGAAGGGGTGTGGGCAACCCCCGCTCGTCCGCAGACGGACACGGGGGGGCGGGGGCGCAGCCCCGGGGGGTAGGGCGAGGGGACCTCAGCCCGTCTCCGCCCCCGGAGGGTTCAGGGAAGGGGCGGGGTGGGGGAGAACCCCGCGGCTCAGCGTCGCGTACACCGCACCCCCCACCACCCCCGAAAGCAAAAAGCTGCAATCCACCCCACCGGTGAACCGCAGCAGCGGCCCCGCGTACCCGGGAAGCGACACCGCCAGCACCCCCACCCCCGCCCCCAGCCCCCACGCCACCGCGGCCCGCCAGTTCCAGCCGCCCCGGTACCAGTACGCCCCGCCCCGCGACCGCCGGTTGAAGACCTGGAGGGCGTCCGCGTCGTACACACCCCGGCAGCGGACGAAGCCGATGAGGGTGATGACCGCCCACGGCGTCCCGACCGCCGTCAGCAGCAGGACGAACGACGTCATCGCCGCCTGCGCGTCCCACGCGTAGTGGCCGGCGAACACGCACACCGTCGCCACCCCGGCCACCGCGAACGTCGCCCGCGTACGCGAGGCGCGCGGCAGGATCGCGTCGAGGTCGAGCCCCATCGAGTACAGCATCAGCCCCGCGTTGCCCACCGACCCCGCCGACGCCGCGAGGAGGAGAGGCACCAGGTACCAGCCGGGCGCGGCCGCCACCAGCGGACCCGCGTAGTCCGCCGCCGCCCCCGCCGCGTACGCCGTGAACGTGCCGAACAGCTGCGGCACCAGCAGCCCGGCGACCAGGCCGAGCCAGGTCGCGTGCAGCACCCGGCGCGGGGTGTGGCGGGTGGGGGAGATGTAGCGCGTGTAGTCGCCGAGCAGCGTGATGAACGCGATCGGGCCGCTCAGCCCCGCCGCCACCAGCGCCAGCAGCCACGTGGGCCAGAACGAGCCGAGCAGATAGCCGCCCGCGTCGGGGAGGGCGGCCGTCGTGAAGTGCGGGGCGTAGGCCGCGATCCCCAGGACCAGCAGCGCGGTCATGCCGAACGCCAGGACCCGGGACAGGCGCAGCAGCACCCGGTACCCGTACACCGCGCCGACCACCGTCGCCGCCGCGAGCACCGCGTACACGATCCCGTACGAGACGCCGCCCATGGGCAGGCCGAAGAGCCGGTGCAGGACGCCCGCCATCGCGTCGCCGCCGATCCAGACCGTGAGGGCCGTGTAGCCGAGGGAGAGCAGCAGGCCGACCACCGAGCCGACCAGCCGGCCCCGCACCCCGAACTGCGCGCCCGACGACGTCGACAGGTTGGTCGCCGTGCGCAGGGACACCAGCGCCAGCGGGGCCGTCAGCACCGTGCCCACCAGCGTGCCCGCGACGACCGCGCTCACCGACGCCCACCAGCCGAGGCCGAAGGAGACCGGGAGCCAGCCGAAGACGATCACGCCCAGGCAGAGGTTGGAGCCGAGCAGGATCGACACCAGGTCGCGTGGCCCGCTGGTGCGTTCCTCCTCCGGGATCGTGTCGACTCCGCGCTGTTCGATCTGCATGGGCTGCCCCTGACGCTCGATGGCCTTGACGCGCTGGCCTGATTTCGACGTTCCGGTTCTTTGAGTGGCGTTCAATGTGGGGGCTCTCACCTGTTCCAGTCAACCCCTTGTTCAGTTCTCTACAGCGATTAGTGTGGTTAGAGTGGTGCTCTAATCGGAGGTGTGGTGCGTGCGACTTACCCCTACAGAACGTGACCGGCTGCTGCTCTTCGGCGCCGCCGAGCTCGCCCGGGCCCGCCGGGCGCGCGGACTGCGGCTGAACGTCCCCGAGGCCACCGCGCTCATCGCGGACACCGTCTGCGAGGCGGCCCGCGACGGGCGCCGGCTCGCCGACGCCATCGCCGCCGCCCGGAGCGTCCTCGGCCCCGACGACGTCCTGCCGGGCGTCGCGGACGTGGTCACCGAGGTGCACGTCGAGGCGGTCTTCGACGACGGCTCGCGGCTCGCCGTGGTCCCCGCGCCCCTCGGCGGCGCCGCCGGACTCGGCGCGGACGCCCCCGGCGCCGTGCTGCCCGGCCCGCAGGGCCCGGACCGCGAGCCCGCCCTCCGGCTCACCGTGCGCAACACCGCGCCCGTCCCGGTCAGCGTCACCTCGCACTTCCACTTCTTCGAGGCCAATCCGCGCCTCGACTTCGACCGCGCCGCCGCGTACGGGACGCGCCTGTGCGTACCGGCCGGGTCCTCGGTCCGGTTCGACCCGGGCGGCGAGGCCGAGGTCGGACTCGTCCCGATCGGCGGCGCCCGGATCGCCATCGGGTTCGCCGGACTGGTCGACGGGCCGCTGGACGCGCCCGGGGCCCGCCACGAGGCCCTGCGCCGGGCGGCCGCCTGCGGCTACCTGGGCGCGCGCCCGGAAGGAGCGGTTTCATGAGCAGGCCCAGCCGCCACAGCGACCACTGCGCGCCCGGCAGCCGCCACATCGACCCCGACGAGTACGCGGCGGTCTTCGGGCCCCGGGCCGGGGACCGGATCCGGCTCGGGGACAGCGGGCTCACCGTCCGGGTGGAGTCGGACTCCCAGCGGCCCGGCGACGAGTTCCTCGCCGGGTTCGGCAAGACCGCCCGCGACGGACTGCATCTGAAGGCCGCCGCGGTCCGCGACACCTGCGACGTCGTGATCAGCAACGTCGTCGTCATCGACGCGGTGCTGGGCATCCGCAAGGTCTCCATCGGCATCCGCGAGGGCCGCATCCACGCCATCGGGCGCGCCGGGAACCCGGACACCCTCGACGGGGTGGACGTCGTCGTCGGCACCGGGACCAGCATCGTCTCCGGCGAGGGGCTGATCGCCACCGCGGGCGCGGTGGACACCCATGTCCATCTGCTCTCGCCGCGCATCATGGAGGCCTCGCTCTCCTCCGGTGTCACCACGCTCATCGGCCAGGAGTTCGGCCCGGTGTGGGGCGTCGGCGTCAACTCGCCCTGGGCGCTGCGGAACGCCTTCGCGGCCTTCGACGCCTGGCCCGTCAACATCGGCTTCCTGGGCCGGGGTTCGTCCTCCGACGGCGCCCCGCTGGTGGAGGCGCTCGCCGAGGGCGGCGCCTGCGGCTTCAAGGTCCACGAGGACATGGGCGCGCACACCCGCGCCCTGGACACGGCGCTGCGGGTGGCCGAGGAGCACGACGTGCAGGTCGCGCTGCACAGCGACGGCCTGAACGAGTGCCTGTCGGTGGAGGACACCCTCAAGGTCCTGGAGGGGCGGACCATCCACGCCTTCCACATCGAGGGGTGCGGCGGCGGCCACGTCCCCAACGTGCTGAAGATGGCGGGCGTGCCCAACGTCATCGGCTCGTCCACCAACCCGACCCTGCCGTTCGGCCGGGACGCGGTCGCCGAGCACTACGGGATGATCGTCTCCGTCCACGGCCTCAAGCCGGACCTGCCCGGCGACGCGGCCATGGCCCGCGACCGCATCCGGGCCGGCACCATGGGCGCCGAGGACGTGCTGCACGACCTGGGCGCGATCGGCATCACCTCCTCCGACGCCCAGGGCATGGGCCGCGCGGGCGAGACCGTACGGCGCACCTTCGCCATGGCCGCGAAGATGAAGGCCGAACTCGGCCCCCTGGAGGGCGACGGCGAGGGCGACGACAACGCGCGCGTGCTGCGCTACATCGCCAAGCTCACCATCAACCCGGCGCTCGCCCACGGCCTCGCGCACGAGATCGGCTCCATCGAGGTCGGCAAGCTGGCCGACCTCGTGCTGTGGCGGCCCGCCTACTTCGGCGCCAAGCCGCAGATGGTGCTCAAGTCCGGCTTCCCGGCCTGGGGCGTCACGGGTGATCCGAACGCGGCGACCGAGACCTGCGAGCCGCTGGTCCTCGGCCCGCTCTTCGGCGCCCACGGCGCCACCCCCGCCGAGCTCTCCGTCGCCTTCGTGGCCCGCGCCGCCCTCGACCAGGGAGGCGATCTGATGCCGACCCGCCGGCGCCGGGTCGCCGTGCGCGGCACCCGGGGCATCGGCCCCGCCGACCTCGTCCTCAACTCCCGTACCGGAGCGGTCGACGTGGACGGACGCACCGGACTGGTCACCCTCGACGGCGATCCGCTGCGCTCGGAGCCCGCCGACTCCGTCTCCCTCAACCGCCTCTACTTCCTCTAAGGACCCGACGATGACCGCTGCCGCCGACGGCTTCCGCATGCCCGCCGAGTGGGCCCCGCACGAGCGCACCTGGATGGCGTGGCCCGGCCCCAACGTGACCTTCGCGAACGAGGACGAGCTCGCCGAAGCCCGCGCGGCCTGGGCGGCCGTGGCCCGGACCGTGCGCCGCTTCGAACCCGTCACCGTCGTCTGCGGCCCCGGTCAGAGCGCCGATGCCGGCGCCCTGCTCGGCCCCGGCATCGATCTCGTGGAGCGCGGGCTCGATGACGCCTGGATGCGCGACATCGGCCCCACCTTCCTGACCAACGGCTCCGAACTCGCCGCCGTGGACTGGACGTTCAACGGCTGGGGCGCCCAGGACTGGGCCCGCTGGGAGCACGACGCCAAGATCGGCGCGTACGTCGCGGACCTGGCCGGGGCGCGGACGTACGCCTCGCGCCTGGTCAACGAGGGCGGCGCGATCCACGTCGACGGCGAGGGCACGGTCCTGCTCACCGAGTCCGTGCAGCTCGGCTCCGAGCGCAACCCCGGCTGGACGCGCGAGCAGGTCGAGGCGGAGGTCCACGGCATGCTCGGCACCCGCAAGGCGATCTGGCTGCCGCGCGGCCTCACCGCCGACTACCCGCCGCACGGCTACGGCACGCTGGGCCACGTCGACATCGTCGCCGCGTTCGCCCGCCCCGGCGTGGTCGTCGCCCACACCCAGCCCGACCCGGCCCACCCCGACCACGAGGTGTGCAGGGAGAACGTGGCGCTGCTGCGGAGCCAGACCGACGCGCGGGGCCGGAGCATCGAGGTGGTGGAGGTCCCCGCCCCGACCGTCCTCACCGACGACCACGGCTGGGTCGACCACTCCTACATCAACCACTACCTCTGCAACGGCGGCGTCGTCCTGTGCGGCTTCGACGACCCGAGGGACGAGAACGCGGCGGGCATCTTCCGCCGGCTCTTCCCCGACCGGACCGTGACCCTCGTCGACGCACGTACGATCTTCGCTGGGGGCGGTGGCATCCACTGCATCACCCAGCAGCAGCCCAGGGTGTGATCCCGGAGGAACCAGGAGGAGGGGCATGGCCGGTCCGGCCCGCGCGCGGAAGAACGCGCCGCCGCGCGAGGAGGTGCTGGCCGCCGCCATGGCCACCATCGCCGAGCGCGGTCTCGACGGCCTGACCATGGCCGGTCTCGGCCGCGAGGTCGGCATGTCCAGCGGCCATCTCCTCTACTACTTCCACAGCAAGGACGAACTGCTGCTCCAGACCCTGGAGTGGAGCGAGGGCCGGCTCGGCGCCGAGCGCCGGGCGCTGCTCTCCCGGCCGGGCGCGGTCCGCGAACGCCTCGACGCCTACGTCGACCTGTATGTGCCCGACGGCGTCCGCGACCCGCACTGGATCCTGTGGCTGGAGGTCTGGAACCGCTCGCAGAACGCCGCCACCGACGCCGCCGCCCGCGCCCGCCAGGCCGCCATCGAGGGCGCCTGGCACCGCGACCTGGTCGCGATCATCGCGGAGGGCGTCTCGCGCGGCGAGTTCCGCCCGGTCGACGCCGACCGCTTCGCGGCCCGGCTGCGGGCGCTGCTCGACGGCTTCAGCGTCCATGTGGCGGTCGGCATACCCGGCACCGGACGCCCCCAAGTCCTCGACCACGTACGGGAGTTCGTGGACGAGTCACTCGTGCGACCCCCGACCGGGGGCTGAACACAACGTACGCAAGTACGCCTTATCGTTGCGTGCGTCACCCTTGTCGGCCGCACCGGGCTGGGCCACCGTGATCTTCCATGGGACGAGAGCAGTGGAAGAAGATCTGGGTCGGTTCGGCCGGCAACATGGTCGAGTGGTTCGACTGGTTCGTGTACGCCACCTTCGCGGTGTACTTCGCGGACGCGTTCTTCCCCAAGGGGAACGAGACCGCCAACCTCATGAACACCATGGGGATCTTCGCCGTCGGCTTCTTCATGCGGCCGGTGGGCGGCTGGCTGCTCGGCCGCATCGGTGACCGCCGGGGCCGCAAGGCCGCGCTGACCCTGACCGTCACCCTGATGTCCGCCTCCGCGATCCTGATCGCGGTGGCGCCGACGTACGGGGTGGCGGGGTACGGGGGAGTGGCGGTCCTGCTGGTCGCGAGGCTGTTGCAGGGCCTGTCGGTCGGCGGTGAGTACGCGGCGAGCGCGACCTACCTCACCGAGGCGTCCGACCCCCGCCGCCGGGGCTTCGCCTCCAGCTTCCAGTACGTGTCGATGACCGCGGGCCAGCTCGTCGGCCTCGGCCTCCAGATCGTCATGCAGCGCACCCTCTCCGAGGACGCGCTGCACAGCTGGGGCTGGCGCGTCCCCTTCATCGTGGGCGCGCTGGGCGCGGCCGTCGTCTTCTATCTGCGCCGCAACATGCTGGAGACCGAGGTCTACGAGGAGTCCGGCGCGGCGCGCGACGAGGAGCGGGGCACCCTGAAGGCGCTGGGGCGCCACCGCAGGGAGGCGTTCCTGGTCATGGCGCTGACGATGGGCGGCACGGTCGCGTACTACACGTACACGACCTATCTGACGAAATTCCTCTCCAAGAGCGCGGGCATGCCCAAGCCGACGGCGTCGCTGGTGTCGTTCTGCGCGCTGTTCGTCTTCATGTGCCTCCAGCCGCTCGCGGGCATGCTCTCGGACCGGATCGGCCGCCGTCCGCTGCTGATCACCTTCGCGGTGGGCTCGACGTTCCTGACCGTGCCGGTCATGACGATGCTCAAGCACGCGGGCACGTTCTGGCCGGCCTTCGGCCTGGCGCTGCTCGCCCTGGTGGTGGTGACGGGCTACACGTCGATCAACGCCTGCGTGAAGGCGGAGCTGTTCCCGACCGGCATCCGCGCCCTGGGCGTCGCGCTGCCGTACGCCATCGCCAACGCCCTGTTCGGCGGTACGGCGGAGTACGTGGCGCTGTGGTTCAAGCGGGGCGGGATCGAGTCCGGCTTCTACTGGTACGTGGCGGGGTGCGCCGCGGTGAGCCTGGTGGTGTACCTGACGATGAGGGAGACGCGGGACATCGACCTGCACCGGGTCGCGCCCGCCCCCGCCGCCGCCCCCCTGGCCGCGGGCACGGACGGGGTGCCCGCATCCTGAGACCCCGGGCCACGGCGTGGCGGCCGTGTGGCAGACTGCGACCGTGCTCGCTTTCCGGATGATTATGGACAGCAGCGCGCCGGTCCGCAGTGACCGCTGAACCCGCGGCACAACCCCCGCGGCAGCGGACATCGTGCCCCAGACCCGCGCGCAGACCCTTCGCACCCGCGAGGGGTCTTTTCGTTTCCCGGCCCCACCTCGGCCGGACGCGAACCGCACGCGATGATGGGGGCAGTGGAGCCAGCCAGTCCGGAGCCACTCACCCGACAGGAGTCACCCCAGCATGACGGCCAACGAGGCACCCGAGGACAGTCATGGCGTCGACCGCGTCGATGATGGATTCCACGTCTTCGACACCACGCTGCGCGACGGCGCCCAGCGCGAGGGCATCAACCTCACCGTCGCGGACAAGCTGACGATCGCCCGGCACCTGGACGACTTCGGGGTGGGCTTCATCGAGGGCGGCTGGCCCGGCGCGAACCCCCGCGACACGGAGTTCTTCGCCCGCGCCCAGCAGGAGATCACCTTCAGGAACGCCCAGCTGGTGGCGTTCGGCGCGACCCGCCGCCCCGGCGGCAGCGCGGCCACCGACCCGCAGGTCAAGGCGCTGCTGGCGTCCGGAGCCCCGGTGATCACGCTGGTCGCCAAGTCCCACGACCGCCATGTCGAGCTCGCCCTGCGCACCACGCTGGAGGAGAACCTGGAGATGGTCCGGGACACCGTCTCCCATCTGCGCGAACAGGGCCGGCGCGTCTTCGTCGACTGCGAGCACTTCTTCGACGGGTACCGGGCCAACCCCGAGTACGCCAAGTCCGTCGTCCGGGCCGCGAGCGAGTCCGGCGCGGACGTCGTCATCCTCTGCGACACCAACGGCGGCATGCTGCCCGCCCAGATCCAGGCCGTGGTCGCCACCGTCCTCGCCGACACCGGCGCCCGGCTCGGCATCCACGCCCAGGACGACACCGGCTGCGCCGTCGCCAACACCCTCGCGGCGGTCGACGCGGGCGCCACGCACGTGCAGTGCACGGCGAACGGCTACGGCGAGCGGGTCGGCAACGCCAACCTCTTCCCGGTGGTGGCGGCGCTGGAGCTCAAGTACGGCATGAAGGTCCTGCCCGAGGGCGCGCTCGCCGAGATGACGCGCATCTCGCACGCGATCGCCGAGGTGGTCAATCTGACGCCCTCGACGCACCAGCCGTACGTGGGCGTCTCCGCCTTCGCCCACAAGGCGGGCCTGCACGCCTCGGCGATCAAGGTCGACCCGGACCTCTACCAGCACATCGACCCCGGCCTGGTCGGCAACCGCATCCGGATGCTGGTCTCCGACATGGCCGGCCGTGCCTCCATCGAGCTCAAGGGCAAGGAGCTCGGCGTCGAGCTCGGGGACGACCGCGAGCTGGTCGGCCGGGTCGTGGCACGGGTGAAGGAGCGCGAGCTCAAGGGCTACACGTACGAGGCCGCCGACGCCTCCTTCGAACTGCTGCTGCGCGCCGAGGCCGAGGGCCGGGCCCGCAAGTACTTCCGCGTGGAGTCCTGGCGCGCCATCGTCGAGGACCGCCCCGACGGCACCCACGCCAACGAGGCGACGGTCAAGCTGTGGGCCAAGGGCGAGCGGATCGTGGCGACGGCGGAGGGCAACGGCCCCGTCAACGCGCTCGACCGCGCCCTGCGGGTGGGCCTGGAGCGCATCTACCCCCAGCTGGCCAAGCTGGAACTGGTCGACTACAAGGTCCGCATCCTGGAAGGCCGCCACGGCACGGACTCCACGACCCGGGTCCTGATCACGACCACGGACGGGGCGGGGGAGTGGGCCACGGTGGGAGTGGCGACGAACATCATCGGGGCGTCCTGGGGGGCGCTGGAGGACGCGTACACGTACGGGCTGCTCCGGGCGGGAGTGGAGCCGCCGGAGTAGCGGACCCCGCCCCGGGCCCTTCGCGGGCCCGCGGCCCCGCTCCGCGCCGGAGGTTTTGTCCGTTTCGAAAGCGACTCCGGTAGCGTCGGAAGCATGAGGCTCCGCGTTCTGCTCGCGTCCACCGCCGCCGCACTCCTCGCGCTGGCCCCCGTGGCCACGGCGACCGCCACCGCCGCGCCCGCCGCGTCCGGGGTCGGCGAGGTCGCCGCCGCGCTGAGGAAGGCGCCGGTGTACGTCGACCCGGGCGCCGCCGCGCAGCTCCCGGCCGCGCAGGCCGACGCCCTGGCCAAGAAGATCAAGGACGCCGACAAGCCGCTCTTCGTGGCCGTACTGCCCGCGACCTCCGCGTTCCCCAGGGACACGCTCCTGCGGAACCTCCGTACGGACACCGGCGTCACCGGCCTGTACGCGGTCCGCCTGGGCGACGCCTTCAACGCGGGCGCCGACCGGAGGGTCATGTCACCGCAGGCCGTGGAGAACCTGAAGACCGCGGTACGGGCCCCGGGCACCGCCTCGGACGCCGCCACCCAGCTGAACGCGTTCGTGGACCAGGCCCTGCCCGGCCTGCGCGGGCACGCCCCCGCCTCCTGGGGCGGCGGCGCGGGATCCGGCGACGACGACGGCGGCTCGGCGACCGGGCTGATCGCCCTGGGCGCGGTCGCCGTGGCGGGCGGCGCCGGCGCGTACGCCCTGGTGCGGCGCAACCGGAGGAGGAAGGCCGAGGAGGAGCGGGCGGCGCTCCGGCGGCTCCAGGTGGTCGTGGACGAGGACATCACCGCGTTCGGCGAGGAGCTGGACCGGCTCGACTTCCATCCGGCCGAGGCGGGCGCCGACGATGCCATGCGCGCCGACTACGAGCGCGCCCTCGACGCGTACGAGACCGCGAAGACCCTGATGGCGGCGGCCCGGCACCCCGCCGACGTGCGCGGGGTCACCCAGGCCCTGGAGGACGGGCGGTTCTCGCTCGCCACCCTCGCCGCCCGCCGCGAGCACCGGCCGCTGCCCGAGCGCCGCGCCCCCTGCTTCTTCGACCCGCGCCACGGCCCCTCGGTCGAGGACGCCACCTGGTCCCCGGCGGGCGGCGCCCCGCGCCAGGTCCCCGTCTGCCTCGCCGACGCGACGCGCCTGCGGGACGGGCAGGACCCGCTGGTACGGCAGGTCGACACGGACGGGGGACGCCGTCCGTACTACGACGCGGGTCCGGCGTACGGGCCCTGGGCGGGCGGGTACTTCGGCGGGGGCATGCTGCCCGGACTGCTGATGGGCACGATGCTCGGCTCCATGCTGGCCACCCCGGCGTACGCGGTGGACTACGGCGGCGCGGACTTCGCGGGGCCGGGGCAGGGCTTCGACGGGGGTGACGTCTCCGGGGCGGACTTCGACGCGTCCGACTTCGGTGGCGGGTGGGGCGACGGGGGCGGTGGGGACGGCGGTGGCGGCGGCTTCGACGGCGGCGGTGGCTGGTAGGGCCCGGCTCAGACCGACTTGATCGCCGAGATGTCGAAGGTCAGCCGGACCTTGTCGCTGACCACGACGCCACCGGTCTCCAGCGCGGCGTTCCAGGTCAGGCCCCAGTCGGAGCGCAGGATGTCGGCGCTGCCCTCGAAGCCGACGCGCTGGTTGCCGTAGGGGTCGGTGGCCGAGCCGTTGAATTCCAGGTCGATGGCGAGCGGCCGGGTGACGTCCTTGATGGTGAGGTCGCCGATGACGCGGTACTTGTCGCCGCCGAGCTGCTGGGCCTCGGTGGAGCGGAAGGTCATCAGCGGGAACCGCTCGGCGTCGAAGAAGTCGGCGCTGCGCAGATGGGCGTCGCGGTCGGCGATGCCGGTGTCCACGGACGCGATCCTCACCTCGATGACGGCGGAGGAGGCGGCGGGATCGGTGCCGTCGAGGGTGAGGGTGCCCTCGTGCTCGGCGAACGAGCCGCGGACGTTGGTGACCATGGCGTGGCGGACGGTGAATCCGATGCTGCTGTGGGCCGGGTCGATGGTGTAGGTGCCGGTGAGGGCGGCGAGGGCGGGGTCGACGGGGGCGGGGGCGGTGAGGGTGGTGGTGCCGCTGTTCTTGCGGGTGAAGATTCCCATGATGCTCGTGCTCCTTCGGCGGTTGGTTGAAGGTTCAACGAGATTGACTGTAGACCTATTCCGTTAAAGTTTCAACAACTCTGACGGCATGCCGCGCCGAGGCGGTGTCCGGAGCCGCCCGGAGGGGGCGGGGAGAGGGCGGGGGGCCCAGTACCGCGGGGGCCCTAGTACCGCGGTGGCACCGGCGCGGGTCCCAGCGTGGTGGTCCCCGGGGCGGCCCGGTGTCCCAGCCCCGTCCGGTACGCGTCGAGCGCCGCCTCCGTGCGCCCGGTCCGCCGCAGCAGATCGCCGAGGAGACGGCACAGGTCCGCCAGGTCGCCGGAGGCCCCGCTGCGCTCCAGGAGGCCGAGGGCGGTGACGTAGTGCTCCTCGGCCGTGTCGAGCTCGCCGCGCTCCTCGTGGATCAGCCCGAGCAGGCGGTGCGCGCCGCCCGCGTGGACCGCGCCGTGCCGGTCGCCCAGCTCGGGCGCGGGGTCCACGAGCGGGGTGAGCAGCGAGGCCGCCTCCTCGTGGCGGCCCAGGCGGCGCAGCACGTCGGCGAGTTCGACCTCGACCTGGCAGGTGAAGAGCGCGGCCCGTTTCGCCGCCAGCATGTCGCGGGCCGTGCGCAGCTCCCGCTCGGCCGCGTCCAGCTCCCCGCCCTGGGCGTGGACGTAGCCCCGCATCCAGTGGCAGTGCGCGAGATCGGTGCGCAGCCGCAGCTGGCGGTAGACCGCCTGGGCCTTGGCGAGGGAGGCGTCGGCGTCGGCCGTGCGGCCCTCGGCCAGGAAGGTGCGGGCGACCTGGCGGTGCATGCCCGCCACCAGGGCCGGATCGCAGACCTGCGGGGCGAGGGCGAGGGCCAGCTCGGCGGCGTGCGCGGCGCGGGCCTGGGCGCCCATGTCCAGATAGGGGCCGATGATCGCCGAGTAGAGGAGGACCAGGGACTCCGGGTCGTTGAGGCCCGAGGTGCCCAGCTCGTCGATGGTGGACTCCAGCAGGTAGCAGGCGTAGCGCAGCTCCCCGGCCAGGACGTGGGCGATGGCCCGGCCCCGGATCGCGCGCGCCCGGCGCGGCAGCGGCTCGTCCGCCTGATGGCGTTCGGCGGCCTCGAAGTGGCGTATCGCGTCGGGCAGTTCGCCGGTCTCCAGGGCGCACTCGCCCAGGCCCAGGAGGGCCTCGGCCTGTTCGGGGAGCAGGTCGTGCAGCTCGGCCTCGGTCAGCAGCCGGCGGTAGCGCACGGCGGCCTCGTCCGCGTCCCCGGTGGCCAGGAGCCGCTGGGCGTCGGTGAGTTCCAGGCGCAGTGCGGTGGCGAGGTGCGCGGGGCGGCCGGTGGCGAGCTCCTCGTAGGTGGTGCCCAGCCGGTCGGCGAGGTGGCGCAGCGCGGCCTCGGACGGCCTGACCTTCCCGGATTCCAGGGTGGACACATAGGCCGGGGTGTAGGCGGGCTCGGCCAACTGCCGCTGGGTGAGTCCCCGTTCGGCACGCAGTCGCTGCACCCGGCGGCCGATCACGGCAGGTTCGTCCATCGCGTCTCCCTCGTCCCAGGGCATTGCGCATGCCCCGCGCGCCCCCTAACTTAAGCGGACCGTTCAACAGATTTATCCGACCGCTTAACTTCCGTCACCGGGGGAGGATTTCATGCGCCCAGCCTTTCTGCGCAGAACCATAGCGGCGACCGGGCTCACCGGATCCGTCGTGGCCGCGTTCCTGTCCGTGCCCACCGAGGCCGCCGAGGCCGCCGACACGCCCGCGCCCCGGCCGCGCGTGGAGGTCGAGATACCCGGGCCGGAGGGCGGCGCGGTCGCCGGGTCCGGGCATGTGCGCGTTCCCGCGGCCGGTGCCGTGCGTTCCGGCGGCCGGCTCTCCGCGCGGGCCGCGGACGCCGACGGGCAGCTCGACGAGATCGTCGACAACGGGCCCAGCGCCGACCGGCTCGACGTGGTCATCGTGGGCGACGGCTACACCGTCGACCAGCAGGAGCAGTTCCACGCCGACGCCAAGGAGAAGTGGGGCGAGGTCACCGGCGTCGAGCCGTACACCACGTACCGGAACCTCTTCAACGTGTGGACCGTGGACGCCGTCTCCGCGCAGTCCGGTGTCTCCGGCGACCCCGCCCGGGGCGACGTGAAGAACACGGCGCTGGGCTCGTACTTCTGGTGCGACGGCATCGAGCGGCTGCTCTGCGTCGACCAGGACAAGGTGGACGCCTACGTCGCCAAGGCGCCGCAGGCCGACCTGGTGATCGTGCTCGCCAACAGCACGAAGTACGGCGGCGCCGGGTACAACGAGCCGAGCCAGAAGCTCGGTTACGAGGGCATCTCCACCGCGTCCGCCGGCAACGCCAAGTCCGGGCAGGTCGCCATCCACGAGACCGGGCACTCGCTGGGCAAGCTCGCCGACGAGTACTTCTACCCGGGCACGCCCGGCTACGAGCACTACTCCGGGCCCGAGGTCGCCGAGTCCAACATCTCCGTGCTGAGCGCCGAGCAGATGGCCGCGCAGCGCACCAAGTGGTACCGCTGGCTGGGCGAGACCTCGCCGGACGGCGGGACCGTGGGCACCTACGAGGGCGGCGGCTACTACGTCACCGGCCTCTCCCGGCCCACCGACAACTCCATCATGCGCATCCTCGGCAAGCCCTTCAGCCTGCCCGGCCGCGAGGCGATGATCGCCGGGTTCTACCGGCACGCCTCGATCGCCACGGCCGCCGTGCCGACCGCACGGACCCTGCGCGTCCACGACAAGGCGCGGGTGACCGTGCCCCGGCTGGTGGGCGCCGCGCAGCCGAGGATCCGCTGGTACCTGGACGGGCGGGAGCTCACCCGGTTCGAGGGGCGCACCTGGCTCGGGGTCGCCCAGGCCGTCCTCTCCCCGTGGGACCGGCGCACCCACCAGCTGAAGGTCACCGTCACCGACGGGACCGCGTCGGTGCGCGATCCCCAGGTGCGTGCCGGGCTGAGCGACTCCGTGGTGTGGAACGTACGTCGGTAAGCGCTTTCCGATTGGTGCGTCCGGGGCATTGAGGGCCCCGGGCGCACCGTGCTACACCAACGGCAGCGGTCTCCACCCCACCCCCCTCCGGGAGCCCCCGTGCCCTTGCTGCCGTCCCGACGCACCTTCCTGACCGTGGTGGGCGCAAGCGCTCTCACCCTGGCCGCCGTCCCCGAGGCGTCCGCCACCGAGGCGTCCGCCGCCGACGAGTTCGCCGTCCTGCGCGGGCGCTGGCGCGACCTCTCGCTCGGCACCGGCTTCGACGCGGGCGCCGAGCCGTACGCCTCCCGGCTCAGGGAGACCGGCGACCGCGCCCGCGCCTTCCGGGCCTCGATGGCCCCGGGCGACCACGGGCTCTGGCCGGACAGCCCCTTCGACCCGCCCGCCGGGATCACCCGCAGCTACAGCCGGCTGTGGACCATGGCCGAGGCCTTCCTCCAGCCCGCCACCGGCCTGACCGGCGACACCGCCCTGCTCGCCGACCTCCTCGCCGGACTCGACCACGTGGGGGCGACGGTCTACAACCCGTCCACCACGCGGTACGGCAACTGGTGGGAGTGGCAGATCGGCAGCCCCCGGCTGCTCACCGACCTCGTCAACGCGCTCTACGCGCACGTGGGCGAGGCACGCGTCCAGGCCGCCTGCGCCGCCGTCGACCACTTCGTGCCCGACTCGGTGTTCGCCGACTACTCGGGCACCTCCACCGGCGCCAACCGCGTCGACCTCTGCCGCTCGGTCGCCGTGCGCGGGGCGGTCGGCCGCGCCCCCGCCAAGCTCGCGCTGGCCCGCGACGCCCTCTCACCGGTCTTCCCGTACGTCACCCGGGGCGACGGCCTCTACGCCGACGGATCGTTCGTCCAGCACACCTCGATCGCCTACTCGGGTACGTACGGACAGGTGATGCTCGACGGGCTCGGGCGGCTCTTCACGCTGCTCGCCGGGACCAGCTGGGCCGTCACCGACCCCGCACGCCAGATCGTCCTCGACAGCGTGGAGCACGCCTACGCGCCGCTCATCCACAACGGGCTGGTCATGGACAGCGTCAACGGGCGGGCCGTGAGCCGGGGGTATCTGCGCGCGGACGACGCCCAGGTGATGCGGAGCGACCACTTCCACGGGGAGGGGCTCATGGCCGCCGTCGCCGTTCTCGCCCAGGGCGCCTCGCCGGCGGAACGGGCCCGGTGGCACGGGCTGATCAAGGGGTGGGCCGAGCGGGACCCCACGCACCCGGTGCTCGCCGCGCGGCAGTTCGGGGTCGCCGACCTCGCCCGGCTCCAGGCGGTGGTGGAGGGACCCGTGGCCGCGGCCCCCGAACCGGTCGGACACACCCTCTTCGCCGCCATGGACCGGGCCGTCCACCGGCGGCCCGGCTGGACCGCGAACATCGCCATGGCCTCGGACCGGATCTCGTACTACGAGTGCGGCAACGGCGAGAACCCGCGCGGCTGGCACACCGGCGCCGGAATGCTCTACTGGTGGCCCGGTGAGCAGGGCAACGACCAGTACACGGACTGGTTCTGGCCGACCGTGGACCCCTACCGGCTGCCGGGGACCACCGTGTCCACCCGGCGCCTCGCGGACCGCGAGGGCGGCGAGTGGGGCGCGTCCCGGCCCGCCGTGCGCTGGGTGGGCGGGGCGAACGACGGGGAGTTCGGGGCCGTCGGACAGCACCTGAAGGGCCTCGGCTCCACGCTCCAGGCGCGCAAGTCCTGGTTCTGCACGGCCGGGACGGTCATCTGCCTCGGCGCCGGGATCACCGCCACCGACGGCGTCCGGGTGGAGACGGTGGTCGACAACCGGAACCTGGGGGAGGGCGGGAGCGCCGTCTTCTCCCGGGACGGGGCCGCCCGGACCCGCTGGGCGCATCTGGAGGGGCACGGCGGCTGGGTCTTCCCCGGCGGCACCACCGCCCTGCACACCCTGCGCGAGGCCAGGACCGGGGCGTGGAGCGACATCAACACCACCAGCTCCACCGAGCGGCGCACCCGGACCTATCAGACGCTGTGGCTGGACCACGGGGTCGACCCGGCGGGCGCCTCCTACGGCTACCAGCTGATGCCGGGCGCCTCGCGGCAGACCGTGGCCGCCCGCGCCGCCGACTCCGGCTGGTTCACCGTCCTGGCCAACACCGCCGCCTGCCAGGCCGTCTCCGTCCCCTCACTCGGCCTCGTGTGCGCCAACTTCTGGCAGGCCGGGAGCGCGGGCCCGCTGTCGGCCACCGCCCCGGCGAGCGTGCTCGTACGGACCACGGGGGCGGCGGCCACGCTCCGGGTCAGCGAGCCGCCGCGCACCGGAGAGCCCTTCGAGGTGGTGTGGAGGCATGCCGTACGAGGGGTGTCCGGTGCCGATCCGTCCGTCGAGGTCCTGGCCGCCGATAAGGAGCTGCGGCTGCGGATCACCCCGGGCACGGTGGGCGCCTGCCATCGCTGTGATGTGACTCTCATCTGATCCGGTTGTTGGACCCCTACAACGCGGCACGGGTCTGAGCTGGCACTTCGCCTGCATCGCGGGATTGTTCTGTTCAGGGGTACCAGGAAAACGGTCCGGAGACTGTACAGAGTCGACGGCGGGAAATTCTTGGTCGGGTTCGTAGGGTCGATGCATGACCGTTGTGGACGAAACCCCGGGCGAGCCCAGTGACGCGCGTGGCCGTGTGGCCGAGCTGCTGGCCCTGCGCGAGCAGGCCCGGCGCGGGCCGAGCGAGCGCGCCACCGAGGCGCAGCACGCCAAGGGCAAGCTGACCGCGCGCGAGCGGATCGAGCTGCTGCTCGACCCGGGTTCGTTCAAGGAGGTCGAGCAGCTGCGCCGGCACCGCGCCACCGGCTTCGGCCTGGAGGCGAAGAAGCCGTACACGGACGGTGTCATCACCGGCTGGGGCACGGTCGAGGGCCGTACGGTCTTCGTCTACGCGCACGACTTCCGGATCTTCGGCGGCGCCCTCGGCGAGGCCCACGCCACCAAGATCCACAAGATCATGGACATGGCCATCGCGGCCGGTGCGCCCCTGGTCTCCCTCAACGACGGCGCCGGCGCCCGGATCCAGGAGGGCGTCAGCGCTCTCGCGGGCTACGGCGGCATCTTCCAGCGCAACACCCGGGCCTCCGGCGTCATCCCCCAGATCTCCGTGATGCTCGGCCCGTGCGCGGGCGGCGCGGCCTACAGCCCGGCCCTGACCGACTTCGTCTTCATGGTCCGCGAGACCTCGCAGATGTTCATCACCGGCCCGGACGTGGTCCGCGCGGTGACCGGCGAGGAGATCACGCAGAACGGGCTCGGCGGCGCGGACGTGCACGCCGAGACCTCGGGCGTGGCCCACTTCGCGTACGACGACGAGGAGACCTGCCTCGCCGAGGTGCGCTACCTGCTGTCGATGCTCCCGTCCAACAACCGGGAGAACCCCCCGTCGCACCCCAGCGAGGACCCGGCCGACCGGCGCGGCGACGTGCTGCTCGACCTGGTGCCCGCCGACGGCAACCGCCCGTACGACATGCACAAGGTGATCGAGGAGCTCGTCGACGACGGCGACTACCTGGAGATCCACGAGCGCTGGGCCCGCAACATCATCTGCGCGCTGGCCCGGCTCGACGGCCAGGTCGTGGGCATCGTGGCCAACCAGCCGCAGACGCTCGCGGGCGTCCTGGACATCGAGGCCTCGGAGAAGGCCGCCCGTTTCGTCCAGATGTGCGATGCTTTCAATATCCCGATCGTCACCCTTCTGGACGTTCCCGGCTTCCTGCCGGGCGTCGACCAGGAGCACGGTGGAATCATCCGGCACGGTGCCAAGCTGCTGTACGCGTACTGCAACGCCACCGTGCCCCGGATCTCGCTGATCCTGCGCAAGGCCTATGGAGGGGCGTACATCGTGATGGACTCCCAGTCCATCGGTGCCGACCTCACCTACGCGTGGCCCACCAACGAGATCGCGGTGATGGGCGCCGAAGGCGCCGCCAACGTCATCTTCCGCAAGCAGATCGCGGAGGCCGAGGACCCCGAGGCGATGCGCGTGCGCATGGTCAAGGAGTACAAGGCCGAGCTGATGCACCCGTACTACGCGGCCGAGCGCGGGCTGGTCGACGACGTCATCGACCCCGCCGAGACCCGCGAGGTGCTGATCGCCTCCCTGGCGATGCTGCGCACCAAGCACGCCGACCTGCCGTCCCGCAAGCACGGCAACCCGCCTCAGTAACGAGGAGCCCGAGTGAACACCCCGACTTCTTCCCCTTCCGTCCTCCGTGTGGAGAAGGGCGAGGCGGCGCCGGAGGAGCTGGCGGCCATCACGGCCGTCCTGCTCGCCCGCGCCGCCGCCCAGCCCGCCCCGGCCCCGTCCCGCGGCCGCGACACGGCCGGCTGGCGCCGCCTGGAGCGCACCCCCGGCTTCCGGACCGCGCACTCCTGGCAGGGCTAGCGCTTCGCTGGGGGCGGTGACTTCGTCTGCGGGCCGGTGGGGGGCCGGTCGCGCAGTTCCCCGCGCCCCTCAAAAGCGAAAGGCCCCGGCCGCTCCTTACGGAGCGGCCGGGGCCTTTCGCGCATGGCCGTGCGGTACGGGGCGACCACCAGGGGCGCGGGGAACTGCGCGACCAGCCACCACCGGCCCGCAGACGAACGACTGCGCTTCCAGCGCGAAAGGCCCCGCCGCTCCTCTCGGAGTGGGGGGCCTTCCGTGTCGTACAGGGGCAGGGCCTACCGCAGGCGTGCCATCAGCGCGTGCTCGACCAGGGTGATCAGCGCGCTCTTCGCGTCCGCGCGGTGGCGGGCGTCGGTGGTGATGATCGGGGTGTCGGGGCCGATCTGGAGGGCCTCGCGGACCTCGTCGGGGGTGTACGGCTGGTGGCCGTCGAAGCCGTTGAGGGCGATGACGAACGGCAGGCCGCTGTTCTCGAAGTAGTCGACGGCCGGGAAGCAGTCGGCGAGACGGCGGGTGTCCACCAGCACCACGGCGCCGATGGCGCCGCGGACCAGGTCGTCCCACATGAACCAGAAGCGGTCCTGGCCGGGGGTGCCGAACAGGTACAGGATCAGGTCCTGGTCGAGCGTGATGCGGCCGAAGTCCATCGCGACCGTGGTGGTCGTCTTGTCGCCCGTGTGCGTGAGGTCGTCGATGCCCGCGGAAGCGGACGTCATGACGGCCTCGGTACGCAGGGGGTTGATCTCCGAGACCGCGCCGACGAACGTGGTCTTGCCCACGCCGAAGCCGC
The DNA here is from genome assembly GCF_056435525.1 of Streptomyces sp. NPDC043908. Taxonomy (NCBI): domain Bacteria; kingdom Bacillati; phylum Actinomycetota; class Actinomycetes; order Kitasatosporales; family Streptomycetaceae; genus Streptomyces; species Streptomyces sp. NPDC043908. Next base: position 138,359 of record NZ_JBWKEI010000002.1, on the reverse strand, counting down.
CCGCCACCACGATCTTCGCGGAAGTAGTGGAGCGGGCAGCACCGCCGCTAGAGCTTGCGAAGTCCACTGAGCACCCTTTCGAGCAGTGTCACATCTGGCTGGCCGCCGGCGGACTCGTCGCCGCCGGGCTGGTGGATGGCGACAAGTCCGGCCTCCGCCAGGTCGGCGACGAGGATTCGGGCAACGCCGAGGGGGATGGAGAGGAGTGCCGAGATCTCGGCGACCGACTTGATCTCACGGCACAGTTGGCAGATCCGCTGGTGCTCGGGCAACTGCCCTTGCAGCCGGGCGGGTTCCGCCGTGGTGTGCACCAGCGCCTCGATGGCGAGCTGGTAGCGCGGCCGGGTGCGGCCGCCGGTCATGGCGTACGGACGCACCAGGGGGTTGTGCGTGCCGCCCGCCGGGGAAGGCTGGGGGGTCTGCCGCGGCTGCACCGGCTCGATGCGGGGCTGCGGCGGCTGGTCGTACGGGCCCGGCCGGCGGTGGGGCTGCTGGTACGTGTGCTGGCCCTGGCCGCTTCTGCTGGGGGCGGAGGGAAAGTTGAACCGGTTCTGCCCGTGCTCACCCTGAGACTGCTGTCCACCGTTGTATGGGTGTCCGCCTGGGGGTGTTGTCACGTTTCCTCCTCCGACTGCCGGTCGCCCGTTCCTGTGGGACCGCGCCACCGCACCTTATGGCGCGGTGGCGAGAAACGCACTGCCTGACTGGTAGTTGAGAACGGGAAGTTCACAACTAATTAAGGAGACTGCCCTGGAGTTCCGCGCGCAGGTCCGGGGTGAGGACGGTGCCCGCGCGGTCGACAAGGAGAGCCATCTCATAGCCCACGAGACCGATGTCGGCCTCGGGATGGGCGAGTACGGCGAGCGAGGACCCGTCCGAGATGGACATGATGAAGAGGAAGCCGCGCTCCATCTCCACGACCGTCTGGTTGACGGCGCCGCCCTCGAAGATCCGGGAGGCGCCCGCGGTCAGGGACGTCAGTCCGGAGGCAACAGCCGCCAGCTGATCGGCCCGGTCCCGGGGGAAGCCTTCGGACATCGCCAGCAGGAGTCCGTCGGCGGAGACCACCACCGTGTGGGACACCCCGGGGGTGTTGTCCACGAAGTTGGTGATCAACCAGTTCAGATTCTGCGCCGCCTGGCTCATCGGGCTCACACTAACGCTCCTGGTTGTAGGTGTTACTGGTGTCCGACCCCGCGCTGCGGCCCTGTTGGACACCGCGGCGCAGGTTGCTCAACCTGCCGCGGACGTCCTCCGGAGCGCGGGAGACCTGTGGGCCGCCCTGCGGGGTCTGCTCGGCCGCGCCCTCGACCAGATTGGCCTTGGGCACCCGCCGGGGAAGCCCGGAGGGGGTGACCCCGCCGGCCTTCGGCTCACGCAGCTTCTCGGCCCGCGTCCAGCGCTCGTCGTTGGTCGAACGCCAGTCGCCGGTGGGCTCGTCGGCGGTGGACGCGACGCCGTTCGCGGCTCCGGAACCGGTGCCGTTCACGGCCGCGTTCGCGGATCCGTTCACGGACGCGGGCCCGGTGCCGGTGCGGGCGTCGCCACCGTCGGGGCGCCGCTGCTCGGGCCGCTGCGGTTCGGACTTGTGCTGCGGCTCCTGGGCGGCGGGCTGCCAGTTCTGCTGGCCGCTGCCGCGCCTGGGCAGACCGGCGCCGGTCAGCTCGTGGGCGGAGGCCGGGGTGGGGCCCGGCCGGTCGAAGCCTACGCGGTCGCGGCCGTCGCCGGGAACGTCCGGAGCGGATTCCGCTTCCTCGTTCCCCTGCGGGTAGTCGGCCGTGTAGGAGTCCTGGTACGAGCCGTTCCGCTGCCACTCGCCCTGGTGGGGGGTGTCGCCGTAACCGCCGTCGTACTGCGGACCGTCGGCCGCGGGCGCCTGGTAGGCGGCCTCCGCATAGCCCTGGTCCCGGTAGTCGTTCTGCTGCTGTCCGTAGGACTCCTGCGGGTAGGCGCCGGGGTAGTCCTGCGCGTAACCCTGCTGTCCCTCGAACTGGTTGTCGTACGAGGTCTGCTGTCCGTTGTAGGACTCCTCGTACGGGGCCTCGTAGGACTGCCCGCCGCCGTAGTTCTCGTCGTACGCGGCGCCCTGCTGCACACCGTCGACCTCGTCGCGGTAGAGCGGACGGTCGCCGCCCTGCGCCTGGGCCTCCAGGGCCGCGCGGCGCTCCTCGCGCATCAGCGAGCGGTTGACCGGGTCGAGCTGGAGGCCCTCGCCCTGCTCGCCCGTCTCGTAGCGCGAGTCGTCGAAGCCGAGCTCGGCGGCGGTGCGCATGGCCGGGGCCGGGGCCTGGTACTCCTGCTGCTCCGGGATGATCTGCGAGACCGTGAAGTCGTCGCCGGGCGCCGCCTCGCCACCGCCACCGTGGGTGATCGCGTCCGGGAGCATGACCAGCGAGGTGGTGCCCGCCTGCTCGCCGGAGGGGCGCAGCTGGACGCGGATGCCGTGGCGGTCGGCGAGCCGGCCGACCACGAACAGGCCCATGCGCTGGGAGACGGCGGCGTCCACGGTCGGCGGGTTGGCCAGCTTGTGGTTGATGTCCGCGAAGTCCTCGGCGGTGAGGCCGATGCCCTTGTCGTGGATCTCGACCATGACGCGGCCGTCGGGGAGCCGGGTCGCGGTGACCCGGACCTTGGTCTGCGGCGAGGAGAACGTGGTGGCGTTCTCCAGGAGCTCGGCGAGCAGGTGCACGAGGTCGGTCACGGCCTGGCCGTGGATCTCGCTCTCCGGCACGCCGGACAGCTCGATGCGCTCGTACGACTCCACCTCGGAGGAGGCGGCGCGCAGCACGTCGACCAGCGGGACCGGCTGGTTCCAGCGGCGGCCCGGCTCCTCGCCGGCGAGGACCAGGAGGTTCTCGCCGTTGCGGCGCATACGGGTCGCGAGGTGGTCCAGCTTGAAGAGGCTCTCCAGCTGGTCCGGGTCGGCCTCGTTGTTCTCCAGGTCCGTGATGAGGGTCAGCTGGCCCTCGATCAGGGACTGGTTGCGGCGCGACAGGTTGGTGAAGATCGCGTTGACGTTGCCCCGCAGGAGGGCCTGCTCGGCGGCGAGCCGGACGGCCTCGCGGTGGACCTGGTCGAAGGCGCGGGCGACCTCGCCGATCTCGTCCGTGGAGGTGATCGGGATGGGCTCGACGCGGGTGTCGACCCGGCCGGGCTCGGTCCGCGAGAGCTGGTCGACGAGCATCGGCAGTCGGGTTTCGGCCACCTCGAAGGCGGCGGAACGCAGCCGGCGCATCGAGCGGCTCATCTGGCGGGCCACCATGCCGGCCAGGATGAAGGCGGCGAGCAGCGAGACCACGACGATCGCGCCGTTGATGTACGCGGAGGTCTTGGCGTCGTCGGCGATCTGGCCGGCCTCGTCCACCGCCTTGGTGACCAGGTCCTGCTCGATCTCGGTGTAGCCGTCGAACTTGGCGGTGGAGGCGGCCATCCAGGCCTCGGCGTTGATGCCCTGGGCCTTGAGCTGCTTGGCGCTCTGGCCCTCGCCGATCGCGGCGGCCATGCTGTTGAAGGGCGAGCCGTCGCGGGCCGGGGCGGCGCCGATGCGCGGGCCGTCGTCGGCCTGCTGGCGCACCGCGGGAAGGTCCTTGGCGGCCTGGGCGGCCTTGGCCTCCATGACCTGCTTCAGGTGCGCGCTGTCCGCGTCCGTACCACCGGCGTCGAACTCGCCGAGGGCGATGAACTCCAGGTAGTTGTACGAGTTGAACGCCTTGACCTGCATCTGGAAGGTCTTGGTGTCCTCGCTCGGCCGGAGGATGAGGTGCAGGCCGATGGAGCGCTGGAGCGACTCCGCGGCCTTGGCGAGGTCGACCGCGTAGACCATGCGGCCGTAGCTGGTGATGTTGCCGGTGCCCAGACCGAGCTCGTTGGAGAACGTGCTCAGGTAGTGGGGGATCTGGGTGTAGCCCTCTTCGGTCAGCACCGGGTTCTTCGCCTCGACGCCCTTGGCGTAGGCGGTCTTGCGCAGCGCGTCGAGGTTCTTCTCGGCGTCGCGGACCTTGGCCAGGCGGCGCTTGAGGCTCGCCGTGTCCGGCATGCCCTGCACTTCCTGGTCGAACTTGGCGCGGGCCGCGTCCGAGGTCGCGATGGCCTTGGCGATGACCTCGCTGTCGCGCTTGTTCTGGAGCAGGGGCTGAGCGGTGAGGTCACGCTCGTTGAGCAGGGCCTGGCCGTACTCCGAGGCGGCGCGCACGATCTGCGCCGTCTTCTCGGCGTCCCGCGCGTCGCGCCAGGTGGATATGGAGTTCTTGACCTCGAAGCCGCCCATGACGAGGCCGACGAGGGCGGGGATGAGGAGGATGGCGTTCAGACGGGCGGCCACCCGCCAGTTGCGCGGCGAGAACTTGCTCCGGCTCCCCGTGTCGGGACCGGCGGTCTGTCCCGCGCCCGCTCCCCCGGAGGGGGTCGGGTGCTCGTCCGGCGTCGCCGCACTGCGCTGCGGCGGGGTGAAGTTGCCCCGCGCCTGCTGCGTCGCGGAGCTCGTCGTGCTTCGCCTCACTCGACCAACAACCTCTCGGCGCCGGCACCTCTCGCGGTGTGCCTTTAAATGTTCTGAGCCGTACTACTCGGGAGTTCGTCGAATTCCAGCACGCCAGAGGGGTCCGTTCCAAACAGCTGGAATCCGGGGTTCCGAGTGGCACACGCCTCAGATAAAACGGGCATAAAGAGCGAGCCCCGCCAAAAGGCGGGGCCAATGTGAGCACAGTGACACCACGCGAACGCGGCGGGTGGCCGCGCCCGGGGAATTCTCTGTCGAAATGTTATGAACACAGGGGCGGATCGTGTCAAAGGACACAGTCCGCCCCCGTTCTCCTACGACAACTGCCGTATACGACTTCCTACTTGAGTCGTGCCATCAGTGCGTGCTCGACCAGGGTGATCAGCGCGCTCTTCGCGTCGCCGCGGTGGCGGGCGTCGGTGGTGATGATCGGGGTGTCGGGGCCGATCTGGAGGGCCTCGCGGACCTCGTCGGGGGTGTACGGCTGGTGGCCGTCGAAGCCGTTGAGGGCGATCACGAACGGCAGGCCGCTGTTCTCGAAGTAGTCGACGGCCGGGAAGCAGTCGGCGAGACGGCGGGTGTCCACCAGCACCACGGCGCCGATGGCGCCGCGGACCAGGTCGTCCCACATGAACCAGAAGCGGTCCTGGCCCGGCGTACCGAAGAGGTACAGGATCAGGTCCTGGTCGAGCGTGATGCGGCCGAAGTCCATGGCCACCGTCGTGGTGGTCTTGTCCCCGGTGTGGGTCAGGTCGTCGATGCCCGCGGAAGCGGACGTCATGACGGCCTCGGTGCGCAGCGGGTTGATCTCCGAGACGGCCCCGACGAACGTGGTCTTGCCCACGCCGAAGCCGCCCGCCACCACGATCTTCGCGGACGTGGTGGAGCGGGCGGCACCGCCGCTAGAGCTTGCGAAGTCCACTGAGCACCCTTTCGAGCAGCGTCACATCCGGCGTGCCGCCGGCCTCTCCATTGCCCGGCTGGTGGATGGCCACCATGCCGGCCTCCGCCAGGTCGGCGACAAGAATCCGGGCCACACCGAGCGGCATCTGCAGCAGCGCCGAGACCTCCGCCACCGACTTGACCTCGCGGCACAGGTGGCAGATCCGCTGGTGCTCCGGGAGGAGCGTGGCCAGGTGCGCCGGGTCCGCGGTCGTGCTGACCAGCGCCTCGATGGCCAGCTGGTAGCGCGGCCGGGTCCGGCCGCCCGTCATGGCGTACGGGCGGACCAGCGGCTGGTCGCCTTCACTGTCGTAGTGCGCGTCGTGCAGAGCGCCGTACGAATCGTGTGAGGCGGGTGGCGGGGTCATTGATCCTCCGGGCGGGACAGCAGGGACAGCGAGTGTCTTCGAGCCGTCTGATGTGGCCGGTGGGGGGCGGGGCGCGGCCGGACGGTGGTTTCTGACTGAGTGGGGGGCCTCAGTGGAGCAGGCTCCCCTGGAGCTCCGCTCGCAGGTCCGGGGTGAGGACGGAGCCGGCGCGGTCGACCAGGAGGGCCATCTCGTAACCGACCAGGCCGATGTCGCACTCGGGGTGGGCGAGCACGGCCAGCGAGGAGCCGTCGGAGACGGACATGAGGAAGAGGAAGCCGCGCTCCATCTCCACCACGGTCTGGGCGACGGTGCCGCCCTCGAAGATCCGGGACGCACCCGCGGTCAGCGAGGTGAGGCCGGACGCCACGGCCGCGAGCTGGTCGGCCCGGTCCCGCGGGAATCCTTCGGACATGGCAAGCAGCAGGCCGTCGGCGGAGACCACCACCGTGTGGGACACCCCGGGGGTGTTGTCCACGAAGTTGGTGATCAACCAGTTCAGATTCTGCGCCGCCTGGCTCATCTGACTCAACTATCGCTCCTGCTGGTGAGTGGGGTCCATCGAGAAACTGCCGGTCGACGGGCCGTTGCCGGCCTGCCGCCCCTGCTGGATACCCCGGCGGAGATTGGTCAGCCGACCGCGCACATCGTCGGGCGCGCGCGAGACCTGGGGGCCTGCCTGGTTCTGCTGCTGCTGTGCGGTACCCGCGACCAGGTTGGCACGCGGTACCCGCTTGGGCAGACCGGAAGTGGTGACACCGCCGGCGGCGGGCTTGCGGGCCCGCTCGGCCTGGCGGACGAGTTCGTCGTTGGGCGAGGGCCGCCAGCTGCCGTTGCCAGCCGCGCCGCCCGCGTCCCGCTGCCCGGGCGCCGGACGGCGCTCGGGGCTCTGCGGAGCCGCGGCCGGGGGCTGCGCCGGACGCAGGCCCTGGGGCCCGCCCTGACCGGCCTGGCCCGGGTGACCCTGGCCCTGCTGGGAAGCGGGCTGACCCGGCTGCTGACCGTCCTGACCGCCCTGGCCGTGGAACCAGTTGGTCTCCAGGGTGTCATACAGCGGCGTACGTCCGTCACCGGCGTGGGGCGCCGGCGGCAGGGCCTCGGGCTGCGACTGCTGCGGCGGGGACCCGGCACCCGGACGCCGGTTGCCCTGGGGCTGCTGCGGCGCCTGGTACTGCTGGGGCTGCTGTTGCTGCTGCTGCTGCTGCTGCGGGGGACGGGGCGCGTCGAAGTCCGGCCGGGCGAACTCCGAGGTGGCCGCGGGCCCCTGGCGGTCGTCCATCGGCGGACGGGCGTACTGGCCGGTGTTCTGGCCGGCGCCGGGAGCGCCGCCCTGACCCTGGCCCGGGTTCTGGCCGTACGCGCCGGGGCGCTCGAACTGGCCGGTCGCCTGCGGCGGCAGGGCCGCGGGGTCCTGGGAGCCCTGCGGGGCGCCGAAGACGTCCGGGCGCACGAACTGGCCGGTGGACTGCGGCGACGGGGGCCCGTCCTGGCGGCCGGGCGGCGGCCCGTCGAAGTCGGGGCGGGCGAACTCGGCCGTGGAGCCGGGGCCCTGGCGCTCGTCGAGCTGCGGCCGGGGGTACTGGCCGGTGTGCTGCTCGCTCTCCTCGTGACCGCGCGGTCCGTCCTGTGCCTGCTGCTCGTTGCCCCAGCTCGCGGCCTGCGGGCGCTGCGGGGCGCCGCCGCCGGGCAGCTCGGCGCGCGGGGCGCCGCCCTGCGGGGGCTGCGGGCGGTCGCCGCGGCGCGGGGCCGGCGGCTGCTGGGCCGGGATGCCGGTGCCGAAGGCGCCGACCTGGCCGAAGCCGCCCTGGTTCTGGCCCTGGCGGGGCTGCGGGGCGCCGCCGTCGCGCGGGGGCAGAGCGGCACGGGGACCCGCGCCCCCGGCCACCGCACCGCGCGGGGCGCCCGTGCCGAGCCGTCCGCCGCCACCGGGGCCGCCGGCCGGGCCGCTGCCGAGCGCACCGGCCAGACCCGCGCGGGCACCGGGGCCCGGGGTCACGCCGGGGCGGCCCGCGCCGGGGCCCGAGGGGCCCTGGCCCTGGGGGCCGCCGGGCTTGCCGGGAGCCTTCTTGCCGCCCTGGGCGACGTCGACGGGCAGCATGACGAGCGCCGTCGTACCGCCGGAGTCCGAGGGGCGCAGCTGGATGCGGATGCCGTGACGCAGGGAGAGGCGGCCGACCACGAACAGACCCATGCGGCGCGAGACCGAGACGTCCACGGTCGGCGGCGAGGCGAGCCGCTCGTTGATCGCGGCGAGGTCCTCGGGGGAGAGGCCGATGCCGGTGTCGTGGATCTCGACGAGCACCCGGCCGTCGGGCAGGGCGTGACCGGTGACGCGGACCTTGGTCTGCGGCGAGGAAAACGAGGTGGCGTTCTCCAGCAGCTCGGCGAGCAGGTGCACGAGGTCGTTGACCACGCGGCCGGCGACGTCGGTCGCGGGCACGGCGGCCAGTTCGATGCGCTCGTACTGCTCCACCTCGGAGGCGGCGGCGCGGAGCACGTCGACCAGCGGGACCGGGCGGGTCCAGCGCCGGCCGGGCTCCTCACCGGCGAGGACGAGGAGGTTCTCGCCGTTCCGGCGCATACGGGTCGCGAGGTGGTCGAGCTTGAAGAGCGAGGAGAGCTGGTCCGGGTCGGCCTCGCGGGACTCCAGCTCGGAGATGAGCGAGAGCTGGCGCTGGATGAGGCCCTGGGAGCGGCGCGAGAGGTTGGTGAACATCGCGTTGACGTTGCCTCGCAGCAGCGCCTGCTCGGCGGCGAGGCGGACGGCCTCGCGGTGCACGTCGTCGAAGGCCGCGGCCACCTGGCCGATCTCGTCCCGGGAGTGCACGCCGACCGACTCCACGGACGTGTCGACGTCCTGCGGGTCGGACTCGGAGAGCTGCTTGACGAGCTCGGGCAGCCGGTCCTGGGCGACCCGGGTGGCGGTGTCCTGGAGGCGCCGCAGCGAGCGGATCATGGACCGGGCCACGACGAACGCGCCGACCAGCGAGACGCCGAGGACGATGAGGATCAGGGCACCGTTGAGGATCGCGTCCCGCTGCGACTGGTCGCGCAGCTCGCGGGCCTTCTGCTCCATCTCGCCGAGCAGGGTCTGCTCGATCGTCTTCATCTGGTTGATCTTGTTGGAGTCCTGGTCGTACCAGTCGAGGTACGAGCGCCTGGTCTCCGTGGCGAGGCCGCCCTTGAGGACGCGCTGGGAGTACGCGTTGGCCGCGGTGATCTCCGTGTTGCCCTTGTCGAGCGGGGCCATCAGCTCTTCGGGGTTGCCGTGGTTGCTCTCGTAGACGATCGAGAACGACGACAGCTCCTGGCGCTCGCCGTCCGCCGCGGACTTGGCGTAGAGGCGGTCGGACTCGGCGAGGGTGCCGGTCTTGTCCTTGGTCGCGGGGAGCGCGGCGGCGATGATCGCGCGCTGGATGGAGGCGTACTCCTTGGCGGAGGAGAACGCGGCCAGCGCACGGGTGCGCTTGATCATCTCCGGGTTGGAGGTGGCCTGCGCCATGTCCTGGGAGAGGCTGAGCAGACCGCGGATGAGGCGGCTGTAGCCCTCGACGGTCTGGGAGTCCGAGACGTCGCCGCGGTAGGCGCTCTTGCGGATGTTGTCGAGGTCCTGGAGCTGGATCGCGATGGCCGTGACGTTACGGCGGATCGACTCCAGGGCGTCGTCGTTGTCCGGGTTGTCGACGTCCTGGGTGGCCGTCATGAACGACTGCTTGACCCGGTCGGTGGTGGACTTGGCCGTCTGGACCATGTCCGCGCCGGTGTCGGTGGCCAGCGGGCCCGCCGACTTGTCGCGCTCCTCCTGGAGCGCGGCGGCCAGCTCGGTGGCCTGCTTGGTCATGTCGGTGAGCAGCTGCATGTGGTCCAGCTGCTTCATGTCGTTCATCGACTCGTTGATGCGCAGCCCGCCGAGGGTGGTCGCGGCGACCACGGGCAGGGTCAGCAGCGCGACCAGTCGGGTGGAGATGCGCCAGTTGCGCAGGGCTATTCGCGACCCGGTGTCCACGGCCGGCTTCGGCTTGGGCGCGGCCGAGGGCTTCTCGCCGCCCGCGGCGGAGCGGCCCGTGGGGCCGGAGGGGCCGGCCTTGTCGTCACCGCCCGGCGAAGGAGCCGACGGATTCTGGGTGGCCCGGGGGTTCTGGGCGTGCTGGGGCGAGGAACTGACTGATGTGGGGCCAGTCCCGCCGTGCGGCTCCTGCTCCGCCGCAGCGCTGCCATCCCTCTTGAAACGTCCCTGCACTAGCGTCGCAACCTCTGGACCAGGCGTCCCCCGCTCTGAACGGAAGGGACGGTGTCGGCGTCGTGGGGCAAGTGTGCGCCCCATGTGTTGGTCGTGAGTGACCGGCGCTTGTTGGTCTCCCCCTCCCCGCCGCCACTCGGCGCTGCGTTGCGCCCCTGCGCGCCGGTCAGTGACCCGCGGCGGTGCGTGGAATTCCAGCACAGTGCCGGATCTCCAACAAGGCCCGTGTACCGGGCTGTGACCTGAGTGACACATTGTGATGAACGAGTCACGAGCCGTAGAAACTGGGCACGGATGAATCGGACTTTTGCCCACGAGTCGCTTACGTGGGAGGTGCTACCCAGTCGCCATGATCAAGAGCGGAATGGAGGGTTCAGTGGTGCAATGTCCGATTGGTCGGGCCGAGTTGACGGGGCGTATTGTCCGGAATGGTTACCAACTCGTGAGCAAACTCACACGATGATCGTCGCCTCTACAGCCGTTTGCCGGGAATTCGAATGTTTAGCCTGACGCTTTACAGGGATGGCCAATCCGACAACCGGCGCCGCCGCGCGCCCCGCAACCGACAGGGTCCGAACGGCAGATGAAGACGACGATGATGATCCGCACCATAGCCAACCCCCGCCGCACCACCCTCGCGCACCTCGCGGACGCCGAGGAGATGACGGCGGAGCTCCTGCCCGAGCACCCGGTCGACCTGCCCGCCCAGACGGCCAACCCGCGCCGCACCACCCTGATGGACGCCCCGGTCGTCGTCGCCGCCCCGTGAGCCGAGGGGGGCGCTCCCCCCTTCCCGTACGCCACCGGGCGCTCCCACCGGCCCGGACGGCGTCCTCGGAGCGCAGGTCGCCCCCTCACCCGCGTTAGCCTGGAGCGTCAGTCTCCAGCCAGCGACCAAGTGAGGGGCGACAGCATCCCGTGCGCATCGCCAGATTCTCCATCGACGGCAATGTCGCCTTCGGCGCGGTCGAGGACACCCCGCAGGGGCCCGTGCTCGACATCATCAAGGGCATTCCGTACGCCGACTTCGAGCTCTCCGGGACCAAGGTCCCGCTGAGCAAGGTCCGGCTGCTGCCGCCGGTGCTGCCGAACAAGGTCGTGGCCATCGGCCGCAACTACGCGGAGCACGCCAAGGAGCTCGGCAACGCCATCGTCGACGACCAGGGGCGTCCCGAGGCGCCCGTCGCCTTCTTCAAGCCCACCACCTCGGTGATCGGCTCCGGCGACGCGATCGAGTACCCCTCCTTCTCCGACGAGCTGCACCACGAGGCCGAGCTGGCCGTGGTGATCGGCCGGATGTGCCGCGAGGTCCCGCGCGAGCGCGTCAAGGACGTCATCTTCGGCTACACCTGCGCCAACGACGTCACCGCGCGCGACGTCCAGCGGCGCGAGAAGCAGTGGGCCCGCGCCAAGGGCTTCGACACCTCGTGCCCGCTCGGCCCCTGGGTGGAGACCGACCTCGACCCCACCGATCTCACGATCCAGGCGACGGTCAACGGCGAACAGCGCCAGCTGGGCCGCACCAGCGACATGATCCGCTCCATCGAGGACCTGGTCGTCCACATCACCGAGGCCATGACGCTGCTCCCCGGCGACGTCATCCTCACCGGCACCCCCGCCGGGGTCGGCCCCCTCAACGCCGGCGACGAGGTCGCCGTCACCATCGAAGGCATCGGCACTCTCACCAACAAGGTGATCAAGCGTGGCTAACGCGACGAACGTCCGCGTACGTTTCTGTCCCTCCCCGACCGGCAACCCCCACGTGGGCCTGGTCCGGACCGCCCTGTTCAACTGGGCGTACGCCCGGCACACGGGCGGCACCATCGTCTTCCGCATCGAGGACACCGACGCGGCGCGCGACTCCGAGGAGTCGTACCAGCAGCTCCTGGACTCCTTCCGCTGGCTCGGCCTGGACTGGGACGAGAGCCCGGAGCTGGGCGGCCCGCACGCCCCCTACCGCCAGTCCCAGCGGATGGACATCTACCGGGACGTGGCCGGCAAGCTGCTCGCGGGCGGCTACGCGTACCACTGCTACTGCACCACCGAGGAGCTCGACCAGCGCCGCGAGGCGGCCCGCGCCGCCGGAAAGCCCTCGGGCTACGACGGCCACTGCCGCGAGCTGAGCGCGGAGCAGAAGGCGGCGTACGAGGCGGAGGGCCGCACGGCCATCGTCCGCTTCCGGATGCCCGACGAGCCGATCACCTTCACGGACCTGGTCCGCGGCGAGCTGACCTTCACCCCGGACAACGTGCCGGACTACGGCATCGTCCGTGCCAACGGCGCCCCGCTGTACACGCTGGTCAACCCGGTCGACGACGCCCTGATGGAGATCACGCACGTCCTGCGCGGCGAGGACCTGCTCTCCTCCACCCCCCGCCAGATCGCGCTCTACAAGGCGCTCATCGAGCTGGGCGTGGCCAAGGAGACCCCGGTCTTCGGCCATCTGCCGTACGTCATGGGCGAGGGCAACAAGAAGCTCTCCAAGCGCGACCCGCAGGCGTCCCTGAACGTCTACCGCGAGCGCGGCTTCCTCCCCGAGGGCCTGCTCAACTACCTCTCGCTCCTCGGCTGGTCCTTCTCGGCCGACCAGGACGTCTTCTCGCTCTCCGACATGGTCGCGCGGTTCGACGTGGCGGACGTCAACGCCAACCCGGCGCGCTTCGACCTCAAGAAGGCCGAGTCGATCAACGCCGACCACATCCGCATGCTGGACGTGAAGGCCTTCACGGACGCCTGCGAGCCGTGGCTGAACGCCCCGCACGCCCCCTGGGCGCCCGAGGACTTCGACCGCGCCGCCTGGGAGGCCATCGCGCCGCACGCCCAGACGCGTCTGACCGTCCTGTCGGAGATCACGGCCAACGTCGACTTCCTCTTCCTGAAGGAGCCGGCCCAGGACGAGGCGTCCTGGGCCAAGGCGATGAAGGAGGGCTCGGACGCGCTGCTGCGCACGGCGCGCGAGAAGCTGGAGACGGCCGACTGGTCCTCCCCGGAGTCCCTCAAGGAGGCCGTCCTGGCCGCCGGCGAGGCGCACGGCCTCAAGCTCGGCAAGGCGCAGGCCCCGGTCCGCGTCGCCGTCACCGGCCGCACGATCGGTCTGCCGCTCTTCGAGTCCCTGGAGATCCTGGGCAAGGAGAGGACGCTGGCCCGCATCGACGCGGCGCTGGCGAAGCTGGCGGCATAGTCGCTTGACGTATGTCCCGAAGGGGCGTGGGCCGGTCCGGCCGACGCCCCTTCGGCGTACCGTCGTGGCATGACCGTCCGCGCCGTCCTCTGGGACATCGACGACACGATCTTCGACTACGCCTCGGCCGCCCGCAGCGGCATGAACGCCCATCTGGAGGTCGAGGGGCTGCCCGGCGCCTACACGTCCACGGAGCAGGCGCTCACGGCCTGGGACGAGCTCACCGCGTACCACTGGGCGCGGTTCGCGGCGGGGGAGACCGACTGGGAGGGCCAGCGGCGCGACCGGGTGCGCGCCTTCCTCGGCGCCGAGCTGAGCGACCCCGAGGCCGAGACCTGGTTCGAGCGCCATCTGGCCCACTACGAGGCCGCCTGGTCGCTCTTCCCGGACACCGTGCCCGTCCTGGACCTGCTCGCCGGCGGCTACCGGCACGCGGTCCTGTCCAACTCCTCCCTCCACCACCAGGAGCGCAAGCTCCGGGTCCTGGGCGTACGCGACCGCTTCGAGGCGGTGGTGTGCGCGGTCGAGCTGGGGATCTCCAAGCCCGAGGCGGCGGCCTTCCACGCGGCCTGCGAGGCGCTGGGGCTGGCCCCCGAGGAGGTCGCGTACGTGGGCGACCAGCCGGACATCGACGCGCGCGGCGCCCTGGAGGCCGGGCTCCTGGGGATCTGGCTGGACCGCAACGGACTGGGCGGCAGGCCCGAACTGGTCCGGATCACGGGCCTGGAGGAGCTCCCCGGCCTGCTGCGCCGGGATACCCGTTTTGGAGCGCCGGACACCTTCGGGTAATGTTCTTCCTGCGCCAAGGGGAGCGGGAAGAAAAGCCCGGAACCGACAGCGCGAGCGGAGCAGGATCCCCGGTGGGGATGGTGTTCCGATGGCCTATGGTGTAATTGGCAGCACGACGGTTTCTGGTTCCGTTAGTCTAGGTTCGAGTCCTGGTAGGCCAGCTCGCAGAGCTTATCTGCACCGCGGATTCCAGATCCGCAAAGCCCCCGTTGTGTAGCGGCCTAGCACGCTGCCCTCTCAAGGCAGTAGCGCCGGTTCGAATCCGGTCGGGGGTACAGATCCTTCCCAGGGGGACAGTCCGGGTCGCACCCGCTGACTCTCATGCAGGATCGCTAGGGCCCCCGTTGTGTAGCGGCCTAGCACGCCGCCCTCTCAAGGCGGTAGCGCCGGTTCGAATCCGGTCGGGGGTACTGGTCTAAACCACCATGGGCTATGGTGTAATTGGCAACACTACGGTTTCTGGTACCGTCATTCTAGGTTCGAGTCCTGGTAGCCCAGCGGATCGCATGATCGAAAGACAGGCGATTCACCGATCCCTCGGGATCGACAACACGCCCCCGTTGTGTAGCGGCCTAGCACGCCGCCCTCTCAAGGCGGTAGCGCCGGTTCGAATCCGGTCGGGGGTACGTGAGGAAGGGGCCCGGCACACACAGTGTGCCGGGCCCCTTTCGTTTCGTCCGGCCCCTTCGGCCGCCCCGCGAGCGGGCCGGCCCCGGGGGCGCGCGTCACGGCCGGACGAAGCGCCGCGCCGACTCCTGCGCCTGGGCCAGCCGCCGCAGACTCAGCAGCACCGGCTCGTAGAGCACCGTCAACGCCACGGCCGCCTCGACCTGTTCGGCGGGGGTGCGTCCGCGCTCCACCAAGTCCAGGTCGGTGACCGCCAGTTGCGCCGCCGCGGCCGCGTACGGCGCCAACTCCTCGGGGCCGCAGGGGTATCCGAGCCGGGCGAGCGCGGTCACCGCGGTGAGCAGCGTCCGGTACGCACCCGAGCTTCCGGCCGGGTCCGAGCCGCCGTACTGCCAGCCCAGCTCCTCGATCAGCGCGTCCACCGACGCGCGCGCGGCCCGCGCGTGCGGGTCGTCGGGACTGGGCTCCGGCGCGTTCGGCAGGGCCTCGACGGCCACGCCCAGGCGGGTGTGGTGGTCCAGGGCGTCGTCCTCCAGGGCCGCCAGGACCTCCTTGGCGGCGGCCACCGGCACCCGTCCCACCTGGATCAGCGCACGGACCAGCTTGAGCCGCCGCAGGTGCGAGGCGTCGTAGTCGGCCTGGGTGGCGGTGATCCGCTCGCCCGGCGGCAGCAGCCCCTCGCGCAGGTAGTACTTGATCGTCGCCGCGGAGACCCCGCTCCGCTCGCTCAGCTCGGCCAGTCGCATGCCCCTTGCGCCCTTCTTTGGAGAGTGCCACTATCTAACCACGGGATAGCGCCGCTATCCAATGCACGGCCGAAGCACACGGCCACGTCATGGGGGACTGTCATGAGCGCGAAGCTGATCGAGGGACGGATGACCGCGGGCGCCGAGGGGGACGTGGTGGTCTTCCTCATCGGAATGCGCGTCAACCGCTTCCGTGCGCTGCGCAGTTGGCTGCCGGTGACCTCGGCGATGCCTCGGATGCTCAAGGAGCTCGTCAAGGAGGAGGGCAGCGGGCTGCTCGGCTTCCAGCCGGTCCTCGCCGGGCCGCGCACCCTGGCGGTCGTGCAGTACTGGGAGTCCAAGGAGAAGCTCCTGGCCTACGCCTCCGCGCAGGACAAGGAGCACCGCCCGGCCTGGGCGGCCTTCAACCGCCGGGCGCGGGGGGCGAAGGGCGCGGTGGGCATCTGGCACGAGACGTACGTGGTCCCGGCCGGGTCGTACGAGTCGGTGTACGTCGGGATGCCGTCCTTCGGACTGGGCAAGGCGACGGGGGTGGTGCCGGTGGGGCGGCGGGGGGATCGGGCGGCGGACCGCCTGAAGGGCGCGTGAGGCGCCCCCGCCGGCCGGCGGTTGGGTCACGCCCGCTTCCCCGCAC
Source organism: Streptomyces sp. NPDC043908 (assembly GCF_056435525.1). NCBI lineage: Bacteria > Bacillati > Actinomycetota > Actinomycetes > Kitasatosporales > Streptomycetaceae > Streptomyces > Streptomyces sp. NPDC043908. The sequence goes on along the minus strand of NZ_JBWKEI010000002.1, from coordinate 122,334 downwards.
CCCTCCGGAGCACGACCCCTCGGGGGCACCCCCTGAGACCCCCTTGTTCGTCTGCCGCTCGGTGGACGGTTGCTCGCGCAGTTCCCCGCGCCCCTGGGGGCGGCTCCTCGGGCCCCTTGTTCGTCTGCGGCTGGGTGGTGGGCTGCTCGCGCAGTTCCCCGCGCCCCTGGGGGGTTCGGCCGCTCGGGGTGGTGTTGCGCTGCTAGGGGTCTTCGTTCGTCTGCGGCTGGGTGGTGGGTTGCTCGCGCAGTTCCCCGCGCCCCTGAAGGGCTGTGGCCGAGCTGGGTTCTCCGGTTGCGGGCAACCTCCCAGGGGCGCGGGGAACTGCGCGACCGGCCATCCACGGTCTGCGGACGAAAGGGGGTTGAGGGGCGCGGGGAACTGCGCGGGCAACCCTCCACCGGGCCGCGGGCCGAGCCGCCGGCAACCCGCCGCCGAACCGCAGGCAGGGGCCGGGGCAACCCGCCCGGTCCCGGGCAGAGGCGTGAGCGACCCCCACCGGGCCGCAGACAAAGTCCGGGCAAAAGAAACGCCCACCGCTGCGGCGCTGGAGCGGTGGGCCGGAGATGGACGGACGGGGGGCGGCTAGCCGTTGCGGCGCAGGGCTTCGGACAGGCGCGCGGCGGCGTCGATGACCGCCTGCGCGTGCATCCGGCCCGGGTGCCGGGTCAGACGCTCGATCGGCCCGGAGACCGAGACGGCGGCCACCACGCGGTTGGACGGACCCCGCACCGGCGCCGAGACCGACGCCACGCCCGGCTCGCGCTCGCCGATCGACTGGGCCCAGCCCCGGCGCCGTACGCCCGACAGGGCCGTCGCCGTGAAGCGGGCCCCCTGGAGGCCCCGGTGCAGGCGCTCGGGCTCCTCCCAGGCCATCAGGATCTGGGCGGAGGAGCCCGCCTTCATCGTCAGGGTCGAGCCGACCGGCACGGTGTCCCGCAGACCGGACAGCCGCTCGGCCGCCGCCACGCAGATCCGCATGTCGCCCTGACGGCGGTAGAGCTGCGCGCTCTCGCCCGTCACGTCGCGCAGATGCGTGAGCACGGGGCCGGCCGTGGCCAGCAGGCGGTCCTCGCCGGCCGCGGCCGCGAGCTCCGCGAGCCGCGGGCCGAGGATGAACCGGCCCTGCATGTCCCGCGCCACCATCCGGTGGTGTTCCAGTGCCACGGCAAGGCGGTGTGCCGTGGGTCGTGCGAGTCCGGTGGCCGCGACCAACCCCGCGAGGGTGGCCGGACCGGACTCCAGGGCGCTCAGGACGAGAGCCGCCTTGTCGAGAACGCCGACGCCGCTAGAGTTGTCCATGAAACGATACTCGCGTCTCACTCTGTGAAACGCAAGTTCAATTTTCTCCGGAACTTGCGAACCTGTACTGGCGGTCCGCACAACGGCCGCAGCCACCGTCCGGTCCCGGGGGCCCGGCGGTACACCCGGTCTCTAGTTGGGCCGGCGACGACGCCGGCCGGAGGTAAAGCGATGGGTAGGACACTCGCGGAGAAGGTCTGGGACGACCATGTCGTCCGGCGCGCCGAGGGCGAGCCCGACCTCCTCTTCATCGATCTGCACCTGCTGCACGAGGTGACCAGCCCGCAGGCCTTCGACGGGCTGCGCAAGAGCGGCCGCCCGGTGCGGCGCCTCGACCTCACCATCGCCACCGAGGACCACAACACCCCGACCCTCGACATCGACAAGCCCATCGCCGACCCGGTCTCCCGGGCCCAGCTGGAGACGCTGCGCAAGAACTGCGCCGATTTCGGCGTACGGCTGCACCCGCTCGGCGACGTCGAGCAGGGCGTGGTCCACGTGGTGGGACCACAGCTGGGTCTGACCCAGCCCGGCACCACCGTGGTCTGCGGCGACTCGCACACCTCCACGCACGGCGCCTTCGGGGCCCTGGCGTTCGGGATCGGCACCTCACAGGTCGAGCATGTGCTCGCCACCCAGACCCTGCCACTGGCCCCGTTCAAGACCATGGCGATCACCGTCGAGGGCGAGCTGCCCGACGGCGTCACCGCCAAGGACCTGATCCTGGCCATCATCGCCAGGATCGGCACCGGCGGCGGCCAGGGCTACGTCCTGGAATACCGCGGCTCCGCCATCGAGAAGCTCTCGATGGAGGCCCGGATGACCATCTGCAACATGTCGATCGAGGCCGGCGCCCGGGCGGGCATGATCGCCCCCGACCGCACCACGTTCGACTACCTCAAGGGCCGCGCGCACGCCCCGAAGGGCGCCGACTGGGACGAGGCCGTCGCGTACTGGCAGACCCTGAAGACGGACGAGGACGCGGTCTTCGACGCCGAGGTCGTCATCGACGCCACCGCGCTCTCGCCGTTCGTCACCTGGGGCACCAACCCGGGCCAGGGAGCACCGCTTTCGGCGTCCGTCCCCGACCCGGCTTCGTACGAAGACGCTTCGGAGCGCCTGGCCGCCGAAAAGGCGCTGGAGTACATGGGGTTGACCGCGGGGCAGCCGCTGCGCGCCATCGACGTCGACACGGTCTTCGTAGGTTCCTGCACCAACGGCCGTATCGAGGACCTGCGCGCGGCGGCCTCGATCCTCCAGGGCCGCACCGTCGCCGAGGGCGTCCGCATGCTCGTCGTGCCGGGTTCGGTGCGGGTCGCCCTCCAGGCCGTCGAGGAGGGCCTGGACAAGGTCTTCACCGCCGCCGGCGCCGAATGGCGGCACGCGGGCTGCTCGATGTGCCTGGGCATGAACCCGGACCAGCTGGCCCCGGGAGAGCGCTCCGCCTCCACCTCCAACCGCAACTTCGAGGGCAGGCAGGGCAAGGGCGGCCGCACCCATCTGGTGTCGCCGCAGGTCGCCGCCGCAACAGCGGTTCTCGGCCACCTGGCGTCCCCTGCCGACCTGTCCGACGCCCGTACGCCCGCTGGAGTCTGATCAGCCATGGAAGCTTTCACCACGCACACCGGCCGGGCCGTCCCGCTGCGCCGCTCCAATGTCGACACCGACCAGATCATCCCGGCCCACTGGCTGAAGAAGGTCACCCGGGACGGCTTCGAGGACGGACTGTTCGAGGCCTGGCGTAAGGACCCGGAGTTCGTCCTGAACAGGCCGGAGCGCCAGGGCGCCTCGGTGCTGGTCGCGGGCCCCGACTTCGGTACGGGTTCGTCGCGCGAGCACGCCGTGTGGGCGCTCCAGAACTACGGCTTCAAAACCGTGATCTCGTCCCGGTTCGCCGACATCTTCCGGGGCAACTCGCTGAAGAACGGCCTGCTCACCGTGGTCCTGGACCAGAAAGTCGTGGACGAGCTCTGGGAGCTGACGGAGCGCGACCCCAACGCCGAGATCACGGTGGACCTCCAGGACCGCCAGGTCCGCGCGGAGGGCGTCACGGCCCCCTTCGAACTCGACGAGAACGCCCGCTGGCGGCTGCTGAACGGCCTGGACGACATCAGCATCACGCTCCAGAACGAGCCCGACATCGCCGCGTACGAGGCGAAGCGGCCCTCGCACAAGCCCAGCACCTCGCTCGTCTGACCCGCCGGGACCGCCTCTTGGGCGGGCCCCGGGCAGTCTTTCGGCCCAACACGCCCCCTGTCTTTCGGGACAGGGGGCGTGTTGCGTTGCGGGGTGTCAGGGTGACGTCAACTAGCCTAGGCTGCACAGCAGATGGCCGGATTGGGTCTTGCGCGATCGGTGGTCGTTGGGGAGCCGGAAGCCACCCGGAATCCCTCAGTTGCCCCCGCCGGAGGCGACAACTCGCCCCAGATGGCACAATCGGCGCATGGAACGCGACAGCCAACTCGAGCTCTACCGGCTCGTCGCGGACCGGCTGAAAGAAGCGCACACAGTGGTGCGCGAACTGCAAGTCCCGGAGGGCGTACGGATGGCGCTGTCCCGGAAGCTGCTGGTCATCACAGCGGCTGCCAAACACGATCTCGCCGATGCGGCAAGGCGTCTGGAGCGGTTGATGAAGGACCTCGAAGAGGGCCGATTCCCCGAAGGCGACTGAGTCACAAGGAGTTCGGTGAAGCCGACTTCGTTGCGGCACTAGGGTGATTAGCCCGTTTCGTGTTTGATTTGCGGTATATATCTGCCTAACGTGCGAAAAAGCCAGAACAGATTCGTTCCGGCAATGTCTCCGAAGGGGAAGACGTGAACAAGGCGCAGCTCGTAGAAGCGATTGCCGACAAGCTCGGCGGCCGTCAGCAGGCCGCGGACGCCGTGGACGCCGTTCTGGACGCGGTCGTCCGGGCCGTCGTCGCGGGCGACCGGGTCTCGGTCACCGGTTTCGGTTCGTTCGAGAAGGTCGACCGTCCGGCCCGTTACGCCCGCAACCCGCAGACGGGTGAGCGCGTGCGGGTCAAGAAGACCTCGGTTCCGCGCTTCCGTGCGGGTCAGGGCTTCAAGGACCTGGTCAGCGGCTCGAAGAAGCTCCCCAAGGGCGACGAGGTCGCCGTGAAGAAGGCGCCCAAGGGCAGCCTCTCGGGTGGCACCTCCACCCGCAGCACGGTGAAGAAGGCCGCGGCCAAGAAGGCCACCGCCGCCAAGAAGACGACCGCCGCGAAGAAGACCACGACGGCCAAGAAGACCACCGCCAAGAAGGCCACGCCGGCCGTGAAGAAGACGACGGCGGCCAAGAAGGCCACCACGTCCGGCGCCGCCAAGAAGACCACGGCGACGGCGAAGAAGGCGACCCCGGCCAAGAAGGCCACCACCGCCAAGAAGGCCACGGCCAAGAAGACCGCGCCCGCGAAGAAGACCGTCGCGAAGAAGGCGCCCGCCAAGAAGGTCACCGCGCGCAAGACCACCACCGCCAAGAAGACGACCGCCCGCAAGAAGTAGGCACCGCGGACGGCTCACGCGCCGGGCCGGGCTCCCCTCGGGGAGCCCGGCCCGCGGCGTGTCGGCCCCGCCCCGCCCCGGCCGTGGCGGGCGCGGCTCAGAAGGTCTGGAGCGTCACCAGGGTGATCCGCAGGGACGCGCCCTCGCCCTCCGTCTCGATACGGACCCGCTGGCCCACCCGCAGCAGCCGCAGGCCGCCCGCGTCGAAGGCCTCGGCCCCGAAGTCCACCGGGGTGCCGTCGTCGAGCAGCACACTGCCGCTGCGGGTCTCGAAGTCGTATGTGTACGCGGTCGCCTGCATGGCTGGCAGCCTAGTACCCGGGCACGACCTCCACCGCGCCCCGCAGCGCCCCCGTCGCCGGACCCGCGCCCAGCGCCAGCGCGATCCGCAGATCCGCCCCGGTGTCCACGTCCCGGCGCACCGAGTCCACCCCGGTCAGCGCGATTTCCGCCGCCCCCGACGCCGAATGCGCGGCCCGGGACGGGCCGCCGAATGCGGGGGCCAAATCCACCCCGGGAGCGGCCGAAAGAAATGTCGTCCCGATTCCGGCCGCATCGGCGAGAAATGCGCGCGGAAATACGGAGGCGGCATCCAGTACCCGCCCCAATTCCGCCGGCCGCAGCGCGGGCAGATCCGCGTTCAGGGCCGCGACCGCCGCTTTGGGGCGCCCCCGCCGTACCGTGTACGCCCCGTGCGCGAGGGCGGCGTTGAGGCCCGCGCGCGGGCTGTCGGCGACGATGCGGGCGCCCAGCGCGGCCAGCTCCGCGCCCGCCAGCGGATCGTCCGTGACGACCGCCACATCCCGTACCGCCGGGCAGGCGAGGGCCGCCCCCACGGTGTCCAGGGCGAACGCCAGAGCGAGCCGGGGTCGCAGGGCCGCGCCGACGGCGGCCGTGAGCCTGCTCTTCGCCAGCGCCAACGGCTTCAACGGCACGACCAGGGACCAGCGGCCCGGTGCTGCGGTGTTCGTGGCGTCCCCCTCGCTCTCGTCGCTCCCGCCCGGTCGAACGGACAGCCGCTGGACAGGACGGGGGCCATTGTCACCCGGCCAGGAGCGGGCCCCGCACGGTCGGGGCGTACGGTGTTCTCGACAGACCGGAGGGCCGGGGCGACACTTGCTCCCTGCGCAAGTCGCGTGGTGGCCGACAGTGGTCTGTCCTAGAGGAAGGTGCTCCGAGTGTCCCGCCGCAGAATCGGCTTCTGGTACCGCCTGGCGGCGGTCATCGCCAAACCTCCACTGGTGGTGCTTTTCAAGCGGGACTGGCACGGAATGGAGAACATTCCGGCGGACGGCGGTTTCATCACCGCGGTCAACCACAACTCGTATCTCGACATGTTCTCCTACGGGCACTTCCAGTACAACACCGGACGGGTGCCCCGGTTCCTCGCCAAGGCCGGGCTCTTCAAGGTGCCCGTGGTCGGGCCGCTGCTGCGCGGCACGGGCCAGATCCCCGTCTACCGCGAGTCCTCCAACGCCTTCGGCGCCTTCCGGGCCGCCGTCGAGGCCATCGAGCGGGGCGAATGCGTCGTCTTCTACCCCGAGGGCACCCTCACCCGCGACCCCGACATGTGGCCGATGACCGCCAAGACCGGGGTCGCGCGCGCCGCCATGCAGACGAAGGCGCCCGTCATCCCGGTCGCCCAGTGGGGCGCCAACCTGGCGATGCCGCCCTACGCCAAGGAGAAGAAGGTCCGCTTCTTCCCCCGCAAGACCCTCCAGGTGAAGGCCGGTCCGCCGGTCGACCTCGCGCGCTTCTACGACAAGGAGCCCACCCCCGAGGTGCTGCGCGAGGCGACCGAGGCCATCATGGCCGCGGTCACCCGCCAGCTGGAGGAGATCCGGGGCGAGAGCGCCCCCGCCAAGCCGTACGATCCGCGCGAAGTCCGCGCACAGCTGCGCCGCAAGGCCGCCGGGGAGGGCACCAAGTGACGCACGCCGCCACCAAGGCAGCAGTATTCGGCACCGGCTCCTGGGGTACGGCGTTCGCCATGGTCCTCGCCGACGCGGGCTGCGAGGTGACCCTGTGGGGCCGCCGCCCCGAACTCGCCGAGGCGATCAACACCACCCGCACCAACCCCGACTACCTGCCGGGCATCGAACTGCCCGCCGCGGTACGGGCCACCACCGACCCCGCCGAGGCCGCCGCCGGTGCCGACTTCACCGTCCTCGCCGTGCCCTCGCAGACCCTGCGCGGCAACCTCGCCGCCTGGACGCCGCTGCTCGCGCCGGAGACCGTCCTCGTCTCCCTGATGAAGGGCGTCGAACTCGGCACCGCCAAGCGGATGAGCGAGGTGATCGAGGAGGTCGCCAAGGTCCCCGCCGACCGCGTCGCCGTCATCACCGGCCCCAACCTCGCCAAGGAGATCGCCCAGCGCCGGCCCGCCGCCGCCGTGGTGGCCTGCCGCGACGAGGCCGTGGGCCAGCGCCTCCAGGCCGCCTGCCACACCCCGTACTTCCGCCCGTACACCAACACCGACGTCGTCGGCTGCGAACTCGGCGGCGCCGTGAAGAACGTCATCGGCCTGGCCGTCGGCATCGCGGACGGCATGGGCCTGGGCGACAACGCCAAGGGCTCGCTCATCACCCGGGGACTGGCCGAGACCACCCGGCTCGGCCTCGCCATGGGCGCCGACCCGCTCACCTTCTCCGGCCTCGCGGGCCTCGGCGACCTCGTCGCCACCTGCTCCTCGCCGCTCTCGCGCAACCACACCTTCGGCACCAACCTCGGCCGGGGCATGACGCTCCAGGAGACCATCGCCGTCACCCGGCAGACCGCCGAGGGCGTCAAGTCCTGCGAGTCCGTGCTGGATCTGGCGCGCCGCCACGGCGTGGACATGCCCATCACCGAGACCGTCGTCGGGATCGTCCACGAGGGCAAGCCGCCGGTGGTCGCGCTCAAGGAGCTGATGTCGCGCAGCGCCAAGCCCGAGCGGCGCTGAAACCACCGGGTCGAACGGGTACGCTCATCGCGATATGAGCAGCGAGAACCTCCCCCAGAGCCCTGAATCGAGCACCCAGCAGCCGCGCAAGCCGCGGGTGGCCGTCGTGTTCGGCGGCCGCAGCTCCGAGCACGGCATCTCGGTCGTCACCGCCGGTGCCGTGCTGCGCGCCATCGACCGTACGAAGTACGACGTGCTGCCCATCGGCATCACGACGGACGGCCGCTGGGCGCTCACCGCCGACGAGCCGGAGCGGATGGCCATCGCCGACCGCAAGGTGCCCAGCGTCGCCGAACTCGCCGAGTCCGCCGAGGGAGCCGTCGTGCTCCCCGTGGACCCGAACAACCGCGAGGTCGTCTTCAGCGAGCCCGGCGCGGTCCCCAAGGCGCTGGGCGAGGTCGACGTCGTCTTCCCGGTGCTGCACGGCCCCTACGGCGAGGACGGCACCCTCCAGGGCCTGCTCGAACTCTCCGGCGTCCCCTACGTCGGCTCGGGCGTGCTCGCCTCGGCCGTCGGCCAGGACAAGGACTACATGAAGCGGGTGTTCACCTCCTTCGGGCTGGCCGTCGGCCCCTACCTGGTGATCCGCCCGCGCGAGTGGGAGCAGGACGAGCAGGGCGCCCGCAAGCGGATCGCCGCGTTCGCGGGCGAGCACGGGTGGCCGCTGTTCATCAAGCCGGCCCGGGCGGGCTCCTCCTTCGGCATCACCAAGGTCGACTCCTTCGACGGCCTGGACGAGGCCATCGAGGAGGCGCGGCGCCACGACCCCAAGTTCCTGGTCGAGTCGCTGCTGCGCGGCCGGGAGATCGAGTGCGGCGTCCTGGAGTTCGAGGACGGGCCGCGCGCGAGCGTGCCGGCCGAGATCCCGCCGGTGAGCGACCACGCCTTCTACGACTTCGAGGCGAAGTACATCGACTCGGCCGACGGGATCGTGCCCGCGCCGATCGGCGCCGAGGCCACCGCCGAGGTGCGCCGGCTCGCCGTGGAGGCCTTCGAGGCCGCGTCCTGCGAGGGGCTGGTCCGGGCGGACTTCTTCCTCCAGGAGAACGGCGAGTTCGTCATCAACGAGATCAACACGATGCCGGGGTTCACGCCGATCTCCATGTACCCGCGGATGTGGGAGGCGACGGGCGTGGACTACGCGGAGCTGGTGGACCGCCTGATCGAGGCCGCGCTGCGGCGCCCGACGGGCCTGCGGTAGCCGTCGCCGGCCGTCCGGCCGCGGCTGCCCGCGCCCGGCGGGGGCCTACAGGCTCGCCGGAACCGTCTTCTTGACGGGTCCGGCGAGCTGGGTGAGCCATCCGATGTCACCGGCGGCCTTCCCGGACGCCGTGCGCAGGGTGACCTCCACGTACGCCTTGCGGTAGGTCGTGGTGAAGCGGAAGCCGCCCGCCGACTGCTCCAGGAGCCAGTTGACGCCGTCCACGGTCACCCCGTCCGCCTCGGGATCGTTCATCTTCTCCGGCCGGTCGATCCCGCAGCGCAGTACGATCCCGTCATCGCCCCACCCGGCGGTCAGCTCCGACGCCGGGCTGGGATCGTTCCGCCCGAGCCCGTCGAGCCTCTGGGGCAGCGCCTTGTGCAGCGCGCCGCAGAGCGCGGCGGTCTCCTTCGGCGGGCTGGGAACCGTGATCGTCGCCTTCGCGTCCGTGGAGGAGCAGCCCGCGGCGGCCAGCAGGGCGAGGGCGGCTGCGGGCACGAGGAGGGACCGGCGGCGAGAGGAAGTCACCGGCCAAGGGTAAGCGGGGGCTACAGATGAACCACCGGGCAGGTCAGGGTGCGGGTGATCCCGTCCACCTGCTGGACCTTGGCGACCACCATGCGGCCCAGCTCGTCGACCGTGTCCGCCTGGGCGCGCACGATCACGTCGTACGGCCCGGTGACGTCCTCGGCCTGGATCACCCCCGGGATCTTCGCGATGGTCTCGGCGACGGTCGACGCCTTGCCCACCTCGGTCTGGATGAGGATGTACGCCTGTACCACGGAACCTCCAGGGCGGCCACGAGGATCATGTCCCCTCCCTACGGCGGGGAGGCCCAAGGGGGGAGGAAAGAGACGCCACGGTATCGCGTCGCCGTGCGCCCGCGGGAGTACCGCGCAGGCGCGGGCGCTCGCACATCCGCGTGCGCGCGGCAGAAGTTGACGTATGTGTTGACGGTACCCACCGAGGTGACGGCTCGCGACCGCGAGCGCGCCGGGTCCCAAGGGGTACGAGGATGAGAGGTGGCACGGTGAGAGGCACTGTGGGCGAGTTGGGGGAGTTCGGGCTCATCAGGGAGCTGACCTCCCGGCTCACCTCGACCCCCGCGGTACGGATCGGCCCCGGCGACGACGCCGCGGTCGTGACCGCACCCGACCGCAGGGTGGTGGCGAGCACGGACATCCTCCTGGAGGGCCGCCACTTCCGGCGCGACTGGTCGACCGCGTACGACGTGGGGCGCAAGGCCGCCGCGCAGAATCTGGCCGATATCGCGGCCATGGGCGCGGTGCCCACCGCGCTGCTGCTCGGGCTGGTCGTCCCGGCCGAGCTCCCGGCCACCTGGCCGGTGGAGCTGATGGACGGGATCCGGGACGAGTGCCAGGTCGCGGGGGCGGCCGTGGTCGGCGGCGACGTGGTGCGCGGCGACACCATCACCGTCGCCATCACCGCCCTCGGCGACCTGCGCAACCACGAGCCGGTGACCCGCGGCGGCGCGCAGCCCGGCGACGTGGTCGCCGTCACCGGCTGGCTGGGCTGGTCGGCGGCGGGCTACGCGGTGCTCTCGCGCGGCTTCCGCTCGCCGCGCGCCTTCGTGGAGGCCCACCGCCGCCCGGAGCCGCCCTACCACGCGGGCCCCGCCGCCGCCGGGCTCGGCGCCACCGCCATGACCGACGTCAGCGACGGCCTGGTGGCGGACCTCGGGCACATCGCGGAGGCCAGCAAGGTCCGTATCGACCTGCGCTCGGGCCTGATCGACATCCCGACGCAGATGAGCGACATCGGCCAGGCGGTCGGCGTCGACCCGCTCCAGTGGGTGCTGACCGGGGGAGAGGACCACGCGATCGTCGCGACCTTCCCGCCGGACGTGAAGCTCCCCGCCCGCTGGAAGGTCATCGGGGAGGTCCTCAACCCCTCGGCGCTGCCCCAGGTGACCGTCGACGGCGCCCCCTGGACCGCCAAGGGCGGCTGGGACCACTTCGGGGACGCGGAGTGAACACCGCGCCGCCCCGGGTGCTGACCGTCGCCGGATCCGACTCCGGCGGCGGCGCCGGCGTCCAGGCCGACCTCAAGACGATGCTGGCCCTGGGCGTCCACGGGATGAGCGTGATCACCGCGGTGACCGCGCAGAACTCGCTGGGCGTCCGGGGCGCCTGGGAGCTGCCCGCCGAGGCGGTCCGGGCGCAGTACCGCGCGGTCGTCGACGACATCGGCGTCCAGGCCGTGAAGACGGGGATGCTCTCCTCGGCCGTCCTGGTGGAGACCGTGGCGGACCTCCTGGCGGACACGGACGCGCCGGTGGTCGTGGACCCCGTGGGCGTCTCCAAGCACGGCGACGCGCTGCTGGCCGCCGAGGCGCTGGAATCCGTACGCCTGCGGCTCCTGCCGACGGCGACGGTGGCCACGCCCAACCTGGACGAAGTGGCGCAGCTCACGGGCGTACGGGTGGAGGACGAGGACGGAATGCGGCGGGCGGCGGAGGCGGTCCTCGCGTTCGGCCCGCGCTGGGCCCTGATCAAGGGCGGCCATCTCGCGGGCTCGGCGTCACCGGAAGCGGTGGACCTGCTCACGGACGGGAGCGAGGAGCACTGGCTCCGGGCGCCCCGCCGGGACAACCGCCACACCCACGGCACCGGCTGCACCCTGGCCTCGGCCCTGGCATCGTCCCTGGCCCAGGGCATGCCGGTACCGGAGGCGGCGAGGGCGGCCAAGCGTTACGTGACGGGGGCGATCGGTGCGGGCTTCGCCCTGGGCGCGGGCATCGGCCCCGTGGACCACGGCTGGCGCTTCCGCGCTCCCTGAAGAGCACAACAGAAAGCCGGTCCACCGAGGTGGACCGGCTTTCTGGGCAACCGGAAAGGCTGCGCTACGACGAAACGTCGGCGTTAGCGCGAGACCTTGCCGGCCTTGATGCACGAGGTGCAGACGTTGAGCCGCTTCGGCGTCCGACCGACCACGGCACGCACACGCTGGATGTTCGGGTTCCAGCGACGAGACGTACGGCGGTGCGAGTGCGAAATGTTGTTGCCGAAGCCCGGCCCCTTGCCGCAGACGTCGCAGTTGGCAGCCACGGGTCACTCCAAAGACTTCAGATGCACTTACAGTGAAATCCGGCGCACCGGATCAGAGATCTGAGGTGGCTTGCCGGGGGAATGGCCCGACTCTCGCCGGGCAACCGAAGCAGCATACAACGGCTGCTCCCGAGATACGAAACTACCATGACCGCCGCCGCCCCCGCCCCGGGCCGGAGCCGCCCGCCGGGTCTACCCTGCTGCTGGCCCGCAGCTCACCGGCCGCTCTAGGAGGACACCAGGTGCCGCAGACTCTCGACGCCGTCGCGGTACGCACCTGGTGCTCGCTGGCCCTGGACGGGCTCGGCCGGGACCGCGAGGAGATCGACGCGGTCAACGTCTACCCCGTCGCGGACGGGGACACCGGCACCAACCTCTATCTGACCGTCGAGTCCGCCCACCAGGCGGTCGAGGCGGTCTTCGCCGCGTACACCGAGGTGCCGGAGACGGCCGACGTCATACGGGCGATGGCCCACGGCGCCCTCCTGGGCGCCCGCGGCAACTCCGGCACGATCCTCTCCCAGCTGCTGCGCGGCATGGCCGAGGTCCTCGCCGAGCACGGCACCGATCTGGCCGGCGCCCTGCGCCGGGCGGCCGAGTCGGCGTACGAGGCGGTCGCGCACCCCGTCGAGGGCACGGTCCTGACGGTGGCGACGGCCGCCGCCGAGGCCGCCCGGGACACCGGCGGCGGCGCGGCGGCCGTGGCGAGCGCCGCCTACGCCGGCGCCCGGCGGGCCCTGGAGAAGACGCCCGGCCAGCTCGCGGTGCTCGGCCGCGCCGGAGTCGTGGACGCGGGCGGCTGGGGTCTGGTGACGGTCCTGGGGGCGCTGGCGCAGGCCCTCTCCGGCGAGGTGCCGGCCGTACGGCACGAGACGCGTACACCGCTCGACGGGCCCGCCTGCCCGGCCGAGGACGCCCCGGACGCGGAGAGCGCCGGACCCGCCTTCGAGGTGATCTACCTCCTGGAGGCGGACGACGAGGCGGTCGCCCGGCTGCGCGGCCGGCTGGACGCCCTCGGGGACTCCCTGGTGGTGGTCGGCGGCGACGGCCTGTGGAACGTCCACGTCCACGTGGACGACGCGGGCGCGGCCGTCGAGGCGGGCGTGGAGGCGGGCCGCCCGTACCGGATCCGCATCACCCACTTCGGCGCCCACCCCGAGCCGCGCGAACAGGTCCAGCGGGCCGTCGTCGCGGTGGTGCCCGGCGAGGGCCTGGCCGGACTGTGCGCCGAGGCCGGGGCGACCGCCGTCCTGGCCCGGCCCGGCGAGCCCCCGGCCAGCGGTGAGCTCGTCGACGCGATCCGCCGCGCCCACGCGCGCGAGGTCGTGCTCCTGCCCAACGACGCCGAGCTGCGCCACACCGCCGCCGTCGCCGTGGAGCAGGCGCGCGCCGAGGGCGTACGGGTCGCGCTCATCCCCACCCGGTCCGCCGTCCAGGGCCTCGCCGCCCTCGCGGTGCACGCCCCCGACCGCCGCTTCGACGAGGACGTGGTGGCGATGACCGCGGCGGCGGGGGCGACCCGGTACGCGGAACTGGCCGTCGCCGAGCGGCAGTCGTGGACCACGGCGGGCATCTGCCAGGCCGGGGACGTGCTGGGCCTCATCGACGGCGACGTGGCCGTGATCGGACAGGACCTCGGCCGGACGGCCCAGGCCGTCCTCGACCGGATGCTGGCCGCGGGCGGCGAACTGGTCACGCTGGTGCGGGCCGCCGACACCCCGGCGGAGCTGGCCCCCGGCATCGAGGCCCATGTGCGCGAAACCCATCTGGCGGTCGACACGGTCGTCTACGAGGGCGGCCACCAGAGTTCCCCGCTGCTGATCGGCGTCGAGTGACGCGCCGAGTCGTCCCCGGGGTGCCGGGGCCTCCTGCGGGATGTCAGTGGCGTGGTGTGCAATGGATCGCGTGCCCGCGCTCGAAGAACCCCTGAAGAAGCTGCTCGGCGGTCCCACCGCGAAGGTGATGGCCGAGCAGCTCGGCCTGCACACGGTCGGCGACCTCCTGCACCACTACCCGCGGCGGTACGAGGAGCGCGGCCAGCTCACCAGGCTGGCCGAGCTGCCCCTCGACGAGGACGTCACGGTGGTGGCGCAGGTGGCCGACGCGCGCGTGCACACGTTCAACGGCGGGCGCGGCCAGCGCCTGGAGATCACGATCACCGACGGCAGCGGCCGGCTCCAGCTGGTCTTCTTCGGCCGGGGCATCCACAAGCCGCACAAGGAGCTGCTGCCCGGCAGCCGCGCCATGTTCGCGGGCAAGGTGTCGATGTTCAACCGCCGCCTCCAGCTCGCCCACCCCACGTACGCGAAGCTGGCCGCCGACGGCGACGAGGACGGCGACACCGCCGAGGTGGTCGACTCCTGGGCGGGCGCGCTCATCCCGATCTACCCCGCCTGCAAGGGCCTGGAGTCCTGGAAGATCGCCAAGGCGGTCGACGCGGTGCTGCCCAGCGCCCGGGAGGCCGTCGACCCGCTGCCCGAGTCCCTGCGCGCGGGCCGCGGCTTCGTCCCGCTGCCCGAGGCGCTGCTCAAGGTCCACCGCCCGCACACCAAGGACGACGTGGAGCGGGCCCGCCAGCGGCTGAAGTGGGACGAGGCGTTCGTCCTCCAGGTCGCCCTGGCCCGGCGCAGGCACGCGGACGCCCAACTGCCCGCCGTGGCGCGCCGACCCGTCCCCGGCGGCCTGCTCGACGCCTTCGACGCCAAGCTGCCCTTCACCCTCACCGACGGCCAGCGGACCGTCTCGAAGGAGATCTTCGACGACCTGGCGACCGAGCACCCGATGCACCGCCTGCTCCAGGGCGAGGTCGGCTCGGGCAAGACGATGGTCGCCCTGCGCGCGATGCTCGCCGTCGTCGACTCCGGCGGGCAGGCCGCCATGCTCGCCCCCACCGAGGTCCTCGCCCAGCAGCACCACCGGTCCATCACGGAGATGATGGGCGAGCTCGCCGAGGGCGGCATGCTGGGCGGCTCCGCCCTCGGGACGAAGGTGGTGCTGCTCACCGGCTCGATGGGCGCGGCCGCCCGCCGCCAGGCGCTGCTCGACCTGGTCACCGGCGAGGCCGGGATCGTCATCGGCACGCACGCGCTGATCGAGGACAAGGTGCGCTTCCACGACCTCGGCCTGGTCGTGGTCGACGAGCAGCACCGCTTCGGCGTCGAGCAGCGCGACGCCCTGCGCGGCAAGGGCAAGCAGCCGCCGCACCTGCTGGTGATGACGGCCACGCCCATTCCGCGCACGGTCGCCATGACCGTCTTCGGCGACCTGGAGACCTCGGTCCTGGACCAGCTCCCGGCCGGGCGCTCGCCCATCGCCAGCCACGTCGTGCCCGCCCAGGACAAGCCGCACTTCCTGGCCCGCGCCTGGGAGCGGGTCCGCGAGGAGGTCGCCAAGGGCCACCAGGGGTACGTGGTGTGTCCGCGCATCGGGGACGACGAGGACCGGAAGAAGGCGGCCCGGAAGAAGTCCGCCGAGGACGACGCCGAGAAGCGGCCGCCGCTGGCCGTGCTCGACATCGCGGACCAGCTCGCCGAGGGCGCGCTCCAGGGCCTGCGCGTCGAGGTGCTGCACGGCCGGATGCAGCCCGACGACAAGGACGACGTGATGCGCCGGTTCGCGGCCGGCGAGGTCGACGTGCTGGTCGCCACCACGGTCATCGAGGTCGGGGTGAACGTGCCGAACGCCACCGCGATGGTGATCATGGACGCGGACCGGTTCGGCGTCTCGCAGCTGCACCAGCTGCGCGGCCGCGTGGGCCGGGGCTCCGCCCCGGGCCTGTGCCTGCTGGTCACGGAGATGCCGGAGGCGAGCGCGGCCAGGGCCCGGCTGAACGCGGTCGCGGCGACCCTGGACGGCTTCGAGCTCTCCCGGATCGACCTGGAGCAGCGCCGCGAGGGCGATGTGCTGGGCCAGGCCCAGTCGGGCGTGCGCTCCTCGCTGCGGATGCTCGCGGTCATCGAGGACGAGGAGGTGATCGCGGCGGCCCGCGAGGAGGCGGTGGCGGTGGTGAGCGGGGATCCGGACCTGGAGGGGCTGCCCGCGCTGCGGACGGCCCTGGACGCGCTGCTGGACGAGGACCGCGAGCAGTACCTCGACAAGGGCTGAGCGGTCCTTGGGCACAGGACGCCGGCGGGGCGCGCGGGCGGCGTCCGCGCCGGGTTCTGAGAAACTGGGGGACACCAGTGACACCCGTACACCGACAAGGACTCAGATGACCCGCGTGATCGCCGGCCGGGCCGGCGGACGCCGCCTGGCCGTTCCGCCGGGCAACGGCACCCGCCCCACCTCCGACCGCGCGCGCGAGGGCCTCTTCTCCACCTGGGAGGCCCTGCTCGGCACGCTGGAGGGCATCCGGGTCGCGGATCTGTACGCCGGGTCGGGCGCGGTCGGCCTGGAGGCGCTCTCCCGGGGCGCCGCGCACGCGCTGCTGGTGGAGGCCGACGCGCGGGCCGTGAAGATCGTCCGCGACAACGTGCGCGTACTGGGCCTTCCGGGCGCGGAGGTACGTAACGGAAAAGCGGAACAGATCGTTGCGGGCCTCGCTCCCGAAACCCCCTTTGACGTGGTGTTCCTCGATCCGCCGTACGCGGTGACCGATGACGATCTTCGGGAGATCCTCCTCACACTCCGCACTCAGGGGTGGCTCGCCGAGGCGTGCCTGGTCACCGTGGAGCGCAGCACCAGAGGCGGGGAATTCGGCTGGCCGCCGGGGTTCGAGCCGCTGCGGGCCCGCCGTTACGGCGAGGGCACGCTTTGGTACGGTCGCGCCGCCTCTACGTGCGAAGACGCACCATGACCGGGAGCGAGGGACTTCAGTTGCGCCGTGCCGTCTGTCCGGGGTCGTTCGACCCCATCACCAATGGACACCTCGACATCATCGCCCGGGCCTCGAAGCTGTACGACGTCGTGCACGTCGCGGTGATGATCAACCAGTCGAAGAAGGGCCTGTTCACCATCGACGAGCGGATCGGGCTGATCCGCGAGGTGACCGCCGACTTCGGCAACGTGGAGGTCGAGTCCTTCCACGGCCTGCTGGTCGACTTCTGCAAGCAGCGCGACATCCCGGCCATCGTGAAGGGCCTGCGCGCGGTCAGCGACTTCGACTACGAGCTCCAGATGGCCCAGATGAACAACGGCCTCTCGGGCGTCGAGACCCTCTTCGTCCCCACCAACCCGACCTACAGTTTCCTGTCGTCGTCGCTGGTCAAGGAGGTCGCGGCGTGGGGCGGGGACGTCTCCCACCTGCTGCCCGCCACCGTCCACGACGCACTCGTGGCGCGGATCGCCGAACAGCGCTGAGCTGACTGCCTGTCAGCTGGTGTCGGGCGGGCCCCGACTGGCCTTACAGTCGTCCCGTCCGTCTCCCAACCAGTCGTAGAGAGTGGCGAGCCCACGGTGGACGTGCAGAAGAAGCTGGACGAGATCGTCGACGTCGTCGCCGGCGCCCGCTCCATGCCCATGTCGGCCTCGTGCGTGGTCAACCGCGCCGAGCTGCTCGCGCTCCTGGAGGAGGTGCGCCAGGCGCTGCCCGGCTCCCTCGCCCAGGCCCAGGAGCTGATCGGCGGCCGCGAGCAGCTGGTCGAGCAGGCCCGCCAGGAGGCCGAGCGGATCATCGAGTCCGCGCACGCCCAGCGCGGCACGCTGATCTCCGACACGGCCGTCGCCCGGCAGTCCCAGGACGAGGCCGACCGCATCCTGGCGGACGCCAAGCGCGAGGCCGAGGAGATCCGGGCCGAGGCCGACGACTACGTCGACTCCAAGCTGGCCAACTTCGAGGTCGTCCTCACCAAGACCATCGGCTCGGTCGACCGCGGCCGCGAGAAGCTCCTCGGCCGGGGCCCCGGCCTCGACGAGCAGGGGCAGTCGGACGCGGACGCCCCCGAGTACAGCGCGGACCCCCAGACGCTCATCCAGCGGGCCGACCAGTACGTCGACGCCAAGCTCGGCGCCTTCGAGGCCGTCCTCGCCAAGACCCTGGAGGCCGTCGGCCGGGGCCGCGAGAAGCTGCACGGCCGGATCGCCTCGGACGAGCTGGGCGCCCACATGGCCGCCCAGGACGCCGCCGGGGCCCTCGGCGGCCACACCAGCGACGCGGACTACCTGGCGGGCCTGGCCGAGCTGGCCGACCCCCAGCCGCAGTCCGCCGCGCAGCCCCAGCAGCTCCAGCAGCCCCAAGTCCCCGCCCAGGTCTACGACCCGTACGGCTACGGACAGGCCCAGGCCCAGCAGGCCCAGCAGGATCCGTACGCCTACCAGCAGCCCCAGCAGCAGTACGCCCAGTACGGCTACGACCAGCAGCAGCAGGACCCGTACGCCTACGACCCGCAGGCCTACGCCCAGCAGCAGGTCCACCAGGACCAGGGGCAGGACCAGGGCCAGAGCCACGGTCAGAGCCAGGGCCACCCGCAGGGGCAGCACGACCACGACTACGGCCGGCAGACCGCGCACCCGCAGCAGCCCGCGCTCGACGAGACCAGCCTCTTCGACACGAGCATGATCGACCTCGAACAGCTGCGGCAGTACGAGCAGGGCCGCTGAGCGCTGCGCGGAAGCGCGGCCCGCGGCCGCGGTTCCCCGTCCCGTCCCGTCCGGGGCGGGGCGGTGGGGCCGGATTGGGTCAAACGCGGCCCGTCCAGTATCCTGGCTCTTCGGTCGCGCGTACGTCCGCGATCAACGCTGCCCCGGCATCGCCGCACCCACGGCGACGCATGGTGGCCAACCCTCCACGATCCGAAAGCGGGAAGAACCCTGAGTACGCACCTCGACCACCGCAACCCCCTCGTGTTCGACACACACGAGCTGGGTCGGCGTCCCGGTGCCCTCCAGCGGATCTCCCGCACGGTCGAGGCGCCCGCCGATCTCGGGATCGACGGCGTCATCGGCGTGCCCCAGGGCGCGCCCGTGGAGATCAAGCTCCGCCTGGAGTCGGTCATGGAAGGGGTGCTTGTCACAGGCACCGCCCGTGCATCGGCCGAGGGGGAGTGCGTAAGGTGTCTGGAGCCGCTGGAGCTCGCGCTCGATGCGGACTTCCAGGAGTTGTTCTCGTACCCTGACGCCGACGACCGGGGCCGCAGCAAGAAGGCGGAGCCGGTCGACGACGCCGAGGACGAGGACGACACCATCCCGCTTGAGGACGGTCTTTTCGACCTCGAGCCGGTGCTGCGTGATGCGGTGGTGCTCGCACTGCCGATGCAGCCGGTGTGCCGGGAGACCTGCCTCGGCCTGTGTTCCACCTGTGGATTCAGGCTTGAGGACGACCCCGACCACCACCACGACGCCGTCGACATCCGTTGGGCGGCACTGCAAGGACTCGCCGGGACCATCCAGGACGGCGAGAAGGACAACATGAGCGGCACTGCCTCTGACGTGCAGCGCGCCGCCGAGAAGCAGGAGAAGTAGCCGTGGCTGTTCCGAAGCGGAAGATGTCGCGCAGCAACACGCGCCACCGCCGGTCGCAGTGGAAGGCTGCGGTCCCCACCCTGGTTTCGTGTGAGCGTTGCCAGGAGCCGAAGCAGCAGCACATCGCGTGCCCGAGCTGCGGCACCTACAACAAGCGCCAGGTCCTCGAGGTCTGAGCGGCTGGTGAGAGGCCCGATGTCTGATCTGTCGAATGCCGGCGCCAAGAAGGCGGGCAGTAGCGACAACAACTCGGCCTCGTCCCACACGCTTCTGGAAGGGCGGCTCGGGTATCACCTTGAGTCCGCCCTTCTGGTGCGTGCGCTGACCCATCGCTCCTACGCGTACGAGAACGGCGGTCTGCCGACCAACGAACGGCTCGAGTTCCTCGGGGACTCGGTGCTCGGTCTGGTCGTCACCGACACGCTGTACCGCACCCACCCGGACCTCCCGGAAGGCCAGCTGGCCAAGCTCCGGGCCGCGGTGGTCAACTCTCGTGCGCTGGCGCAGGTGGGCCGCGGGCTCGACCTCGGCTCCTTCATCCGGCTCGGCCGGGGCGAAGAGGGCACGGGCGGCCGGGACAAGGCGTCCATCCTCGCCGACACCCTGGAAGCGGTGATCGGCGCGGTCTATCTGGACCAGGGTCTTGGGGCGGCTTCCGAGCTCGTCCACCGGCTCTTCGACCCCCTGATCGAGAAGTCCTCGAACCTCGGGGCCGGCCTGGACTGGAAGACCAGTCTCCAGGAGCTCACCGCGGCCGAAGGCCTCGGCGTTCCGGAGTACCTGGTCTCCGAGACGGGTCCCGACCACGAGAAGACCTTCACTGCTGCCGCCCGCGTCGGTGGTGTCTCGTACGGCACCGGCACCGGCCGCAGCAAGAAGGAAGCGGAGCAGCAGGCCGCGGAGTCCGCGTGGCGCGCGATCAGCGCGTCGGCGGACGAGCGGATCGCCCGGGCGAAGGCGGAGGCCGAGGCCCCCGCGACCGAGCCGGACGGCGGGACGCCGACCCCCGCCGCCGACCCGGCAGCCTGACCGTTTCCTGGACCCCTGCCCGCACGGATTCCGTGCGGGCAGGGGTTTTTCGTGCCCGCGCCGCACCGCCGCGTCCGGCCTCCGCCCCGGTCGCCGCCTCCCCGCGCGCCGGACCGCGGAGGGGTCCTGGGCGCGGGACCGGGGGAGGCGCGGGATACCCTCCAAGCACCCGTCGACCCGCGACCTCACCGGAGGAGCCCGTGCCAGAACTCCCCGAGGTGGAAGTGGTGCGCCGCGGACTGGAGCGCTGGGTGGCCGGGCGGACCGTGGACGCCGTAGAGGTCCTGCACCCCCGGGCGGTCCGCCGCCACCCGGCCGGCGCGGCCGACTTCGCGGCCCGGCTCGCGGGGCACCGCATCGGGGTCCCCCGGCGGCGCGGGAAGTACCTCTGGCTCCCGCTCGCCGACACCGGGCAGTCCGTGCTCGGGCACCTCGGCATGAGCGGGCAGCTCCTCGTCCAGCCGGAGAGCGCGCCCGACGAGAAGCACCTGCGGATCCGGCTGCGCTTCCAGGACACGGCCGGCACCGAGCTGCGCTTCGTCGACCAGCGGACCTTCGGCGGACTCTCGCTGCACGACAACACTCCCGACGGGCTGCCCGACGTCATCGCGCACATCGCGCGCGACCCGCTCGACGAACTCTTCGACGAGGCCGCCTACTTCACCGCGCTGCGGCTGCGCCGCACCACCGTCAAGCGCGCGCTCCTCGACCAGTCACTCATCAGCGGGGTCGGCAACATCTACGCCGACGAGGCCCTGTGGCGCGCCAAGGTGCACTACGAGCGCCCCACTTCGACCCTCACGCGCCCCAAGTCCGCCGAACTCCTCGGCCACGTACGGCAGGTGATGACCGAGGCGCTCGCCGTCGGCGGCACCAGCTTCGACAGCCTGTACGTGAACGTCAACGGGCAGTCGGGGTACTTCGACCGCTCGCTCGACGCGTACGGGCGCGAGGGCGAGCCCTGCCGCCGGTGCGGCACCGCGATGCGCCGGCGCCCGTGGATGAACCGGTCCAGCTACTTCTGCCCGCGCTGTCAGCGCCCGCCGCGCGCCGCGTCGTAGCGCTCGCGCGCCTTCAGGACCGACGGCATCCGGTCCTCCATGAGGTGGATAAGGCTCAGCAGCCGCTCGGCGACCTCGGCGCCCAGCGGGGTCAGGGTGTAGTCGACGCGCGGCGGATTGGTCGGCTGCGCCTCGCGGTGGACGAGCCCGTCGCGCTCCAGCGCCTGGAGGGTCTGGGAGAGCATCTTCTCGCTCACCCCGTCGACCCTGCGCCGCAGCTCGTTGAAGCGGAAGCCGCCCTCGTGGAGCGCGCCCAGGGTGAGGCTGCCCCAGCGGCCGGTGACGTGCTCCAGGGTGCCGCGCGAGGGGCACGCCTTGGAGAAGACGTCGAACGGCAGGTCCGCGGGGGCGGTGGCGGCGGTCTCTTCCCTACCGGTCTCTTCCATACCTCACACCATACGATGAGACAGCGCTAACCAGAAGTTAGCGCTGTCTCGGGTGTGGTAAGCAGTACGGGTACGGGCGCCAGCTGCTCAGACGCCAGGTGTTCAGAACGCCAGCCGCTCAGAAGCCGAAGAAGTGAAGGGCCGGTCCTCTGACCTGGGGCCCCGTAATCGATCAACGCTGCGACCTGCGATTTAGCCGTCGGTGGTTGTCAGCGTTGGTCGTCGTTGAGCACCCTTCGACGGCCCAGCGACGGCCCGCATCGTCGCCGGTGGGCTGGAGTGTCAGTGTCACGCCTTAGCCTGCTGGGAGCAGGGTAGCTGCGTGCGGTACTAGGAGAAGGGGAGGCAGTTGGCTTCGTGGGTTACGCCGCTTCTGGGTGGTGTGGGCGTTGTCATAGCAGCGGCGGCAGGGCCCTTGGTCACCGGCACAATTCAAAACCGTCGTGATGCGAGGCTCATCGCTGATCTTGAGCGCAATTGGGAGCTGCTGGGCAAGCTGCAAGCGGAGCAGCCCGATCACTGGACTCACGAGATTGCTCAACTAGATGCCCTGATCCGCAACCAGGTTGCTGCGGTGGCATCGAGGCAAACTCGGTATGTCGCCCATCGTCGTAGCTGGAGCGCCTTGGGCGCCGTATGCATGATCGTGGTGTTCGCGGTTCCACTGCTATGGCTGCTCGCTCTGCTCCATGCCTGGTGGTCATGGACCCTATTCGCCGGTTTGCTGCTCCTCGCCGTCATCCTCTGCGGGATCGGGCTCTACCAGACCTTCAACCCGCCAGAAGATCCGGCACCAGAGAGCGACTCGGGCGGCGGTGAACAATGAGGTCGGTGGAGCGGCTTTGGGCTGGAGCTGCTTTGGGGCGAGTGATCATGGCCCCGTAAGCTTCCGGCGAGTCGGGCAGTCTGTGGACCTGCCCGTTAAAGCACGACGTTGGGGCCATGATCTTAGAGGCTCGCCCCAAAGTGGCTGCCTAAAGCCGTGGAGCCGACCGCCCCAGCCACGACGTGTTCTGACCTCATGCCCGTATGCCTGCCTCTTGGGCGGGAGCGGGCGGCCGGCGGTGCCGAGCGGGGCGGAGACATGAGCGCGGGCGCCGCCGGCCGCCCGCGCCCGCCCGGAGGAGCGAAGCGACGACGGGTGCTTGATGATGTAGAGAAACCCGTAACGGCTCAGTTGGCCCGACTGAGGGACGTCAGGTGATCAAGGTACTCGCGGCCAACCGGTTCGGTGGCGTAGTCCTTGTTGACGATCGTGGCCAATTCGCGGCTGACCATGAGGAGCGACGGCAAGGATTGCCGTTCCCCCTTCAGCGCCCACTCGCCGTAGTTGACTGCCTGGTCGAGATTGCCCTGCCGGGCTGCGACGACGCCCAGCGTGATCCGTGCTTCGGCCATCCGCATTGGCGATCGTTCCGTGCCGTCGAAGTCTGTTCCAGCTCTGATCACCTCGTGCGCAAGGGTCTCTGCGAACCGATCTTCTCCGAGTAGCCGGTAGCAGTCCATCGCGTAGAAATCGAACTTGGCTGGGTCCACTACGAAGTGGTGATCAAGGTTCTCCGGGTAAGGAAGCCCTTCAAGCAACTTCCGACCACGATCTAGGGCTACCTCCGTCTGCCGCCGATCCCCCAAGCGAGCCCACCCTTTCGCCTCCTGGGCCGCGAGTTGGACGGCCACGCCATGGTTCGGCGCTGCTTCAGTGCCCGCTTGGGAGGCGGCAAGAATCCCTCGATAGTCACCGGTCGTCAGGGCGAACCATGCCCGCATCTCATGGGCCCACCCAGAGATCTCAGAGTTCCCGGCCTCGCTCGCGAGGGAGAGTGCTGCCCGGCGGGTGCTCTCGGCGGCGGCACGGTCACCCATGTCGTACTCGACGCATCCGATCAGAAGAGCCAGCCACCCTGAAAGCGTCAGTACCTCCCGGTGCTGTGCCAAGGTAAGCCGCTGGCCTTGCAGCCCGGCTACACGCTTGAGCCACTGCCGCCCTTCCATCGCGAGCTGGCCACTCGGGAGGTGCGGGTACTCAGAGCACAGGCGGTCGGTGGTGATCCGTAGTGCGTCCAGCGTCGCGCTGTCCACGTCTGATGCCTGCAAGCGGCTGATGATGTCCAGCGTCTCCATGCCGCTCACGGCAACGATCTCGGCGTTTCCGTCCCGGCGGCTTGCTACAGGAAAGATCGCGTGAGTCACCGTGCCGAACATCGCGGCAATGATCGGTTGGTAGAACTCGCTCGGGGTGACCTCACCCGACTCCCAACGCTTCCACTGCCGGAGCATGCTCGGCCCCTCGGGCAACTTCTTCGGGGAGTGTGCCCGGAGCGCTGCCACCGCCTCAGCCTGGGACCACTGCCGAGCCTCACGTTCGGCCGCGATACGTCGCGCCCATGTCGGTCGTTCGTCGCTCATGCGCTGCCCTCCCGTCGGGATGCCTGAGTCGAGTCTGGCACCTCAAAGGCCGGTGACACGGGGGGTGACAGGGGGTTGGCACCACGGCTGTCCCCTGGTGACACCGGGCTTGTCACTAGTAGGGGGATCACGCAGCGCGCATGGTGGATCACACGTTAGGCGCTGCCCTTGTGATCGGCTCGCTTCTCCAACTCGGCCACTCGGGCAGCAAGCTGTCGAATCTCGGAGTGGATGGCCATGATCTCGTCGCGCTCGACTGGCCCGTTAGCTCGCGTTACCGCACTGGCCTCGTTGGGCGGAGCCTTGACGAAGTACCCCCGCGTCGGCACCGACTCGATCAGCCCCTCAGCGACGAGGATCTGGAGCGCCTGGCCCACGGTCACCGTCGTGACCTCGAACCTATTGGCCATTTCCCGCAGCGTCGCCAGCCGATGGCCTGCCGGGAGTTGGGCGCCCGCGATCTCCCCGCGCAGAACATCAGCGATCTGCACTTTCTTCGGACGGGGATCGTCGGCGGCAACAGTCATGCGCACGAGTCTACGACTAGCACAAGCTAGCGCAACGTAGTGCACCAACTCTTGTGATCTAGTCTGACATATAGCAAGCTATGTCATGAGCCCGGAGGGCGGCGCATCTACCGCCAAGCAGCTTCGCCGCCCTCCTTCGTCCCACGAAGGGAAGTTCCATCATGCCTGCGACGCGTACCGGCTCGCACGTCTCGTACTTGTCCGCGACGTCCTTGGCGTTCTGGGACGTGGGTGTCCCGCAGACTCCGACTCCGTGCATGGCGTGCGGGCTTCCCCGCGCTGGCTGGGGCTGGGTAGAGCGGGATGGCCTCGGTGTCCTGGTGCATGACTTCGAGGGTGAGCAGGTGCCGTGCCCAATGGCGGTTCCATGGGACTGGGAGACCGGGGAGAGTGTCACCGCGACCGCCGAGGCGGTGTCGGCATGACTGCCCCCGTCGTGGTCCCGCTGACCAGCCGTTCCCGTCCCTCTGCACAGCCTCCGGCCAAGCTTCCGGCGCCCTCCCTTCTGGCGGGGGTGCGTGTGGCCCGTGGCTGGTCGCAGCTTCAGGTGATCCGCTCATTGCTGTTACTGGCTGAGCATTGGGGCTGGCAGATCGCATCTGAGACCTCATTGAAGGTTCAGCTCTCCCGGTGGGAGAACGGTGCCAACGTTCCGAACCCGACCTATCAGGTCCTGCTCTGCGCGGTGCTGCGGGCTACTCCGGCCGACCTGGGCTTCGGGCCTGTCGCTCGTCCGTCTGCTCCCCTCGCTGGCGACGACATCGCGACCCTCACCGACCGCGTACAGGCCCTGGAGACGCTCGTAATGCAGCTTGCTGTGCGACTCGGGGAGGTGGCCGCATGACCTCCGGGCCGCAGCCGGTACACGCCCTGCCCCTGGTGGGGGTCGCCGCGTGAGCATCACCTACCCAGTTGCCCCGGCCGCCCTTGCAGATGTGGCGGCGGCTGTGGGCACCGACCCGATCACCCTGGCTGATGCGCTGCGGGTGGTGAACAACCCGGGCTTCGAGCGCTGGCAGGAACAGGTCCGGCGTACCGGTGGCTGTGCTCAGCCGATCCACCTGTGCGGCTACTCGCGCACTGTAGACACGCGTACGGGGGAGTTCTTCGAGTACTCCACGAGCAGTGAGCCCGGTGGTCGGCTGCGGATCGCGTGCGGCAACCGGCGGGCCTCGCGCTGCCCCTCCTGCGCCTGGATGTACGCCGGGGACACCTATCAGCTCATCATGGCCGGACTCGTCGGCGGCAAAGGCGTCCCCGGCACCGTGACCGATCACCCTCGCGTCTTCGCCACCCTCACCGCCCCCTCGTTCGGCCCCGTCCACAACCGGCCCGCTACCGGGCACTGCCGCTGCGGCGCCCTGCACGGGGAGGACGACCCCCGGTTAGGCACGGCCCTGGACCCGGACCGCTACGACTACGCCGGGGCGGTGCTGTGGAACAACCACGCCGGGGCCTTGTGGCAGCGCTTCACGATCTACCTGCGCCGGGAGGTCGCAAAGCGCGCCGGACTGACCCAAGCCGAGTTCAAGGATCATGCGCGGGTCTCGTTCGGAAAGGTCGCGGAGTTCCAGAAACGCGGCGCTGTCCACTTCCACGCGATCATCCGCATCGACGGGCCTACCGGATCGGACTCCCCGCCCCCGGCCTGGGCCACGGTGGCGCTCCTCGACGACGCGATCCGTGCCGCTGCTGCCCGTGCCACCGTCCCGCTCGGGCCTGCCGGCGCTTTGCCCGCCCGGACCTTGCGGTGGGGTACGCAGATAGACGTGCAGCCCATCAGCTCCCTGGAGGGCCAGGACGAAGTGTCGGAACAGGCGGTCGGTGCCTACGTCGCCAAGTACGCCACCAAAGCCGCCGAGACCACCGGCACCCTCGACCGCCGCATCGGAGAACTGGCCGAACTCGACAGGCATCCGGGCCTGCCCGACCACACCCGGCGCCTCATCCAAGCCTGCTGGGACCTGGACGCGACCTATCCGGACCGCCTGCTCGCGCACTGGTCCCACATGCTCGGCTTCCGGGGCCACTTCTCCACCAAGACCCCGCAGTACTCGACCACCCTGGGAGCTCTGCGCGGGGCACGGGCCGACTGGCGCGCCCAGCAAGAACGCCACGAACGCGGCCTTGCCGACCCCGACCCCGACTCGGAGGACGACGCGGAGCAGGACACGACGCTCGTCCTCGCGCACTGGGAGTACGCCGGGCAAGGCCACACGCCTGGTGAGTCCTGGCTCGCCGCATCCATCGCCCGGGACATCAAGCGCAACCGCGACACCGCACGCGAAGCACTCGCCCAACTCGACGACACCGGGGAGTGGTGACATGAAGCGACCCCTCCCCGAGCGCTACCTCACGCCGCCCGACCTCGCCGATCTCTTCGGCGTTCCTCTCGAAACGATCTACCAGTGGCGCCGTAAGCGCACAGGGCCTCGGGGCTTCCGCGTCGGTGTTCACCTCCGCTACGACCCCGAAGACGTCCGGGCCTGGGTCGCATCTCGAATGGAAGGAGCCGCTTGATGGCCGGTCACGTGCAAGACCGCTGGTACAAGGTAGAGCCGGGGCCGGATGGCAAGCCCATCAAGGTCAAGACCGACCGCTACGGCACGGGCCTGCGCTACCGTGCCCGCTACGTCGGCCCGGACGGCACCGAGAAGAGCCAGTCATTCCCCGACAAGCAGAAGCGCCGGGCGGAGACGTGGCTCTCCAACATCGAGGCCGACATGTCGCGCGGCGACTACATCGACCCTGACGCCGGGAAGATCACGTTCAAGCAGTACGCCACACAGTGGATGACCACCCAGGTCACCGATCCCGCCACGCGTGAGTCAGTCGAGATGCGGCTGAGGCTCCACGCGATCCCACACCTGGGGGCGCGCCCCATCGGCTCGTTCAATCCCACGCACCTGCGGCTGTGGATGCGGATCTTGGAGGACGCGGGCCTTTCGCCTGCTTACCGGCGGGGGATCTTCGCCCACGTCTCAACGGTGTTCACCGCAGCCGTTGAAGACCAGATCATCCGTGCGAACCCCTGTAGTGCCCGGTCGGTGAAGGCGCCTCGGCTCGACCCTCGCAAGGTCAAGCCCTGGCCTGCCGACCGCGTCATGGCTGTACGCGCCGCTCTGCCGGATCGGTACGCAGCACTCATCGAGCCTGCTGCCGGGTGCGGGATGCGACAGGGCGAGGTGTTCGGTCTCGCCGTAGAGGACGTGGACTTCCTCGGCAGTGTGGTTCACGTCGTGCGCCAAGTGAAGCTGCTCCACAACCGTCCAGTGTTCGCCCCGCCGAAGGGTGGCAAGGAGCGGGACGTACCGCTGCCTGAATCGGTCGCCTTCGCGCTCGCTGGCCACCTCACGCGGTACCAGGCGAAAGAGATCACCTTGCCGTGGAAGACCCAGGGCGGGCCGCCCGTCACAGCAACTCTGATCTTCTCCAGCCCGGAGGGGCTCTCGCTGAACCGGAATCGGTTCAACCATCGGGAGTGGAAGCCCGCGTTACGTGCTGCGGGAGTTCCGGCCGGACGCGACAACGGAATGCACGCGCTGAGGCACTTCTACGCCTCGGTGCTCCTGGACGCAGGGGAGAGCATCAAGGCACTTAGCGAGTACCTGGGGCACCATGATCCTGGATTCACGCTGCGGACCTACACGCATCTGATGCCTGCCAGTGAGACCCGTACCCGGACCGCCGTGGATCGCGTCTTCAAGCACCCAGGTGCTACGGACGACGGCCCCGAGGCGGCCCAGACCGGTTCATAGGCCCCTGACCTGCGGCTACCTCAGAAGCCGAAGTCCTGCGTCCACCACGGGCCGCCCTCGCCCAGGTGCACGCCGACGCCCAGCGTCTTGTAGTCGCAGTTCAGGATGTTCGCCCGGTGGCCGGGGCTGTTCATCCAGGCCTCCATGACCGCCTTGGCGTCCGCCTGGCCGCGCGCGATGTTCTCGCCGCCCAGGTTGCCGACGCCCGCCTTGGCGGCCCGGTCCCAGGGGCTCCTGCCGTCCGGGTCGGTGTGGTCGAAGAAGCCGCGCGCCGCCATGTCGTCGCTGAACGCGGTGGCGAGCGCCGCGAGCGAGGCGTCGGCCTTCAGGGGGCTGCACCCCGCCTGCGCGCGCTGCTGGTTCACCAGCGAGACGACGGTGGCCGCGGCCGCCTGCTCGGCGGTGGGGGCCTCGACCTGCCGCTGCTCCGGCGCGACCGTCCTCGCCCTGGACGGGGTCGCGGACGGCGTGGCCGTCCTGGGCGCGGCCGCCGGGGCCGAGGGCTTCTCCTGCTTGCGGACCGGGGCCGGGGCGGCCGAGGACGGCTTCTGGGAGGGCGTGGCGGAGGGGGAGGTGAGCGGCGCGTGGGTGCTCGGCGAGGTGACCGGCGCCGAAGGAGCGGCGCTGGTCGGCTGCGCGGACTGCCCGCCCTGCTGGCGCAGGTCGGAGGCGCCGCCGCCGGCCTGGACGTGCTCGCCCGTGGATCCGCCGTTGAGCTCGAAGGAGGAGCCGCCCGGCAGCAGGCCGGAGGCTATGGCCACGGCGCCCACCGCCACGGCGGCGGACGCGCCGAGCAGCCCGGTGCGTACGGGCGCGGCGGGCCGCTTCTTGGCGGGCTCGACGGAGCGGCGATGGCGTCCCATCTGCGGGCCTCCCTCAGTGCTTCAGTGCTGCTCTTCGCTCAGTGCTGCGGTCCCTGGGCCCCGGATCCCGCGGGTGACGGACGCTGGTCCGAACGGGTGAGGCTCATTGCGTCGGGACTGTACGCCATGGCGCAAGAGGGCGAAGTGCTGCGTGAGCTATTGGCCGGTTAGCGTGCACCCATGAACGAAGATGCACGGCTGACCGCCTGGGTGCGCGGCCGAGTACAGGGAGTGGGCTTCCGCTGGTTCACCAGGGCAAACGCTTTGGAGATCGGCGGCCTCGTCGGGTTCGCCCTCAACCTCGACGACGGCCGGGTGCAGGTCGTGGCCGAGGGGCCGCGTGATAATTGCCACCGTCTGCTGGAGTGGCTGAGGGGCTCCGACACACCCGGCAGG
Source organism: Streptomyces sp. NPDC043908 (assembly GCF_056435525.1). NCBI lineage: Bacteria > Bacillati > Actinomycetota > Actinomycetes > Kitasatosporales > Streptomycetaceae > Streptomyces > Streptomyces sp. NPDC043908. Next base: position 92,494 of record NZ_JBWKEI010000002.1, on the reverse strand, counting down.
GTCGACGGCGTCACCGAGATCTGGGCCACACCGCGCGGCGGCTACGACGGCTTCGCCATCCGCTAGGCCCCCCGGGGCGCGGGCAGGGCGGGCCGGGGAGGGCTTGCCGTCGGCCGGTCCGGTTCCGGGGCCCCTGACCTCGTACGACTTCGTTGTTGCCAATCCGGGCCGGGCGTGCAAGGCTGCCGCTAGAAGGAAGATCTCCACGCCCCCAGGGCTCCGAGGAGAGGCCTCGCCGGACGCGTTCCGGCTCGACGGCCCCCGGATTGCCCGCCGATGCGGGGCGTGATCGTGTTGACCGTCAAACTTTTTGGTGAGACGCTGAAAGCCCCGCGCACCTTAGCTGTTTGGCATGAAGAACCGCAGTCGAAGTCCAAACATCGCGGGTGCGATTCCCTCACGACCCACACCGCTTCGGTCGGTCACTCATTGTGGAGGACCATCCATCATGGCAAAGGCGCTTCTCGGTTACGTCGGCGGTTCCGACCCGCGACTCCTCGCCGAGATGCGACGGCTCCAGCAGCGTGTCCAGGACCTTGAGTCCGAGCTCGTACGGATCCAGTCCGAGAAGGACGCGCTGTCCGCTGCCGTCGCTTCGCACCGCGGAGACTCGCTGCTCGAAGGCATCGACATCGACGTACCCCAGGCGGAGCCTGCGCTCACCTGATTCCGGGCCGCGCCCGAAGGCCCGTAGGTGAGATCCACTCTCCCGAGATAGATATGCAAGGGACGCCCCTGGCGTCCCTTCTTTCTTTCCCGGCCCTCCCCGGGCTTCCCGGCCCTCCCCGGGCCGCCGCCACCCCTCATCCGCCCGTGCGTCCTTCTCCCGTCCTTCTCCTCGGGGTTGCCCTGTGTGGCCAGAGGTGAAACCGCCGGGGCCGCGGCTTCCCGGGGCGCGGGCGGGGGCGCAGAGTAGAGTCCGACGGCGTGCACCTCAAGGCCCTGACCCTGCGCGGGTTCAAATCCTTCGCTTCCGCGACGACTCTGAAGTTCGAGCCCGGCATCACCTGCGTGGTGGGCCCCAACGGCTCCGGCAAGTCCAACGTCGTGGACGCGCTGTCCTGGGTCATGGGCGAGCAGGGCGCCAAGTCGCTGCGCGGCGGCAAGATGGAGGACGTCATCTTCGCCGGGACGACCGGCCGCCCGCCGCTGGGCCGCGCCGAGGTCTCCCTCACCATCGACAACTCCGACGGCGCCCTGCCGATCGAGTACGCCGAGGTCACCATCACCCGGATCATGTTCCGGGGCGGCAGCAGCGAGTACCAGATCAACGGCGAGACCTGCCGGCTGCTCGACATCCAGGAGCTGCTCTCCGACTCCGGCATCGGCCGCGAGATGCACGTGATCGTCGGGCAGGGCCAGCTCGACTCGGTGTTGCACGCCGACCCGATGGGCCGGCGGGCCTTCATCGAGGAGGCGGCCGGCGTCCTCAAGCACCGCAAGCGCAAGGAGAAGGCGCTGCGCAAGCTGGACGCGATGCGGGCCAACCTCGCGCGCGTGCAGGACCTCACCGACGAGCTGCGGCGCCAGCTCAAGCCGCTGGGCCGGCAGGCCGCCGTCGCGCGCCGGGCCGCCGTCATCCAGGCCGATCTGCGCGACGCCCGGCTGCGGCTGCTCGCCGACGACCTGGTGCGGATGCGCGGGGCGCTGCGCGCCGAGATCGAGGACGAGGCGGCGCTCAAGCAGCGCAAGGACAGCGCCGAGGCCGAGCTGAAGGCCGCCCTCGCGCGCGAGGCGGAGCTGGAGGAGGAGGTCCGCGCGCTCGCGCCCCGGCTCACCCGTGCCCAGCGGACCTGGTACGAGCTGTCGCAGCTGGCCGAGCGGGTGCGGGGCACGGTCTCGCTGGCGGACGCGCGCGTGAAGAGCGCCACCGCCCAGCCGCCCGAGGAGCGCCGGGGCCGCGACCCCGAGGACTTGGAGCGCGAGGCGGCCCGGATCCGGGAGCAGGAGGCGGAGCTGGAGGCGGCCCGCGAGGCGGCCGAGCGCGCTCTGGAGGACACCGCCTCCCACCGCGCCGAGCTGGAGCGGGAACTCGCGCTGGAGGAGCGGCGTTTGAAGGATGTGGCCCGGGCCATCGCGGACCGGCGCGAGGGCCTGGCGCGGCTGCACGGCCAGGTCAACGCGGCGCGGAGCAGGGCGGGTTCGGCGCAGGCGGAGATCGACCGGCTCGCGGCGGCGCGGGACGAGGCGGGCGAGCGCGCGGCGCTGGCCCAGGAGGAGTACGAACAGCTGAAGGCCGAGGTCGACGGCCTGGACGCGGACGACCACGAGCTCGGCGAGGCCCATGAGCGCGCCAAGCGCGAGCTGGCCGAGGCCGAGGCGGCCCTCGGCGCCGCCCGCGAGGCGGCCACGGCCGCCGAGCGCAAGCGCGCCGCGGTGTCCGCGCGCCACGACGCGCTCGCCCTGGGCCTGCGCCGCAAGGACGGCACGGGCGCCCTGCTCGCCGCCCAGGACTCCCTCCAGGGACTGCTCGGCCCCGCCGCCGCCCTGCTCACCGTCGCGCCCGGCTACGAGGTGGCGGTGGCCGCGGCCCTGGGCGCCGCCGCCGACGCGCTCGCGGTGTCGGGCCCCGCCACCGCCGCCGAGGCGATCCGGCTGCTGCGCAAGCAGGACGCGGGGCGGGCCGCGCTGTTGGTGGGCGGGCTGCCGGGACCCGAGGAGCCCGAGCCCGTACGGCCGGGGGGGCCTCCGTACGCGGCGGACCTGGTGCGCGGCCCGCAGGAGCTGCTGCCCGCCGTGGGCAGGCTGCTGCGCGGAATCGTCGTCGTGGACACCCTGGAGGACGCCGAGGACCTGGTCCACGCCCGGCCGGAGCTGACCGCCGTCACCACCGAGGGCGACCTGCTCGGGGCGTACTTCGCGCAAGGGGGCTCCGCCGGGGCGCCCAGCCTCCTGGAGGTGCAGGCCTCCGTCGACGAGGCCGCCGCCGAGCTCGCGGAGCTGGCGGTGCGGTGCGAGGAGCTGGCGCGGGCCCAGCGGACGGCGGGGGAGCTGCGCGCCCGGTGCGCCGAGCGGGTCGAGGAGCTGGGGGAGCGGCGGCGGGCCGCCGACCGGGAGAAGTCGTCCGTCGCCCAGCAGCTCGGCCGCCTCGCCGGGCAGGCCCGCGGCGCCGCGGGCGAGGCCGAGCGTACGGCGGCGGCCGCCGCCCGCGCCCAGGAGGCCCTGGAGAAGGCGCTGGAGGAGGCGGAGGAGCTGACCGAGCGGCTCCTGGTCGCCGAGGAGATGCCGGTGCAGGAGGAGCCCGACACCTCCGTACGGGACCGGCTCGCCGCCGACGGGGCCAACGCCCGCCAGACGGAGATGGAGGCCCGCCTCCAGCTGCGTACGCACGAGGAGCGGGTCAAGGGCCTGGCGGGGCGGGCCGACGCGCTCGACCGGGCCGCCCGCGCCGAGCGGGAGGCCCGCGCCCGGGCGGAGGAGCGCCGCGCCCGGCTGCGCCACGAGGCGCGGGTGGCCCGGGCCGTGGCGGCGGGCGCGCGGACGCTGCTCGCCCATGTCGAGGTCTCGGTGGTGCGGGCCGAGCGGGAGCGGGCGGCCGCCGAGGCCGCGAAGGCCGTACGCGAGCAGGAGCTGGCCGCCGCCCGGGCCACCGGCCGCGACCTCAAGGGCGAGCTCGACAAGCTGACGGATTCGGTGCACCGCGGCGAGGTACTCGGCGCCGAGAAGCGGCTGCGGATCGAGCAGCTGGAGACGAAGGCGCTGGAGGAGCTGGGGGTGGAGCCGGCCGGTCTGATCGCGGAGTACGGGCCCGACCAGCCGGTGCCGCCGTCCCCGGCCGCCGAGGGCGAGGAGCTTCCCGAGGACCCGGACCACCCGCGCAACCGCCCCCGGAGTTTCGACCGCGCGGATCAGGAAAAACGGTTGAGGTCAGCCGAACGGGCGTACCAGCAGCTGGGAAAGGTCAACCCGCTCGCGCTGGAGGAGTTCGCGGCTCTGGAGGAGCGGCACCAGTTCCTCTCCGAGCAGCTGGAGGACCTGAAGAAGACGCGGGCCGACCTTCTTCAGGTGGTGAAGGAGGTGGACGAGCGGGTCGAGCAGGTGTTCACGGAGGCGTACCGGGACACGGCCAGGGAGTTCGAAGGCGTGTTCTCGCGGCTCTTCCCGGGCGGCGAGGGGCGGCTGATCCTGACCGACCCCACCGACATGCTCGCCACCGGGGTGGACGTGGAGGCACGCCCGCCGGGCAAGAAGGTCAAGCGGCTCTCGCTGCTCTCGGGCGGTGAGCGGTCGCTGACGGCCGTGGCACTGCTCGTGTCGATCTTCAAGGCGCGGCCGAGCCCGTTCTATGTGATGGACGAGGTGGAGGCGGCGCTCGACGACACCAACCTCCAGCGGCTCATCCGGATCATGGAGGAGCTCCAGGAGTCCTCGCAGCTGATCGTGATCACGCACCAGAAGCGCACGATGGAGGTCGCGGACGCGCTGTACGGCGTGTCCATGCAGGGTGACGGCGTCTCCAAGGTCATCAGCCAGCGCCTCCGCTAGCCCACCTAACCCATCTTCAAGACTTGAACAAGCACGACACGCCAGGGTCACTCAATTCACATCTCTTGCCCTATTGACTTCGAAACTTGAAGGCATAGTCTCTGCAACGTTGCTTTTTCCTTCAAGTGGTGGGTGACCCGAAGTTGTGCGCCACTTGAAGTGCCCCCAACGCCCGGCGACGCTGCCGGGCGGCCCCAGGAGTTCACGTGACCAGCACTACGCAGCCACCGGCCTCGGGAGCCCGTACGGCGCATCCCGAGCACCTCGCCCACGTCGTCTTCATCGCGGCGGCGGCAGCGATGGGCGGTTTCCTCTTCGGCTACGACAGCGCCGTCATCAACGGCGCCGTCGAAGCGATCAGGGGCCGCTACGACATCGGTTCCGCGGCGCTCGCCCAGGTCATCGCGATCGCTCTGATCGGCTGCGCGATCGGCGCCGCCACCGCGGGCCGGATCGCGGACCGTATCGGCCGCATCCGCTGCATGCAGATCGCCTCCGTGCTCTTCACCATCAGCGCCGTCGGCTCCGCGCTCCCCTTCGCCCTGTGGGACCTGGCCTTCTGGCGCATCATCGGCGGCTTCGCCATCGGCATGGCCTCGGTCATCGGCCCCGCCTACATCGCCGAGGTCGCCCCCGCCGCCTACCGCGGCCGGCTCGGCTCCTTCCAGCAGGCCGCCATCGTCATCGGCATCGCCATCTCGCAGCTGGTCAACTGGGGCATCCTCAACGCCGCGGGTGGCGACCAGCGCGGAAAGCTGATCGGCCTGGAGGCCTGGCAGGTCATGCTCGGCGTGATGGTCATCCCCGCCGTCCTGTACGGCCTGCTCTCCTTCGCCATCCCCGAGTCGCCGCGCTTCCTCATCTCCGCGGGCCGCGACGCGCGCGCCCGTGAGGTGCTCAAGGAGGTCGAGGGCGACATCGACCTCGACGCCCGCGTCGCCGAGATCGAGCACGCCATGCGGAGCGAGGAGAAGTCGAGCTTCAAGGACCTGCTCGGCGGCTCCTTCTTCTTCAAGCCGATCGTCTGGGTCGGCATCGGCCTCTCGGTCTTCCAGCAGTTCGTCGGCATCAACGTCGCGTTCTACTACTCCTCCACGCTGTGGCAGTCGGTCGGCGTCGACCCGACGGACTCGTTTTTCTACTCCTTCACCACGTCGATCATCAACATCATCGGCACCGTGATCGCGATGATCTTCGTCGACCGGATCGGCCGCCGGCCGCTGGCGCTCATCGGCTCGGTCGGCATGGCCCTCGGCCTCGCCCTGGAGGCCTGGGCCTTCAGCTACGACCTCGTGGACGGCAAGCTGCCCGCCACCCAGGGCTGGATCGCCCTGGTCGCCGCCCATGTCTTCGTGCTCTTCTTCGCCCTGTCCTGGGGCGTCGTGGTCTGGGTCTTCCTCGGCGAGATGTTCCCCAACCGGATCCGCGCCGCCGCCCTCGGTGTCGCCGCCGCCGCGCAGTGGATCGCCAACTGGGCCATCACGGCGAGCTTCCCGTCGCTGGCCGACTGGAACCTCTCCGCGACCTACGTGATCTACACGATCTTCGCCGCCCTCTCGATCCCCTTCGTACTGAAGTACGTCAAGGAGACCAAGGGCAAGGCGTTGGAGGAGATGGGCTAAACCCCGCTGCCCTCTCTCCTCGACACACGTACTGCCCCGGCTCACCCATGGAGCCGGGGCAGTACGTCGTCGGTGAACAGGCGCAGACTGCGCCACCCCTCCTCCAGCGGCATCCCGCCGCACAGAGGGTGCAGCACCAGGCTCTCGGCGCCCAGCGCCGCGCACTCCTCGGGCGTCACGATCCGGTAGACGCCCTCCGCGCGCAGCTCCTCGACCGTGGCGGCCGTCGAGCGGACCGCCGAGCGGATGTCCTTGGACTGCCAGGACGCGTACATCCGCGCCTCGTGCAGGAAGTGCTCTCCGTACAGCGCCCAGGCCCGGTCCGGGTCCTCACTCAGATGGAGCAGCGGCGTGCTCTCGGCGGGCATCATCGTCCAGCCCTCGGTGCCGTGCGCGGCCAGCTGCTCGCGGTAGTACGCCTCCACCTCCGGCAGGTGCGCGCTCGGGAAGAACGGCAGCCCCAGCCGGGCCGCCCGCCGCGCCGCCGCCTTCGACGAGCCGCCCACCAGCAGCATCGGGTGCGGCTGGGTGAAGGGGCGCGGGGTGACCCGCACCGTACGCCCCTGGTAGGTGAACGGCTCGCCCGTCCACGCCTTCAGCAGGGTCTCCAGGAGCAGGTCCTGGAGCTTGCCGCGCCTGCCCCACTCGACGCCCGCCTGCTCGTACTCCTCGGGCCGGTAGCCGATCCCCGCGACCGTCACCAGGCGCCCGCCGCTGAGCAGGTCGAGCACCGCGATGTCCTCGGCCAGCCGCAGCGGGTCGTAGAGCGGGCCGATGATCGCGGAGACGGTGACCGCGATCCGGCCGGTCGCCCCGAAGACCGCGCCCGCGAAGGCGAACGGGGAGGGCAGCCAGCCGTTGGCGGCGCCGTGGTGCTCCTCGGTCTGGACGGTGTCGACGCCGTGCGCGTCGGCGTACGCGGCCATCTCCACCGCGGCGCGGTAGCGGGCCGACAGCTTCTCGGGCGGCTCGTGCGGGGCCACCAGGTTCATGCGTACGACGGTGAACGGCATGGCAAAGTCCCCCTCCGCCGGGCGGGCCGGGTCCGGGTGGAACCGGTGGGATCCGATGGGACCCGATGGAACCCGATGGAGGGGGACGGTAGCTGACGAGGCGTCAGACAGCCAGGGGTGCGGGCTCCTCGGCCGTCTCGTCCTCGGCCGGGGCCGGGACGGCGGGCTTGGGCAGGACCACGTACAGCAGCCCCGAGACCACGATGGTGGCCACCCAGCCCAGGCCGTACTCGCCGACCGGGTTGTTCGCGGCGAGCGGGCCGGTGAACCAGTCCGAGGTGGTGAAGAGCAGACCCGAGCCCAGGCCCACCGCCCAGGCGGCGACGGCGGCGGGGGAGAAGCCGCCGGTGTACCAGTAGGCGCTGGTGGGCGTGGTGTCGAGCAGCGCCTTCGCGTCGTACTCGGTGCGCCGCAGCATGTCCGCGCCGAAGACGCCGACCCAGGCCGAGAAGGCGACGGCCAGCAGTGAGAGGAAGGCGATGAAGGAGCCCATGAAGCTCTTGGCGACCAGCATCAGCACGCCGCCGAAGGCCAGCGAGATCACGGCGTTGACCGAGACCGCCCAGTGGCGCGGGATCTTGAAGCCGAGGGTCTGCGCGGTGAAGCCGGCCGAGTACATCGACATGGAGTTGATCAGCACCATGCCGACCAGCGCGATCAGCAGGTAGGGCACCGCGATCCACAGCGGCAGGATCTCGCCGAGGAAGGAGACCGGGTCGGCGGCCGAGGCGAGGTCCGGGGTGGAGACCGCCATGACCGCGCCCATCAGGACCATCGGCAGCACGACGATCCCGGCGCCGCCGACGGAGCTCGCCACCATCGCCCTGGACGAGGCCGTGCGCGGCAGGTAGCGGGTGAAGTCCGGGGCGGACGGGATCCAGCTGACACCGCCCGCGGCGATCAGCCCGGTGCCCGCGACCATCAGCGACATCTTCCCGGCCGGACGGTCGAAGACCTCGCTCCAGTCGGTGTTCAGCGCCAGATAGACCAGCACGAGCACGGAGAACGCGCCGAAGAGGTAGGTCGCGTACTTGTTGCACTTCTGGACGACGTTGATGCCCAGGCCCGAGATCGCGAAGGTCGTCACCACGAAGAGCAGCAGCGTCACGATGATCAGGAAGGTGTTGCTCTTGATGCCGAAGACGATGTCCAGGACGGTCAGCATCGCGTAGGCGCCGGTGACCGCGTTGATCGTCTCCCAGCCCCAGCGGGCGACCCAGATCAGCGAGCCGGGCAGCAGGTTGCCGCGCTGGCCGAAGACCGCGCGCGAGAGCGCCATACCGGGCGCGCCGCCGCGCTTGCCGGCGATGGAGATGAGCCCCACCAGGCCGTAGCTGACGACGGGCGCGGCGACCGCGACGACGATCGCCTGCCAGAAGTTCAGCTTGTACGTCACGACCAGGCTCGCGCCCATCGTGAGCAGCAGCACGCTGATGTTGGCGGCGACCCAGGTCGGGAAGAGCTCGCGGGTTCTGGCGGTGCGCTCGCTGTCGGGGACGGGCTCAAGGCCACGGGTTTCCAGTGCGCCTTCGGACTGGGAGGTGGTGCTCATGGGGGTGCGGTTGCCTCTCGCTCGGCTCCGGGGGGAGCCGGTGGGGGTCATCTCGGGGGACTCTACGCGCGTTGATGCCTCCTCTTCCATCGTAACTTAATACGACGATTGCCCCATAGTTCCCTTTGATCTTCATGGGAAGACACGAGCGGGGCCCCGCGACGGGCCATGACTGATACTGGGGACGTTATGGAATTCGTCATCCTTGCCGTAGTCATCGCCCTGGTCGCGGTCGGCGCGATCAGCGGGCTCGTGGTCAGCAGCCGCAAGAAGAAGCAGCTGCCGCCCACGGCGCCGCCGTCCACGCCGACCATCACTGCCCCGCCCGCCGAGCCGCACGTCGGCGACGACGCCGCGGAGAGCGCCGAGGAGCAACGCCGCGCCATCGAGGAGATCGCCCTCCCCGAGGCGCCGGCGAGCCCCGTCGTGGTCGAGGAGGCGCCCGTCGAGGCGCCCGCCGCACCCGCGATCGAGGTGCCCGAGCCGACGGCCGGCCGCCTCGTCCGGCTGCGCGCCCGGCTCGCCCGCTCGCAGAACTCGCTGGGCAAGGGGCTGCTCACGCTCCTGTCCCGGGACAACCTCGACGAGGACACCTGGGAGGAGATCGAGGACACGCTGCTCACCGCGGACGTGGGCGTCGCCCCGACCCAGGAGCTCGTCGAGCGGCTGCGCGAGCGCGTCCGGGTGCTCGGCACCCGCACCCCGGCCGAGCTGCGCGCGCTGCTGCGCGAGGAGCTCGTCGCGATCCTCCGGCCCGACTTCGACCGCACGGTGAACACCGAGGGCAACACCACCGAGGGCGGCGCCGAGGTCCCCGGCGTCGTGATGGTCGTCGGCGTCAACGGCACCGGCAAGACCACCACCACCGGCAAGCTCGCCCGCGTGCTCGTCGCCGACGGCAAGTCGGTCGTCCTGGGCGCGGCGGACACCTTCCGCGCCGCCGCCGCCGACCAGCTCCAGACCTGGGGCGAGCGCGTGGGCGCCCGCACCGTGCGCGGCCCCGAGGGCGGCGACCCGGCGTCGATCGCCTTCGACGCCGTCAAGGAGGGCATCGCGGAGGGCGCGGACGTCGTCCTCATCGACACGGCCGGACGGCTGCACACCAAGACCGGGCTCATGGACGAGCTCGGCAAGGTCAAGCGCGTCGTGGAGAAGCACGGGCCGCTCGACGAGGTCCTGCTCGTCCTCGACGCGACGACCGGGCAGAACGGGCTGGTCCAGGCCCGGGTCTTCGCCGAGGTCGTCGACATCACCGGCATCGTGCTGACCAAGCTCGACGGCACCGCCAAGGGCGGCATCGTCATCGCCGTGCAGCGCGAACTGGGCGTGCCGGTCAAGCTCATCGGGCTCGGCGAGGGCGCGGACGACCTCGCGCCGTTCGAGCCGGGGGCGTTCGTGGACGCGCTGATCGGGGAGTAGCGACCGAGCCGGGCGCGCGGGTTCCCACCCGCGGGCCGCGGCCGCCAGGCGTCCCGGAAGGGGTCCACCGCACGGACGCGGTGGGCCCCTTCGTCCGTGCTGCCTCACCCCGCGCCGGGCTCCTCGGGACGTGGTCCGGTGCAGGCGCCCCTCAGGAAGGCGCCCGGTGGCAGATGTACGCCAGGGTGCCCAGCAGCAGGCGGGCCTCCGGGGGACGGGTCGCGGTGTCCAGGGACGGGGGGCGCAGCCAGTGGACGTCCCCCGACGGGGGCGCCTGCACGTACTCCCCGGGACCCGGGCAGACCAGGTCCAGGTCGGCGTCGTCCCAGCCCATCCGGTAGAGCAGGCGCGGCAGTTCGGCCGCCGCCCCCGGGGCCACGTAGAAGTGCGTACGGCCCGCCGGGGTCGTCGAGACGGGGCCCAGCGGCAGCCCCATCCGCTCCAGGCGCACCAGCGCCCGCCGCCCGGCCGGCGCCGCCACGTCCAGGATGTCGAAGGTGCGGCCCACCGGCAGCAGCACCGAGGCACCCGGGCACTCCGCCCACGCCTTGCCGACCTCGTCCAGCGTCGCGCCCGCCGGCACCTCCGGGACGAACGCCAGCGGGTGCGCCCCCGGCTCCGGGCAGACCGGATCGCCGCAGGAGCACTGGCCGGACAGCTCCCGCGCCCCCGGGGCGACGTCCCACCCCCACAGGCCCGTGTACTCGGCCACCGCCGTGACCTCGGTCGCGCGGCCGCGGCGCCGCGGGACGGGCCGGATTTCGCGGATCCCCCGGCCGCCGCCGATCGTGAAGCCCATGCCCCCTCCAACGGGTGATTGCCGACGGTGGTTACGTTCCGGAGTTCCCCGATCGCGCACTGCTCACCCAGCGGCTCGCGGCGGAAGGGAAGGTGGTGCGAACCGGTCCGCGCGCCCCGGCGTGCACCGTTCCACCGACTCCGTGTCGACCTGTGTCAAGTGAATCGCGCACGGCGGTGAGGGAGTTCATTCGAAGGGGTGGCGAATGGTGGCGTTTGTGGAATCGCCCTCGCCAGACGGGTGATCGTAGGATTACTTTCAGTACACGAACCCTGGAAACGCACGCGCTCGCGGGTATGCCAAAGGCAAGGAGCTGTACCGTCCGGAGGGTCGCGTCCTGCGGACAGGAAGCATGAACTCGCGGCATTCTGATAGGGGTTCGCGTGGCAGAGAAGACGCGCAGGGCTTTAGCCGAATGGGGGCGTTCCAGTGAGCGGCAGTGGGGCTAGCGGTACGAGCGCCGGCAAGCGCCCCAACGAACAGCTGAGTTCGTGGTTCGTGCGGAGCGGCTGGTCGAAGGGCGAGCTGGCGCGCCAGGTCAACCGGCGGGCGCGCCAGCTCGGCGCGCACCACATCAGCACGGACACCTCCCGGGTCCGCCGCTGGCTCGACGGCGAGATGCCGCGCGAGCCCATCCCGCGCATCCTCTCCGAGCTGTTCTCCGAGCGGTTCGGCAGCGTCGTGGCGGTGGAGGACCTCGGGTTGCGCACCGCACACCAGTCCCCGTCCGTCTCCGGCGTCGACCTGCCCTGGGCCGGCCCCCAGACCGTCTCCCTGCTCAGCGAGTACTCGCGCAGCGACCTGATGCTGGCCCGCCGCGGCTTCCTCGGCACCTCCCTGATGCTGTCGGCCGGCCCCGCCCTCATCGAGCCCATGCAGCGCTGGCTGGTCCCCGCGCCGCCCGGCGAGTCCATCAACGTGGAGACCCCCGCCAACGCCCGGCGCCCCTCCCGGCTCTCCCCGCCCGAGCTCGACCTGCTGGAGACCACCACGGAGATGTTCCGCCAGTGGGACGCCCAGTGCGGCGGCGGACTGCGCCGCAAGGCCGTCGTCGGCCAGCTCCACGAGGTCACCGACCTCCTCCAGGAGCCCCAGCCCGAGGCCACCGCCCGCCGACTCTTCCGGGTCGCGGCCGAACTCGCGGAACTCGCCGGGTGGATGAGCTACGACGTGGGCCTCCAGCCCACCGCCCAGAAGTACTTCGTGCTCGCCCTGCACGCCGCCAAGGAGTGCGGCGACAAGCCCCTCGGGTCGTACATCCTGTCCTCGATGAGCCGCCAGATGATCCACCTCGGCCGCCCCGACGACGCCCTGGAACTCATCCACCTCGCGCAGTACGGCAGCCGTGACTGCGCCACCCCCCGCACCCAGGCGATGCTGTATGCGATGGAGGCGCGCGCGTACGCGAACATGGGCCAGCCCAGCAAGTGCAAGCGGGCCGTCCGGATGTCCGAGGACACCTTCGGTGACGCCGGGCTCGATGGCGAGCCGGAGCCCGACTGGATCCAGTTCTTCTCCGAGGCCGAGCTCAACGGCGAGAACGCCCACTCCTTCCGCGACCTCGCCTACGTGGCCGGCCGCAGCCCCACGTACGCGACGCTCGCCGAGCCCGTCATGGAGCGCGCGGTCGAGCTCTTCGGCAAGGACGAGATCCACCAGCGGTCGTACGCGCTGAACCTCATCGGCATGGCCACCGTCCACCTCCTCAAGCGCGAGCCCGAGCAGTCCACCGTGCTGGCCGGAGAGGCATTGAAGATCGCCAAGACGGTCCGCTCCGAGCGGGTCAACACCCGGCTGCGCAAGACCGTCGACACCGCCGTGCGGGACTTCGGGGACGTGGCCGAGGTCATCCAGTTCACCGACCTCCTCGGCCAGGAGCTCCCCGAGACCGCCGAGGCCGTCTGACCGCCCCGGGGCGCCGCCACGGCGGCATACAGAACGCCGGCCGCGACGCCCACCCCGGCACACTCCGACTCGGCTCCCCCCGCCAGGTCAACCGGGAGACGTCGCGGCCGGTCACCCGTGAGCGTGCACGGGGACGGCGACCGGCCCTCCTGGGGCGATGATCCGGCAGTTCATACCCGCGTAACACGCCCGACCTCTTCGTCACGGCGGCGAAACATCGAGCGGCATCGGCGGAAACCGCGCTGCGCCAACCTCATGGCGCATAACGGCCCACCCCTTCGCAGCCACTCGTTCGCCCCCGCACGGGCCGCCGTACCGACGACGAGGAGACGCCGATGCCCCCAGGCATCACGCTCGCAGCCGACACGCCTCAGCTGTCCAGCGCCAACACCGGATTCATGCTGATCTGCTCAGCGCTGGTGATGCTCATGACCCCCGGCCTGGCCTTCTTCTACGGAGGCATGGTCCGCGTCAAGAGCACACTCAACATGCTGATGATGAGCTTCATCAGCCTCGGGATCGTCACGATCCTGTGGGTGCTGTACGGCTTCAGCCTCAGCTTCGGCGAGTCCAACGGCTTCATCGGCTGGTCCAGGGACTACCTCGGGCTCAGCGGCATCGGCATCGTCCAGCTGTGGCCCGGCTACACCGTCCCGGTCTACGTCTTCGCGGTCTTCCAGCTGATGTTCGCCGTCATCACCCCCGCGCTGATCAGCGGCGCGCTCGCCGACCGCGTCAAATTCAGCGCCTGGGCGCTGTTCATCACCCTGTGGGTCACGGCCGTCTACTTCCCGGTCGCGCACTGGGTGTGGGCCTCCGACGGCTGGCTCTTCAAGAAGGGCGTCATCGACTTCGCGGGCGGCACCGCCGTGCACATCAACGCCGGAGCCGCGGCCCTCGGCGTCATCCTCGTCATCGGCAAGCGCGTCGGCTTCAAGAAGGACCCGATGCGGCCGCACAGCCTGCCGCTCGTCATGCTCGGAGCCGGGCTGCTGTGGTTCGGCTGGTTCGGCTTCAACGCCGGCTCCTGGCTCGGCAACGACGACGGCGTGGGCGCCGTGATGTTCGTCAACACCCAGGTCGCCACCGCCGCCGCCATGCTCGCCTGGCTCGGCTACGAGAAGCTCCGCCACGGCTCCTGCACCACCCTCGGCGCCGCCTCCGGCGCGGTCGCGGGCCTCGTCGCCATCACCCCCTCCGGCGGCTGCGTCAGCCCGCTCGGCGCGATCGCGGTCGGCGCCATCGCCGGTGTGCTGTGCGCCATGGCCGTCGGCCTCAAGTACCGCTTCGGCTACGACGACTCCCTCGACGTCGTCGGCGTCCACATGGTCGGCGGCATCGCCGGCTCCCTCCTCGTCGGCCTCTTCGCCACCGGCGGCGTACAGTCCGACGCCAAGGGCCTCTTCTACGGCGGCGGCCTCGACCAGCTCGGCAAGCAGGCCATCGGCGTCGGCGCGGTCCTCGGCTACTCGCTCGTCGTCTCCGCGGCCCTCGCCTTCCTGCTCGACAGGACGATGGGGATGCGGGTCGCCGAGGACGACGAGGTCTCGGGCATCGACCAGGTCGAGCACGCCGAGACGGCGTACGACTTCAGCGGCGCCGGCGGCGGCACCGCCGTCCGCTCGCACGCCCCGGCCCCCGGCGAGAAGGCAGCGCAGAACAAGAAGGTGGACGCATGAAGCTGATCACCGCGGTCGTCAAGCCGCATCGCCTGGACGAGATCAAGGAAGCCCTCCAGGCCTTCGGGGTCCACGGCCTCACGGTCACCGAGGCCAGCGGATACGGGCGCCAGCGCGGCCACACCGAGGTCTACCGCGGCGCCGAGTACACCGTCGACCTCGTCCCCAAGATCCGTATCGAGGTGCTGGTCGAGGACGACGACGCCGAGCAGCTGATCGACGTCGTGGTCAAGGCCGCCAGGACCGGGAAGATCGGCGACGGCAAGGTGTGGAGCGTCCCCGTGGAGACGGCGGTCAGGGTCCGCACCGGCGAACGTGGCCCCGACGCCCTGTGACGTGGCCCCCCGATTCGGTACGGACAGGAGCTGCCGGGTGACGAGCGCGGACGTCAGCACAGACACAGAGGACTCCGGATCCGGCGGCTACGCGGCGGCCCGGCTGCGCCTCCTCCAGCAGGAGGCGCGGTCCGGGCCGCCGCGCCGTGCCGCCCTGGCCGCACTCACCGACGACTGGCTGGCCCAGCTCTTCACCGGAGCCGCCCGCGCGGCCGGGGTGCGCGGCGCCGCCCTGGTGGCCGTCGGCGGCTACGGACGCGGCGAGCTGTCGCCCCGCAGCGACCTCGACCTGGTGCTCGTCCACGACGGCAGCGCGAGCGCCGGCGCCGTCTCCGCGCTCGCCGACGGCCTCTGGTACCCGGTGTGGGACCTGGGCCTGGCCCTCGACCACTCCGTGCGCACCCCCGCCGAGGCGCGCAGAGCCGCCGGCGCCGACCTCAAGGTGCACCTCGGCCTCCTGGACGCCCGCCACCTGGCAGGTGAGCAGAGCCTCACGGCCTCCCTGCGCACCACCGTCCTCGCCGACTGGCGCAACCTCGCCCCCAAACGGCTCCCCGAACTCGACGCGCTCTGCCGTGAACGGGCCGAACGCCAGGGCGAGTTGCCGTTCCTCCTCGAACCCGACCTCAAGGAGGCGCGCGGCGGGCTGCGGGACGCCACCGCCCTGCGCGCCGTCGCCGCGTCCTGGCTCGCGGACGCGCCCCGCGAGGGCCTGGACGAGGCCCGCCGGCGCCTCCTGGACGTCCGCGACGCCCTCCACCTGGTCACCGGCCGCGCCACCGACCGCCTCGCCCTCCAGGAACAGGACGCCGTCGCCGAGGCGCTCGGCGTGCTGGACGCGGACGTACTGCTGCGGCAGGTGTACGAGGCCGCGCGGACCATCGCGTACGCCAGTGACGTCACCTGGCGCGAGGTCGGGCGGGTCCTGCGCGCCCGCTCGGCCCGGCCCCGGCTGCGGAGCCTGCTGGGGGGACGCACGGCCGCCCCCGAGCGGACCCCGCTCGCCGAAGGCGTGGTCGAGCAGGACGGCGAGGTGGTGCTCGCGCTCGCCGCGAAACCCGAACGCGACCCGGTCCTGCCGCTGCGGGCCGCCGCGGCCGCCGCCCGCTCCGGGCTGCCGCTCTCCCTGCACGCGGTCCGCCGGCTCGCCGCCGCCGTCCGGCCGCTGCCCGTGCCCTGGCCCGCCGAGGCCCGCGAGGAACTGGTGACGCTGCTGGGCGCGGGCGAGTCCACCGTGCCCGTCTGGGAGGCGCTGGAGGCCGAGGGCCTGATCACCCGGCTGCTGCCCGACTGGGAGCGGGTGCGCTGCCGTCCGCAGCGCAACGCCGTGCACACCTGGACCGTCGACCGCCACCTGGTGGAGACGGCCGTACGCGCCTCCTCGCTCACCCGCCGCGTCCACCGCCCCGACCTGCTGCTCGTCGCGGCCCTGCTCCACGACATCGGCAAGGGCTGGCCGGGCGACCACAGCGTGGCGGGCGAGGTCATCGCGCGCGACGTGGCCGCCCGGATCGGCTTCGACAAGGACGACGTGGCCGTGGTCGCCACGCTCGTACGCCACCATCTGCTGCTCGTCGAGACCGCGACCCGACGCGACCTGGACGACCCCGCGACGGTACGGGCGGTGGCCGAGGCGGTCGGGACGGCCTCCACCCTCGAACTCCTGCACGCGCTCACCGAGGCGGACGCCCTCGCCACGGGCCCCGCGGCCTGGTCCGCCTGGCGCGGGTCGCTGGTGGCGGAGCTGGTGAAGCGGGCGGGGGCGGTGCTGGCGGGCGAGCCGGTGGACCCCGAGCCGCCCCTGGCCACGGCCGAGCAGGAGCGGCTCGCGATGGAGGCGCACCGCACGCGCGGGCCGGTCCTCGCGCTGCGCGCCCACCCGGAGGCGCCGGCCGACGACAGCGCCCGCGAGCCGCTCGGCGTCGAGCTGCTGATCGCCCTCCCGGACCAGCCCGGGGTGCTGCCGGCGGTGGCGGGCGTCCTGGCGATGCACCGGCTGACCGTACGGACGGCGGAGCTGAGGGCGATCGGGCTGCCGGACCCCCTGGCCGGGGAGATTCTCCTCCTGGACTGGCGGGTGGCGGCCGAATACGGCTCGCTCCCGCAGGCGGCCCGGCTCCGCGCCGACCTGGTCCGCGCCCTCGACGGCTCCCTGGACCTCCCGGCCCGCCTCGCCGAACGCGAGGCGGCCCGCCGCCGGGGCCCGGCCGTGCCCCCGCCCCGCGTCACCGTCGCCCCGGCGGCGTCCCGCCTGGCCACGGTGATCGAGGTCCGCGCCCAGGACGCGCCGGGCCTGCTGCACCGGATCGGCCGCGAACTGGACCGTGCGGGGGTACGGGTGCGGAGCGCGCACGTCTCGACGCTGGGGGGGAACGCGGTGGACGCGTTCTATGTGACGGACGGGGGAGGGGAGCCGCTGGGGGTGGGGGTGGCGGCGGGGGTGGCCCGGGGGGTGGAACGCGCCCTGGCCCCCCGGGGGGACTAGCCCCCACCCCGCCCCTTCCCTAAACCCTCCGGGGGCGAGCGGGGGACAAGGCCGTCCTCCCCTGCACCCCGCCCCGGGGCTCCGCCCCGAACCCGCTATGAGGCTCCGCCCCTGCCCCCCCAACGCGGGGCCTGCGGCCCCTGCACCCCGCTGCGGGGCTCCGCCTCCGGCCCTCGGGGTGGGGCCCCTGCCGTGGCTGTGCCCCCGCCCCCGCTGCGGGGCTCCGCCCCGGGCCCCGCTCCTCAAACGCCGGAGGGGCTGAATCGCTCCCGCCCGAGGCTCCGGGCTACAGCGGCCGCAAGTACCCAAGGGGCGCGGGGAACTGCGCGCCCAGCCCAAGACGACCCGCAGACGACAACCGAGCCCTGAGCACCCCAGGGCGTCCCACAGACGAAGACCGGGCCCTGCCCTCAAGGGGCGCGGGGAACTGCGCGAGCAACCCAAGACGTCCTGCGGACGACAACCGGGCCCTGAAGGGGCGCGGGGAACTGCGCGAGCAACCCAAGACGGCCCGCGGACGAAGACCGGGCCCAAAAGGCGCGCGCCCGCCCGCGGGCAAAAGGCGGCCCGCCGCACCCCCGCCCCCGGAGGGTTAAGGGAACGGGGCGGGGTGGGGAAAACCTCTCCCGGGATACCCTGGGGGGCGTTCACCCGACCGCCCTACGAGCCGAGGATCCGCGACCACCGTGTTCGACACCCTCTCCGACCGCCTCAGCGCGACATTCAAGAACCTCCGGGGCAAGGGCCGCCTGTCCGAGGCGGACATCGACGCCACGGCTCGCGAGATCCGTATCGCCCTGCTCGAGGCCGACGTCGCCCTGCCCGTCGTCCGCGCCTTCATCAAGCAGGTCAAGGAGCGCGCGTCCGGCGCCGAGGTCTCCCAGGCGCTCAACCCCGCCCAGCAGGTCGTCAAGATCGTCAACGAGGAGCTCATCACCATCCTCGGTGGTGAGACCCGCCGACTGCGGTTCGCCAAGACCGCCCCGACGGTCATCATGCTCGCCGGCCTCCAGGGCGCCGGTAAGACGACGCTCGCCGGAAAGCTCGGCCACTGGCTGAAGGGCCAGGGCCACGCGCCCCTGCTCGTCGCCTGCGACCTCCAGCGGCCGAACGCCGTCAACCAGCTCTCCGTCGTCGCCGAGCGCGCGGGCGTCGCCGTCTACGCGCCGGAGCCCGGCAACGGCGTCGGCGACCCGGTCAAGGTCGCCCAGGACTCCATCGAGTACGCCCGGTCGAAGCAGTACGACGTGGTCGTCGTCGACACCGCCGGCCGCCTCGGCATCGACCAGGAGATGATGCGGCAGGCCGCGGACATCCGCGACGCCGTCAAGCCCGACGAGATCCTCTTCGTCGTCGACGCCATGATCGGCCAGGACGCGGTCAACACCGCCGAGGCCTTCCGCGACGGCGTCGGCTTCGACGGCGTGGTGCTCTCCAAGCTCGACGGCGACGCCCGCGGCGGCGCCGCGCTCTCCATCGCGCACGTCACCGGCAAGCAGATCATGTTCGCCTCCAACGGCGAGAAGCTCGACGACTTCGACGCGTTCCACCCGGACCGCATGGCGTCGCGCATCCTCGACATGGGTGACCTGCTCACCCTGATCGAGCAGGCGGAGAAGACGTTCAGCCAAGAAGAGGCCGAGAAGATGGCCTCCAAGCTGGCGTCGAAGAAGGGCCAGGACTTCACGCTCGACGACTTCCTGGCGCAGATGGAGCAGGTCCGCAAGATGGGCTCCATCTCCAAGCTGCTCGGCATGCTGCCCGGCATGGGGCAGATCAAGGACCAGATCAACAACATCGACGAGCGCGACGTGGACCGCACCGCCGCGATCATCAAGTCGATGACCCCGGCCGAGCGCCACGACCCGACCATCCTCAACGGCTCCCGCCGCGCCCGTATCGCCAAGGGCTCCGGTGTGGAGGTCAGCGCGGTCAAGAACCTCGTCGAGCGGTTCTTCGAGGCCCGCAAGATGATGTCGCGGATGGCCCAGGGCGGCGGCATGCCCGGTATGCCCGGCATCCCGGGCATGGGTGGCGGACCCGGCCGCCAGAAGAAGCAGCAGAAGCAGGCCAAGGGCAAGCGCAAGAGCGGCAACCCGCTGAAGCGCAAGGCCGAGGAAGAGGCCGCCGCCGCCCGCCGCGAGCAGGGCCCCCAGGCACTGCCCGGCGCCGCCCAGGTCCCGCAGGACTTCGAACTGCCCGACGCCTTCAAGAAGTTCATGGGCTGATCGGCTCGCCCCTCCCGACGAGGACGCGTACGTCCTTATAAGGAAGAAGAGGGCCAGTTGTGAGGAAGAGAGGGTCCGCTGTCGTACCGCAGCGGACCCTCTCTCGTTCCCCGGCCCCTTCGGCCCACCCGGAATGCCCCGCTCCGCCCGCTCTTCGATAATCGCCGTACCGGCCAGAGGAGAGCAGCGTGCCCAGTCCCGTCCCCCCACGCGATCGCACCGACCAGCCGTGGCGCTCCGAGGGCGCGCCCCCGCCGCCCCCGCCGAAGCGGAAGATGCCCGGGGGCTGGGGCGGCCTCGTCCTCACCGCACTCGTCGTCTACCTGATCACCAATCTGATCCTGTCGTTCTTCGACGGGGCCAACGAGCCGACCCTGTCGTACACCGAGTTCAGCAGGCAGGTCGCCGCCGGCAACGTGGAGAAGATCTACTCCAAGGGCGACGCCATCCAGGGGCAGCTCAAGAGCTCCCAGACCGTGCCCGGCGGCAGCGACACGTACACGAAGTTCACCACCCAGCGGCCCA
This sequence comes from Streptomyces sp. NPDC043908, assembly GCF_056435525.1. NCBI lineage: Bacteria > Bacillati > Actinomycetota > Actinomycetes > Kitasatosporales > Streptomycetaceae > Streptomyces > Streptomyces sp. NPDC043908. The sequence goes on along the minus strand of NZ_JBWKEI010000002.1, from coordinate 72,447 downwards.
CCTTCGCCGACGACGACCTGTGGGCGCAGCTGACCAAGCAGAAGGTCACCGTCACCGCCCAGCCGGTCGTCGAGCACCGCAGCTTCCTGGCCAACCTGCTGATCTCGCTCGCCCCGATGCTCCTGCTCGTCGTCCTGTGGCTGTTCATCGCGCGGCGGATGAGCGCCCGGATGGGCGGTGGGATGCTGGGCCGCAAGGCGCCGCCCAAACCGGTCGAGCTGACCGAGGACAAACGGACCACGTTCGAGGACGTGGCCGGCATCGACGAGGTCGAGGGCGAGCTCAACGACGTCGTGGACTTCCTCAAGAACCCCGCCGACTACCGCAGGATGGGCGCCCGCATGCCCGGCGGCGTCCTGCTCGCGGGCCCGCCCGGCACCGGCAAGACCCTGCTCGCGCGGGCCGTTGCGGGCGAGGCGGGCGTGCCGTTCTTCTCCGCGTCGGCGTCCGAGTTCATCGAGATGATCGTCGGCGTGGGAGCCTCGCGGGTACGCGAACTGTTCGCCGAGGCACGCAAGGTGGCCCCCTCGATCATCTTCATCGACGAGATCGACACCATCGGACGGGCCCGCAGCGCCGGCGCCGGAATGGGCGGCCACGACGAGCGCGAGCAGACGCTCAACCAGATCCTCACCGAGATGGACGGCTTCTCCGGATCCGAGGGCGTCGTCGTCATCGCCGCCACCAACCGGGCCGACGTCCTGGACCCGGCGCTCACCCGGCCCGGCAGATTCGACCGGATCGTGCAGGTCAGCCCGCCCGACCGGGGTGGCCGCGAGTCCATCCTGAAGATCCACACCCGGGAGATCCCGATGGCCCGGGACGTGGACCTCGCCCAGCTGGCCCGCACCACCCCCGGCATGACCGGCGCCGAACTCGCCAACCTCGCCAACGAGGCCGCCCTGCTCGCCGTCAAGCGCCGCCAGAGCGAGGTCACCCAGTCCGACCTCTCCGACGCCCTGGAGAAGGTCCAGCTCGGCGCCGAACGGCCGCTGGTGATGCCCGAGGAGGAGCGCCGCCGCACCGCCTACCACGAGAGCGGCCACGCCCTGCTCGGCATGCTCCAGCCCGGCGCCGACCCCGTCCGCAAGATCACCATCGTGCCCCGGGGACGGGCGCTCGGCGTGACCCTGTCCACCCCGGACGCCGACAGGTACGCGTACACCGAGGACTATCTGCGCGGCCGCATCATCGGCGCGCTCGGCGGCATGGCGGCCGAGCACATCGTCTTCGACGTGATCACCACCGGCGCCGAGAACGACCTCGAACAGGTCACCAACCTGGCCCGCGGCATGGTCGCCCGGTGGGGCATGAGCAAGAAGATCGGCCCCCTCACCGCCCTGCCCGGCGACTCCCAGCAGGCGTACGGGCTCGCCGCCGCCCCCGAGACCCTGGACGCCATCGCCACCGAGATGCGCCGGATCGTCGACGAGTGCTACGCCGAGGCGTGCCGACTGCTGCGCGAACACCGCCACCGGCTCGACGCGCTCGCCGAGGCGCTGCTGAAGAACGAGACGCTGGAGGAGGAGGCCGCCTACCGCGCGGCGGGCATCGCGCGCGCGGCCGGGGCCGACCTCTGAACGCCCCGGGGACTCAGGGCGTCCGGGCGATCAGATAGCGGAACACGTTCGCCATCCACACCGTGCCGTCCGCGCGCAGATGCGGATGCAGCGCCTCCGTCAGCTCCTTCTCGACCTGGACCTGGTCGGTGGCCCGGGCCGCCGCGTCGAACAGGCCCGTCGAGAGCAGCCCGCGCACCGCGCTGTCGATGTCCGCGTAGCCGAAGGGGCACGCCACCCGCCCCGACCCGTCGGGGCGCAGACCGGCCCGCGACGCCAGGTCCTCCAGATCGTCGCGCAGGCTCGGCCGCCAGCGCGGGGAGTCGGTGAGCCGGGCCGCCACCCGCAGCACGCCCGAGGTCGCACACCGCTCCGGCGGACCCCAGCCCGCCAGCACCACCGTGCCACCGCGCTCGGCGAGCCCCACCGCGGCCTCCAGCGCCGGCCCGAGGCCGTCCGCGTCGCCCGCCGCACAGCCCACCGGCTCGAACGCCGTCACCAGGTCGTAGCGGGCCGCCGACGCGTCGGCGGCGGCCTCCGGGCCGCCCTCCAGGAGGCGGGCCCCGTCACGGCCCCACACCCCCTCCGGGCGCAGCCGCTCACGCGCCAGCGCGAGCCGCTCCGACCGGGTGTCGACACCCGTCACGCGCGCGCCGCGCGTGGCCGCCATCAACAGGGCGAGCCCGGAGCCGCAGCCCAGGCCGAGCAGCCGGGTGGCGGCTCCCACCTCCAGCCGCTCGTACACCGCTTCGTAGAGCGGTACCAGCATCCGCTCCTGGATCTCCGCCCAGTCGCGCGCGCGGGCATACGCCTGCGCGGGCGGGGCCGAGGCCGCGGGGGACTGGTGCCGGACGAGCGTAGGTGTCATGGAAAGCGCCCCAATCCGCAGAAGAGGTCAGCTGTGCGCTGATGGAAAGCCCCCGTGCACGTGCGGTCGCACTCCCCCCGTATGCCAGGGAACTCCGCATCCGCCATCCCGTCCAGAGGGAGGGCGATTCACGTTCGGGGCCACCGGGCCCGTACCATTCGCGCCATGGCAAAGGCACCCGTTCTCACGCCCCAGGCGGAAGACTTCCCCCGCTGGTACCAGGATCTGATCAACAAGGCCGAGCTCGCGGACAACGGTCCGGTGCGCGGCACCATGGTGATCCGACCGTACGGCTACGGCCTGTGGGAGCGGATGCAGCAGGAGATGGACGCACGCATCAAGGACGCCGGCGCCCAGAACGCGTACTTCCCGCTGTTCATCCCCCAGTCTTACCTGACTCGCGAGGCTGAGCACGTCGAGGGCTTCGCGCCCGAGCTCGCGGTGGTCACGCACGGTGGCGGCAAGGAGCTCGAAGAGCCCGTCGTGGTGCGCCCCACCTCCGAGACGATCATCAACGACTACTTCTCCAAGTGGGTGCAGAGCTACCGCGACCTGCCCCTGCTCATCAACCAGTGGGCCAACGTGGTCCGTTGGGAGATGCGCCCGCGCGTCTTCCTCCGTACGAGTGAGTTCCTCTGGCAGGAGGGCCACACCGCACACGCCTCCTACGAGGACGCCCGCGACTACGCGGCGCGCATCCACAAGGACGTCTACGCGGACTTCATGGTCAACGTCCTGGGCATCGACGTCGTCCTGGGCCGCAAGACGGCCAAGGAGCGGTTCGCCGGCGCCATCAACACCCTCACGCTCGAAGGCATGATGGGCGACGGCAAGGCCCTCCAGCTGGGCACCAGCCACGAGCTCGGCACCAACTTCGCCAAGGCCTTCAACACCCAGTACCTCTCCAAGGAAGGCAAGCAGGAGCTGGTCTGGCAGACCTCGTGGGGCGTCTCCACCCGCATGGTCGGCGGTCTGATCATGTCGCACGGCGACGACAACGGCCTGCGGGTGCCGCCGCGCCTCGCGCACGTCCAGGTCGTCGTCATGGCGATCAAGGGCGACGAGGCCGTCACCAAGGTCCGCGAGATCGGCGCCCGCCTCAAGGCGCTCGGCATCCGCGTCCAGGTCGACGACCGCGTGGACACCCCCTTCGGCCGCCGCGCGGTCGACTGGGAGCTCAAGGGCGTGCCCGTACGCGTCGAGGTCGGTCCGCGCGACCTGGAGGCCGGCACCGCGATGCTCGCCCGCCGCATCCCCGGCGGCAAGGAGCCCGTCTCCCTCGACGCGCTCGGCGAACTGCTGCCCAAGGTGCTGGAGGAGGACCAGGCGCAGCTGCTGCGCGAGTCCCGCGAGCGCCGCGAGTCCCGCACCAGCGACGTGACCACCCTCGAAGAGGCCGCCGAGGCGGCCACCGCGGGCGGCTGGGCGCGCATCCCCTGGGCCACGCTCGGCGCCGCGGGCGAGGCCAAGCTCGCCGAACAGGCCGTGTCCGTACGGTGTCTGGTCACCGAGGACGGGTCGGTCCCCGAGACCGACGACGCACCCGGTACCGTCGCCATCGTCGCCCGCTCCTACTGAGCGGCCCGCGGCCTGTTCCGGTCGGCCGAAAACGCCTCTTGCGTACCGGCCGGATCCTGGAATCCCGGCGCGTGGACATCATCTACGCGCCGGGGCGTACGCGCCGCTACGTACTACCTTGGTGCGAGCTGTGAGGCTTCTCCGCAGATCAGCGCACCCGCCCTCGTCCGGACGCATCAACGGCAACTGACGGGTACGTGCAAATTATTTGGGATGCCCCGGAATAGGAACACCGGGGCACTCCGGCTCGTTGTCACGACGTGAGCACGACACCACCTGTTCTCGCCGCAGAGCTGGCGCAGGCGTGGGCCGACATTCAGCGGTACCACCCCGAGCTGCCTGACCTTGCCGCGCCCGAATCCCTGATCGGAGAGTCGTCGTCCGCCTGCGGCGCCGCACTCTCCTTCGAGCGACTGCTCCACGAGGCAGTCCACGGCATTGCCGCCGCCCGGGGTGTCCGCGACACATCCCGGGCCGGGCGGTACCACAACCGCAGATTCCTGGCCATCGCCGAGGAGCTCGGCCTCGACCATCCCGAGGAACCGCACCCCAGCAGCGGCTTCTCCCTGGTCGCGCTGAACCCCGAGGCGAGGCGCCGCTACCGGCCGACCATCGAACGGCTCCAGCGGGCCCTCAAGGCGCACACCGTGGCCACCGCGGCCGACACCAAGCGCTCCTTCCGGGGCCCGGCCGCACGGCACGGATCCTCGGGCGGCGGCGTCCGCGTCAAGGCCGTCTGCGACTGCGGCCGCAACGTGCGCGTCGTCCCCTCCGTGCTCGCCCAGGCGCCGATCGTCTGCGGCGGCTGCGGCAAGCCCTTCCGCATCCCCGAGGTCGTGGCCGCGGCGAGCTGATCCGGGACCGGCCGCCCGACGGGGGCGGCGCGGGCCGTCAGGCGCGGACACACACGGGTGTGCCGCTGTGCCGCCGTGCAGCCCGGGGGTGCCCCACGGACCCCCGGCGTGCCCGGCGCCGGCATGTGGCACAATGGACAGCTGTACTCGACAGCCGCACAGGAACCCTCTCGCCTCCGGCTGACGCGTCCATCGGGCACTTTGAGTACCGCAACCCCACGTGGCATCCCGTTGTGCCCAACCACGTCAAGACCAGGAGACACCACTCCAGTGGCAGTCAAGATCAAGCTCAAGCGCCTCGGCAAGATTCGCCAGCCGCACTACCGCATCGTCGTCGCCGACGCCCGCACCCGCCGTGACGGTCGCGCGATCGAAGAGATCGGTATCTACCACCCGACGTACAACCCGTCGCGCATCGAGGTCAACGCCGAGCGTGCGCAGTACTGGCTGTCGGTCGGCGCCCAGCCCACCGAGGCCGTCCTCGCCATCCTGAAGCTCACCGGTGACTGGCAGGCGCACAAGGGCCTCCCGGCCCCCGCGCCGCTGCTCCAGCCGGAGACCAAGGAGAGCAAGCGCCGCTCCTTCGACGAGTTCGCCAAGGCTCTCGAGGGCGACGACACCAAGGGTGAGGCCATCACCCCCAAGGCCAAGAAGGCTGACAAGAAGGCGGACGAGGCTCCGGCCGACGCCGCCGAGTCGACCGAGGCCTGAGCATGCTCGAGGAGGCTCTTGAGCACCTCGTGAAGGGCATCGTCGACAACCCCGACGACGTGCAGGTCGCCTCGCGCGCCCTGCGCAAGGGGCGCGTGCTGGAGGTCCGGGTCCACCCCGACGACCTCGGCAAGGTGATCGGCCGCAACGGCCGCACCGCCCGCGCCCTGCGTACCGTCGTGGGCGCCATCGGTGGCCGTGGGATCCGCGTCGACCTCGTCGACGTGGACCAGGTCCACTGACAAAGTTGGTTGTTTTACCAGATGCGCCGGCTCGGGCCGGGGAGGGCCACGCGCCCTCCCCGGCCCGCAGTCGTCTGTACAGCCGGAATCCCGAGGGCTGTAGCCACCGAAACACCGTAGGCATCCGACAGGAAAGTTGAACGACGTGCAGCTGGTAGTCGCGCGGATCGGCCGCGCCCACGGCATCAAGGGCGAGGTCACCGTGGAGGTGCGCACCGACGAGCCGGAGCTGCGGCTCGCCCCCGGTGCCGTACTGGCCACCGACCCGGCCTCCACCGGACCGCTCACCATCGAGACCGGCCGCGTCCACAGCGGCCGCCTGCTGCTGCGCTTCGAGGGCGTACGCGACCGGACCGGCGCCGAGGCCCTGCGCAACACGCTGCTCATCGCCGACGTCGACCCCGAAGAGCGCCCCGAGGAAGACGACGAGTACTACGACCACCAGCTCATCGACCTCGACGTCGTCCTCGCCGACGGCACCGAGGTCGGCCGGATCACCGAGATCTCGCACCTGCCGTCCCAGGACCTGTTCATCGTGGAGCGGCCCGACGGCACCGAGGTCATGATCCCGTTCGTCGGGGAGATCGTCACCGAGATCGACCTCGACGAGCAGCGCGCGGTCATCGACCCGCCGCCCGGCCTGATCGACGACCGCGCGGAGATCGCCTCCGGCCGCGACGAGACCGAGGACGACGGGCCCGAGGGCGACCACACCGACGGGGACGAGACCGAGACCGACGGGGCCCGGAACTGATGCGGCTCGACGTCGTCACGATCTTCCCCGAGTACCTGGAGCCGCTGAACGTCTCCCTCGTCGGCAAGGCACGCGCGCGTGGACAACTCGACGTCCACGTACACGACCTGCGGCAGTGGACCCACGACCGGCACAACACGGTCGACGACACCCCCTACGGCGGCGGCCCCGGCATGGTCATGAAGACCGAGCCCTGGGGCGCCTGCCTCGACGACGCACTGGCCGACGGCTACGAGGCGGGGGCGCACCGCCCCGTCATGGTCGTCCCCACCCCCAGCGGACGGCCCTTCACCCAGGAACTCGCCGTCGAACTCTCCCAGAAGCCCTGGCTGATCTTCACGCCCGCGCGCTACGAGGGCATCGACCGCCGCGTCATGGACGAGTACGCCACCCGGATCCCGGTGTACGAGGTCTCCATCGGCGACTACGTCCTCGCGGGCGGGGAGGCCGCCGTCCTGGTGGTCACCGAGGCCGTGGCCCGGCTGCTGCCCGGCGTCCTCGGCAACGCCGAGTCCCACCGCGACGACTCCTTCGCCCCCGGCGCCATGGCCAACCTCCTCGAAGGGCCCGTCTACACCAAGCCCCCCGAGTGGCGCGGACGCGGCATCCCGGACGTCCTGCTCAGCGGCCACCACGGCAAGATCGCCCGCTGGCGCCGGGACGAGGCGTTCCGCCGCACCGCCGAGAACCGGCCCGACCTGATCGAGCGCTGCGACCCCTCCGCCTTCGACAAGAAGGACCGCGAAGTGCTGTCCATCCTCGGCTGGGCCCCCGAGCCCGGCGGCCGATTTTGGCGCAGGCCGCAGGACGTGGAAGAATAAGCCGCTGCTGTACGCCCGGCCCATGCCCCTGCCACAGGGGGAAGGGCAATGCGTTCCCCGCGCACGCGGGAGTCGCCCCACGGCGGTCCGGCCGCGGACAGCACCTCGAACCCCATCACGAATTCCGCTGATGACCTGTGGCATCGGCGAGGAAGCAGAAGAACATGGCCAGCCTGCTCGACTCCGTCAACGCCGCGACGCTGCGCAGCGACGTCCCGGCCTTCCGCCCGGGTGACACCGTCAACGTCCACGTCCGCGTGATCGAGGGCAACCGCTCCCGTATCCAGCAGTTCAAGGGCGTTGTCATCCGCCGCCAGGGCGCCGGCGTCTCCGAGACCTTCACGGTCCGCAAGGTCTCCTTCTCCGTCGGCGTCGAGCGCACCTTCCCGGTGAACTCCCCGATCTTCGAGAAGATCGAGCTCGTCACCCGCGGTGACGTCCGCCGCGCGAAGCTGTACTACCTGCGCGAGCTCCGCGGCAAGGCCGCGAAGATCAAGGAGAAGCGCGACAACTGAGCTCCGGCTCGGCGGTGAGCTGCGGCCCACCACGCGCGCGTAACGGGTCCACAGGCCGGGCGGATAGGCTCAGCCCCCGATGGACACCGAAGCACAGCACACGGAGCGCGACCTCCCCTCCACCCCTCAGCCGGGGCCGGAGCGGAGGTCGCGCTCCGCGCGTTTTCCCGCCCTCGCCGGCCACCTGGAAGGGCCCTGGCGCAAGAGCGCCGCCCTGCTCGCCGTCTGCCTGCTCTTCCTGCTGCTGCTCAGCCACTTCGTCATGCAGCCCTTCCTCATCCCCAGCGGCTCCATGGAGCCCACCCTGAAGGTGGGCGACCGGGTCATGGTCAACAAGCTGGCGTACCGGTCCGGCGGCCGGCCGGCCCGCGGTGACGTCGTCGTCTTCGACGGCCGCGGCTCGTTCACGGACGAGCCCCCCGAGGGGAACCCGGTGGGCAGGGCCCTTCGTTCAGCGGTGGCGGCCCTGGGCCTGAGGGAACCGGCCGGGAACGTGTACGTGAAGCGGGTCGTCGGAGTGGGCGGGGACCGGATCGTGTGCTGCGACAAGGGCGGGAGGATCCAGGTGAACGGGACACCGGTGACCGAGGAGTACGTGTACCCGGGCGACGCCCCCTCCCAGGTGCCGTTCGACATCGTGGTGCCCGACGGCACCCTGTTCGTCCTGGGCGACCACCGCTCCCGCTCCAGCGACTCCCGCGACCACCTGGGCTCGCCGGGCGGCGGCATGGTGCCGGTGGACCACGTGGTGGGCCGGGCCGACTGGATCGGCTGGCCGCTGGGCCGCTGGTCGGGGATCGACGGCTCCGGCGCCTTCGCGCGCGTGCCCGCACCGGGCGGCGCCCATGGGTAGCCGCGGACGCCCGCGCTCCTCGGCACCCCGGCCGGCGGACGAGCCGCTGCCCACGGGCACGCGGCCGACCTCGCGCGCGGCAGCGCGGGGGGCCAGGGGCGGTACGGGACGCGGCGACCTGCCGGGTGCGTCCCGTCGCCGCGGCAGGCCGGCCGAGGAGTCCGGGACCGACCCGCTCACCGACCCGCTCACCGACCCGCTCACCGACCCCTTCGCCGCCTCCGGACCGCCCACGGGGTACGCGACGGGCCCCGTGGGCCTCGCGGACCCGGCCGGCCCCGAGGAGCTCGTCCCGCCCGCCGGCGCCGTACCGGCGCCCGCCCCCGCCCCTGCCCGCCCGCCCGGCCGCCGGGCCCAGCAGGGCCGGGCCGACCGGCGCAGGCTCGCCCGCAAGGTGAAGCGGCGCAGACGCCGGTCCGCGGTCAAGGAGATACCCCTGCTCGTCGGAGTGGCGGTGCTCATCGCCCTCGTACTGAAGACGTTCCTCGTCCAGGCCTTCGTGATCCCCTCCGGCTCCATGCAGGAGACGATCACCATCGGCGACCGGGTGCTTGTCGACAAGCTGACGCCCTGGTTCGGCTCCCGGCCGCACCGCGGCGACGTGGTCGTCTTCAAAGACCCCGGCGGCTGGCTGAAGGACGAGAAGAAGACCACCGGCGGCAGCGACCCCGTCGTCGTCAAACAGGTCAAACAAGCCCTGACCTTCATCGGCCTGCTGCCCTCCGACAACGAGCAGGACCTCATCAAACGGGTCGTCGCGGTCGGCGGCGACACGGTGAAGTGCTGCGACGGCAGCGGCAGGGTCATGGTCAACGGAACGCCCCTGGACGAGCCCTACGTCCATCCCGGCAACCCGCCCTCGGAGATCACCTTCGAGGTGAAGGTGCCCGAGGGGCGGCTCTTCGTGATGGGCGACCACCGCTCGAATTCGGCCGATTCCCGCTTCCACCTCGACGAGCCGTACCACGGCACCGTCTCCGAGGACGGGGTCATCGGACGGGCCGTCCTGATCGGCTGGCCCTTCGACCACTGGCGGTGGCTGGAGGAGCCCGGGACATTCGGCTCGGTGCCGGACGCGCCCGGCAGGTCGGACACCGCACTCGGCACGTCGCATAGGGTGTCCTCCCGGGATCCGGCTGCGGATCCCGGCAGATCACGTGAAGTCGCAGTACATACATCGATATCGGATGACCCGAAATCGAACGAAGCGATCCGGCTCCCGAGCCCTGCGGAACTCCCGCTCGTTATGGGAGTGGTGGGCCTGCGTCTGGCACGGCGCGGGCGGTGGCACGGAGTGAGGAGTGGATGTGGGGGATTTGGCGGTCGGCGCACGATCCGGACACGACGAGCCCGAGGAGCGGCCGGACGGGCCCGCCGACTCTCCCGCACAGGCTCAGGCCGGCGGCGGCGGTGGCGGCACCGTTGACGGCGGCTCGGGAGGTGACGGCGAGCCGGGCGACGGCTCGGACCGCGCCCCCAGGAAGCAGCGCTCCTTCTGGAAGGAGCTGCCGCTGCTCATCGGCATCGCGCTGATCCTCGCGCTGCTGATCAAGACCTTCCTGGTGCAGGCCTTCTCGATCCCCTCGGACTCGATGCAGGACACCCTCCAGCGCGGTGACCGGGTCCTGGTGGACAAGCTGACGCCGTGGTTCGGCTCCACGCCCGAGCGCGGCGAGGTCGTCGTCTTCCACGACCCGGGCGGCTGGCTGGAGGACCAGAAGCCGGCCGAGCCCAACGCCGCGCAGAAGTTCCTCAGCTTCATCGGCCTGATGCCGTCCGCCGAGGAGAAGGACCTGATCAAGCGGGTCATCGCGACCGGCGGCGACACCGTGGAGTGCAAGAAGGGCGGCCCGGTCAAGGTCAACGGCAAGGCCCTGAACGAGCCGTACATCTACCCCGGCGACAGCGCCTGCGACGACATGCCCTTCGGCCCGATCAAGATCCCCAAGGGCCGGATCTGGGTGATGGGCGACCACCGGCAGAACTCGCTGGACTCCCGCTACCACCAGGAGCTGCCCGGCGGCGGCACGGTCTCCGACGACAAGGTCGTCGGCCGCGCCTTCACCATCGCCTGGCCCCTCAACCGCATCGACTGGCTCGGCATCCCGGGCACCTTCGACCAGAAGGGCCTCAACGGCATGGCCTCGACGGCCCCCGTGGCGGCGGGGCTCGCGGGCGCGGTGCCGATCGTGCTGTGGCGCCGGCGCCGGCTCACCCGCCCGAGTGACGCGAACGAGGGCACCGACCTCACCCGCGAGGGCTGACCGCGCGGATACCGCCGGGTAGGGTGCCGTCCCAGATCGTCGATCTCCGGAGCCCGCGCAGGACGCGGGCGACCGGGGGAGGAGCACTGGGATGAGCGCGACAGGACGCAACGACGACGGCCGCGGCCGCGGTCTCGGCCATCTGCTGTCGGGACTGGCCGTGGCCGTCGGCTGTGTGCTCTTCCTCGGCGGATTCGCCTGGGGCGCCGTCGAGTACAAGCCGTACACGGTGCCGACCCAGTCCATGAACCCCACCGTCAAGGCGGGCGACCGGGTCCTCGCCCAGCGCATCGACGGCGCCGACGTCAAGCGCGGCGACGTGGTGATCTTCAAGGACAAGGCCTGGGGCAACGTCCCCATGGTCAAGCGCGTCGTCGGCATAGGCGGCGACACGGTCACCTGCTGCGACCGGGGCGGCAAGCTCACCGTCAACGGCCGCGAGATCGACGAACCGTATCTGCACGACACGGCCGCCTCCACGACCAAGTTCCACGCCACCGTCCCCAAGGACCAGCTCTTCCTCCTGGGCGACGAACGCGACGTCTCGCTGGACTCCCGGGTGCACCTGGAGGACGCGGCGAACGGCTCCGTGCCGCGCTCCGCCGTCAGCGCGCGCGTGGACGCCGTGGCATGGCCGCTGGGCGGCATGCTGGAGCGTCCGACGGGCTTCAAGACCCTCCCGGGCGGCATCTCCCGGCCCGGCCCGCTGACGCTGGTGGTGGGCGCGGTGATCGCCGGAGCCGTACTGATCGTGGTGGGGGCCGCGTACGGGCCGCTGGCACGGCGGTTCGGGCGGCGCACGATGGGGGCCGGTGCCGGTGCGCGCTGAGGGCGGAGGGCCCGGGGACCCCGCGGAGCCCGGGCCGGGCGAGGCGGTGCGGGAGTTCCGCAAGGTCGCCCGGGTCGTCCTGCTCGATCCGCAGGACCGCATCCTCCTGATGCACGGATACGAACCGGACGACCCCGCCAAAACCTGGTGGTTCACCCCGGGCGGCGGCCTGGAGGGCGACGAGACGCGGGAAGAGGCCGCGCTGCGCGAACTGGCCGAGGAGACCGGGATCACCGAGGTGCGACTCGGTCCGGTGCTGTGGCGCCGGATGTGCTCGTTCCCCTTCGACGGCCGCCGCTGGAACCAGGACGAGTGGTACTTCCTCGCCCGTACCACCCAGACCGAGGCCGCGCCGACGGGCCTCACCGAGCTGGAACGACGCAGTACCACGGGGCTGAGGTGGTGGACCTCCGCCGAACTGTCGGCGGCCCGTGAGACGGTGTACCCGACCAGACTCGCCGAGCTGCTGCGCACGCTGCTCGACGAGGGTCCTCCGCTGACGCCGGTGGTCCTGGCTCCGGAAATCGTCCAGGGGCCCGGGGGGCTGACGCACAATAGGGGGACGCACGGCTGAAGGGGAACATGCCATGAGCGCCGAGGACCTCGAAAAGTACGAGACCGAGATGGAGCTGAAGCTCTACCGGGAGTACCGCGACGTCGTCGGTCTGTTCAAATACGTGATCGAGACCGAGCGGCGTTTCTACCTCACCAACGACTATGAGATGCAGGTGCACTCGGTCCAGGGCGAGGTGTTCTTCGAGGTGTCGATGGCCGATGCCTGGGTCTGGGACATGTACAGGCCGGCCCGGTTCGTGAAGCAGGTCCGGGTCCTCACGTTCAAGGACGTGAACATCGAGGAGCTAAACAAGAGCGATCTGGAGCTTCCGGGGGGCTGAGGCTGAACTGGGCCGATGGGCTCGGCCTGACGGTCCGACCGGGAGGCGGGACGGCCGACCCGCCTGGGCGCCCCTCCCCGCCTGGGCGCCCCTCCCCGGCTGAGTTTGCCGATTCCGTCGTGCTTTAGCCGGAGCCGGAGCCGGAGCCGGAGCCGGAGCCGTCAACGGATCGCGGAGATTCCCCCTCGCGGGTGGCCGGGTTTTCCACAACGGCCCGGTTGTCCACCAAGATCCACAAGGTGGCGGCGGGTGCGTGACAGTCGGTGCCGGAGGTGGTGCCGAGATGAACGCACGAGGAGCGCTCGGACAGTACGGCGAAGACGTGGCGGCCCGAATGCTGGCCGACGCCGGAATGACCGTGGTCGCCCGCAACTGGCGGAGCGGCCGGACCGGAGAGATCGACATCGTCGCCCGCGACGGCGACGTCCTGGTGGTCTGCGAGGTCAAGACCCGCAGAGCGGGCAGCCCGTTCGCACACCCCATGGCGGCCGTCACCCCCGCCAAGGCCGAGCGGCTCAGGCACCTCGCCGAGCGATGGCTCACCGACCACGGAGGACCACCGCACGGCGGCGTCCGCATCGACCTCGTCGGCGTCGTCCTGCCCCGCCGCGGCGCACCCCGAGCCGAGCACGTCCGGGGGGTGGCGTAGATGGGATTCGCCCGCACCTGCTCGGTGGCGCTCGTCGGCGTCGAGGGCGTCGTCGTGGAAGTCCAGGCCGACCTCGAACCCGGCGTCGCCGCCTTCACCCTCGTCGGCCTCCCCGACAAGAGCCTCAGCGAAAGCCGCGACCGCGTCCGGGCCGCCGTCGTCAACTCCGGCGGCGACTGGCCCCAGAAGAAACTCACCGTCGGCCTCAGCCCCGCCTCCGTCCCCAAGAGCGGCAGCGGCTTCGATTTGGCCGTCGCCTGCGCGGTCCTCGGCGCCGCCGAACGCATCGACCCCAGAGAACTCGCCGACCTGGTCATGATCGGCGAACTCGGACTCGACGGCCGGGTCCGCCCCGTGCGCGGCATCCTGCCCGCCGTCCTCGCCGCCGCCGAAGCCGGATACGAGCAGGTGGTCGTCCCCGAACAGACCGCCGCCGAGGCGTCCCTCGTCCCCGGCATCTCCGTCCTCGGCGTCCGCAGCCTGCGCCAGCTCATCGCCGTCCTCACCGACGAACCCGTCCCCCAGGAGGAACCCGACCAAGAGGGCCGACCCGACTCCATGCTCGCCGGACTCGTCGTCCCCGGCGCCGGCGTCGGCACGGGCCTCTCCGTCGACGCCGACACCAGCCCGCCCGACCTCGCCGACGTCGCCGGCCAGCGCACCGCCCGAACAGCCCTGGAAGTCGCCGCCGCCGGCGGCCACCACCTGCTGCTGTACGGACCGCCGGGCGCAGGCAAGACCATGCTGGCCGAACGCCTCCCCGGCATCCTGCCGCCGCTCACCCGCCAGGAGTCCCTCGAAGTCACCGCCATCCACTCGGTCGCCGGAATCCTGCCCCCCGGCAAACCCCTCGTCCACAAAGCCCCCTACTGCGCACCCCACCACTCGGCGACCATGCAGTCCCTCATCGGCGGAGGCAACGGCCTGCCACGACCCGGCGCCGTCTCCCTCGCCCACCGCGGCGTCCTGTTCCTCGACGAAGCACCCGAATTCACCGGCAAGGCCCTCGACTCGCTGCGCCAGCCGCTGGAAGCCGGACACGTCGTCGTGGCCCGCAGCGCCGGCGTCGTCCGCCTCCCCGCCCGCTTCCTCATGGTCCTCGCCGCCAACCCCTGCCCCTGCGGCCGCCATACCCTCCACGGCGCCGGCTGCGAATGCCCCCCGTCCGTCATCCGCCGCTACCAGGCCCGACTCTCCGGCCCCCTCCTGGACCGCGTCGACCTGCGCGTCGAAGCCGAACCCGTCCGGCGCGAGGACCTCCTCGCCCAGGGCGGCCGCGGCGAAACCAGCGCCCAGGTCGCCGAACGCGTCCTGACCGCCCGGGAACGCGCCGCCACCCGCCTCCAGGGCACCCCCTGGACCACCAACAGCGAAGTCCCCGGCCACGAGCTGCGCACCCGCTGGGTCACGGCCCCCGGCGCCCTCGCCGCCGCCGAAAGGGACATGGAACGCGGCCTGCTGACCGCACGGGGCCTCGACCGCGTCCTGCGCGTCGCCTGGACCCTCGCCGACCTCTGCGGCGACGACCGCCCCGACGACACCCACATCGGCCTCGCCCTGGAACTCCGCACCGGCATCTCCAGGGGCGCGCCCCTGCCCGTGGGAGGCGCGGGATGAGCGGGGGAGCGCCGGACACGGGGGAGGGGACCGGTCCCGGGGGTGTCTCCCGCGTGGCCGGGGACGGTCAGGTGCTCGGGACTGGTCCCGCGAGCGTGTCCCGCGCGGCCGGGGACGGTCAGGCGCTCGGGGCCGGTCCTGGGGGTGTGTCTCACGCGGTGGGGCACGACCACGTGCTCGGGGCCGGTCCCGGGGGTGTGTCCCGCCTGGCCGGGGACGGTCAGGCGCCCGGCCGCCCGGCCGAAGCACCCGAGCGGCTCGCGCGGGCGGCACTGACCAGGATCATCGAGCCGGGGGACGAGCGTGGAGGCCAATGGCTGCGCAAGTACGGAGCCGTGGAGCTGCTACGGCGTCTCACCTCCCCGGAAGACCCCGACGACCCCCTCACCGGAGTGAGCGCCGCCCGCCTCGCCGGGTACCGCAGACGCGCGGCGAACGTCGACCCCGAGCGCGACCTGACCACCCTTGCCACGCTCGGCGGCCGGTTCGTCTGCCCAGGGGACCACGAATGGCCCGGCCAACTCGACGACCTCGGCGACGGCCGCCCCCTCGGCCTCTGGCTCCGCGGCCCCGCCGACCTGCGACTATGGGCGCTCAGATCCGTCGCCGTCGTCGGCGCGCGAGCCTGTACGCCCTACGGCGCCCACATGGGCGCCACCCTCGGCGCCGGCCTCGCCGAAAAAGGCTGGGTCGTCGTCTCCGGAGCCGCCGCCGGCGTGGACGGCGCCGCCCACCGCGGCGCCCTGGCAGCAGGCGGCGCCACCATCGCCGTCCTCGCCAGCGGAGTCGACGTCGTCTACCCCCGCGCCCACACCGAGTTGATCGGCCGCATCGCCCAACAGGGCGTTCTCGTAGCCGAGTTACCGCCCGGCGACCACCCCACCCCCAGCCGGTTCGTCCTCCGCAACCGCGTCATCGCCGCTCTCACCCGGGGAACCGTCGTCGTCGAAGCCGAATACCGCAGCGGCTCCCTCGTCACCGCCCGCAACGCCCAACGGCTCGGCCGCCACACCATGGGCGTACCCGGCCCCGCCACCAGCGGCCTCTCCGCCGGAGTCCACGAACTGCTGCGCGGCGAAGCCGCACTCGTCACCGACGCCGACGAAATCATCGAACTCGTCGGAGAAATGGGCGACCTGGCCCCCGTCCGCCGAGGCCCCGTCCTGCCCCGGGACCTCCTCGCCCCCGCCGCCGCACGCGTACTCGACGCACTACCCGCCCACGGCAACCTCGCCCTACCGGACATCGCCCGTGAGGCGGCAACGACTCCGGAGGAAGCCCTCGGCAGGCTGTACGAACTGCACTCCCTGGGCTTCGTCGAACGCGAAGAGGACGACTGGCGGTTGGCGTCAAGCCCGCTCACCACCCCCAGCACGCGGCGAGGCGGTGCTTGACCTGGAGCATTCGGGTGAAAAGGTAAGGCCGATGACCACCGACGGCCGCCCACCGCCGCTTTCGGGGCCGACGCAACCGGCGACGGCCCCCACCCCCGCGCGCGCCCGTCCGCCCGCCCCGAGCCGCCCTGATCCCCCGGCGTTCGCGCACCGCAACGGGCCGGTCACGCTACGCTCACGAGAACCCCGCAGCAGAGACAATTCCCCGCTCACGTCACAGCAGAACGGCTCAAGGCAACGAATGCCCCAGCACACCTCCGGGTCTGATCGCACGGCAGCTCCCCCCGCTGCCCGCGCCGGCGGCACCGTGCGACCACCGGCGCCCTCATCCGTCGACGAACTGTGGCGCTCGTACAAGAACAGCGGCGACGAGCGCCTGCGCGAACAGCTCATCCTGCACTACTCGCCGCTGGTCAAGTACGTCGCGGGCCGTGTGAGCGTCGGCCTGCCGCCCAACGTCGAACAAGCCGACTTCGTCTCCTCCGGAGTCTTCGGACTCATCGACGCCATCGAGAAGTTCGACATCGAACGGGCCATCAAGTTCGAGACGTACGCCATCACCCGCATCCGCGGCGCGATGATCGACGAACTCCGCGCACTCGACTGGATCCCCCGCTCCGTGCGGCAGAAGGCCCGCGCCGTCGAGCGCGCCTACGCGACCCTCGAAGCCCAGCTGCGCCGCACCCCCTCCGAGAACGAGGTCGCGGCCGAGATGGGCATCGCCGTCGACGAACTCCACGCGGTTTTCAGCCAGTTGTCCCTCGCCAACGTGGTCGCGCTCGAAGAGCTGCTGCACGCCGGCGGCGAGGGCGGCGACCGGCTCAGCCTCATGGACACCCTGGAGGACACCGCCGCCGACAACCCCGTCGAGATCGCCGAGGACCGCGAGCTGCGCCGCCTGCTCGCCCGCGCCATCAACACCCTGCCCGAGCGCGAGAAGACGGTCGTCACCCTCTACTACTACGAGGGCCTCACCCTCGCCGAGATCGGCAACGTCCTCGGCGTCACCGAGAGCCGCGTCAGCCAGATCCACACCAAGTCCGTCCTCCAGCTGCGGGCCAAGCTGGCCGACGTCGGCCGCTGAGCACCACCCCGCCGAACAATCCTCCCTCCGCGGATCACCGGCCCCGCCGTAGAGTGGAGCGGTGCCAAGGATTCGAGCGGCCTCAGTGGCCGAGCACCGCACGATGCAGCGCGCCGCCCTGCTGGACGCCGCACGCTCCCTCCTGTCCCAGGGCGGCACCGAAGCCCTGACCTTCCCCGCCCTGGCCGAGCGCACCGGGCTCGCCCGGTCCTCCGTGTACGAGTACTTCCGCTCCCGGGCCGCCGTCGTCGAAGAACTCTGCTCCGTCGACTTCCCGCAGTGGGCCGCCGACATCGAAGCCGCGATGCAGCAGGCTGGCAGCCCCGAGGAGAAGGTCGCCGCGTACGTACGCCGCCAGCTGGAACTCGTCGGCGATCAGCGCCACCGCGCCGTCGTCGCCATCTCCGCCAGCGAGCTGGACGCCGGCGCGCGCGAGAAGATCCGCGCCGCCCACGGCGGCCTCATCGCCATGATCGTCGAAGCCCTGGGCGACCTCGGCCACACCCAGCCGCGCCTCGCCGCGACACTCCTCCAGGGCGTGGTCGACGCGGCGGTCCGCCGCATCGAACTGGGCGCGGCGGAAGACCCGAAGGCGATCACGGAGGCGGCGGTGGCGATGGCGCTACGAGGCGTGGTCGGCTGATCCGGGGGGCTTCCCCCCGCCCCCCTCCCCCCCCGCCCCCTCCCTCCCCCAACCCACCCCCCGACCCCCCTCCACCCCTCAGCCCCCTTCCACCCCCACCCCCATCACCGGCAGCAGCCGTGAATGCCCCCGAGGCACCAGCACCAGCGGGTTCAGGTAGTCATCGCCCCGTTTCAGCCCCCAGTGCACGCACCCCACCTCCCCGCAGTGGCGTGGTTCCGCCTCCACGGTGGCGACCGGCTGGCCCGCGCGGACGTGGTCGCCGGGGTGGACCAGTGGGTGGACCGGCTCGTACGTGGTGCGCAGCGGGGGGCTGCCCGAGCCGTTCAGGGTGATCGTCAGGACCCCCTTGTCGGCGACCGGGCCCGCGAACGTCACCCGGCCCTCCGCGACCGCCCGGAGCTGCGTCCCCGGTGGCGCGGCCAGGTCGACGCCTCGGTGGCCGGGGCCGTACGGCGTGGTCGGCGGGGCCCAGCCCCGGACGACCACCGGTGGCCCGGGGACTGGCCACAGCGGCCCCACCCCCTCGGACGCCGGTTCCGACCGGCTGCCCGCCATCCCCACAGGGGCGGCAAGCACCTGCGTCGGCTGTGTCGCCTGTATCGACCCAGCCGACCCAGCCGACCCAGCCCACCCAGCCGGCCCCCACGGCACCACTCCCGCCGCCCCCGCGACTCCCACCAACCCGGCCACTCCCACCAACCCGGCCACTCCCACCAACCTCGCCACCCCCCTCAACCTCCCCACCCCCACTCCAGCCAGGCTCCATCCCAGCCCCCGTCGTCGTACTGCGCGCCGTACGCGTTCTCGCCGCATCGGTTCCATGGGGAAAGGATCGCGAAGACGGGCGTTTCGCGGTGATCATGGGCTGGGGCTGTGGACAACCGGGCCGTTGTGGACAGCGGCGTCACCCGGCACGGTGAGGGTCCCGTACACTTCTTGTGGCGATCCGGGTCACCGGGTCGACTTCGCACGCCCCGCCGGTGGTCCAGACCATCGGCCGCGTCTCTCGGTCCTTCACCTGTTCAGTCCGGTGCGGGGCACGGCGCACCGGGGCGTCAGGCGCGGCAGCCGCCCGGCGGCCGCGATAACCGAGTACCTCAAGGAGTACGGCCATGGCCGTCGTCACGATGCGGGAGCTGCTGGAAAGCGGCGTCCACTTCGGTCACCAGACCCGTCGCTGGAACCCGAAGATGAAGCGCTTCATCTTCACCGAGCGCAACGGCATCTACATCATCGACCTGCTCCAGTCGCTGTCGTACATCGACCGCGCCTACGAGTTCGTCAAGGAGACCGTCGCGCACGGCGGCTCCATCATGTTCGTCGGCACCAAGAAGCAGGCGCAGGAGGCGATCGCCGAGCAGGCGACGCGCGTGGGCATGCCCTACGTCAACCAGCGCTGGCTCGGCGGCATGCTGACCAACTTCTCCACCGTCTACAAGCGTCTGCAGCGCCTCAAGGAGCTCGAGCAGATCGACTTCGAGGACGTCGCGGCCTCGGGTCTCACCAAGAAGGAGCTCCTGGTCCTCTCGCGCGAGAAGGCCAAGCTGGAGAAGACCCTCGGTGGTATCCGTGAGATGTCGAAGGTCCCCAGCGCCGTCTGGATTGTCGACACCAAGAAGGAGCACATCGCCGTCGGTGAGGCGCGCAAGCTCCACATCCCGGTCGTCGCGATCCTCGACACGAACTGCGACCCCGACGAGGTCGACTACAAGATCCCGGGCAACGACGACGCGATCCGCTCCGTCACCCTGCTCACCCGCGTGATCGCCGACGCCGTCGCCGAGGGCCTCATCGCCCGTTCCGGCGCCGCGACCGGCGACTCGAAGCCGGGCGAGAAGGCCGCCGGCGAGCCGCTCGCCGAGTGGGAGCGCGACCTGCTCGAGGGTGACAAGAAGGCCGACTCCGAGGAGTCCGCCGAGGCCGCGGCCCCCGCGGCCGAGGCCGTCGAGGCTCCGGCCGCCGAGGCCGAGAAGCCGGCCGAGGACGCTGCGGAGGCTCCGGCCGCCGAGGCGCCGGCCGCGGACGCCGAGCAGGCCTGACCTTCGGGTCCTCGCTTCGGCGGTGACGGCGGGGGCACACGCTGTGCCCCCGCCGTCACCCCGTAGCCCCGTAGATCTTTCAGACTTCGAGTCAGACTTCGAGAGAGAAACCCAGACTCATGGCGAACTACACCGCCGCTGACGTCAAGAAGCTCCGCGAGCTCACCGGCGCCGGCATGATGGACTGCAAGAAGGCGCTGGACGAGGCCGACGGCAACGTCGACAAGGCCGTCGAGGCGCTGCGCATCAAGGGCCAGAAGGGCGTCGCCAAGCGCGAGGGCCGTTCCGCCGAGAACGGCGCGGTCGTCTCCCTCATCGCCGAGGACAACACCTCCGGTGTGCTCCTCGAGCTGAAGTGCGAGACGGACTTCGTCGCCAAGGGCGAGAAGTTCCAGGCCACCGCCGCCGCGCTCGCCGCGCACGTCGCGAAGACCTCCCCGGCCGACCTGGACGCGCTGCTCGCGTCCGAGATCGAGGCCGGCAAGACCGTCCAGGCGTACGTCGACGAGGCCAACGCCAACCTCGGCGAGAAGATCGTCCTGGACCGCTTCGCGCAGTACGCGGACGGCTTCGTCTTCGCGTACATGCACCGCACCATGCCCGACCTGCCGCCGCAGATCGGTGTCCTGGTCGAGCTGGACAAGGCCGACGCCGACGTCGCCAAGGGCATCGCGCAGCACATCGCCGCGTTCGCCCCGAAGTGGCTGTCCCGCGAGGACGTGCCGGCCGAGGTCGTCGAGACCGAGCGTCGTGTCGCCGAGGAGACCACGCGCGCCGAGGGCAAGCCCGAGGCCGCGCTCCCGAAGATCGTCGAGGGTCGCGTCAACGGCTTCTTCAAGGACGCCACGCTCCTTGGCCAGCCGTACGCGCTCGACAACAAGAAGTCGGTCCAGAAGGTACTGGACGAGGCCGGTGTCACCCTGAAGCGCTTCACGCGTATCAAGGTCGGCATCTGAGTCCGTCCGGCGATCGACGGAAGACCCCGCTAGGGTCTGAGGCAGTCGTCGGCCGCGCTCGCGACGGACGACCGCAGATCTGACGAGGAGGCCATTGCCGCTCAGGGACACAGCACCCACCGGCAATGGCCTTCTTCGTATGTGTACGAGGAGATCCCCATGAATCAGGGCGCGGACGCCGCCACTCAGGCTGACCACAAGCGCGACGACGGCAAGGTGACCGGGCGCTTCATGCTGAAGCTCTCCGGTGAGGCGTTCGCCGGCGGAGGGGGTCTCGGCGTGGACCCCGACGTCGTGCACGCCATCGCCCGCGAGATCGCCAACGTCGTACGGGACGGGGCGCAGATCGCCGTCGTCATCGGCGGCGGCAACTTCTTCCGCGGAGCCGAGCTCCAGCAGCGCGGCATGGACCGGGCCCGCTCCGACTACATGGGCATGCTCGGTACGGTCATGAACTGCCTCGCCCTCCAGGACTTCCTGGAGAAGGAGGGCATCGACTCCCGGGTCCAGACCGCCATCACGATGGGTCAGGTCGCGGAGCCGTACATTCCGCTGCGCGCCGTGCGCCACCTGGAGAAGGGCCGCGTCGTCATCTTCGGCGCCGGCATGGGCATGCCGTACTTCTCCACCGACACCACGGCCGCCCAGCGGGCTCTGGAGATCGACGCCGAGGCCATGCTGATGGGCAAGAACGGGGTGGACGGGGTCTACGACTCCGACCCCCGCGTCAACCCGGACGCCGTGAAGTTCGACGCGCTGGAGTACGGCGAGGTCATCACCCGCGACCTGAAGGTGGCGGACATGACGGCCATCACCCTCTGCCGCGACAACAACCTCCCCATCCTGGTCTTCGAACTGCTCACCGCGGGCAATATCGCGCGCGCGGTCAAGGGTGAGAAGATCGGCACGCTCGTGAGCGACCAGGGCACCCGGGCCTGACCGGGGGATGGACAATCCCCTGACGGTCGGACACCGTGCAGGGAAAGACGCGGGTTACGCAGGGCCGTCGAGCAGCCGACACGACTCCCGGCCCACTCAAGACATGCAGGAGCAAGTGGTGATCGAAGAAATCCTCCTCGAAGCCGAGGAGAAGATGGAGAAGGCCGTCGTGGTCGCCAAGGAGGACTTCGCCGCGATTCGCACCGGCCGTGCGCACCCGGCGATGTTCAACAAGATCGTGGCGGACTACTACGGTGCGCTGACGCCGATCAACCAGCTGGCCTCGTTCTCGGTGCCCGAGCCGCGCATGGCGGTGGTGACCCCGTTCGACAAGAGCGCGCTGCGCAACATCGAGCAGGCGATCCGCGACTCCGACCTCGGCGTCAACCCGAGCAATGACGGCTCCATCATCCGGGTGACGTTCCCGGAGCTGACGGAGGAGCGCCGCCGGGACTACATCAAGGTCGCCCGGACCAAGGCCGAGGACTCCAAGGTGTCGATCCGCTCCGTGCGCCGCAAGGCCAAGGACGCCCTCGACAAGCTCGTCAAGGACAAGGAGTCCGGCGAGGACGAGGTCCGCCGTGCGGAGAAGGAGCTCGACGACACCACCGCGAAGTACGTCTCGCAGGTGGACGAGCTGCTCAAGCACAAGGAAGCAGAGCTGCTAGAGGTCTGATGAACGACTCTTCCTGGGGGGCTCCGCCGCGACCCGAGCACTGGGGGCCACCCGTCCAGGGGCCTTCCCAGGAGGTGCCTTCGGCGGGGGCTGCCTACGATGCGTATGACGCCCCGTCCCGGACACAGCCCATGCCCGCAGTGACCGACGGCGTGGGCACAGACGCCGTGGTCCGCGAAGAACGTGACCGGGGGACCGCTCGGGTGAGCGGCCCCCTGTTCCGCGAAGAGACGCCGCAGGAGCCCATGCCCAGCTCGGTACCACCTTCGACTCCGCCGCAGCCGCAGCGGCCCGCGCAGCCGGAGAAGAAGCGGGCGGGGCGCGACCTGCGGGCCGCGATAGGGGTCGGCGTCGGGCTCGGCGCGGTGATCCTGGCGTCGCTGTTCGTCGTCAAGGCCGTCTTCGTCGGTGTGGTCGCGGTGGCGGTCGTCGTCGGCCTGTGGGAGCTCGCCTCCCGGCTGGACGAGCGCAAGGGCATCAAGGTGCCGCTGGTGCCGCTCGCGGTGGGCGGCGCGGCGATGGTCGTCGCCGGCTACGCGCGCGGTGCCGAGGGCGCCTGGGTGGCGATGGCGCTGACCTCGCTCGCGGTGCTGGTCTGGCGGATGACGGAGAAGCCCGAGGGCTATCTCAGGGACGTCACCGCCGGGGTCTTCGCCGCGTTCTACGTGCCGTTCCTGGCCACGTTCGTCGCGATGATGCTGGCCGCCGACGACGGGCCGTGGCGGGTCTTCGTCTTCCTGCTGCTGACCGTGGTCAGCGACACCGGCGCGTACGCGATCGGCTGGCGCTTCGGCAAGACGAAGCTGGCGCCGCGCATCAGTCCCGGAAAGACCCGTGAGGGTCTGGTGGGCGCGGTGACGTTCGCGATGGCGGCGGGCGCGGTGTGCGTGCAGTTCCTCATCGACGACGGCCAGTGGTGGCAGGGCCTGCTGCTCGGTCTCGCGGTCGCGGCGAGCGCCACGCTCGGCGACCTCGGCGAGTCGATGATCAAGCGGGACCTCGGCATCAAGGACATGGGCACGCTGCTGCCGGGCCACGGCGGCATCATGGACCGGCTGGACTCGCTGCTGCCCACGGCGCCGGTGGTGTGGCTGCTGCTCGTCGCCTTCGTCGGCAGCTGAGAAGTCCGCAGAGCAGGCTCTGACCTGCGCGTTCATCGGTCGGGGGCTCGTTGTCCACAGGACGGCGGGCCCCTTTCCGTATGTCTGAGACACTTGAGGGACCATGCCGAAGCCCGGAGAACTCACTTTCGTCGCCCCCCGCGGAGCCAAGAAGCCGCCGCGGCACCTCGCCGACCTCTCGCCCGCCGAGCGGAAAGAGGCTGTCGCCGCGATCGGCGAGAAGCCGTTCCGCGCCAAGCAGCTCTCGCAGCACTACTTCGCGCGGTACGCGCACGACCCGGCCCAGTGGACGGACATCCCCGCGGCGGCGCGCACCCGCCTCCAGGAGGAGCTGCTGCCGGACCTGATGTCGGTCGTGCGGCACATCTCGTGCGACGACGACACCACCCGCAAGACGCTGTGGCGCCTGCACGACGGGACGCTGGTGGAGTCGGTCCTGATGCGCTACCCCGACCGGGTGACCATGTGCATCTCCTCGCAGGCCGGCTGCGGCATGAACTGCCCGTTCTGCGCGACCGGCCAGGCGGGCCTGGACCGCAACCTGTCGACCGCCGAGATCGTGCACCAGATCGTCGACGGCATGCGCGCGCTGCGCGACGGCGAGGTCCCCGGCGGCCCCGCCCGGCTGTCGAACATCGTCTTCATGGGCATGGGCGAGCCGCTCGCCAACTACAAGCGGGTCGTCGGCGCCATCCGCCGCCTCACCGACCCCGAGCCCGACGGCCTGGGCCTGTCCCAGCGCGGCATCACCGTCTCCACCGTCGGCCTGGTCCCCGCCATGCACCGCTTCGCCGACGAGGGCTTCAAGTGCCGCCTCGCCGTCTCGCTGCACGCGCCGGACGACGAGCTGCGCGACACGCTCGTGCCCGTCAACACCCGCTGGAAGGTCCGCGAGGTCCTGGACGCGGCGTGGGAGTACGCGGAGAAGTCCGGCCGCCGCATCTCGATCGAGTACGCGCTGATCCGCGACATCAACGACCAGGCCTGGCGCGGTGACCTGCTCGGCCGCCTCCTCAAGGGCAAGCGCGTCCACGTCAACCTGATCCCGCTGAACCCGACGCCGGGCTCGAAGTGGACCGCCTCGCGCCCCGAGGACGAGAAGGCGTTCGTCGAGGCCATCGCGGCCCACGGGGTGCCCGTCACCGTCCGGGACACCCGTGGCCAGGAGATCGACGGAGCGTGCGGACAGCTCGCCGCGTCCGAGAGGTAGTCTGAGCCCGAAAACCGCAGAGCTCGACATCTGTATTCCGACAGGGGAGCGCCACAGCGCTGAGAGTGCGACACCGTCAGGTCGCAGACCCTCTGAACCTCGCCCAGGTCATTCTGGGTAGGAAGTTCGGTCATCACTCAAGCTGTTGCGCCCCGCTCGCCGCCGCCCGGCGGGCGGGGCCGCGTCTCTTCCTGGTCACTCCAGGAGGAATCACCACCATGCGCAGTACGAAGAAGATGGCGGCCGCCGCGCTCGCCGCCGCCCTCGGCGTCAGCACGCTCGCCGCGTGCGGCGGCAAGGACGACGACGGCACCAAGACCGGCGGCTCCACCCAGTCCAAGACCGTCACCCTGGTCAGCCACGACTCGTTCGCCGCCTCCGACGCGGTGCTCAAGGAGTTCACCGCCAGGACCGGCTACACGGTCAAGGTCCTCAAGAGCGGCGACGCGGGCGCGGCCCTCAACCAGGAGATCCTCACCAAGGGCTCCCCGCGCGGCGACGTGTTCTTCGGCGTCGACAACACCCTGCTCTCGCGCGCCCTCGACCACGGGATCTTCACCCCGTACGAGGCGAAGGGCCTCGCCGCCGTCCCCGCGGCCGTCCAGCTCGACAAGGACAAGCACCGCGTCACCCCGGTCGACACCGGCGACATCTGCGTCAACTATGACAAGAAGTACTTCGCGGACAAGAAGCTGGCTCCGCCGAGCACCTTCGCCGACCTGATCAAGCCCGCGTACAAGGACCTGCTGGTCACCGAGAACGCGGCGACCTCCTCGCCCGGCCTCGGCTTCCTGCTCGGCAGCGCCGCCCAGTACGGCGACGAGGGCTGGCAGGACTACTGGAAGAAGCTCAAGGACAACGGCGTCAAGGTCGTCGACGGCTGGGAGCAGGCCTACAACCAGGACTTCTCCGGTTCCGCTGGCGGCCGCAAGGCCAAGGGCGACCGCCCGCTGGTCGTCTCCTACGCCTCCAGCCCGCCCGTCGAGGTCCTCTACGCCAAGCCGCAGCCCACCGAGGCCCCCACCGGCGTCGCCACCGGCACCTGCTTCCGCCAGACCGAGTTCGCCGGACTGCTCAAGGGCGCCAGGAACGAGGCGGGCGGCAAGGCGCTCCTGGACTTCCTGATCTCCAAGAAGTTCCAGGAGGACATGCCGCTCACCATGTTCGTGAACCCGGTCCTGAAGGACGCCGCGCTGCCCGAGCTGTTCACCCGGTTCGGCGCCAAGGTCACCGAGACGCACGACGTCGCTCCGGAGAAGATCTCCAAGAACCGTGAGCAGTGGGTCAAGACGTGGTCCTCGCTCGTGCTGAAGTAAGCCGCGCGCCCCGGGCCGGGAAGGCGCGCGCGCACGCGGTGCGGCTCGGCCTGATGGCCCTGCCGCTCGCGTTCTTCGGGCTCTTCTTCGCCTGGCCCGTGGCCGCGATCGTCGGCCGCGGGCTGCGCGTCGACGGCGTCTGGCAGCTCGGCCGGATCGGCGAGGTGATCACCGAACCCGACATCGGGCAGGTGCTGTGGTTCACCACCTGGCAGGCGCTCGCCTCCACCGCCCTCACCCTGCTGATCGCGCTGCCCGGCGCCTACGTCTTCGCCCGCCTGGACTTCCCCGGCCGCCAGCTGCTGCGGGCCGTGGTCACCGTCCCCTTCGTGCTGCCCACCGTCGTCGTCGGCACCGCCTTCCTCGCCCTGCTCGGCCGCGGCGGGCTGCTGGACGAGCTGTGGGGCGTACGGCTGGACACCACCGTGTGGGCGATCCTGCTCGCCCACGTCTTCTTCAACTACGCCGTCGTCGTCCGGACGGTCGGCGGCCTGTGGGCCCAGCTCGACCCGCGCCAGGAGGAGGCCGCCCGGGTCCTGGGAGCCTCCCGGTTCGCGGCGTGGCGCACGGTGACCCTGCCCGCCCTCGGGCCCGCCGTCGCCGCGGCCGCCCTGATGGTCTTCCTCTTCACCTTCACCTCCTTCGGCGTCGTCCAGATCCTCGGCGGCCCCACCTTCTCCACCCTCGAAGTGGAGATCTACCGCCAGACCGCCGACCTCCTCGACCTGCCGACCGCCGCCGTCCTCACCCTCGTCCAGTTCGCCGCGGTCGGCGCGGTCCTCGCCGTGCACGCCTGGACCGTACGGCGGCGCGAGAGCGCCCTGAAGCTCGTCGACCCCGCGCACACCGCCCGCCGCCCGCGCGGCGCGGCCCAGTGGACGCTGCTCGCGGCGGTGCTCGCCGTGGTGGCCCTGCTGATCCTGCTGCCGCTCGGCGTGCTCGTCGCCCGCTCCCTGGACACCCCCGACGGCTACGGCTTCGGCTACTTCCGCTCGCTCCAGACCGTCGGCGAGGGCGGCACCTTCCTCGTGCCGCCGCTGGAGGCCGTGGGGAACTCGGTGCAGTACGCACTGGCCGCCACCGGCATCGCCGTGGCCGTCGGAGGGCTCGCCGCCGCGGCCCTCACCCGGCGCGGCGGCCGCCTCGTCCGCGGCTTCGACGCGCTGCTGATGCTGCCGCTCGGCGTCTCCGCCGTCACCGTCGGCTTCGGCTTCCTGATCACCCTGGACCAGCCGCCGCTGGACCTGCGCACCTCCTGGATCCTGGTGCCGCTGGCCCAGGCACTGGTCGGCGTGCCGTTCGTCGTACGGACCATGCTTCCCGTGCTGCGCGCGGTCGACGGACGGCTGCGCGAGGCCGCCGCCGTGCTCGGCGCGTCCCCGTGGCGGGTGTGGCGGGAGGTGGACCTGCCGCTGGTGCGGCGGGCGCTGCTGATCGCCGCCGGGTTCGCCTTCGCCGTCTCGCTCGGGGAGTTCGGCGCGACCGTCTTCATCGCCCGCCCCGACCGCCCCACCCTGCCGGTCGCGGTGGCCCGCCTGCTCGGCCGGGCCGGAGACCTCAACTACGGGCAGGCCATGGCGCTGAGCACCATCCTGATGGTGGTGTGCGCGGTGTCCCTGCTGCTCCTCGAACGCGTACGCACCGACCGGACCGGAGAATTCTGATGCTGAGGCTCGACGGGGTGACGGTCCGGTTCGGCGAGCGGGCCGCGCTCGACGCGGTCGACCTGGAGGTCGCCGACCACGAGACGGTGTGCGTCCTCGGACCCAGCGGCAGCGGCAAGTCCACGCTGCTGCGCGTGGTGGCCGGTCTCCAGCCCGCCGACGCGGGGCGGGTCCTGCTCGACGGCGCGGACCAGACCGCGGTGCCCGTGCACCGGCGGGGGCTCGGCCTGATGTTCCAGGACCACCAGCTGTTCCCGCAGCGGGACGTCGCCGGGAACGTGGCCTTCGGACTGCGGATGCGCGGAGTGGCGCGCGGGAGGCGGGACGAGCGGGTCGCGGAACTGCTGGAGCTCGTCGGGCTGCCGGGCGCCGGGCGGCGCGCGGTCGGCTCGCTCTCCGGCGGCGAGCAGCAGCGCGTCGCCCTCGCCCGGGCGCTGGCCCCCGAACCCCGGCTGCTGATGCTCGACGAGCCGCTGGGCCAGCTCGACCGTACGCTGCGGGAGCGGCTCGTCGTCGAACTGCGGGCGCTGTTCGGCCGGTTGGGGACGACCGTGCTGGCCGTCACGCACGACCAGGGCGAGGCGTTCGCGCTCGCGGACCGGGTGGTGGTGATGCGGGACGGGCGGATCGCGCAGAGCGGTACGCCGCTGGAGGTCTGGCAGCGGCCGGCCTCGGAGTTCGTGGCGCGCTTCCTGGGGTTCGAGAACGTGGTGGAGGCGACGGTGTCGGGGGAGGCGGCCGCCACGCCCTGGGGCAAGGTGGCGGTGCCGGCCGGCTCGGCGCAGGGCGCGGTACGGCTCCTGGTGCGGCCCGGGGGCGTCCTGCTGCTCCCGGCGGAGCAGGGGCTCAGCTGCGAGGTGGAGTCCCGTACGTTCCGGGGCGGCCATGTGGCGCTGCGCCTGCGCCCGCGCTCCGGGCCGCCGCTGGAGGCGGAGTGCGGGGTGCGGGAGGCGCCGGGGGTGGGGGAGTTGGTGGGGGTGGGGTTCGCCGGGGCGGAGACGGTGGTACTGGGGGGCGATTAGCCCCTCCCCGCCCCTTCCCTAAACCCTCCGGGGGCGGGTGGGGGCGAAGGGGTTTTCCGGGGGCTACGCCCCCGGCCCCCCGGCGGGGCCTGCGGCCCCTGCACCCCGCCTCGGACTCCGCCCGTGCCCCGGCGCGGCCCGGTGGGCTGCGGGGCTCCGCCCCGGACCCCGCTCCTCAAACGCCGGAGGGGCTGATGGTGCCGCGCCAGGAGTTACCCCAGGGGCGCGGGGAACTGCGCGCCCAGCCCCCACCGGCCCGCAGACGAAGGGGTTCCGGGGGCCGCCTCGGCGCCCGTACCCGGAGTCGCCCCCGGCCCCCGCCGGTCCGCAGGCCAGCCCGAGCCCAGGGAGCCCCTTCACCCCCGGACCCCCAGGGGCGCGGGGAACTGCGCGCTCAGCCCCCACCGGGTCGCAGACGAAGGGGTTCCGGGGGCTGCCTCAGCGCTCGTGCCCGGAGTCGCTCCCGGCCCGCCGGTCCGCAGGCCAGCCCGAGCCCAGGGAGCCCCTTCACCCCCGGACCCCCAGGGGCGCGGGGAACTGCGCGGCCAGCCCCCACCGGGCCGCAGACGAAGGGGTCAGAAGGGGTTCCGGGGGGCTGACCAGTCAGCGCCCCGGTGCCCCCTCACCCCCGGAGGGTTTCGGGAAGGGGCGGGGTGGGGGCGATTCCCTCCCGGTCCTCCTCGACGGGTGCGCTCTCCGTTCCGAACCACGCCACCCCCACCGCCCCCCCGACCGCCAGCACGAACCCCGCCACCGCCAGCCACCCCAGCCCCGCCCGTGACGCGTCGCCCAGCCACAGCACGCCGATCGCGCCCGGCAGGACCGTCTCGCCGACCACCAGCGCCGCCGTCGCCCCGTTGACCGAGCCGATCTGGAGCGCCACCGTGTGCAGGTACATCCCGCCCGCCCCGGCCACCCCGATCGCGTACAGCGCGGGGTCCGCGAGCAGACGGCCCACGTCGAAGGGGTCGACGCCGTTCAGGACGCGTACGCCGACGCCGAGCGCGCCGAAGCCCAGGCCCGACAGCAGGCCCGCCGCGATCGCCGCGCGGGCGCCCAGCAGGCGTACCGCCACCGCGCCGCCCGCCATCAGCAGCACCGACACCACCAGCAGCCACCAGTGCGTGGCCGGGGACGTGTGGCCGCCGCCCTCCGCGCCCGCCGCCGTGGCCAGCAGCACCAGGGCCGAGCAGACCAACGCGATCGAGCCCCACTCCGCCCGGCTCAGCCGCAGGCCCAGCAGGCGCACGCTGAGGACCGCCGTGATCACCAGGTTGGCGCTGATGACCGTCTGGGAGAGGAAGAGGGGCAGCAGGCGGGCCGCCAGCGCGCCCAGGGCGAAGCCCACGAAGTCCAGGACCGTGCCGGCCATGAACTCCCACGTCATCGCCGCCTTCGCGGTCGACGACAGGCTGGGGCCGCCGTGCTGGGTGCGGGCCGTCTCCGCCGCCTCGCGGCGCGCGGACTTCCGGGACCCGACGGCTTGCAGGACCGAGCCCGTGCCGTAGCAGATCGAGGCCGCGATCGCGGTCAGTAGGCCGATCAGCACCCAAAGCTCCGTTCACCGATGTGTGGGGGAGCCGGCGTTCCCGCTCCCGTGCTTCCCAGCGGCAGACGTGCCGGGGGCGTCCCGCGTTGCCCGGTGTGACGCATCGCCCGGTGTGACGTATGCCGTACCGCGGCCGGGACGCTCAGGCCGACAGCCGCGCCAGCTCGGCGGCCGCCTCGTCCACCGAGTCCACCAGCGCGATCCGCGCGGCCATGGGGCGGTCCTCGGCGAGCGCCCGCAGCAGCGGCCACGCCGGCAGGTGCCGCGTCCAGTGGTCCCGGTCCACCAGCACCATCGGCGTCGGCCCGCCCCGTGAGCCGTAGTAGTTCGGGGTCGCGTTGTCGAAGATCTCCTGTACGGTTCCGGCCGCGCCCGGCAGGAACACCACGCCCGCGTTGGAGCGGGCCAGGAGGCCGTCCTCGCGGGTGGCGTTGGCGAAGTACTTGGCGATGTGGCCGGCGAAGGCGTTCGGCGGCTCGTGGCCGTAGAACCAGGTGGGGATGCCGACCGAAAGCCCGCCCCGGGGATGGCGCCCGCGCACCTCGAAGGCGGCCCGCGCCCAGTCCGAGACCGACGGCGCGAACGAGGGCGCCTTGGCGAGCAGCTCCAGCGCCTCGCCGAGCACGGCGTCCGCGAACGGGGCGGTGTAGGCGCCCAGGTTCGCCGCCTCCATCGCGCCCGGCCCGCCCCCGGTCGCCACCGTGAAGCCGGACCGGGCCAGGGTGCGCCCCAGCCGGGCCGCGCCCGCGTACGCGTCGGAGCCCCGGCCCATCGCGTGCCCGCCCATCACGCCCACCACCCGCGTCCCCGCCAGGAGTTCGTCCAGGGCGTCCGAGACGGAGTCGTCGTGGATGGAGCGGAGCATGGAGGCGAAGACGTCGCCGTCCGCCTTGGTGCGCTGGAACCAGGCGTACGAACGGGCGTCCGGCGTGTGCTCGTAACCCTTGTCGAGGTCCTCGAACAGCTCGTCGGGGGTGTAGAGCAGACCCCGGTACGGATCGAAGGGCAGATCCGGTACGGGCGGGAAGACCAGTGCCCCGTCGGCCCGGACCTTGGTGGTGGCGTCCGGGGCCATCCGGCAGCCGAGGAAGACGGCGCCCGCGGTGTCGGCCGACAGGAGCACGGTGGTGCGGTCGGTCAGATCGAGGGACTGGAGGCGGTATCCGGCCAGCGTGCCGCGCGCGGCCACCTCGTCGAACTCGGCGACGGACTCGATCTCCCGGTCCCGTGCGTTCGGCACCCGCTGAAAGTCTTCACTGGCCATCGGGCCACCCTAGAACGTCACGGAGCCGGCAAACCGGCCGGGTGCCCGCACGGCCCGGTTCAGCCGGTCAGGGGCAGGGCCGCGAGTTCCGCGATGCCCCAGGTCACCGGGGCGAACAGGGCCACGACCGCCGCCGCGCGCAGAGCGGCCGAGGCACGCAGCAGCCTGGCCGGGGCGCCGAGGCGCAGCAGCGCCTCGGTGGTGTCGCCGCGCAGGTGCTTGGACTCCAGCGCGGCCGTCAGCAGCGTCGCCACCGAGCAGCTGGTCACCAGCGCCGCTCCCAGGCCGGTGAGCGGGCCGAAGGGCCGCGGGCCCGCCGCGTCGCCGTACAGCGAACCGGCGGCGATCATGGCGGACGCCACCGCGCACACCACGCCCAGCGGGCGTCCGATGCGGCGCGCCTCCTCCATCAGGACCCGTCCCGCGAGCAGCCGGGCCGCCCCGGGCCGCGCGGTCTGGAGCAGCCGGCCGCACAGATGGGTCAGGGCCGGGCCCGCGACTGCGAGGCCGAGGGCGGTGAGGATCCAGCCGGCCAGCACTCCGGCGGGGCTGCTGTCGGGGTGGCCCGGCATGGGGATCGCGGAGCCCGGACCGCCCCGGCTCGCGAACGACTCGATCGCCAGGCCCGCCGTGATCAGGGTGATGCCCCAGGGCAGCCCCGAGGGGACGGAGGCGGGGGGCCGCTCCTTGCCGCGCGCGCGGGGCGCCTCCTTGCGCGGCCGCAGGGCGAGCCCGGCGGCCGCCGACGCGGCCACCGGCAGCACGGTCAGCAGGGTGAGGGCGGCGGCCAGCGGCAGCGGCCGGTCGGCGGCGAGCAGCCCGGCGGCCGCTCCGTCGAAGGGCAGCCCGGTGATGTCGCCGCGCAGGTGCAGATAGACGAGGAGGGCGACCGTGGAGCCGAGGGTGCAGGACACGGCCGTGGAGGCCGCCGCGATCGCGGTGAGCCGTGCGGGGCCCAGGCCCACCGCGGAGAGCCCGGGGCGGGGGCGGGTGCTCGGGTCCGTACGGGCCACGGCGACCGCGAAGTGGACGGTGGCGGCGAGCGGCACCGCGCACCACAGCAGCCGCAGCACCGAGCCGCCGGGGTGCGCCACCGCGTGCCCCAGGGTGCACAGGAGCAGGAAGCCGACGCCCGCGGAGGCCGCGGCCACCAGCAGGCGGCGCAGCAGGACCAGCGGGTGGGTGCCCCGGGCTAGGCGGAGAGCGAGCACGCGGCGCGGCCCTCCGGGTCGGGGGTGCCGGCGGGTCCCGCCGCGGTCACCCGGCGGCCGTCGAGCAGCCACACCGTACGGTCGGCGTGGCGGGCCGCGATCTCCGCGTCGTGCGTGGCCAGGACCGTGGTGATGCCGTGCGAGCGGGCCGCGGCCGTCAGGGTGCGCAGCACCTGGGCGCCCTCGGCGCGGTGCAGGGTGGCGGTCGGCTCGTCGGCGAAGAGCACCGCGGGGGCGGTGACCAGGGCGCGGGCGATGGCGACGCGCTGGCGCTGGGTGGTGGGCAGGGCGTGCGGGCGGCGGCGCGCGCAGGCGCCGATGTCGAGCCGCTCCAGCCACTCCAGGGCGGCCTTCTTGGCGGTGCGGTGCGCGATGCCGCGCAGCAGCAGCGGCAGCGCCGCGTTCTCCCAGGCGTTGAGCTCGGGCACCAGGGTGGGTTCGGGGTCGATCCAGGCGAACCGGTCGCGCCGCAGCCGCTCGCGCGAGAGCGCTCCCATGGTGTGGACGGGGGTGCTGTTGAACCACACCTCGCCCTGGTCGGGCACGAGCTGGCCGGACAGGGCGCGCAGCAGGGTCGTCTTGCCGCTGCCGCGCGGGCCCCCGACCGCCAGGATCTCCCCTTCGCGGATGCCGAGGGAGACCCCGCTCAGGGCGGGCGAGCCACCGTGGGAGTGGTGCAGGGAACGTCCCCAGAGCACATCGTTGTCCGGCGGGGCCACCATGGCGTACACCTCGGTTCAGATCAGATTGCCTGCTCCCCCGTACGGGGGAACGAAGGCAGGGCCGATCGGTCACTGGGCACCGTAGGGACTCGTGCGCGCCGGTCCCGACAGCACGCGGCCCGGCGGCGCCCATCTCACTCGGATGGGGGCCACCGGGCCGGTGCGTTCAGACGAATCGCGCGGGAGGGCGCGGGACGGCTACAGCTTCGTCCAGGCCTCGGTGAGGACCTGCCGCAGGACGCCCTCGATCTCGTCGAACGTCTTCTGGTCGGAGATCAGCGGCGGGGCCAGCTGGACCACCGGGTCGCCCCGGTCGTCGGCGCGGCAGTACAGGCCGTTCTCGAAGAGCGCCTTGGAGAGGAACCCGTACAGGACGCGCTCGGTCTCCTCCTCGTTGAAGGACTCCTTGGTGTGCTTGTCCTTGACCAGCTCGATGCCGTAGAAGAAGCCGTTGCCGCGCACGTCGCCGACGATCGGCAGGTCGTGGAGCTTCTTGAGGGTGTCGAAGAAGGCGCCCTCGTTGTCGAGCACGTGCTGGTTGAGGCCCTCGCGCTCGAAGATGTCGAGGTTGGCCAGGCCCACGGCGGCGGAGACGGGGTGGCCGCCGAAGGTGTAGCCGTGCAGGAAGGTGTTGTCGCCCTTGTAGAAGGGCTCCGCGATCCTGTCGGAGATGATGCAGGCGCCGATGGGGGAGTAGCCCGAGGTCATGCCCTTGGCGCAGGTGATCATGTCCGGTACGTAGTCGAACTTGTCGCAGGCGAACATCGTGCCCAGGCGGCCGAAGGCGCAGATGACCTCGTCGGAGACGAGCAGCACGTCGTACTTGTCGCAGATCTCGCGCACCCGCTGGAAGTAGCCGGGCGGCGGCGGGAAGCAGCCGCCGGCGTTCTGCACGGGCTCCAGGAAGACCGCCGCGACCGTCTCGGGGCCCTCGAAGAGGATCTCCTGCTCGATCTGGTCGGCGGCCCAGCGGCCGAAGGCCTCGGGGTCGTCCTGGTGGATCGAGGCGCGGTAGATGTTGGTGTTGGGCACCTTGTGCGCGCCGGGGACCAGCGGCTCGAAGGGGGCCTTGAGCGCGGGCAGCCCGGTGATGGACAGGGCGCCCTGCGGGGTGCCGTGGTAGGCGACCGCGCGCGAGATGACCTTGTACTTCGTGTGGTTGCCGGTGAGCTTGTGGTACTGCTTCGCCAGCTTCCACGCGGTCTCGACGGCCTCGCCGCCGCCGGTGGTGAAGAAGACCTTGTTGAGGTCGCCCGGGGCGTAGTCCGCCAGGCGCTCGGCCAGTTCGACGGCCTTGGGGTGGGCGTAGGACCACACCGGGAAGAAGGCCAGCTCCTGCGCCTGCTTGTAGGCGGTCTCGGCGAGCTCGTGGCGGCCGTGGCCGGCGTTGACGACGAAGAGGCCGGAGAGACCGTCGAGGTACTTCTTGCCCTTGTCGTCGAAGATGTAGGTGCCCTCGCCCCGCACGATGGTGGGAACGGGCGCGTTCTCGTACGACGACATGCGGGTGAAGTGCATCCACAGGTGGTCGTAGGCGGTCTGGCTCAGGTCCTTGCTCACGGCTATCGGGTTCCCCACATATAGGTCTGCTTCTTCAACTTGAGGTAGACGAAGCTCTCGGTGGAGCGCACGCCGGGGAGGGCGCGGATCCGCTTGTTGATGACGTCCAGCAGGTGGTCGTCGTCCTCGCAGACGACCTCGACCATGAGGTCGAAGGAGCCCGCGGTCATCACCACGTACTCGCACTCGGCCATCGCCGTCAGGGCGTCCGCGACGGGGTCGAGGTCGCCCTCGACGTTGATGCCGACCATCGCCTGGCGCCGGAACCCCACGGTGAGGGGGTCGGTGACGGCGACGATCTGCATCACGCCCTGGTCCAGGAGTTTCTGCACGCGCTGGCGCACGGCCGCCTCGGACAGGCCCACGGCCTTGCCGATCGCGGCGTACGGGCGGCGCCCGTCCTCCTGGAGCTGCTCGATGATCGCCAGGGACACGGCATCGATCGACGGGGATGATCCGTTTCCGGTCCTGGGGTCTGCGCTTCGACTGGCCACGGAGCCACTGTGCACCTCGACTCGTCTGTCCCGCAACCCCAAAGCGATGAAATTCGTTGTTCCGTGACCGTGGAAGCACTGAATCCGAAGTTGGTGGGCGACGGGTCTGTCGAAAGCGACACTTCACCGACTAAGGTGGGTTGTCTCACCCATCGGACACCGGACCGGGAGGCCAGCGAAGTGACCACCGAACTGCGTCGTTTGCGCAACTACATCGACGGAGAGTTCCGCGATGCCGCCGACGGGCGGACCATCGAGGTGGTCAACCCGGCCACGGGCGAGGCGTACGCCACCTCGCCGCTCTCCGGTCAGGCGGACGTCGACGCCGCCATGGCCGCCGCCGCCGCGGCCTTCCCGGCCTGGCGCGACACCACCCCGGCCGAGCGCCAGAAGGTCCTGCTGAAGATCGCGGACGCCTTCGAGGAGCGCGCCGAGGAGCTCATCGCGGCCGAGTCCGAGAACACCGGCAAGCCGCTCGCGCTGACCGCCAGCGAAGAGATCCCGCCGATGGTGGACCAGATCCGCTTCTTCGCGGGCGCCGCGCGACTGCTGGAGGGCCGCTCGGCCGGCGAGTACATGGAGGGCATGACCTCCATCGTCCGGCGCGAGCCCGTGGGCGTCTGCGCGCAGGTCGCGCCGTGGAACTACCCGATGATGATGGCCGTGTGGAAGTTCGCCCCGGCCCTCGCCGCGGGCAACACGGTCGTCCTCAAGCCCTCGGACACCACCCCCGCCTCCACCGTCCTGATCGCCGAGATCATCGGCGCGATCGTCCCCAAGGGCGTCTTCAACGTCATCTGCGGCGACCGCGACACCGGCCGCGCGATGGTCGAGCACCCCACCCCGGCGATGGCCTCCATCACCGGTTCCGTCCGCGCCGGCATGCAGGTCGCCGAGTCGGCGGCCAAGGACGTCAAGCGCGTCCACCTGGAGCTCGGCGGCAAGGCCCCGGTCGTCGTCTTCGAGGACGCCGACATCGCCAAGGCCGTCGAGGACATCGCGGTCGCGGGCTACTTCAACGCCGGCCAGGACTGCACCGCCGCCACCCGCGTCCTGGTCCACGAGTCCATCCACGACGAGTTCGTCACCGCGCTGGCCAAGGCCGCCGCCGAGACCAAGACCGGTCAGCCGGACGACGAGGACGTGCTGTACGGCCCGCTCAACAACGCCAACCAGCTGAAGCAGGTCGCCGGCTTCATCGACCGCCTCCCGGCGCACGCCAAGGTGGAGGCGGGCGGCCACCGCGTGGGCGACAAGGGCTACTTCTACGCCCCGACCGTCGTCTCCGGCCTGAAGCAGGACGACGAGATCATCCAGAACGAGGTCTTCGGCCCCGTCATCACCGTCCAGTCCTTCACGGACGAGAAGCAGGCGCTGGAGTACGCCAACGGCGTCGAGTACGCCCTGGCCTCCTCGGTCTGGACGAAGGACCACGGCCGCGCGATGCGCATGTCCAAGTACCTGGACTTCGGCTGCGTCTGGATCAACACGCACATCCCGCTGGTCGCGGAGATGCCGCACGGCGGCTTCAAGAAGTCCGGCTACGGCAAGGACCTCTCGGCGTACGGCTTCGAGGACTACACCCGCATCAAGCACGTGATGACGTCGTACGAGGGCTGATCTCCCCCCGTAGGCAAGGCACTTGTGGTGCGGCACCGGACGGGGTGCCGCACCACGGGCGCGTCCGGGACCGCCACGGGTCGACAGGGTGTCGGCCCCGTCCCGTACGGCTGTACGGACCGTCCATTGCCCCGTGCCCCGGCGCCCCGGCATCCTTCCGGGGTGCGAGCGACCCCCTTGAACCCCCTCTCCCGCCGCCGTCTGCTGCGCGCGCTCGGCGGCGGCGCCGCGGCGGCCGCGCTCGCGGGCTGCGGAGTGCCCGCGGCCTACGTCGCGCCCGGTGAGCGCGGAGCGCGCGACCGCTCGGCCACCGACCGCCGGCTCACCTTCGCCAACTGGCCGCTGTACATCGACACCGGTGAGGACGACAAGTCCAGGCGGCCCACCCTCGACGCCTTCACCCGGCGCACCGGGATCTCCGTCACCTACACCGAGGAGATCAACGACAACGACGAGTTCTTCGGGAAGATCAGCCCGGCCCTGATGAACCATCAGCCGACCGGCCGGGACATCGTCGTCGTCAGCGACTGGATGGCCGCGCGCTTCGTCCGGCTCGGCTGGGTGCAGGAGATGGACCGCTCCCGCCAGCCGAACGTCGCCCGGCACCTGGACCCGCAGCTGACCGCGCCCGGCTTCGACACGGGGCGGCTGCACAGCGTGCCCTGGCAGTCCGGGATCACGGGCATCGCGTACAACAGGAAGAAGCTCGGCCGCGAGATCAGGCACACGAGCGACCTGTGGGACCCGCGCCTGGCCGGCCGGGTCACGCTGCTGTCCGGGCTCGACGAGTCGTTCGCGCTGCTGATGCAGGGCGACGGCGTCGATGTGACCCGGTGGACCGCGGACGACTTCCACCGGATGTGCGACCGGGTCGAGAAGCAGGTGCACAACCAGCAGATACGCCGCTTCACCGGCAACGACTACATCAAGGACCTCTCCACCGGCGACGTACTGGCCTGCCAGGCGTACTCGGGCGACGTGATCCAGCTCCAGGCGGACAACCCCGACATCGCGTTCGTGGTGCCCGAGGAGGGCGCCGAGCTGTGGGCGGAGTCGATGATGATCCCCGACCTGGCCCGCCACAAGGCCAACGCGGAGGCGCTGATCGACCACTACTACGACCCGGAGGTGGCCGCGGAGCTCGCGTTCTGGGTCAACTACGTCTGCCCGGTCCCGGCCGCCCGCGAGGTGCTGGCCGCCTCCAAGGACAAGGAGCGCGCCGAACTCGCCGAGGACCCCCTGGTCTTCCCGGACGCCGAGATGCGCCAACGGCTCGCGATCGCCCGGGACATCACGCCGGGGGAGCGGGTGGAGTTCGCCAAGCGGTGGAACGCGATCGTGGGGCTGTAGGGCGAGGGCCCGCTGCTCTATCACCGCCGGAAGCTGCTGCGCCAGACGGCCGGCGGTGGTACGGCCAAGTCCTCGCTGTGAGCTGACCGGGCTTTTGCGGTGCACTGCCGGTCCCTCTCCCGAGCCGCCCGGCCTACTGCCCGCCCTCTTCGGGCGCGGTCCCAGGACTCCCGCACTTCTCGACAGTCACATCGACGCTTTCCCGCGAGATCCAGTGCCCGTCCTCGTAGGCGGTGGTCTCGCTCTTGATGACGAACTCGTACCGAGTCTCGGTCCAAGTGGTGCGCTCGCTGTCCATATGGGGCCTCCTCAGATACCGGTGCCGTAGAAAGCATGCTTGGCGGCATCGCGAATGGGCGGCTTCGGTTGAAGGCCGCAGTTTTCTGGGGTCTGGGGCAGACCAGTGGCGGGCGGGTCCCGTCAGCTGGTCTTCTGCGACACGGCGGCGGTCATGGCAAGCCGGGCGAAGTCGGGGAGTTCGGCATTGAGAAAGGCCAGCGCGATACCCATCACGTCGTGGGGTGAGCGGTGTCGGCCGCTCAGAGTTACCGCCTCCGCGATGTCCGGCTGCCCGTGAGCCACCAGTTCGGCGACGGTGTCGGCGAGGGCCTCCGGGGACAGCCTCTGCCCTGCCGTCCATGCAAGGCTGACGACCTCACGCTGGTGCCCGGCCAGGCTCTTGGCGGCGAGAACGTCAGCGGTCTGCCGGGCGGTTTCGCTCCGGCGAGTACGCCGGTCCCACGGTTGGAGGCTGCCGGACCCCTGCCTCGCGAGCGCTCGCTGGAGCGGGATCGTCTGGCGGGGACGCCGGGCCGCGGCCCCAGTGCGCAACGTAAGGAAGGCGCCGAGCCCCTCAGCGCGGACTTCGGCTCCGGTGGCACAGTGAACGCCCCGGTAGATCAACTCCGCGTCGGCCGCGCTGGGAACCCGGCGACCACTCCAGTAGCAGGACAACGTGCTGGTCGGCAGGCCGAGCTGACGCGCCATCGCTGACTGGGCCGTGTGGGGCAGCCGTCCGAGGAGTATGCGCAGCTCATCCGCGAACCGGCGTCTCGCGGAGCCACAGTTCTCCGCATAGTCCGTCTTCATCTCACCGTGTTTAGCCATGCCTCCCACGTTCCTCAGGGTCCGGTCGTGCCATCCCAGTTTCCAGGTCAACTCCCCTGACGCAAGCGGAAGTCGGTAATTCGTCGGGAATTCGATCGGTATCCTGATTGCGTGTTTGCACTTTCGGGGCGAGTTCCTGTTTGCAGTTGTGGCGCAAACATCCGTCCCGCCTTGTTCTGCGTTAGGGGGTGTGCCTCAAATGGAGCTCGGCCGTCACAGTCCCCGGAGCGGCCTGCAGACAACTCAGGAGGAACGACGTGAATGCAGACGATCGGCCGTCGTGGCAGGACGGGAAGCGGGGCAGCATGGTCCGCTGTGCTCTCTGGCTCCTCGAAGAAGTAGGTGTCGGCAACGTCTTCACGAAGACCGAGCTCCGCGAGGCATTCCCGGAGACGTCCCAGATCGACCGGCGAGTACGTGACCTGCGGGACCGTGGGTGGAAGATCGCGACGAACCGGGAGGACCCGTTGCTGAAGCCGCACGAGCAGCGCTTCGTGGAGATGGGGGCAGAGGTGTGGAAGCCGGGCCAGTCGAAGGCCCTCACGCCGGCCGCGAGCATCACCGCCAACCAGCGTCGGGAGATCTTCGACAGGGACGGGTATCTCTGCCGTGTCTGCGGGGTCGCTGCCGGTGAGGTGTACGACGGCGGCATCGAAACCGCGCAACTGGACATCGCCCGAAGGGAAGTCCGGCACCCCGGCGGCGGAACCACCG
Source organism: Streptomyces sp. NPDC043908 (assembly GCF_056435525.1). Classification (NCBI taxonomy): domain Bacteria; kingdom Bacillati; phylum Actinomycetota; class Actinomycetes; order Kitasatosporales; family Streptomycetaceae; genus Streptomyces; species Streptomyces sp. NPDC043908. The sequence continues at coordinate 31,779 of NZ_JBWKEI010000002.1, read as the reverse complement.
TTCAACTGGTCACCGAATGCCGTCGGTGCAGGGTGGGCGGCCGCGATGCCTCGACGGACCTCGCTGACTTCCTGGGCCGGCTCCGTCAGATGAGCTCCCTTGAGCGCGACCTCTTCGCCCAGTGGGTTGCCGAGGACCGGCGCGAGTTCAGCTTGCTGGACCGGTTGTGGGCCGAGTTCAGGACGCTTCCCCTGGAGTCCAGGAGCGCCGTAGAGGCTGACCTGGGCGCGGGGTGACGCCGCCCTGTGGATGATAGGCCCTGCAGCGGCGGCCCGGCGGTCCCCCGGATCGCGAGAGGGATGACGGAAGAGAGTTGAGCCTGAGATGCAGAAGCACCCATCGCCTCCTCGCGCGGCAGAGAACGCGGAGCTTGTAGCCCGTCGGCTGCGTGCCGCGCTCGAAGAGGGGGGCACTCCTGAGACGGTGACGGTTGAGTGGAACGGCAAGCCACTGCATGTGGGGGTTGTCGACATGCCGCTCGCCGGTCTCTACTACAACCCCGCCACCCATCGCATCAGGGCGCAACGCGGACATGATCCGAGGCTTGAGGCGACTCTGGCCTCCGATCCGTGGTGTTCGGAGAGTCAGGATTATCTGTTTCGGCTGCTGGTCGGCAAGCCGTCCAATCCGGATGAGGTCGACCCTGAATTCGACCACCTCAGGGAGAGTCTCGCTGAGGTGGGTCAGCAGGAGCCTGGCCTCCTGACCCGGGATGGCATTCTCGTCAACGGGAACACCAGGGCTGCGGCGCTCCGCATGATCGGTAGGCAGTCAATCCGTGTGGGAGTGCTCCCTGACACGTTTACTTGGGATGACATCAACGACGTCGAGCTTTCGCTTCAGCTGCGTCCGGACAAACGGCGAGAGTATTCATACATCAACCGCCTGCTTGCCATGGAAGAGCAGGAGCTGATGGGGCGGGCGCCCGAAGCTATTGCTAAATCCTTCCATGTGCAGGTGAAAACGTTCAGGCAGGAACGGTGGATCCTCAGCGTTATCGAGGAGATGATCGAGCGAAGCAGCTCCGGAGACGGCTCAAGGCTCCGGCTGGTTGACTTCGAGGGACATCAGGAAAACCTCAAGGAACTTCACCGGGCCTACCTCAAAGCCGCGGCCTCCAGCCAGAGCAAAGCGGACCAGATTAAAGAAAACCGTATTGCTGCCATCATTCTCGATTTCCCTAAGACGTCTACCCGTCTCATCGGTGATGAGTTTCATGACGCCTATCTCGACAAAGCACTCCCGTCGCTTCTGAAGGAAGGGGGCGGTGAAGCGGCCCCTGTGGGAATCGCTGGACTGAGCGTCTCCCTGGCGGCACCGTCCGAATGTTTGCTCAGGGCGCGGGGCGTCACCGACGTGATTTTGAAGGCCAAGGCACAGGAGGCATCGGGATCGGCCCCTGAAGCTGTTCGTGTTGAAGCCCGGGCAAAAGTTATTGAGGCACGCAAGGGAATGCTGCGCGCCATCAATCAGGCTGAGCGGGATGACAAGCTGAGGAAGGTTCAGCAGACGGCTGCCGAGCGCATCGACGACGCTACGGCAGCTATCAACCAGAGCGTCTCTGACCTTGTTCAGGCCAGGGCGAGCGGAAGTCTGGACGAAGAGGCTTTCGACAATGCCCTCCAGCGCCTGCGCCAGAGCCTTGAGAAGCTCGCCCGTCAGGCAGTGCGCGGTGCCGCTGAACCAGGGAACGGAATGCAGTGGCTGACCAAGGCGGTGACAGGAAGGTGAGTCTAGATGCTCCGCCCTCCGCGACGCTGAGGGTGAGCTTCAATGAAACCCGCACCAAGGTGCTTCTGCGTACGGCTCCTGGGTACCGTGAGCAACTGGTCCGGTTGGCTGCTCGCTACAGCAGCGGAGGGCAGCGCGGCCAGGCTTCAGCCGAAGTCGACCTGGAGGAATTTCTGGCGAGCCTTCAGCTGGTCAACACCTGGCCCGATCTGCCAGGCGTCTGGTTCGCCCCGGACCTGCGTGCACTGGCTGAGGCCTCGGTACGTGATGCCCAGGCCGTCGATGAACGCCTGAGCGCCGGAGAGCGAGGAGACGCAGTCTTTGAGGCCGTGCACCCTGGCGATGTGGCCGGTCGGCTCGGTACTGACTGGGTTGCTCCCCTCACGTCCTTCCAGGTGCGGGATATCGCCAAGCTGCTGTCGCTGACGCATGGAGCCAACTTCAGCGTTCCTGGGGCCGGCAAGACTCGTACGGCGTTTGCGGTGTACGCGGCGCTGCGGGCTGAGGGCAGTGTCCGTCAGCTCCTAGTCGTCGGGCCGAAGTCCGCCTACGAGGCATGGCAGGAGGAGAGCGCCACGTGCTTCTCCAGGTCTCCCCACATGCAGGTCTTCGCCAAGCACGCTGACTACTCGGCCGAGATCATTCTGATCAACTATGAGCGCTTGAACCGCGTGCAGGCCGAGCTGGCCGAGTGGGTATCGGATAAGCCAACGATGATCGTGCTTGATGAGGCGCATCGGATGAAGCTCGGCGTTCAGGGCGCCTACGGGGCCGCTTGTATGGCGCTCGGGCCGCTCGCGAGACACCGCCTGATTCTCACAGGAACGCCTGCTCCTAACGGGGCCAAGGACCTGGAGAGCCTGCTCTCCTTCGTCTGGCCGGGCCACGGACGCCGCGTTGTAGACCGGGCTGTAGGCGGGAAGGACTTGTCCTATGCCAGTCAGGTGCTGCGCCCGCTTTTTACCAGAACGACGAAGAACGAGCTCGGCCTGCCGCCGGTAAGGATACGACGTCAGTCCATCCTGCTTCCTGACGCGCACCGCAGGCTCTACTCTGCCCTCGTCAACAAGATGATCCCCGAGGGAGATGCGGAGCAGGAGCGATTCTCAAAGCTCGGGAGAGTGATGGTCTATCTGATGATGGCCAGTACTAGCCCAGCGTTGCTTGAGGAAGGAAGCACAAGGTATGAGCCGCTGCCCTTCTATGTCCCGCCGCTGGAGATTCCGCAGGATGGCTCACTGTCCGCCCTGATGCGGGACCTCCCTCGTTATGAGCTTTCGCCGAAGTACGAGGAAGTTATCAGGGTCGTCACGGAAAACGCTGAGGCAGGACGGAAGACTCTGGTCTGGTCCACCTTCGTCAGGAATCTGACGTCGCTTGAACGGGCGCTTCGGAAGTTCAAGCCCGCAGTAGTCCACGGAGGAACTCTCGACAGGGAGCGGCAGATCAAAAGGTTCCGGAGTGAGCAGGATTGCATGGTTCTGCTGTCCAACCCGGCTACGTTGGGCGAGGGGATCAGCCTCCATCACGTCTGCCATGACGCCATTTACGTCGACAGGGATTTTGCCGCCGGCCGGTTTCTTCAAAGCCTCGACCGGATCCATCGTCTCGGCCTGGCTTCAGACACAGAGACGCGCATTACCGTCCTCACGGCTGAAGGGACGATCGATGAGGTGGTCCATGAACGCCTCGGACGCAAGCTGACTTTCTTGGGGGCGATCCTCGACGATCCCGCACTCCAGCAACTGGCAGATCCTGAGGAGGACATGGAGAGCTGGGGCATGGACGTCTCAGACCTCCGGGCGGTGCTCGCTCATGTGGATGCCGCACCCTGAGGCGAGTGGTGGGCCGTGGCATTTGAACGCGTTCAAACCGGGGCGTAGGCTGCGGTCATGAGCGAGCCAAGAGCTGTTCTCGTGCGGCGCATACGCCTGTGGCTGGTCGTCTTCATCGTCTGCCTCGTGCTGAGCGGGCTGACCGCGTTCCCGCTGGTGCACGAACTGCGCTGGACGCAGGGCCTGGTGCGGTCCACGCCGCTGGGGGACTGGTTCCCCGGCCTCGCGCACTGGATCGACCGGGTACGCGAAGGGCTCGACGCGACGGACGAGAAGTACCCCTTCGTCCTCTACGGAACGGACTGGCTGGCCTTCGCGCACCTCGTCATCGCCGTCGCCTTCTACGGGCCCTACCGCGACCCGGTGCGCAACATCTGGGTGATCGAGTTCGGGATGATCGCCTGCGCCGGGATCATCCCGCTGGCCCTGATCTGCGGTCCCGTCCGGGGGATCCCCTTCTGGTGGTCGGTGATCGACATGTCGTTCGGGGTGTTCGGGGTGATCCCGCTGTACGTCGTACGCCGCAAGATCAAGGAGCTGGAGGCGCTGACGGCGCCCGCCGCGGGGGTGCCGGCGGCGGCGCCGGTGTGAGTGCGGTCAGTCCGTGCCCGCCGCCGCGAGGACCGCGCGCAGCGCGTCCAGCCGGTTCGTGGTGATGGCGTCCACGCCGTGCCCGACGAGCCGCCGCATGGTCCGCCTGGTGTCCGCCGTCCACACCGACACCAGCATGCCGTCGCGGTGGATCCGCGCCGCCAGCTCCGGACTCATCAGCCCGAAGCGGTAGTTGAGCCAGCGCGGCTTCACCGCCGCGATCAGCTCGGGGCGCGGCGGGGCCGGCGTCGTCCAGGTCAGGGCGATCTCGGCGGACGGGTCGGCCGAGCGGACCTTCAGCATGGCGGACGCGCCCGCGCAGTACGAGACGCGGTCGCCCGCGCCGCACTCGCGCACCGTGGCGACGACCGCGCGCACCGCCGCGTCGGTCGCGCCCGGCAGGTCGATCATCAGCCGGTGCGCCCCCGCCGCCGCCAGGGCCGCGCGCAGGGTGGGCACGCCGGAGCGGGTCAGCTCGCGCACGTCCTCGTACACCAGGGAGGACAGCGGCCGGTCATGGCCCCACAGACGCTCCAGCGTGTCGTCGTGCAGCAGGACGGGGACGCCGTCGCGGGTGAGCCGTACATCGATCTCCACCACGTCCGCGCCCCGCTCCAGCGCCGAGTGGATCGACGGGAGCGTGTTCTCGCGGACGCGGTAGGGGTCGCCGCGGTGGGCCACGGCAGTCACGGTGCGCATGGGCCCATTGTGGTCGGGCCTTACCGCGCGAGCCACCGCGCGGTGTAGTCGTCGATCTCGGCGGCGAGCCGGGCCTTGCCCGTCGCGTCCAGGAAGGACGCCTCGACGGCGTTCTTGGCGAGGCCGGCCACCCCGCGCTCGTCCAGCTCCAGCAGACGGGCGGCGACCGCGTACTCGTTGTTGAGGTCGCTGCCGAACATCGGCGGGTCGTCGCTGTTGACCGTGACCAGCACGCCCGCCCGGACCATCTCCTTTATCGGGTGCCGCTCGATGTCGGTGACGACACGGGTCGCCAGGTTGGAGGTCGGGCAGACCTCCAGGGCGATCCGGTGGTCGGCGAGGTGCTGGAGGAGGTCGCGGTCCTGGGTGGCGCTGGTGCCGTGGCCGATGCGCTCGGCGCGCAGGTCGCGCAGGGCGTCCCAGATGGACTGCGGGCCCGTGGACTCGCCCGAGTGCGGTACCGAGTGCAGCCCGGCGGCGATGGCCCGGTCGAAGTAGGGCTTGAACTGCGGGCGCGGTACGCCGATCTCGGGACCGCCGAGGCCGAAGGAGACCAGGCCCTCGGGGCGGACGGCGTCGTCGGTCGCGAGCCGGGTCGTCTCGGCCGCCGCCTCCAGACCGGCCTCGCCCGGGATGTCGAAGCACCAGCGCAGGACCGTGCCGAGCTCCTTCTCGGCCGCCTTGCGGGCGTCCTCGATCGCGTCCATGAAGGCGCGCTCGTCGATGCCGCGGCGGGTGGAGGAGAAGGGGGTGATGGTCAGCTCGGCGTACCGGATGTTCTGCCGGGCCATGTCGCGGGCCACCTCGTACGTGAGAAGCCGCACATCCTCCGGGGTGCGGATCAGGTCGACGACCGAGAGGTAGACCTCGATGAAGTGCGCGAAGTCGGTGAACGTGAAGTAGTCCGCGAGGGCCTCGGGGTCGGTGGGGACCTTCGAGTCCGGGTGGTGGGCGGCGAGTTCGGCGACGATACGGGGCGAGGCCGAGCCGACGTGGTGCACATGGAGCTCCGCCTTGGGCAGCCCCGCGATGAACGGGTGCAGATCGGTCATGGTTCTTCCTCCGCGGCTGTCGGCTTCGCTCGTCGGGGATCATGTTAGGCCGGGCGGATCGCCCGGATCCCGCGGATCGGGCCGCGGGCCGGAGCCTTAGCATGTCGGAACCACGATGGGGGAGGCCCATGTCAGACAACCGCGATCAGTCGTCCGAGGGCGCGGAGCCCGTGGACCCGTGGGCGCCGCCGGAGCAGAAGGTTCCGCTGTCGAAGCCGGTGCACGACCAGCCGACGGTGACGTCGATGCCGGCGGCGGGGCCGCCGCCCGCGGCCGGGCCGGTGCCGCCGCCGCCCACGGCGCCGGGTGGGCCCGGGGCGCCGGGGGGTTACGGCTACCCCGCGTATCCCGCCTACACCGGTTACCCGGGTTACGGCCACCCCGGCCACCCGGGCCATCCCGGCTGGACCGGCATGGCCGCGCCGCTCAACGGCTTCGGCACGACGGCGCTGGTGCTGGGCATCCTGTCGGTGGTGCTGTTCTGCCTCTGGGGCCTCGGGATCGTGCTCGGCATCCTGGCGCTGATCTTCGGGTTCCTGGGGAGGGGCCGGGCGAAGCGGGGCGAGGCCACGAACGGGGCGCAGGCGCTGGCCGGGATCATTCTCGGGGCGGTGGGGGTTGTGGTGAGCGCGGTGTTTCTGGGGCTGATGATCTGGGCGGTGACGAATGATGAGGATGGGGATGACTCGACGCGGTACGACGACCCGTTCGCGACGACGCTGATCCTGAGGGACTCCCCCACCCCGCCCCTTCCCTAAACCCTCCGGGGGTGGGGGGGTGTTCCCAGGGGGCTACGCCCCCCGACCCCCGAGCGGGGGCTACGCCCCCCGACCCCCGAGCGGGGGCTACGCCCCCCGACCCCCGAGCGGGGGCTCCGCCCCCCGACCCCCCGAGCGGGGGCTCCGCCCCCTGCACCCCTGGCGGGGGCTGCGCCCCCTGCACCCCTGGCGGGGGCTGCGCCCCTGCCGCGTGGTGGCTCACCGGGCCAGGGTGCCGTGAGCGGGGGCTCCGCCCCTGCGACCCCTCGCGCCAGCCGCCCGCACCCCATCCCCCTAGGGGCGCGGGGAACTGCGCGCTCAGCCCCCACCGGCCCGCAGACGAAAGCCCCCCGGGCCGCACCCGCATCCCCCCGAAGGCAAACCCCCCTAGGGGCGCGGGGAACTGTGCGCTCAGCCCCCACCGGCCCGCAGACGAAAGCCCCCCGGGCCGCACCCGCACCCGCATCCCCCGAAGGCACACTCCCCTAGGGGCGCGGGGAACTGCGCGACCAGCCCCACCGGCCCGCAGACGAAAGCACCCCGGGCCCTACCGCACCCCCACCCCCCCACCGCCCCGCAACACAAATCCCACCCCCACCCCAAGGCGCCCGCCGCCAGAGGGTTTCAGGGAAGGGGCGGGGTGGGGGAGAATCACGCGCCCCGCAACACCTCCCGCGCCTCCATCAGCGCGAACCCCAGCAAGTTCTCCCCCCGCCACCGCCCCGGATCCGACGCCTCGGGGGCGTCCGCCGGGAGGCCGATTCCCCAGATGCGGTCCAGGGGGCTCGCCTCGACCAGGACGCGGTCGCCCGTCGTCAGCAGGTACTCCCTCAGCGCCTCGGACTGGCCGAACTTGTGGAGGGAGCCCGCCAGCACGATCCCGTACCGCTCACGCCTCCACACCTCCTCCTCGTACCCCCGCACCAGCCGGCCCGCCTTCTTCGCCTCCGCGGGGGTCCGTGCGGTCAGTGCCGCGCGCTCCGCCTCCGGGTCGGCGAACAGGCGGGCCTTGGCGGCCATCATCCAGTGCTCCGCCGTCGCGTAGTCGACGCCGTCCACCGTGAACGGCGACGGCCACCACTGGCTGAGACAGCTCGGTCCGAGCGTGCCGTCACGGCGCGGCGTGTGCCCCCAGAAGTGCAGGAACTTCAGCCGTTCACCATCCTTGACCTGCGCGATCAAATTGTCGATCTTCTCCATACACGCGAGTCTGGCATCCGCCACTGACACTCCGTACGGGTATTTACGGCCGGACCCGACACATGGTCGACAGATTCCGTCGCGTAACCAAAAGGCAACAACGGAATCACTTGTTGGTCAGGTGCCGCTCTGTCAGGATCGGCACTCAAATCGAGCTGGAGCTACGGAGACCGTGAGCGAGATGGGCAACAGCAGCAGCAGTCGCTTCCCCGCGCAGGACCGTTTCGACGGCGGCGCCCAGTACATCGGCGGGCGTCTCACCCCGGGCACCTCCGGGCGCAAGCAGGACGTCGTCGACCCCGCCCGTGGCGAGGTCGTGTACACGTACGAGCTGGGCGGGAGCGGCGACGTGGACGCCGCCGTCGCCGCCGCCAAGGACGCCTTCCCCGGCTGGTCAGGTGCCACCCCCGCCGAACGCTCCGACGCCCTGCACCGCTTCGCCGCCGTCCTCGCCGAGCGCGCGGAGGAGTTCGCGCAGGCCGAGTCCCTCCAGTGCGGCAAGCCGATCAAGCTCAGCCGGGAGTTCGACGTCCCCGGCACGGTCGACAACACCGCCTTCTTCGCCGGGGCCGCCCGCCACCTCCAGGGGCAGTCCGCCGGGGAGTACTCCGGCGACCACACCTCCTACGTCCGCCGTGAGGCGCTCGGTGTCGTCGGCTCCATCGCCCCCTGGAACTATCCGCTCCAGATGGCCGCCTGGAAGGTCCTCCCGGCGATCGCCGCCGGCAACACCATCGTCCTCAAGCCCGCCGAGATCACCCCGCTGACCTCGCTGCTCTTCGCCGAGGCCGCCACCGCCGCCGGGATTCCCGACGGGGTCGTCAACATCGTCTGCGGCGCCGGGCGGGACGCCGGGGAGCATCTCGTCGGGCATCCGGACGTCGTGATGACCTCCTTCACCGGGTCCACCGCCGTCGGCCGGCGCGTCGCCGAGATCGCCACCGCCACCGTCAAGCGCACCCATCTGGAACTCGGCGGCAAGGCCCCCTTCGTCGTCTTCGACGACGCCGACCTCGAAGCCGCCGTCCACGGCGCGGTGGCCGCCTCCCTCATCAACTCCGGCCAGGACTGCACCGCCGCCACGCGCGCGTACGTACAGCGGCCGCTCCACGACGCCTTCGTGGCCGGGGTCGCCGATCTGATGGCGACCGTCCGGGTCGGTGACCCCTTCGACCCCGCCACCGACCTGGGCCCGCTGATCAGCCACGTCCACCGCGACCGCGTCGCGGGGTTCGTCGAGCGCGCCCGCTCCTACGCCCGGATCGTCACCGGTGGCGCGGCCCCGAAGAGCGAGGGCGCCTTCTACGCGCCCACCCTCATCACCGGTGCCCCGCAGGACAGTGAGGTCGTCCAGTCCGAGATCTTCGGGCCGGTGCTCACCGTCCTTCCCTTCGACTCCGACGACGAGGGCATCCGGCTCGCCAACGACACGCCGTACGGCCTGGCCGCATCCGCCTGGAGCCGGGACGTCTACCGGGCGGGCCGCGCCACCCGGGAGATCAAGGCCGGGTGCGTCTGGGTCAACGACCACATTCCGATCATCAGCGAGATGCCGCACGGCGGCTTCAAGGCAAGCGGCTACGGAAAGGACATGTCGGCGTACTCGTTCGAGGAGTACACGCAGGTCAAGCATGTGATGTACGACAACACGGCGGTCGCCGCGAAGGACTGGCACCGCACGATCTTCGGGGACCGATAAAGCATCCGATCAGCGGCGCCGCGCCGCGTGGCGGCCGTCCGACCAGCGGGCGCCACCTCCACCCGAAAGGGCACACAGCGCATGGAGAGTTACGAGCCGGACCGCCTGTCCGGGGCCCAACTGGCCGCCATACAGCGCAGCCTGACCAGCGGCCGGGGCGCCCTGACCCGCCGCTCGCTGATGCGGGCCACCGGCTTCGGCGCGCTCGCCGTCGGCGGCCTGGCGGGGCTCGCCGGCTGCGGGATCCCGGCCGCCAAGAAGGACGGCGGCCAGGCCCCGGCCTCGGACGACCACTCGGCCCAGGAGAAGGTGATCAGCTTCTCCAACTGGACCGAGTACATGGACGTCAGCGACGACAAGAAGCACCGGCCGACGCTCGACGCCTTCACCCGGCGGACCGGTATCCAGGTCAAGTACACCGAGGACATCAACGACAACGTCGAGTTCTTCGGGAAGATCAAGCCGCAGCTCGCGGCCGGGCAGGACATCGGCCGCGACCTCATCGTCGTCACCGACTGGCTGGCCGGGCGGCTCATCCGGTTCGGCTGGGCGCAGAAGCTCGACGCCTCGAAGCTGCCGCACGCCTTCGCCAACCTCTCCGCGCCCTTCCGCACCCCCGACTGGGACCCGGGCCGGGCCTACTCCTACCCCTGGACCGGCATCCCCACGGTCATCGCGTACAACACCAGGGCGACCGGCGGGCGGACCGTCGACTCGGTCACCCAGCTCCTCGACGACCCCACCCTCAAGGGCCGGGTGGGCTTCCTCACCGAGATGCGCGACACCGTCGGGATGACCCTGCTCGACATGGGCAAGGACCCGGCGAACTTCACCGACGCCGACTACGACGCGGCGATCGGGCGGCTCCAGAAGGGCGTCGACAAGAAGCAGATCCGGCGCTTCACCGGCAACGACTACACCGGCGACCTGGACAAGGGCGACCTCGCCGCGTGTGTGGCCTGGGGCGGCGACGTCACCCAGCTGCGGACCGACAACCCCGACATCAAGTACGCGATCCCGGCCGCCGGTTACATGCTCTCCAGCGACAACCTGCTGGTCCCCGCCAAGGCCCGGCACCGGGCCAACGCCGAGCGGCTGATCGACTACTACTACGAGCCGGCGGTCGCGGCCCAGCTCGCCGCGTACATCAACTACGTGTGCCCGGTCGACGGCGTACGCGAGGCGCTGACCAAAATCGACCCGGAGCTCGCCGAGAACACGCTGATCCTGCCCGACAAGGCCATGGCTGCCAAGGCGCACTCCTTCCGCTCGCTCAGCAGCGAGGAGGAGACGAAGTACGAGGAGAAGTTCGCCAAGCTCATCGGCGCCTGACCACCCCCCGCCTGAAAAACCTCCCCTCGTCCCTCTCCACCCCTGGGATCGCAACCCATGACTGACGACAAGAACGACGGCGGCGACGTCCGCCTCACCGGGATCAGCAAGACGTACGGCTCCTTCACCGCCGTCCATCCGCTCGAACTGACCGTTCCGCAGGGCTCCTTCTTCGCCCTCCTCGGCGCCTCCGGGTGCGGCAAGACCACCACCCTGCGCATGATCGCCGGACTGGAGGAGCCCACCACCGGGACCGTCTTCCTCGGCGACAAGGACGTCACCGGTCTGCCGCCCCACAAGCGGCCGGTGAACACCGTCTTCCAGTCGTACGCGCTCTTCCCGCACCTGAACGTCTCCGAGAACGTCGCCTTCGGGCTGCGCCGCCGGGGCATCAAGTCGGTGAAGAAGCAGGTCGACGACATGCTGGAGCTCGTCCAGCTCGGCGACTTCGCGGGACGCAAGCCGCACCAGCTCTCCGGCGGCCAGCAGCAGCGCGTGGCGGTCGCCCGCGCGCTCATCAACCACCCGCAGGTGCTGCTCCTCGACGAGCCGCTCGGCGCCCTCGACCTCAAACTGCGCCGCCAGATGCAGCTGGAGCTCAAGCGCATCCAGACCGAGGTCGGCATCACCTTCGTCCACGTCACCCACGACCAGGAGGAGGCCATGACCATGGCCGACACGGTCGCGGTGATGAACGGCGGCCGGGTCGAGCAGCTTGGCGCCCCCGCCGACCTCTACGAGAACCCGAGGACCACCTTCGTGGCGAACTTCCTCGGCACCTCCAACCTCATCGAGGCCGAGGTCGTCGAGACGAGCGGCGAGTCCGTCCTGGTCAGCGCGGGCGGCGCCAAGCTGCGGCTGCCCGGCGGACGATGTCAGGCCCCCGCCACCAGTGGCGGCAGGATCCTCGTCGGCGTGCGCCCGGAGAAGATCTCCCTCGCCCACCGCGAGGACGAGGGCTCGATGGCGGAAGGCCGCAACCGGATCCCCGGCCGCATCGTCGACTCCTCCTTCATCGGCGTCTCCACCCAGTACGTCATCGACTCCCCGGCCGGCCGGGGGCTCGCGGTGTACGAGCAGAACGTCGAGCGCGACACCCGGCTCGTGCCCGGTGCCGAGGTCGTCCTGCACTGGAACCCGGCGCACACCTTCGGCCTCGACGCCGCCCAGGCGATCGACGCGGGCGTGGAGAAGGTCGAGGACGCCGCGTGAGCGCCCTGACCGAGGCGCCCCCGGCCGCCGACCTCCCCGTACGCAAGGCGTCGGCGCGCAGGCGCCTGGTGCCCTACTGGCTGCTGCTGCCCGGCATCCTGTGGCTGATCGTCTTCTTCGCGCTGCCGATGGTCTACCAGGCCTCCACCTCGGTGCAGACCGGCTCCCTGGAGAAGGGCTTCCAGGTCACCTGGCACTTCCAGACCTACTGGGACGCCTTCGAGGAGTACTACCCGCAGTTCGTGCGGTCGCTGCTCTACGCGGGCACGGCGACCGCGCTGTGCCTGCTGCTCGGGTATCCGCTGGCGTATCTGATCGCCTTCAGGGCGGGCCGCTGGCGCAATCTGATCCTGGTGCTGGTCATCGCCCCGTTCTTCACCAGCTTCCTGATCCGCACCCTCGCCTGGAAGACGATCCTCGCGGACGGCGGGCCGGTGGTGCACACGCTCAACTCGCTGCACGTGCTCGACGTGACCGGCTGGCTGGGCCTCACCGAGGGCGACCGGGTGCTGGCCACGCCGATGGCGGTGGTCTGCGGCCTCACGTACAACTTCCTGCCGTTCATGATCCTGCCGCTGTACACGTCCCTGGAGCGGATCGACCCCCGGCTGCACGAGGCCGCCGGCGATCTGTACGCCACGCCCGCGACCACCTTCCGCAAGGTGACCTTCCCGCTCTCCATGCCGGGTGTCGTCTCGGGCACGCTGCTCACCTTCATCCCGGCGAGCGGCGACTACGTCAACGCCGAACTGCTCGGCTCCACCGACCAGAAGATGGTCGGCAACGTCATCCAGTCGCAGTTCCTGCGGGTCCTGGACTATCCGACGGCCGCCGCCCTCTCCTTCATCCTGATGGCGATCGTGCTGGTCATGGTCACCGTCTACATCCGCCGAGCCGGGACGGAGGACCTGGTCTGATGCGCTGGCTCCGACGCAATGTGATCGTCATCGCGGGGCTCGCCACCCTCGCGTACCTGATCCTGCCGAACGTCGTCGTGATGGTGTTCTCGTTCAACAAGCCGAACGGGCGCTTCAACTACTCCTGGCAGCGGTTCTCCACCGACGCCTGGCAGGACCCGTGCGGGGTCGCCGACATGTGCGGCTCGCTCTCGCTCTCGCTCCAGATCGCCACCTGGGCCACCGTCGGCGCGACCGTGCTCGGCACGATGATCGCCTTCGCCCTGGTGCGCTACCGGTTCCGGGCGCGCGGCGCGATCAACTCGCTGATCTTCCTGCCGATGGCGATGCCCGAGGTGGTCATGGCCGCGTCCCTGCTCACGCTCTTCCTCAACCTGGGTGCGCGGCTCGGCTTCTGGACCATCCTCATCGCCCACATCATGTTCTGCCTGAGCTTCGTGGTGACGGCGGTCAAGGCGCGGGTGATGTCGATGGACCCGCGCCTTGAGGAGGCGGCGCGCGATCTGTACGCCGGGCCGTTCCAGACGTTCACGCGGGTCACCCTGCCGATCGCCGCCCCCGGGATCGTCGCGGGCGCGCTGCTCGCCTTCGCGCTCTCCTTCGACGACTTCATCATCACCAACTTCAACGCGGGCTCCACCGTGACGTTCCCCATGTTCGTCTGGGGATCCGCGCAGCGGGGCACGCCCGTTCAGATCAATGTCATCGGTACGGCGATGTTCGTCATCGCCGTCGTGGTCGTCGTCGCCGGCCAGCTCGTGGCGAACCGGCGCGGCAACCGTGCGAAAGCCTAGGCAGTAACCGACCGAACCCTTCGAGGGAGTTGGAAGTCATGGCCGTCACCCGAGCCATGCGCAGTGCGGCAGCCCTTTCCCTGACGGACGCCCAGCCCGTCCCCTTCTGGCTGGAGGACCCGGGCAGGCCCGGGGCGCTCCCCGCCCTCGCGGGCGACGAGCGGTGCGACCTGCTCGTCGTCGGCGGCGGCTACAGCGGGCTGTGGACCGCGCTCCTGGCCAAGGAGCGCGACCCCGGCCGCGACGTGGTCCTCATCGAGGGCAAGGAGACCGGCTGGGCGGCCTCGGGCCGCAACGGCGGTTTCTGCGCCGCCTCCCTCACCCACGGGCTCGGCAACGGCCTGGCCCGCTGGCCGCAGGAGCTGCCCCGGCTGGAGAAGCTGGGCGCGGCCAACCTCGACGCGATCGAGACGGCCGTCGCCCGGTACTCCCTGGACTGCGACTTCGAGCGCACCGGCGAGATCGACGTGGCCACCGAGCCGCACCAGCTCGACGAGCTGCACGAGATGTACGAGGAGGCGGTCGGGCTCGGCTTCGAGGGGTTCGACCTGCTCGACCAGGACGCGATGCGGGCCGAGGTCCACTCGCCGACCTTCCTCGGCGGCCTCTGGGACCGCCGCGGCGTGGCGATGCTGCACCCCGCCAAACTCGCCTGGGGCCTCAAGCGGGCCTGTCTGGATCTGGGCGTACGCATCTACGAACACACCCCCGGCCTCGACCTGGTGGCGGCCGGACCGGGCATGGCGGTGCGCACCCCGTACGGACGGATCCGCGCCCGGCGGGTCGCGCTCGGCACCAATGTGTTCCCGTCGCTGGTCAAGCGGGTGCGGGCGTACACCGTGCCGGTCTACGACTACGCGCTGATGACCGAGCCGCTCAGCGCGGAGCAGCTGGCCTCGGTCGGCTGGAGGAACCGCCAGGGGCTCGGCGACTCCGCCAACCAGTTCCACTACTTCCGGATCACCGCCGACCACCGCATCCTGTGGGGCGGCTACGACGCGATCTACCAGTACGGGGGGAAGGTGCGGGCCGAGTACGACGACAGGCCCGCCACCTACCTCAAGCTGGCCGAGCACTTCTTCCGCTGCTTCCCCCAGTTGGAAGGGCTGCGTTTCAGCCATGCCTGGGGCGGGGCGATCGACACCTGCTCGCGCTTCTCGGCGTTCTTCGGGACGGCCCACGGCGGGAAGGTGGCGTACGCCGCCGGGTACACGGGCCTCGGCGTCGGCGCGACCCGCTTCGGCGCGGACGTGATGCTCGACCTGCTGGCGGGGGAGCGGACCGAACGCACCGAACTGGAGATGGTCCGCAAGAAGCCGCTGCCGTTCCCGCCGGAGCCGGTCGCCTGGGCGGGCATCGGCATCACCAAGTGGGCCCTGGCCCGCGCGGACGCCAACGGCGGGCGCAGAAACCTGTGGCTGAAGGCGATGGACCGGGCGGGTCTTGGCTTCGACAGCTGACCGGCGCGTACCGAACGGGATCATTCGCTCCCCTCCACGCGGGGGGCGCACAACCCGTGATCATGAGCGCCCCGGTTCACTACCGCCAGGTAGCGAAACCCGCGTCATAGCCGGCCCCGGCCCCGCTCTCCCCTCGTGACAGCGACTTCGCGCTCACGAGAGGAAGACCGGGTGATGAATGCCTCCGGGCCCAGGACAGCGGTGGAATGGCTGGCGTCGGTGGCGCCCGATCCCGACGCCTGCCGGTGGGAGTGGGAGCGCAACCCCCTGGGGGTCGCCCTCCTCCCCGCCGGCAGGCGCTGGGACGTACTGATCCTGCCGGGCGAGCTGGGGCACGCCGCCCTGGACGTGCTGCTCCGGCTCGTCGACCGGCCGGGGCCCGTCCTCGCCGACTTCGGCGACGCGCGGCTGGGGTTCTTCGTCCCGCCGGGCACGGCCGCGCGCTGGCTGGGCACCGGGGTGCGCGGGGCCGGGCAGGGGACCTGGATCGTGGTCCCCTACCCGGGCCGGGTCAGCGGCGGGGTGCGCTGGCTGGTCCCGCCCGACGGCTCGGGCGCCCTCACCGATCCCGCGCTGCTGGAACTCGCGATGCACGAGGCGGCGGCGTACCTCGCGCGGGACGGACGGGACTGAACGGGTGCTGTCCGGAAGGGGCGGGCTCCTGCGCGAGGCCTTGACAACCCGATTGGTCTGGACCACATTGTGGCGGGCTCGGCCTCATCCCCGCCATCCCCGGATCCGCCCCCGCCCGCTCGCGGGTCCGGTCCCCCCATGCCCGGAGGACGTTGTGGACCGCACCCGAAGCCTTGCCGGCACCTCCAGACCCGGCCGCCTCCTCGCCGCCCTCACGGCGGCCGTCCTCGCCGCGGGCGCCCTGGTCGCCTCCGCGCAGACCGCCCGCGCGGCCGACACCGAACTGGCCCGCAACGGCGGCTTCGAGGCCGGCCTCGACGGCTGGAGCTGTACGGCGGGCAGCGGCGCCGTGGTGACCTCACCCGTGCACGGCGGCGCCAAGGCGCTCAGGGCCACCCCGGCCGGGAGCGACAACGCCCAGTGCTCCCAGACCGTCGCGGTCCGGCCCGGCTCCACGTACACCCTGAGCGCCTGGGTGCAGGGCAGCTACGTCTACCTGGGCGCCACCGGCACCGGCACCACCGACGCCACCGCCTGGACCCAGTCCGCCCCGTCCTGGCAGCAGCTGCGCACCACCTTCACGACGGGCGCCGCCACCACCTCGGTGACCCTGCACACCCACGGCTGGTACGGCACCGGCGCCTACCACGCCGACGACGTGAGCCTGCTGGGCCCGGACGGCGGGCCCGTCCAGCCCCCGGCCGCCCCCACGGGTCTGACCGCGGGCTCCGCGACCTCCTCCAGCATCGGCCTGAGCTGGGCCGCCGTGCCCGGAGCCACCGGCTACACGGTCTACCAGGGAGGTGCCAGAGCCCTCTCGGTGAGCGGGACCTCGGCCACCGTCACGGGTCTGGCCGCCTCCACCGCGTACACCTTCCAGGTCACCGCCACCAACACGGCCGGGGAGTCGGCGAAGTCCGCCGCCGTCACCGCCTCCACCACCAGCGGCGGCGGCACCCCCGGCGGCGGCCTGCCCGCGCACGCGCTCGTGGGCTATCTGCACGCCAGTTTCGCCAACGGCTCCGGCTATCTGCGGATGGCCGACGTCCCCGACTCCTGGGACGTGATCGACCTGGCCTTCGGCGAACCGACCTCCCTCACCTCCGGCGACATCCGCTTCCGCCCCTGCCCGGTGAGCGAGTGCCCCGGCGTGGAGCCCGCCGCCGACTTCAAGGCCGCGATCCGGGCCAAGCAGGCCGCGGGCAAGAAGGTGCTGATCTCCATCGGCGGCCAGAACGGCCAGGTCCAGCTCACCACCGCGGCCGCCCGCGACACGTTCGTCGCCTCCGTCTCGAAGATCATCGACGAGTACGGCCTCGACGGCCTCGACATCGACTTCGAGGGCCACTCGCTCGCGCTGAACACCGGCGACACCGACTTCCGCAACCCGACGACACCGGTCGTCGTGAACCTCATAGCGGCGCTGAAGACCCTCAAGGCCAGGTACGGGCCGGGTTTCGTGCTGACGATGGCGCCCGAGACGTTCTTCGTGCAGCTCGGATACCAGTACTACGGCTCCGGTCCCTGGGGCGGGCAGGACCCGCGCTGCGGCGCCTATCTGCCGGTCATCCACGCCCTGCGCGACGACCTGACGCTGCTGCACGTCCAGGACTACAACTCGGGCCCGATCATGGGTCTGGACAACCAGTACCACTCGATGGGCGGCGCCGACTTCCACGTGGCCATGACCGACATGCTGCTCACCGGCTTCCCGGTGGCGGGCGACAGCGCCCGGACGTTCCCGGCCCTGCGCCCCGACCAGGTCGCCATAGGGCTGCCGGCGTCCACCAACGCGGGCAACGGCCACACCGCCCCCGCCGAGGTCACCAAGGCGCTGGACTGCCTGACCAAACAGGCGAACTGCGGCTCGTACCAGCCGCACGGGAGCCGGCCGGGGCTGCGCGGGCTGATGACGTGGTCGGTCAACTGGGACCGGTTCAACGGCGGGGAGTTCTCCCGGAACTTCGACGCGTACCCATGGAGCTGAGCAGCAGGAGCAGCCCGCACAGGCAGCCGCTCGCCAGGACGTCCAGGGGCCAGTGGTAGCCGTGCAGCACCAGACCGATGCCCGTCGCCGCGGTGAGCACCCCCGCGGCGGCGGGCATCACCCAGGGGCGGCGCGACGCCGTGCACCGGGTGAGCAGCAGGGCCGCGCCGCCGTAGGCCACCATCGCGGTGGCCGTGTGGCCGGACGGGTAGTAGCCGGTGTCGGAGGTCAGCGGGCCCGCGCGGTCGGTCCACACCTTCAGCGGCACCACCAGGGCCGGGACCAGCGCCATCGTCACCGCCGCCACCAGCGCGTCCCGGCGCGCGCCGCGCCGCACCGCGTAGGCGAGGGCGAGGGCGAGGACCGGCAGGGCGACGGGCATGGAGCCCAGGTCGGCGAGGACCTGGGCCAGGCCCTGGGGGCCGCGGCCCGCGAGCTGCCCGCCGACGCGCTCGTCGAGCCGGCGCAGCGGGCCGTCGGAGACGACCTGCCAGGTCAGCAACGCGAAGAGCGCCGCGAGAGCGGCGCAGGCGGTGAGGAGGAAAGCCGGCCGTCCCGGAACAGGGGGGGAGATTCCGGGACGGCCGGTCGGACCGGTGTGCCGTACGCCCCGGGGGGTGTGGGGCGGACGGCCATCCGATCGGTGAGGAGTTCCGGAGCCAGAGGCACCGGCGGTGTGCGCCAGGGCACGACCAGAACGAGGCTGAGGACGCGCCGCCCTGGAGCCGCTCGCGGTTCCCCGCGGGCGAGGTGTTTCTCTCATCTGCAGAAACCGTACGGCAGAGGGAGGGGGACCGACAGCCGGATTCCCATCCCGCCATCGGCCCCCCACACGTTCTTCACAGGCCGCGGTCGCGTCCTGTGATCAGAGCGCGGCGAAGGCCTGCTCGATGATGTCGAGGCCCTCGTTCAGCAGGTCCTCGCCGATGACGAGCGGCGGCAGGAAGCGCAGCACGTTGCCGTAGGTGCCGCAGGTCAGGACCAGCAGGCCCTCCGCGTGGCAGGCCTTGGCGAGCGCCGCGGCGGCGGCCGCGTGCGGCTCCTTGGTGGCGCGGTCCTGGACCAGCTCGATCGCGATCATGGCGCCGCGGCCGCGGATGTCGCCGATGATGTCGAACTTCTCGGCCATGGCGGACAGACGGCCCTTCATGACCTCCTCGATCCGCTTGGCCTTGCCGTTGAGGTCGAGCTCCTTCATGGTCTCGATCGCACCGAGGGCGCCGGCGCAGGCCACCGGGTTGCCGCCGTAGGTGCCGCCGAGGCCGCCCGCGTGCGCGGCGTCCATGATCTCGGCGCGGCCGGTCACGGCGGAGAGCGGCAGACCGCCCGCGATGCCCTTGGCGGTGGTGATGAGGTCCGGGACGATGCCCTCGTCCTCGCACGCGAACCACTGGCCGGTGCGGCAGAAGCCGGACTGGATCTCGTCGGCGACGAAGACGATGCCGTTGTCCTTGGCGAACTTGGCGATCGCGGGCAGGAAGCCCTTGGCGGGCTCGATGAAGCCGCCCTCGCCGAGGACCGGCTCGATGATGATCGCGGCGACGTTGTCGGCGCCGATCTGCTTGGTGATGTTGTCGATCGCCTGGGCGGCGGCCTCGGGGCCGCAGTTCTCGGCACCGGTCGGCCAGCGGTAGCCGTAGGCGACCGGGACGCGGTACACCTCGGGCGCGAACGGGCCGAAGCCGTTCTTGTACGGCATGTTCTTGGCGGTCAGCGCCATCGTCAGGTTGGTACGGCCGTGGTAACCGTGGTCGAAGACGACGACGGCCTGGCGCCTGGTGTACGCACGGGCGATCTTCACCGCGTTCTCGACGGCCTCCGCGCCACTGTTGAACAGGGCGGACTTCTTGGCGTGGTCGCCCGGGGTCAGCTCGGCGAGCGCCTCGGCGACCTCGACGTACCCCTCGTACGGCGTGACCATGAAACAGGTGTGGGTGAAGTCCGCGAGTTGCGCGGAGGCGCGGCGCACGACGGCCTCGGCGGAGGCGCCGACGGAGGTCACGGCGATACCGGAGCCGAAGTCGATCAGACGGTTGCCGTCGACGTCCTCGATGATGCCGCCGCCCGCGCGCGCGGTGAAGACGGGCAGGGTGGAGCCCACGCCGGCCGCGACCGCGGCGAGGCGGCGGGCCTGCAGCTCCTGCGACTTGGGGCCGGGGATCGCGGTGACGATGCGGCGCTCCTGCGGGATCGCGGTCATGAGGGCTCCTGGAGGATCTGGGGGTGTGCGGACGCGGGTGTTCTGGACGCTTCCTTGGCTTTCTTCGCAGGCTAGGGCCCGGCGCGGGGTGCGGGCATGCTCCGTAGGGGAGTGGTGAAGCCGTGTCGTTGTCCTTCGCGGACATAGCGAGCGCCGCGGTGCGGGCCCGGTCTTCGTCCGCGGGCCGGTGGGGGCTGGTCGCGCAGTTCCCTGCGCCCCTGTGAACGCCGCTGCGCGGCAATCCGGCGGGTGCCCCGGAGGGGCACAGTCAGGGGCGCGGGGAACCGCGCGGCCGGCCACACACGGCCCGCGGAGGAAGACCCGGCCCGAACAGCCGCGCGCTGACCCCCCGTAGCCCCCCGGTTGCGTTTAGATTGGCCGCTGGACTCGGTTACGGACCTGGCTGGTCAGGGGGCGAAGGGTCGATGGACACCGAAGGCACGCACGACGCGCGGGGCACGGAGGCGCGGCCGGTGCCGCGCCCTGCCGCGCCCCCGCCCGTCCCGGCCCGGCCGCCCGCCTTCCCGCCGCAGCCCGCCGGGCCCCCCGGGCGCCCGGCGCTGGGGGAGTGGCTGCGCACCCCGCGCGCCGCCGCCGAACCGGGGCTGTGGCGGTACGGGCACCGGCCGCGCCCCGCCGAGGCCGTCCACCGCGTGCCGGACCGGGCGCTGCTCGGCGGCGCGGTGATCGCGCTGCTCGCGGCGGTCCTCGCCTGGTCGCTGTGGCGCAACGGGTACGTACCGCACCGCAGGGTGCCGCTGGAACTGTTCACCCCGTCCGACTGGTGGGCCCCCTTCCACCCGCGGCCCCCGGCCGCGCTGACCGCGCTCGCCGCCTACAACAGCCTGGTCGCGGTCGCGCTCATCTACGTCTTCGGACACTTCGGCAACTGGCGCGAGGTCTTCCGGCGGTACGCCGTGGACCACCCGCAGCCCGCCCGCGCGGTCCGCACCGCGCTCGTCGCCGTCGCCCTGGCCTGGTTCGTGATCTGGGCCGACGACTGGCTCCCCTTCTACGCCCTCGCCTTCGGCGTGGTCCCGCACGCGTGGATCTTCAGCGACGACCCGGTGGCCACCAAGGACGCCACCGACACGGTGACCACCGTCTACCACCTGCTGGTGGTCGCGGCCGCCCTGTTCGTGTGCGGCCGGGCCGGCGACTGGGCCGGGCTCCTGCGCGAACGCACCGGCCGCGCACCGGCCGCGCCCCCGGGCGCGACGCCCGCCGACCGCGGCCCCGCCGACTGGCCCCAGCTGCGCGACGCCGGGCAGCACACCGCCGCCGACCGGCTGGCCGCCGACGCCGCGAGCGGCCGGATGAACGACGTCGACTGCGCCCGGATCCGCCGCGCCTGGACCTCGGTGGTCGCCGACCCGGCCCGGCTGACGGCCTTCACCGACGCGGTGCTGCGCGACGGCGCACGGGCCTGTCTGCACCCCTCCGGCGACCGCGACCTGCCCGCCCGCGCCGCCACCCACGACCTGCTCACCTCGCAGGTGCGCATCGGCCGGTACGCGGACCTGGAGCACAACCCGCCCGCCCGCCGGGGCGCCGGCGCGGCCGTCGACCCGGCGGCGCTCGGCACCTCGCTGCTCGCCGTCGGCCCCTCCGGCGCGGGCAAGACCCGCCACCTGGTGCGGCCCGTGGTGGAGTCGCTGGCGCTCCAGGCCCTGGCCGGGCAGGCCGCCGTGGTCGCCGTCGGCGCCGCGGGCACCCCGCTGGGCGCGGACGAGGCGTACGACGTGATCGTCCGGCCCGGCGACCCCGCCTCCGCGTACGACCTGGACCTCTACGGCGGCACCCTCGACCCCGACGAGGCCGCCGCCCTGCTCGCCGAGGCCTGCGCCGGGGACCTGCCCGACGCCGACGTGCGGCGCGCCGCCACCGCGTTCGCCCAGCTCCTCGGGCCCTACCGGGCCGCGTACGGCCGCTTCCCCTCGGTGCCCCGGCTGCGCGAACTCCTGGACGGCGCCGGCGACGCGCTCGACGAGCTCCGCGCCGACCTGGACCGCGACGCGCACCCGGCGCTCCACCGCGAACTCGACGCGCGCGCCCGGAACAGCGGCCTGCCCGGCGACCCGGGCCCGGTCCTCGCCGACCGGCTCGCCCCGCTGGACCGGCCCGCCTTCGCCGCGTTCTTCGACACCACGGGCCACAGCCGCCCGTTCTCGCTGCGCGCCCTGGAGCATCCCGTACGGGTCCGGGTCGACCTGCCCGAGCGGGCGCACCCGGAGGCGGCGCGGCTGCTGAACCGGCTGCTGCTGGTCCAGTTCACGACGAACGCCCTGGCCCGCCAGGACCGCTCGCTCTTCGCCTGCCTGGTCCTGGACGACGCCACGCACGCGGTGACCGCGGGCTCGGTACGGGCCCTCCAGCGGCTGCGCCAGGCCAACGCCGGGGTGGTGCTCACCCTGCGCGCCCTGGCCGACGTGCCCGAACGGCTGCACACCTCGCTGCTGGCCTCGGTCGGCTGCCACATGGCGTTCCGGGGCGTCACCACCTGGGACGGGCAGCTCCTGTCGCAGCTGTGGGGCACCGAGTGGGTCGAGACGACCGAGGTCGCCCAGCACGCCGTCTTCGCCGACCAGCCGCTCACCCGCGCGCTGCACTCGCTGCGCAAGCTGGCCACCGGCAAGGCGGTGACCCGGGACGCGGTCACCGTCCGCAAGGTCGAGCGGGAGCGCTGGTCGGCCTCCCAGCTCGCCCACCAGGTGCCCGCCGGGCACGCGGTGCTCTCGCTCACCGAGGTCGGGGGCGAGCACGCGCCGCCGCTCCTGGTGGACCTGCGGGGCTGAGGGGGCGCCGGGACCCCGCCGTCCTGGCAGAATCGGGGTGCGCCGTTCATACGGGATGGCGCATTCCCCCGGTCCCTCCCCGAAGGTCGTCGAAGCTCCCCATGCCGCCCACCCTCGCCTCCCTGGTCCAGCACTCGGCGCTGAAGCTCACCGTGCGCGCGGGCGAGGACCGGCTGGACACACCGGTGCGCTGGGCGCACGTCAGCGAGCTCGCCGACCCCGTCCCGTACATGGAGGGCGGCGAACTCCTCCTCATCACCGCGATGACGCTGGACGCCGAGGACCCCCAGACCATGCGCCGCTATGTGCGCAGGCTCTCCGGCGCCGGGGTGGTCGGGCTCGGCTTCGCGATCGGCGTCACGTACGACACCGTGCCGGACGCGCTGCTCGACGCGGCCCGCGCGGAGGACTTCCCCCTGCTTGAGGTGCCGCGCCGCACCCCGTTCCTGGCGATCTCCAAGGCGGTCTCGGCGGCGATCGCGGCGGACCAGTACCGGGCGGTCACCGCCGGTTTCGAGGCCCAGCGCGAACTGACCCGGGCGGCGCTCGCGGGGCCCGGTGAGCTGCTGGCCCGGCTCGCGGCGCACGTGGACGGGTGGGCCGCGCTGTACGACACCGCGGGCGCGGTGGTGGCGGTGCGGCCCGAGTGGGCGGGGCGGCGGGCGGCCCGGCTCACCGCCGACGTGGCCCGGCTGCGCGACCGGGCCGCCCCCGCCAGCGCGGTGGTCGGCGGCTCGGACGACCGCGTAGAGCTCCAGTCGCTGGGGACGGGGCGGCGGGTGCGCGGGGCGCTGGCGGTCGGTACGGGGGCTCCGCTGGGGACGGCCGAGCGGTACGCCGTGCACTCCGCGGTCGCGCTGCTGACCCTCACCACGGAACGGACCCGGGCCCTCCAGCTCGCCGAGCAGAGGCTGGGCGCGGCGGTGCTGCGGATGCTGCTGTCCGGGCAGCAGGACCACGCCCGGGCGGTGGCGGGCGACCTCTACGGCGGGCTCCTCGACGCCCCCTTCCGCCTCGTCATCGCCGAGCGGGCGGGGGAGGTGGCCGACCTCGGGGCGCTCACCGAGGCGATGGAGTCGGCGGCGGCGCGGGCCGGGGAGGCGGTCCTGGTGGTCCCCGAGGGCGACCGCCTCGTGGTCCTCGCGGCCGACGGGGGCGACGCGGTGGCCGCGTGCGTCTCCTTCACCCCCGAGGAGGGCGCCGAACTGGTCGCCGGGCTGTCCGCGCCCGCCGGGCCGATAGCGGCGGCGTCCGCGTACAAGCAGGCCGAACAGGCGCTGTCGGTGGCCCGGCGCCGGGGCCGCCCGCTGGTCGAGCACGAGGAGCTGGTGGCGGGCTCGCTGGTGCCGCTGCTGGCGGAGGACGCGGTACGGGCGTTCGCGGACGGGATGCTGCGCGCGCTGTACGAGCACGACGCTACGGGCCGGGGCGACCTGGTCGCCTCCCTGCGGGCGTGGCTGTCGCGCCACGGCCAGTGGGACGCGGCGGCGGCGGACCTCGGCGTGCACCGGCATACGCTGCGGTACCGGATGCGGCGGGTGGAGGAGATCCTGGGGCGGTCCCTGGACGACCCGGACGTCCGGATGGAGCTGTGGCTGGCCCTGAAGGCGACGGCGTCCCGGCCCGAGTGAGCCTTCCCCCCCGCCCTGTTCCCTGAACCCTCCGGGGCGCGGTGGGGCTGGCTCCACCCCCTGGCCCTCCGGCGTGGCTCCACCCCGCCCCCCAACGGGGCTGCGCCCCGAACCGCGTTTTCGCCTGCGGACCGTGGCGGGTTGCTCGCGCAGTTCCCCGCGCCCCTAACCACCCAGGGGCGCGGGGAACTGCGCGCTCAGCCCCAGACAACCCGCACACGACCCCCGGCCCATAAGGGGCGCGGGGAACTGCGCGACAAGCCCCCACCGGCCCGCAGACGACCCCCGACCCCTTAAGGGGCGCGGGGAACTGCGCGACAAGCCCCCACCCACCCGCAGACAAAGGAAACCCCCGGCCACCCAGGGGCGCGGGGAACTGCGCGACCAGCCCGCCACCCACCCGCAGACAAAAAGAACCCCCCCGGGGCGCAGGGCCGCAGGCCCCGCAGCGGGGGGTCGGGGCGTAGCCCCGGGAAAGCAGGCCCCCACCCCCCACCCCCACCCCCGGAGGGTTTAGGGAAGGGGCGGGGAGGGGCCCTCCAAAAGGGAGCGCGCCACACCCGCACCACTCCACCCCGGACAACCCCACCCCCGCCCCCACCCCCCTACGGTGGGAAGCGCAGGCAACAGCACCAGAACCCCACCACCCACCACCCCAACCTCGGAAGGGCCGGGATTCACAATGACTTCCACCCACGCCTTCTGGCTCGCCGGCCGCCAGGCCACCGGTGAGGACACCTTCGACGTCACCTCCCCCTGGGACGGCCGGCTGGTCGGCACGGTGAGCGTTCCGACCGAGGCCCAGGTCGAGGAGGCCGTCGCCGCCGCGCACGCCGTGGTCGACGAGTTCGCCGCGACCCCCGCGCACGTACGCGCCGCGGCCCTCGACCACGTCTCCAAGCGCCTCACCGAGCGCACCGAGGAGATCGCCCAGCTGATCTCCGCCGAGAACGGCAAGCCCATCAAGTGGGCCCGCGGCGAGGTCGGCCGCGCGGTGTCCGTGTTCCGGTTCGCGGCGGAGGAGGCCCGGCGCTTCAACGGCGGCGAGGCCCAGCGCCTCGACACCGACGCCGGCGGCCAGGGCCGCTTCGCGCTGACCCGCCGCTTCCCCAAGGGCGTCGTCCTGGGCATCGCGCCGTTCAACTTCCCGCTGAACCTGTGCGCCCACAAGGTCGCCCCGGCCATCGCCGTCGGCGCGCCGATCATCCTCAAGCCCGCCCCGGCGACCCCCCTGTCCGGCCTCGTCCTCGGCGAGCTGCTCGCCGAGACGGAGCTGCCCGCCGGGTCGTGGAGCGTCCTGCCGGTCGCCAACGACAAGATGCCGGCCCTGGTCCAGGACGAGCGCCTGCCGGTCATTTCCTTCACCGGCTCCGACAAGGTCGGCTACGCGATCATGGACTCGGTGCCGCGCAAGCACTGCACCCTGGAGCTCGGCGGCAACGGCGCGGCCGTCGTCCTCGCCGACTTCGCCTCGGACGCGGACCTGGACTGGGCGGCGTCCCGTATCGCCACCTTCTCCAACTACCAGGGCGGCCAGTCCTGCATCTCCGTGCAGCGCGTGATCGCCGACGCGGCCGTCTACGACCGGCTGCTGCCGAAGATCGTCGCCGCCGTGGAGGCCCAGGTCACCGGTGACCCCTCCGACGCATCCACCGACGTCGGCCCCCTCGTCAGCGAGGACGCCGCCCGGCGCGTGGAGTCCTGGGTCGACGAGGCCGTCTCGGCCGGTGCGAAGCTGCTGGCGGGCGGCAAGCGCGACGGCGCCTCCTACGCCCCGACCGTCCTCACCGAGGTCCCGGCGGACACCACCCTCGCCTGCGAGGAGGTCTTCGGACCGGTCCTCACCGTGCAGAAGGTGGACGGCGAGGAGGAGGCCTTCGCGGCCGTCAACTCCTCCAAGTACGGCCTTCAGGCGGGCGTCTTCACGCACAACGTGCAGACCGCCTTCCGCGCCCACCGCGCCCTGGAGGTGGGCGGCGTGATCATCGGCGACGTCCCCTCGTACCGCGCGGACCAGATGCCGTACGGCGGCGCCAAGGCCTCCGGCGTCGGCCGCGAGGGCGTGCGCTACGCCATGGACGACTACACCTACGAGCGCGTGCTGGTCCTCACCGGCCTCGCCCTCTAGGACGTACGTACGCGAACGGCCGGAGCCCCGTCGGCGGGCTCCGGCCGTTTCGCGTCCCAGGGGTGGCTGGCCGCGCGGGAATCGGGTACATACGGACGAGTAGCACTGTCCGGTAACGGGGTGCGTGTGCGCGCCCCGCACAACGTCGCGGCGAGGAGTACCCCTCAATGACCGCACCACACGGCACACCCAAGGTCTCGGAGCGCGAGGCGCGCCGGGTCGCCGAAGCCGCGCGCGAGCAGGACTGGCGCAAGCCGAGCTTCGCGAAGGAACTCTTCCTCGGGCGTTTCCGGCTCGACCTCATCCACCCGCATCCGCTGCCCGCGGGCGAGGACGCGGAGCGCGGCGAGGCGTTCCTCGCCAAGCTGCGGGACTTCTGCGAGACGAAGATCGACGGCGCCCTCATCGAGCGCGAGTCGCGCATCCCGGACGAGGTGATCAACGGGCTCAAGGAGCTCGGCGCCCTCGGGATGAAGATCGACACCAAGTACGGCGGCCTCGGCCTCACCCAGGTGTACTACAACAAGGCCCTCGCGCTGGCCGGTTCCGCCAGCCCCGCGATCGGCGCCCTGCTCTCGGCGCACCAGTCGATCGGCGTACCGCAGCCGCTGAAGCTCTTCGGCACCCAGGAGCAGAAGGACACGTTCCTGCCGCGCTGCGCCCGTACGGACATCTCCGCCTTCCTGCTCACCGAACCGGACGTCGGCTCGGACCCGGCGCGGCTGGCCACCTCGGCGGTCCCGGACGGCGACGACGCCTACGTCCTGGACGGCGTGAAGCTGTGGACCACCAACGGCGTCGTCGCGGACCTGCTGGTCGTCATGGCCCGGGTGCCCAGGTCCGAGGGGCACAAGGGCGGCATCACGGCCTTCGTCGTCGAGGCGGACTCGCCGGGCGTCACCGTGGAGAACCGCAACGCCTTCATGGGCCTGCGCGGCATCGAGAACGGGGTGACCCGCTTCCACCAGGTCCGCGTCCCCGCCTCCCACCGCATCGGCCCCGAGGGCGCCGGGCTGAAGATCGCCCTGACCACCCTGAACACCGGCCGTCTGTCGCTGCCGGCGATGTGCGTCGGCGCGGGCAAGTGGTGTCTGAAGATCGCCCGGGAGTGGTCGGCGGCGCGCGAGCAGTGGGGCAAGCCGATCGCCCGGCACGAGGCCGTCGGAGCCAAGATCTCGTTCATCGCGGCCACCACCTTCGCCCTGGAGGCCGTGCTCGACCTGTCCTCGCAGATGGCCGACGAGGACCGCAACGACATCCGGATCGAGGCGGCCCTCGCCAAGCTCTACGGCTCCGAGATGGCCTGGCTGATGGCCGACGAGCTGGTCCAGATCCGCGGCGGACGCGGCTTCGAGACCGCCGACTCGCTGGCCGCCCGGGGCGAGCGGGCCGTACCGGCCGAGCAGATCCTGCGCGATCTGCGCATCAACCGCATCTTCGAGGGCTCCACGGAGATCATGCACCTGCTGATCGCCCGGGAGGCCGTCGACGCCCACCTCTCCGTCGCGGGCGATCTGATCGACCCGGACAAGAAGCTGCCCGACAAGGCCAGGGCGGGCGCGGGCGCCGCCGCCTTCTACGCCCGCTGGCTGCCCAAGCTGCTCTCCGGCCCCGGCCAACTGCCCAACTCCTACAGCGAGTTCGAGGGTCTGGCGCAGCACCTGCGGTACGTCGAGCGGTCCTCGCGCAAGCTGGCCCGCTCCACGTTCTACGCCATGTCGCGCTGGCAGGGCCGGATGGAGACCAAGCAGGGCTTCCTCGGCCGGATCGTGGACATCGGCGCCGAACTGTTCGCGATGAGCGCCGCCTGCGTACGGGCGGAGCTGCTGCGCACCAGCGGCACCCACGGCCGCGAGGCCCACCAGCTGGCCGACGCCTTCTGCCGCCAGGCCCGCATCCGGGTGGACGAGCTCTTCGAGCGGCTGTGGGCCAACACCGACGACCTCGACCGCAAGGTCGTCACCGGGGTGCTGGCCGGGTCGTACACCTGGCTGGAGGAGGGCGTCGTCGACCCGTCCGGCGACGGCCCGTGGATCGCCGACGCCACCCCGGGGCCCGCCGAGCGGGACAACGTCCACCGCCCGATCCGCTGAATCCACCGGGCCGTTGGGGCACCGGGAGAGCCGCGCTCCCCGGTGTCCCGGCGCCCCCGGAACACCCCGCGCGGCCCCCGCACGGGGGGAGTGCTGTCCCGGCGCACAGCGGATGCGGCAAGAATGGGGGGATGAGCGACAGCCCAGCCCCCCTCGCCGACCCGCACATCGCCTTCGATCCCGCCGAAGGCCGCCGGGACATCGTCGTCCTCGGCTCCACCGGGTCCATCGGCACCCAGGCCATCGACCTGGTGCTGCGCAACCCCGACCGGTTCCGCGTCACCGCGCTCGCCGCGTCGGGCGGACGGGTCGCGCTCCTGGCCGAGCAGGCGCGCCGGCTGCGGGTCCGCGCGGTCGCGGTCGCCCGGACGGACGCGGTGCCCGCGCTGCGCGAGGCGCTGAAGGAGAGGTACGGCACCGAGCCGCTGCCCGAGATCCTCGCCGGGCCCGACGCGGCCAGCGGGCTCGCCGCCTCCGAGTGCCACACCGTCCTCAACGGCATCACGGGCTCCATCGGCCTCGCGCCCACCCTGGCCGCCCTGGAGGCGGGCCGGACCCTGGCGCTGGCCAACAAGGAGTCGCTGATCGTCGGCGGCCCCCTGGTGAAGGCGCTCGCCGAGCCGGGCCAGATCATCCCGGTCGACTCCGAGCACGCCGCCCTCTTCCAGGCCCTCGCCGCCGGCACCCGCGCCGACGTACGCAAGCTGGTGGTCACCGCCTCCGGCGGCCCCTTCCGCGGCCGTACGCGCGCTCAGCTGGCGGACGTGACCCCCGAGGACGCCCTGGCGCACCCCACCTGGGCCATGGGCCCGGTGATCACGATCAACTCGGCCACCCTGGTGAACAAGGGCCTGGAGGTCATCGAGGCGCACCTGCTGTACGACATCCCCTTCGAGCGCATCGAGGTCGTCGTGCACCCGCAGTCGTACGTGCACTCCATGGTCGAGTTCACCGATGGCTCCACGCTCGCCCAGGCCACCCCGCCCGACATGCGGGGCCCCATCGCCATCGGCATCGGCTGGCCCGAGCGGGTGCCCGACGCGGCCCCGGCCTTCGACTGGACCAAGGCGTCGAGCTGGGAGTTCTTCCCGCTGGACACCGAGGCCTTCCCCTCGGTGGGACTCGCCCGGCACGTCGGGAAGCTGGGGGGCACGGCTCCGGCGGTGTTCAATGCCGCGAACGAGGAGTGCGTGGACGCTTTCCTCGCGGGACGGCTGCCTTTCAACGGAATCATGGATACGGTCACAGAGGTGGTGGCCGAGCACGGCACCCCCGCCGCGGGAACCTCACTCACGGTCTCGGACGTCCTGGAAGCGGAGACCTGGGCACGGGCCCGGGCCCGGGAACTCGCGGTGAAGGCGACAGCGGAGGCGCGCGCATGACGATTCTGATGACGGTCCTCGGCATAGTCGTCTTCGTGGTCGGCCTGCTCGTCTCGATCGCGTGGCACGAACTGGGCCACCTCTCCACGGCCAAGATGTTCGGCATCCGGGTGCCGCAGTACATGGTCGGTTTCGGCCCGACCATCTGGTCGCGGAAGAAGGGCGACACCGAGTACGGCATCAAGGCGGTCCCGCTCGGCGGATACATCCGCATGATCGGCATGTTCCCGCCCGGCGAGGACGGGCGGATCGCCGCACGCTCCACGTCGCCCTGGCGCGGCATGATCGAGGACGCCCGCTCGGCGGCCTTCGAGGAGCTCCAGCCGGGCGACGAGACGCGGCTGTTCTACACGCGCAAGCCGTGGAAGCGCGTGATCGTGATGTTCGCCGGGCCGTTCATGAACCTGATCCTCGCCGTGGCGATCTTCTTCGGCGTGATGATGACGTTCGGCGTCAACACCCAGACCACCCAGGTGGGCAAGGTCTCCGACTGCGTGATCTCGCAGAAGGAGCAGCGCGACACCTGCAAGTCCTCCGACCCGGTGGCCCCGGCGAAGCAGGCCGGTCTGAAGGCGGGCGACAAGATCGTCGCGTTCAACGGCGAGAAGGTCGGCGACTGGTCGGCGCTCCAGAAGCACATCCGCGACACGATCGGCCCGGCCACGATCACCGTCCAGCGCGACGGCAGGCCGGTGGATCTGCACGCCAGCCTGATCAAGAACGACGTCGCCAGGATCGACGGCTCCGGCAACTACACCTCCGGCACCACCTCGGCGGGCTTCCTCGGCTTCAGCCCCGCCACCGGGATCGTCCAGCAGTCCTTCGGCGAGTCCGTGGACCGGATGGGCGACATGATGCGCTCGGGCGTGAAGTCGCTGGTCGCGATCCCCTCCAAGGTCCCGGACCTGTGGAACGCGGCCTTCAACGGCGAGGAGCGCAAGGCCGACTCCCCGATGGGCGTGGTCGGCGCGGCCCGGGTCGGCGGCGAGGTGTTCACCCTCGACATCCCGCCGGAGAACCAGATCGCGATGATGCTGTTCCTGGTCGCGGGGTTCAACCTCTCCCTGTTCCTCTTCAACATGCTGCCGCTGCTGCCGCTGGACGGCGGGCACATCGCGGGCGCGCTGTGGGAGTCGCTGCGCCGCACGGTCGCCCGCGTCTTCAAGCGCCCCGACCCGGGCCCGTTCGACGTGGCGAAGCTCATGCCGGTCGCGTACGTGGTGGCCGGGATCTTCATCTGCTTCACCCTGCTCGTGCTGGTCGCGGACGTGGTGAACCCGGTGAAGATCTCCTAGCGGTCGTACGGGAGTACGGGACGGCCCGGGCGCTCAACGTGCCCGGGCCGTCCCTTTCGGTGAACCGCGGGGCACGGTGTGCTCGCGCGCCCCGGGGTGCCGTAACCTCGAAGGCTGGAGCCCGCCGATCTCGGGACCTTGATCCACACCTTGGGGTTGCACAGCAGATGACTGCGATTTCACTGGGAATGCCGTCCGTTCCGACCAGGCTGGCCGAGCGTCGCAAGAGCCGTCAGATCCAGGTGGGATCCGTGGCGGTCGGCGGTGACGCGCCGGTGTCGGTGCAGTCGATGACGACGACGCGGACGTCGGATGTCGGGGCGACGTTGCAGCAGATCGCGGAGCTGACGGCGTC